>NZ_JBYQMC010000006.1:0-15053 GCF_057834205.1 Streptomyces sp. GL_148 | reverse complement strand
CCTCACGGAGTGCGACCGCTTCGCGGTCGGCTGGGGGAGTCTGAGGGGGCGCAGCCTCCGCAGCTCCTCGGCGCGGTAGCGCCGAGGAGGGCCCGGGTCGGGCTGGTCGTTCGAGCCCGATGGGTGGGAGGTGCGGCCTGTTTTTCAAAACCCCAGGTGGAAGGGCACGGAAAATACTGATCTCAGTAGGTCACTGACTTGGTCAGTGGAGCTCGTCGGCTGAACGGAGGAGGAAGGCCGGCGCCCCCGCGGCTTGAGGAGGCGGCCCGCAGCTTCGAGGGAGCCGAGGTCTGATGTTACTAGAAGTTACTAGACCAATCTTGCCCAGAGACCCTGGAGTGATGGCGTCGGATGGCCTTGGGTCTTCGGCGGTCAGCCGGGGATGGAGGCCCTTGGGGCTCTGGTTCAGTTCGGCCTGGGGAAGTGAACCAGAGCCCCAAGGGCGGCGGGGACTCCCGAGAAGTTGCGTAGTGGAGTGTGGTCGGCGGAAAAACTGAACCAACTGAACCAAACGATCTTCAAGCGGCCTCTGACCTGGGGAAACGTGCGGCTGAGCCTGGTTCAGTTCGGAAAACCCAACTGAACCAACTGAACCAGGGAACTGAACCAACTGAACCGACAGCAAGGCTGCAAGCCTCTGACCTGCGGAAACGTCGCGTCGGTGCCTGGTTCACTTCTCCTGGGCGAACTGAACCAGGGCGAGCCCGAACTGAACCAGCGAGCCAGGGAACTGACGCCTCACGACCTCACAGCCTGACAGAACCCTTGCCGACCTGGGGAAATGGCCTGTTGGCCTCACAGCCTCGCTGCCTGGTTCAGTTCTGCCCGCTGGTTCAGTTCGGCCTCGGGGAACTGAACCAGCGGGCAGAACTGAACCAGCCCCGGACCTGATGGCCCGGGGCTGGTTCAGTTGAGGAGGAGTCAGGAGACGGCCGCGAGGAAGAGGCCGGCCAGGACCACGGCCAGGATGTGCCCGGTCTGGTCAACGTGGGCGGCGCCTCCGTGCTGGGCCCAGCCTTCCTGTCGGGCCATCTTCATCCAGCGGGCGACCGGCCACCGCCGGTCAATGAACCCGTGGGTCACGCCGATCCACAGCAGGGCCACCGCGGCCGGGAGGAGCGAGAGGCTGAGGTCCGGGAGGATCAGGGCGCCGAGGGCGAGCATGATCCCGCACGCGGCCACGTGGGTGGCCGCGTGGCTGACGTTGGCGGCCCATCCGGTCCGGCTGCACTCGGCCTTGTGCTGGGCCTGGTGGTCCGTCTGGAACGGGTAGTCGGCGAGCCAGTGACCGGCTAACAGCAGGATCACGACGGATGCGAACATGGGGTTCTCCACTCTGGTGACGGGGTTGGAGGGCGGGGGCCGTGCGCCTGGTAGTGGACGGCCCCCGCTGGTTCACTTCGGGCCTTGCTGGTTCAGTCGGTCTCGGTGTCCTCGGAGACCTCGGCGTTGATGAGGCCGAGCTGTCGGACGCCCGCGTTGTAGACGCCCCGGGCGGAGCTCCGCTTGTCGCCGTCGTCGTAGAGCAGAACGGCGATCTCGGTCCAGGAGAGCTTGTGGTCGTCTCGGAGGGAGACGACCAGTCCGCGCATCTTGCGCTCCAGGTCGCGCTGGAGGCTGGCCGTGGACTGGGTGGCCTGGCGGAGTGCGTCGAGGGGGCCGAGGTCTTCGATCACGGACGCGCCCAGGACGGTGAGGGCGTGCTCCAGCCGGCCACTCTCGATGGCGAACGCGATCCGGCCGCGCCGGTCGTCTGCGTCGGCGTTCCAGATGATCTCGGCCTTCTGGCCACCGGTCTTGGTCACGTGGACGCTCATGCTGATCTCCCCTTTGATCTGCTGTGCGTTTTTCGCACACCCTCAAGGTAGACCCTGTGCGTAAAACGCACAAGGGGTTCTGGGAGAACCTTCCGACCAGCTTTGAGCATGATCACCGCAGGTCAGAACCCACGGAACGTACTGATACCAGTAGAGTCCGTGCCATGACCTACAGATGGGCACTCATCAGCCAGAAACCCGGCGTGGGCAAGTCCACGTCCGGGATCTTCCTGGCCCAAGCGCTGTACGAGCAGAACCACAACCCGATCCTGGTGGACGCGGACAAGGGCCAGTCGGTCCAGGACTGGGACGAACAGGCCGGCGGGATGCCGTTCCCGGTCATCAGCAAGGCCGTCCGCCAACTGCACCGGACCCTCCCCGAAGCGGTCGAAGGCCGGGGCGCCGTCGTCATCGACGTGCCCCAGGTCGAAGACCATGAGCCCATCGCCAAGGGCGCCATGATCTTCTCGGACACTTGGGTCATCCCGATCGCCCCGAGCCCGGTAGAGGTCACCAGGCTCTTCCGCGACGACAAGTTCACCGACTTCCTGCGGGACATGCAGGAGCTCCGCGAGGAGGTCGGTAAGGGTGAGGCCGAGGTCGTCTTCATGCTCACTCGGACGAACAGCTCCAAGCCCACCAAGGGAGGCCCGGACACGGACGTGAGGGCCGTTCTGGAGACGCACAACTTCCCGACCCTCCAGACCCAAATCCCGCACAACGACAAGCGCTACCGGCAGGCCGGCGGAACCCGCGTGCGGGCTCTGGGCACGCCCTACGAGCGGGCCGCCAAGGAACTCATCACCTCGTACTCCCCCGGAGCCAGCGCATGAGCACGACCCGCCGTGACCGATACGCCGCCGCGGCTTCCGGCGCCACCAAGAAGCGTGAGACCGAGAAGCCTCCGCGCACGGAGCCGATCCGGGTGACCCTCGATCTCTCCCCCGGTCAGCACCGTGCGCTCAAGCGCTGGTGCAACCAGGCCGCCGCTGATCACGACCTCACCACCGTCGCTCTCGCCCGGGTCCTGCGCCTCCTGGGCGAGGAGCTGGTGAAGGACGACGAGTTGGCCGACACCATCGCCAAGCGGCTCAAGGAGATGGCCATCGAAGACGCGATGTAGCCGGGGCTGTCGCCTGTCGCGCCTGTCACACGCAAAACGAGGTGTGGGGTATCCCCAGGTCACAGCCCGAATTCCATGTGACACGCGACAGGCTGTGTTACTCGACCTGACACCTGACACTGACACTGGCGCCCCGCGCCGGCGGACCCTCAGAGCTAGGCCAGGACCCCTTTCTGACACGTCGGTACCCGAGGCAGTGTCAGGATGAAGAGGAACGCGGAAGGGCCCCACCCGTTGACCATCGTCAACGAGCGGGGCCCTTCGGCTGTGCTCAGTCCTCCAGGTAGTCACCCGGCTTGAGGCTTTCCACGTCGGACACGTAGCGGCCCTCCTGGTCCCCGACGTCGTCACCCAAGGGGTCCTCGATCCCCTCGAAGTTCAGCTCCTCGACCTCGGTGATGGTGAACCGGTCGGTGTGGAAGTAGTGGTCTGCCAAGCCCTGGTGCATCTTGTCCATCGCGGCCTGTTCGCCGCCCTCGATGAACGCGGCGCGGACCTCGTCCATGAACCCGGCGGGCAGGTGCCGGCCGAACTCGATGGTGCGGGGCCGGGTGTCGGAGCTGATCTCGATGGTTGCCGACAGGGAGGCACCGCCGGAGACCCGGGTGTCCCGCGTCCGGGTTCCGACCTTCTTGACCGAGGAGTCGACCTCGGCCCGGTCCTTGGCGGTCACCAGGCCGGTCATCGCCTCCCGCTCCGCGCGCGCCAACTTCTCCAGGCTCTTCGCGGACGGCTTGGCCTTCCCGGTCAGCCAGCCCTTGAGGGTCCGGGGCGAGACCCCGGCGGCCTCGGCGGTCTTCTTCTCGTCGCCCTTGTGGCGCTTGCCGAGCCAGCCCAGCCGCTCGCCCACGGACTTCTTGGCCACCCGCTCGTGGCCGCCCGACGCGCGGTTGGTCAGCTTCTTCATCAGGGCCCCGGCCCAGGAGGAATCGTGCTCCCTCGGGGGCTGGGGGGTGCTTTCGTCAGGCATTGCTCTCCTCCCACTCCTGGGTGGTCATCGCGGTCTTGGGACGGTACTGGCCGAGGTTCCCGGGCTCTTCGAGAGGAGCCAGGGTCAGCCCGGCCGGGACGGCCGAGCGCGGGTCATCGGACGCGGACGGGTAGACGATCTCGTCGGTGTCCACGGCGATCGGGAAGCGAGGCTCCTCGACCTTCCCGAGGAGACCGGCGCCGGAGTACACCTTCCGCAGCACCCCGGTCCAGGCCGCGTCACGCACCGCGTAACCCCAGTCCGGACGCCGGATCACCCACTGGTCGTCATTCCTCAGCTTGCCGTGCAGCATCCGGTACGTGCTCTTGAGCGCGTCCCGCACGATAATCTCGTCGGGGTCGTCCACGCCGGACGCCTCGACCTTGGCCAGAGCGTCCCGCAAGATCCGGGTGAACGCCCGGAACCCTTCGAACCCCACGGCCGGGGCCGTCCACGCTTCGTGGACCTCGGGGTTGATCCCGACCTCCACGTAGCTCTTCACGATCGCGGTGGTGACCCAGACTGTGCCCCCGGCCGGGACCTCGTGAACGGGCGCCGGGACCTGGGCGTGAGGCCACTCGGGAACGGTCATCAGCCACAGCCCGCCCCGCTTCTCGTCGAACACGGGGTGGCGGTCGTGTTCCAGCTCCTCCCCCGCGACGATCGCGGCGGAGTAGGCGGGGAGGTAGTTCTTGATCGCGTCGTACCCGACCACGAACCCCATCGCCTTCTCCTGGGCGGTCATCGACCGGGACCAGGAGTCCGCAGCCTCCCAGTCCGGCCACTGCTGGGAGTTCTGAGGAATCCACCGGGGCCACACCTTCGAGGAGTCCTCCAGGAGCCCACGGAGCGCCCAGATCGACGTGTTCGCCGCCGTGGACGTGAACGCCCAGCCGGTCAGCTCCGCGTACCGGAACAGGCGGAACGCCATCTCCACGGCACCAGCGGTGTCGTCCTTGGTGCCCTTTGGGAACTCCTGCGGACGCAGCCAGGAGGCCACGGTGATCCGCACGTGCCCGTTGCGCTCGGGGTGCTCCAGCGACGTCGTCGGCTGGACCCGGGGAGCCTCATCCTTCTTCCTCGGCTGGTGCCAGCCCGCCTTCACCAGGCCGTCGAAGGCCGTGTGCCAGGGCTTGCCCTTGGTCGGCCTCGGCCCGGTCAGCCCGTACCGGCCCAGGACTTCACCGTCCAGGACGAGGGTGACGTGCCGTCCGCCGGCCCCGGCCGCCACCATGTCCACCAGCGCGGCCAGCTCCTGGAGGGCGGCGCCCTCCAGCTCCACGAACGACCCGGCCGCCGGATCGAAGAGACCGGCCGCGGTGACCGCCCGGACCTCCACTCGCTGCGGGGTCTTGGGCCTGGCCGTGTGCTGGGCCGACCGTGCCGAGGGCACCGCCGGAGCGTCCGGCGCCACGACCGGAGCGGCCTCGGCCGTCACCGGAGCGGGGACCGCCGCGACCGGAGCGGGGACCGCCGCGACCGGAGCGGGGACCGCCGCGACCGGAACAGCGTCCGAGGGAGTCTCCTCAGGCCGGATGTCGAACGGCAGGGGAGGCTGCGGGGCCAACGGCTCCTCAGCCACGGCCGGAGTCGGCTCCGCCGTGAACGCGGGCTTCGGCGCCTCCTCGGCCGGACGCCGGAACACGTAGCAGGAGACCCGCCCATGCTCATCTCCCAGGGACTCGCGCTTGGTCAGCCCCTTCCGGGAGTCGTGCTCCTCGGGGACCAGGACCCCATCGTTCCTGAGGTCTCGAAGACCGGTGCGGGGCGAGATGATCCCCGCGCCTTCCGCGATCACCTTGAGCTTGTTGGCGAACACGGCGATCCGGCGCTCGGGACCCTCGGAGTAGGTGACGCCCATGATGTTGCGGAGCTGGTAGTCCGGGACCAGGTCCCCCGTGTAGATCGCCCTGTTCGGGAACGACGCGGGGTCCGCCGCGACCGCCTCGACCACGGCGTTGAGGAGCTTCTCCCCGGGCTCCATGGCCACCCCGGCGGCCTCGGCCACCAGGTTCTCCAGCGCGGCCCGCGCGGCCCGCATCGCGGAGTCGCGCACACCCTCGGAACCGGTCAGCTCCTCGAGGAGGGAGGCGCCGGCCACTCCGGTGGCGAGAGCCTTCCCGATCCGGCCGGGCACCCCGTCCAGGATCTCGACCCCGAGGTCACGCTCGGCCTGGGCGATGTGCGTCCAGGCATCGGCCGGAGTGACCGTGTCCCGGAGCCACTTGAACGGCCAGCCCGCCGCCTGCTTGGTCAGCACGACCAGCTTGTCCGAGGTCTCCTTGGAGTCGGTCAGCGGCGCGGTCAGCTCCATCACGCGAGCATTCAGGCCGCCGTTGTCCGTGGCCATGTCCAACAGGCTGTCGTTGCCCGTGGACATCATGTTCCCGAACCACAACCCCATGGTGTAGGTGTCGCCGGTCTCGCGGTTCGTCCGTTCGCGGTCGCCGCCCTCGGTGATGTCGAAGAGCATCGTCTCCATCTCACGCGGAGACTTGCGGCCCATCCGGGCGGCCTCGTCGCGGAAGGCGGTGAGCACGCCGAGCTTCATCAGGGATGCAGTGAACGCCACGGGAGCCATGGCCCAGGACTTCTTGACCTTCTGCGGCGGACCGAACAGAGCAGCTGCACCGAGGATGCAGGTCGTCTTGCCGCCGGACGACTTCCCGCAGCTGTGCCAGATGGCCGACTGCCGGTCGAAGCGCCGGACATAGATGCCGGCGAACGCGGCGCCCAGGTAGAGGGCGGCCTTCTCGTTTCCCTCCTTGGCCAGGAGGTTGCAGGCCCGGAGCCACTTGTCCCGCGCGTCTTCCTCCTCGCCCACGGTCACGCCGTACCCGGCCGGAGCGCTCTTGCCCGAGGGCATGTGGAGGGAGCTCTCGCTCCAGGTGGGCTTGGACTCCATCCAGGGCGCGTCGGTGGCCAGGGAGAGGATCGCGGTCCCGACCGCCTTGACGACCCGGTCGTCCAGGGAGAGCGGGACGCCGAGCTTGGAGGCCCAGACGCCGCGCTGGATGTCCCGGCGGCTGCACAACACACTCAGCGCGGACATCGGGTCCATGGTCAGCCGGTACAGGTGATCGGTGGGCTCACCCTCACCGTCCCGCTTGATCACGACCTCGGTGACGTACGGGAGGGGAGCCAGGAGCACCCAGCGCCCTTCCTGGCCCCGGCCGCGCAGCTTGTACGCGCCGCGAAGCCAGCCGGTAGCACCCACGGAGTAGCGCCACTCGTCCGGAACAGCGATCTCCGGACCGGGGGAACCCGGGTCTGACCTCGTCTTTTCTACTGCATTACGTCGTGGCTGGGATGCCACCCATCCTTCTCTCCGGGCGGTCCCTCATTCCACGGGGTCCAGGGAACCCGTAGAGTGGTAGGTGAGGGACCGACCTGGTCGTCGTTCCTATGCGTTAGAGAGGCTCTTCTCTCAGAGGTGTGGTAGCCGCTGAGGGGTAGGGCCTCTCTTCTTTTCTGTTGTGACCCTAACCTCATTTGAGACAGGGAAGATCAGGCCACAGGTGGAGTGGTTTCCCACCCCATCACCTATTGAGGTCACGACCCGTTGAGGGATGTAGACCACCGGAGGATTGTCGAGCCGCCGGCCACCTTCACGGCGACTTCAACGACTCGGCCATCCTCCAGAGTTACGGTCCGGACGACCTGGGTCACGATGACCTCGCCTGCGGTCAAGCCGAGGCTGGCCTTCTCCGTCTCGCTCGCGCGACGGGAAGTCACTTCCTCAAGTACATGGTCCTGAGCGACTCCGAGCCGCTCGGCGGCCAACTCCCGCGAGCCTCCAGTGGAGACGGGCTCGGTCAGCTCCGGCGTGGCGGCGATGACGTACGCGGGGTAGTAGGAGCTGCTGATGTGTACTGGTACACCATTCCTGCTCACCAGTCGGCGGCGCACGTGGACCGGGGTTCCGGGGGACACATCTAGACGAGGTGCCACAAGCTCATCTGCTCCGGTGGTCCCGATCTCCAGGATGCGGGAGCTCTCCCCGCCTCCGAGGGCCTTGCCAGTGGTGGCGTGCAGGCGGACGCGAGTCTCGATGTTGTTGGAGAGCGGGCTCGCAACCACGGTGCCGACACCAGGCTTGGGGGTCGTCAGGCCCTCCATCTTGAGCTGCCTGTACGCGCGGTTCGCGGTTGTCTGCGCCACGCCGAAGCGCTCGCAGACCTGCCTCAACGACTCCATCGTGTCTCCGGGCTCAAGCGTCCCGTCCTGAATCTGCTGGCGGTAGTACGCGGCAATCTCGGCATACCCAGTGTTCTCGGGCATATCTGGCCTCCCTCCGTGTCGTGGTGCTCCACGCCTTCAAGTGCAGCGTTGCACCTCTAACAGTAGTCCATGCACATTCTCAGCGCTACCAGTAGCGCTACTGGCCGCTACTGGTCTACCTTGTGGGTGTGGGGCTGAAGGGCCGTGAATCTGCGGCTCTACAGGTGGCCCATGCCCAAGACGCAAACGAGCCCAGGCAGAGATCCCGCTAAGTCCCTCTGCCTGGGCTCTAGATCCCGATGGAGGGACCGTGTCCACAGCGTATGACCTGGGCGTATCGCCCGAAACCCGGCTCACCGCCGAATCGGCCGATCGCCTCGACCGGCTGTTCCGCCTGCACAACGCCCGCCTCCTCGGCTTCGCGAGGACCCGGACTCGGGACCACGCGACCGCCGAGGACGTCGTCTCGGAGACCTGGGTGCGGGCCGCGCTCGCGCTCCACCAGCTCCAGGCCGAGGACGACCGGGCGTACGGGTGGCTCCGAGCCATCACCGTCCGCGCGGCGATCGACCACTACCGCCGCCGGTCCTCGACCGAGGTCGTGACCGACCTGGGCGACGTGCTCATCTCCGTCCGTCTGGTCCCCGCGGCCCCGCCGGCCGACGTGGACCTGTACGCCCTTGCGGACCTCACCGCACCGCAGGCCACCGCCCTCAAGCTCGCGGCCCAGGGCCTGACCCAGCGCCACATCGCGGCACGGGTCGGCCGGACGCAACAGGCCGTCCACCAGAGCATCCACTCCGGCGCCCGTCGGCTCCGCCTCGTCGGGACCGGTGATCACAGTGGCTGACGAGGACCTCAGCCGGAAGTTGAAGGAGACCAACACCAACAGCTCCGGCAACAAGAGCGGCAAGAACCCGGGGGTGTCCCGGTGAGCATCCGCCGCGAAACGAAGAACGACGACCGCGAACGGACCTTCGCGCTCATGGCCGCTTTGGGCGGGAGCCTCCTCCCCCCGGACCAGGAGACCCCGCCGGAGCGGGACCGGTTCGAGCACGTCATCGCCAACTCGCTGTACGTCAACGACTCGGCCAACCCGCCCGCCGGCCACCGCTACCCGAAGAGGGGCTGACCATGACCAGCACTCGCAAGTTCGACCAGGCCATCCGCGTCGCGGAGTTCAAGCTCGCCGGAGTCCGCCGCCGCGACGTCAGCGCCCTGCCCGCCAGGGAGCAGGCCAAGTTCGCGGGCAACATCAGCCGGATCATCGCCAAGGGCGTCCGGGGTCAGAAGCTGAGCCCCGGTGCCGAGAGGGCCATCGACACCATCTGGGCCAACGCCGAGGCCCGTCTCATCGCGGAGATCAACGCGGCCCAGGCCGCCAAGCAGCAGCTCATCAACAAGGACGCCAAGGCCAAGATCGACCGCAAGGCCGGGGCCAAGGCCACGGCCGACACCAAGCCCGCGTCGAAGGGCTGGTGGTGACCATGCGCAAGCTCATCGCGATTCCCGTCGTCACCGCTCTCGCGCTGGCCGGCCCTTTGGTCTTCCTCCTGGTGTTCACCGGCTCCCTCTTCGGGGTCCTGATCCCGGCCGGGGCCGACTTCGACGCCGCGTTCTTCTTCTCCATCCCGGTCGCGGCCCTGGCCTACGGCCTGGTCAAGCTCCCCCTCCCCGGCGCCCGACGCGCGGCCTTCGACTGGTTCATGGAGAGCGCCGACCGCGTCGCGGACTGGGCCGGGTTCGAGTACATCCCCGACGCCAACTGACCTTCCCTCCCCTCGGCCGGGGGCGCCTCTCGCCCGCCCCCGGCCACCCGAAAGGACCCCGAAGTGCTCCGCTTCAAGAACATCGTCAAGACGGTCCAGGCCGAAGTCACCCGCGACGGCACGACCCACACCTACGACAAGAACGTCACCAGCCGCGTCCCCATGGCCCCGCGGAACTGGGACGTCATCGGCATCCGCGCGGCGGCCTCGGTCGTCCTGGGCCTCACCGCCGTGGCGGTCGTCTGGTCCACGGTCTCGATCGGCGCGCTCCTCGAAGGAGGCGTCGGCTACGCGGCCGCCGGCCTCTTCGATGCGGCATGGATCACGTGCATCATCCTCGAAGTGCTCGCCCGGTACGACCGGGACAAGCGGACGTTCGCCCGCGTCCTCGGCTACATCCTCGTCGCCGCGACCATGGGCGCCATCTTCTGGCACGGCTGGGTCGCAGGCTCCATCCCGCTCGCCGTGGTCGGTGCCGCCGTCTCCGCCGTGGCCAAGGTTCTCTGGCTCGGAGTCCTCAAGTTCATCGACCGCGACCTCGGCCCGGCCGACGCGGCCTGGCTCGAAGGAGAGAACAGCAAGGCCGCGCTCATGCTCGCCCGTGCCCAGGTACAGCGGCAGGTTGCCCGCGCCGAGGCCGGAGTGATCGGTGAACTCCTCGCGATCGAGCACCAGCACCGCGAGATGGCCGAGGCCCTGGGCATGACCCGCGAGGAGTACCAAGAGCTCCGCGTGCGTGCCCTGGGGGCCCCCGAGGCGGCCCCGGTTGCCGCGATCCCGGCGGGCAAGCCCACGGAAACCACTGAGGGCACTGCACCTACTGACATCAGTATCGTCCGTGCCGAGACGGGCAACGCCGGGCAGACCTCGGGCAACACGAACACGCAGGTCAACACGGGTGTAGTGCCCGCGCTTGCCCTGGTCACGCCCGCCCCGCTCGACCTGGGTAAGGGTGAGGCAGACCTGGGTAAGCCGGTCGCTCCGGTGGGCTTGCCCACCCCTCTCGCGGCGTCCGTCGAAATGGGCAAGCCCTCTCAGCCGATGGGTAAGCCCCTGGGCAAGCCTTCGGGCAATACCCCTGTGAGCACCATGGCCGCAGCGGTCCGACAGGCCGTTGGTGAGGGCGTCTTCGAGACCGACGCCATCGCCGTCCGCGCCCAGGAACTGATGGGGGACTGGGACATCAAGCCCACTTCTCTCCGCCGTGAGATCGCCCGCCAGCGGCCGGCCATCGAGGCCGCCAAGGCCGCCCGCGAGGAAGGCCGACAGGTCGGCCTCTACCTCTGACACCTCGTCAGCCGGTCCCCGGACTTTATCCACAGGGCCGGGCTTGGAAGATCGCAGAACTCACCGGTGAGGTTCCCGCCTCACCGGTGAGTTCACCGGCCTCACCGACCGGTTCCCGATGCCGAATCGGAACCCCGGTGAGGTCGCTCCGGTGAGGTTCCCAGTGAGATCCACACCGTTCCATCAGCCACAACGAGAGGACACACAGCAGATGAGCCACACCGACTACACCCTCAACGCCGTGGACGCCCTGGCCAAGGGCACCACCCTCATGGAGACGGCCGTACGGACGGACAACCCGCTCCTCATGGACCAGGGCCGCGCGACCATCCAGGCCGCCGCCGTCTGGGCCCAGCTCGCCTCGACCGCGCACCTGATGGCCGGCGGGACCCCCGGCTCCGGGAAGGGCGGCGACCTGGAACTGGTCGACCTCTCCGGCAAGCGCGGTGGCCCGATCGCCTAGCCGCTCGAAGTTTTACCCGGCCTGAGGTCACACGCCGAGGCTCCGGCACACCTCTATGGGTGGTCCGAAAATCCGAGCCGCTCTGGTTCCCGCCGGAGTGGCCCAGATCACAAGACCCCGCTGTCACACCCCAGCCCAAATCCGCACCTGTAGCAGACGAAGACCCCCGTCTCACCAGCTCGAAAACCGGACCTGTCCGGTCTGGCTGATGAGGTCCCACCAAGACCGACCCGGTCACCCCCGATTGCAGCGGGGGTGACCGGCACTCGGACCGGGTTCCCGCCCGGCCCTTGACCCGCCCAGCAGCCCAGCCAGAGCTACGAGGAGTCCCCCCGATGTTCGCACCGCCCCAGAAGCCCAGCCACAGCCCGAAACCGGAAACCGACTGGAAGGAGGTGGAAGAGAACGTCACCAAGGCCGCCAACGGCGTGTGGAGGTTCGTCTCCGGCGACACCCTCGACGGGGAGCCCCGGACCGACCGCACCTGGACGCACCGCGGCACCCCGCTCACCACCAAGCGCGCGGACGGCAGGATGCCGCACGCCCTGGACTACCTGTCCCGCTGGGAGACCATCGGCCTGCGGGCGTTCAGCACGTTCGTGCTCGGCGGAACGGGCTACGCGGCCGTTGTGGAGCCCACGGAGACCCTCGTCGCCCTCCAGGTCTCCGGCCTCGCGGCGGCCTGTTCAGCGGCCTCCTGGGCCGGATTCCGGGGCGTGGACGGCCTGGTGACATGGCGCCACCGCAAGGACTGGGTCTGGCCCCTCCACGTGGTCCTGCGTGACCTCCTGGGCCTCCCCGAGGGCGTCGCCCCCGGCCACTACCTCAAGGTCCCGCCGGCCTACGCGGACATGGCCGGAGAGGTCGTCACCGTGGAGCTCCCGGGCGACTGGTCCCCGGACCGGGACACCTCCAGCATCGCCCAGGCCGTCATCGCCAAGCTCGGCCTCCAGGACGTCAAGGCGTCCACCAAGCTGGTCGGCAACAAGCACCGCATGACCTTCCGGCAGTCCCCCCGGGCGCCCATGAAGGTCATGTACGCGGACCCCGAGGTCCGCAAGCTGGTCCAGAAGGCCAGCCCGAGCGCACCGTTCCTCGGCCTGTCCCACCGGGACATCAGCGTGTCCATCGACCTGGACGACGAGTCGCCGCACGTGATGTTCTCCGCCGCTCCGGGTGGTGGAAAGTCGGTCCTGGCAAAGGCATTTGCGGCCCAGGTTCTCCACCACGGCGGAATTGCATTCCTGATCGACTTCAAGCGCACGTCCCACAAATGGGCATACGGCCTGCCCAACCTGATGTATATCCGACACGAAAAGGACGCACACGACCTCCTGATTGCCCTTGCCGCCGAGGGAAACCGGCGCATGGCCATCGCAGAGGAGAACGTCCACCGCGAAATGCGTGGAGAAGTCCCGCTCCCGATGGGGCCGCGAATTCTCCTCATCATGGAGGAGGCCAACACCCTCCAGAAGCGGCTTAAGCGGTACTGGGGAAAGAACAAACCGGAAGGCGAGAAGAGGAACGAGTCTCCGGCCGTTGAGGCGTACGGAGAGTTTCTTTTCATGGGCCGTTCCCAGCTCATGCACGCGCTCCTTATCGGTCAGTCCCTCACCGCTCAGACCGTAGGCGGTCCGGAAATGCGTGAAGCATTCACGGCCCGAATTCTCGCCCGATACACCCAGAATGCATGGCGAATGCTGGTCCCCGAGGTCTCCCCGATCCCGAAGGCTTCCCGGCACTCCGGACGGGTCCAGGTCGTCTTGGCCGGCCAGGCCCACGAGACCCAGGTCGTCTTCATGACCGACGAGGAGGCCCGGGAGCTCGCCCTCTCCGGAACGGTCACTCAGGTGCCCACCATCGAGGATCTGAGGGGCACGGCTGACTCACGGATCATGCGACACAGTGGGGGCGCCCACCAGGGGGATCAGGTTGTGTCCGACTCACAGGGACGCCCCCTGAGGGTCGTACCCGACCCTGACCAGGGCGAAGAGCAGGCCCCGGACGAGAACGCCCCGATCAGCCTCTCCCAGGCCGCCAAGACGGTCTGCGCGGGCGTGGCCGGCCCCGCCCAGCCGGGCACCACCACCACCCAGGTACAGCGCGACCTCTTCGCCCTTCGGAACGCCCGTAAGCGGGACAAGCAATTCCCCGATCACGTCGAGCTCAAGGGCCGGGAGAAGCTCTACGACCCCAGGGAACTCGTCCGCTGGGCACGTAACCGCGTGAATGCAGCCGACGAATCAGAGGGTTTCGAGAACTCCGGTGCCGGCACCGAATAACCCTCCTCGGTGGGGGATTCAGACCGAATCCCCCACCCTTCCGGAAAGGCGAAAAAAGACATGTGGAACCCTCTCAAGAAGAGAAAAGCAGCGCACAAAGCGGCCGTCCATTTCGCGAGGAGAGTCATTTTCGCGACCGACGCGGCTATCAACTCCGTGGGAATCTGCGGGGAAGTCAGCACCACCGAAGTCCAAGAAAGAGCCCGCGAACTCTTCAATATCGAACTCTCCATTGATGACGCGAACTGGGCTCTCCTGACGCGTCTCGACCAGCGCGGATACATCGTTACCCCCGGCACCGTAAGGAGTATGGACGCATGAGCCCCGCAGAATTGAAGCTCCTCAAGACCGGTGAACTCCCCCCGGAATCAGACGAATTCATGGGAGAGGAAGAGGAAGACCAGAGCCCCAAGACCTTCGGGGACCGGCTCCCCGGCCTGGCCATCAAGGCCGGGGCCACCGCGGCCGTCCTCGTCGGCCTCCTGGTCCTCAACATCGTGATCGGCCTGGCCTGGGCCTTCCACCAGCTCCACCTGGTCACCTGGATCGTGCTCGCGGTCTACTGCCTCGTCGGGGGCGGCCTGGTCCGCCTCTTCAAGGAGCGCGAGCGCGGCCTCAAGGCCATCACCCTCCAGTGGGCCGGGTACCAGGTGTGGGCGAACGAAGACCTCCCCGAGAGTTGGGAGCGCACCACCGCCGCCGGCCGAAAGCTCCGCCGCCTCGGCCGCAAGTCCCCCGGCCCCAAGGCCGCATGACGACCTGTCCGGTCCACCGGACATGATCGAACTCAGCGCCTCCCGCTCTGCCTACCACCGGAGCGGGGGGCGCTTCTCTATGCCCGGACCCAAAATTGGTCTACTCTGAATGAGTCACGCAAAGTGCCGAAGGCGCGAAGCAGGGCGACCGACGCGAGGAAGATCGAAACGAGAGGAGCCTTTCCGTGAGTTACTCAAATCAGTATGTTCAGTGGGCTCTGACCAGGCACTTTCCGCAGAGCGAAGCGGCCAGAGGGAACCGACTGGCGACCGCGCAGCGGCCGCTGACCGCCGAAGGCGGTCACTCCGAGTGTTTGCGGCCGGAGGCCGCATCAAGGCAGCCGAAGGCTGGCACCCCGACCCCGG
>NZ_JBYQMC010000005.1:0-38891 GCF_057834205.1 Streptomyces sp. GL_148 | reverse complement strand
AGCTCGGCAGATTAGCCGGGTCCACACAGGACAGGGCCCTACCGCGCACGTGCGGTGCCAGGGCCCTGTTCGCGTCCCGAGGCCCGGCGCGGCGGGGCCGACGGCGGCCTGGTGGCGAACGGCCCTGGACGGCGGCCGGGTTGAACGGCGGCCAGGGGGCGGGCGGCGTACGGGCGGGTTCGGCGCGGTGGTGAAGATCACGACGCGGTCCGGTACCCGGTTTCCGGCCCGCAGGCCATCCGCTTCCCAGGCGGTTCCGACCCGTTTCCAAGACCGCGCCCACACGTTTCCGAGACGGCCCGGACCCGTTTCCCGCTCGGATCCTGTACGGAAATATGGGTTCGGACTGTGTGGAGGGCCACTGTACGTACGGCCCTACGTACGGGCGGAACCCTTGCTAGATTGGGCCCTCACAAGGCCACGTTGTATCCGCTTCCGGTGAGTTCATATCCGGTTCCGGCGAGTACATATCCGGTCTTGGACATGAGAAACGCCCTACGGAACCAGGTGTCCAACCACCCGGAGCGTCCCGAAGGGCGAGTCTCTATCTGCCTACCAGCAGAGTGTTACAGCAGTACACCAGCGGTCCGCCCTCGGGCGGGCCGTTCGGCGTTGCGGTCCAGGAAGTTCTCCAGGATCTCGCCGAAGACCCATCGTCCGGCGCCGTCTCCGACGCCTTCGGCGGCCCCCAGTCCGAACTTCTCCGCCAGCTTCCGCCGGAAGGTCTTCTTCGGTTTGGGGGTGGTGCTCCCGTCGTCGTTCGGTGCGGCGTCGGTCCCCGACTGCTCGGGGTCCTGGCCGTCCGTTTCCGGGGCGGGGTGACCGGTCTCCTGGTTCGTTTCGTCGGACGGGTCGTCTGGCGGCGTGACCTGGTTCGGGTCGGTGGTGTCGCTCACGGTGGCGCCTTTCGGTGAACCTGCGTGGGCCACCAGGGGAGTTCACCCTGATGGCGTTTCGCAGGTCCGCGAACGGTGCCCGAGCTAGCCGGTGTTGAGTCTAGATCAGGCGCCCGCCGACGGTGGCCCCCTGTGGATAACTACCGGTCCGGGTGCGGCGAGCGTCACACAACACCCGGACAGCACCCCAGGTCAGCGGCCGGATACGCCAATGGCGCCTGTCAGATGCAGGGTCTGACAGGCGCCATTGTTTTCGGTCTTCGGGTCAGCGGGCCCGCCGCACGACACGCATACGGAGTGCTCGGAGACGGAAGGCCGCCGAGCGCAGTACGCGGCGCCACCGGGGGGCGGGGCGGCCACCGATCCATAGGGCCAGCTCGGGCACCGCGGTGGCGCCGGCGGGGCGCGGGCCTACGGGGATGCGCACCCAGGGGCCGTCACCGCGCTGGATTCCCCCGTACTCGGTGTCCGTCATGCGCACTGCTCCTTAGTGATCACCGTGGGGCCGGTGAAGGCGCCGCCCTTGTCGGCCTGGCCGTCGGGCTCGTGGAGCCCCTCCACGGTGGCGTGGTACCTCGTACGGTAGACGCCCGGCACACACGGTGCGGTGACCTTCGCTTCCTTCGTCACGCGCAGCGCGGGGGCCTTGTCGAAGGCGTCGCGCTTGACCTCGGCCCACTTCCCGGCCTGGTCGCGCTTCTCCAGGATGACGGTGAACGACTGGCGCAGGATCGGCTTCCCGCACGTCTCGTCTACGCGGGCCACCAGCTGGCCGGCCTTGACGTGGGGGATGTGCGGGACGAACAGGCAGTCGGACCCGCCGCCGCCGGTGACGTTGCCCTTGTTGTCAGCCGGGGCGGGGGCGCACCCGCCCTGTTCGGCGCCGAGCGTGACGGCGAGGGCTAAGACGGTGGCGGCCAGGGTGGTGGTGCGTCGCACGGGGTCTCCTTCGGTGGCGACGGGGAAGGGCCCGGCCATGTGGCCGGGCCCCGGATGGTGCGGTGGTCAGCGCTGGATCACGGGCTGGCCGTCGTGGAGGTGGGCGACGCGGACGGTCAGGTCCTCCCCGCCGGCGGCCCGGATGAAGCTCGGGAGGGCAAGGGAGGCCGCGACGCTGCGGTGACGTCCGCCGACGCACCCGAACGCCACGGTGACCGGGCCCGGGTTGGGTCCCTTGCGGTAGGCGAGGACCTGCGCGGCGGTGGCCTCCAGCAGCTCGGTGATACCGGCGGTCTGCATGACGTTGCGGGACACCGGGAGGTCGTGGCCGGTCATCTGTCGCATGGCGGGATCCACGTGCGGGTCCCGGAAGTGGTGGCGAAGATCCACCACGACGGTGGCGGCGGGCGGGTGTTCGCCGTCCTGGTGGCCGTATCCGAAGCTGATCACGTGGACGTCGGCGACGGTCAGCCGGTCCAGCTCGGCCTGGCACGTGGCCAGCAGGTCGGTGATCTGTCCGGCGGCCGCCACCAGGGCGGGGTCGGTGGCCAGGGGGCGCAGGGTCTCCACCCGGCGGGTGTAGTGGGCGATCAGGCGGGCCTCGGTGACCTCGGCCGGGATGTTGTCGCCGTACTCGGCCAGCTCGGCGAACAGCTGCTCTTCGTTGTCGCCCAGGCCCTCGGTCGTGGCCTGGTACTCGGCCAGCAGCTGCTCGTACGCGGCGCGGGCGCGCTGGTCGACGGTGAGCTGGTCGCCTTCGGCCTGGAGGGTGAACACGGTCCGCAGGGCGGCCATCAGGTCGGTGGACTCGGTCATGGTGGTGTCCCTTCGTGGTCGGGTCGTTGGTCCGGGGTGGCGCGGTCAGACGCCCGAGGTCGTCCCGGTGATGCGGTGCGCGTCGCGGACGATGGCGGCGTGGTCGAAGGCGAGGGCGCCGGGGTTGTCCAGCGGGACCCACTGGACGGCGGCGGCGTCGTCCCCGGCCTGGGCGGTGGTGTCGGCCGGGACGGTGGCGGCGTAGGCCACGGTCACGTAGCGGCCCCGCGGGTCACGGCCCGGGGCGTCGTAGACGCCGATCAGGGTCAGGTCGTCCGGCGAGACCTGGACGCCGGTTTCCTCCAGCAGCTCCCGCACGGCGGCCGCCAGGGCGGTTTCGCCCGGGTCGACGTGGCCGCCGGGGAGGGCCAGCTGGCCCTGGTGGGGCGGCCATCCCCGTTCGATCATCAGGACGTGGCCAGCTCGGATGCAGACCACATCGGCGGTGTACCGGATCGTCTCGGGCGGGGTCTCGGTCATGGTGGTGTCCCTTCGTGGTGGCGATCGGTCGGGTTCGGGTCAGGCGAGGGTCAGCGCGGTCAGCAGGGCCAGGAGCAGCGCGCCGAGGGCGGCCGCCGTGGTGTCGATGGCCCGCCGGATCGTCCGGTACTTGCGCAGGACCATGCGGGACATCAGGGCGACGTGGTCCGCGCTGTGGCCCTCGGCCAGGTCGGTGGTGACGCCCTCGGCGCCGGCGCAGGTGGCCCAGTGGAGGTAAGAGCCTCGGGGGCTTCCGCCGAGGCGGGGGCGGATGACCAGCAGGGCCATGGCCATGGCGGCGGACAGGCCGAGCGCGCCGAGGCCGACCAAGACCAGAGCGGCGGTCGGTAAGCCCTTGCCGGGGACGGCGGCGATCAGAACGGTCAGGGGGAGGCCCAGGACGGTCAGCAGGGCGGATGCCTTCGCGTCGGCGCGGCCCATCTCGGCGAGGACTTCGTTTCGGGCCTGGTTCAGGCGGGCCTCGGTGGTGGCGGCCGGGGTGGTGGTCGTGGTCGTCATGGTGATGTCCCTTCGATCGGTGGTTCGTTCCTCGGTGCAGCTCAGACCCTAACCCTTAGTTGCACTCGTGTGCAACCCATGTTCAACCGAGGGGCAGGAAAAGACCCCCGAGCGTGGCGCCCCGGGGGTCGGCCCGCCACGTCAGCAGGACGGGCAAGGGATGGTGAGTTCGGGGTGGGGGATGGTGCCGCCGCCCGAGCTGGACCCGCACACCAGGCACTTCCGGGAGCGGCGCGGGGCCGGGATTCCGAGGGCCTTCCGGTAGGCGGCCACCGGCGGGATCTTCACCGGCTGCTCCCCGCCGTCGCCCTGCTCCTGGTCCTCGGCGACGTCCGCCTGGTCCGGGTCGAAGGGCTGGCCGGTGCGCAGCTTCCACGCGGTGCGGAGCAGGGCGGCCGCGGCGGGCGCGGCCATCTTGCGGGCGCGGCGGCCGGCGGCGCGGGTGGCCTTCCGCAGGCCGCGGCGGGCCGAGGTCTTGAGCTTGCGTACGGCCTTCTTCCGCCACCGGCGGGGCGCGGTCTTCACCTTCCGCACCCGCTTGCCGACTTCGGCCTTGACCTCGGCGGCCGCGTACTCGGCGGCCTCGGTCACCTTCTCCTCCAGGGTGGGCCGGCGGGTCCCGGTCAGGATCAGGTCGCGCCACTCGGCGGCGAAGTCCAGCTGTGCCTCGGTGGTCGCGGACCAGACGGCGTCCATCAGGCCGTTGGTCACGCCGGTGTCCACCAGGGCCCCGCAGGCGCCGCAGTTCACGACGGCGGCCCACGGCTCGAAGGGCGGGGCGCTGCGGGTGATGACCAGGTGTGCCCAGGAGTCGTCACAGGCGCCGCAGGCCAGCAGCTGCTCGCCGAGCAGGGCGCCGGGTTCAAGGTGCAGTGCGGTGGCCATCGTTCACCACCGGTTCTTGATGCTGGAGCGGCGGCCCTTGACGGTCTGCACGATGGTGACCCCGGCCGGGGCGCGGCCGCTTCCCTTGTTCACGCGGAGCAGGAGCAGCAGGACGGCGCCGCCGCCGAGGATCGCGGCCAGGGTGATCAGGGCCTTCACCAGCGCGGCCAGGGCGGCCGCGATGGCGGCGACGGCCAGGGACAGTCCCCACAGGCCGAGGCCTGCCGTGCCGATGGCGACGCCGCCGACCAGGACCCACTTCATGCCGGGGGTGAGGAACGGGCCGCCCTGCTCCGCCGGGTACGGGGCGGCCGGGTAGTAGTGCGCCGGCGCGGCGTGCTGGAGGGTCGGGGCGGGGGCCAGGTTCACCGGGTGGGCGGCCTGGACGACGACCTGGCGGCCGGACGCGTCGGTGAGGACGTAGGCCGGGGCCGGCACCGGGTGGGTGGTGGCGTACGGGGCGGGGTCGGTGTGCACGGCGGGTCTCCTCGGCGAAGGGCGTCTGGGTGGGTTTGTACCTGTCTTTGTCCCTGTCCGTCGCCGCGTTGTCGCAGGTCAGACGGTGTCAGGGACCCTGTCCGGGGGTGGGGTGACCCTGTCCGGCCGGGACAGGGTCCGCACGGCCGGGGTCAGGCCCGCGCCCCGGTGCATACCGGGATGAACCAGGGCGCGGGACAGGGTCGGGACAGGGTGGTGGAGCTGGTCAGGCGGTGAGTTCGAAGACCTTCGCCACGGCGGTGGTGATCGCGGTGAGCGGGTAGCCGGCGGTCTTCTTCCCGTCCCACTCCTGGCGCTTCGACTCCTCGGCCGTGCGGGCCACCAGCTTGCCCAGGCGGGCCTCGGTGATCTCCACCCCGGCGGCCGTCAGGCGCTCCATCAGGGCCGAGGTCGGGAGCCACTCGGCGCCCCGCTCCCCGTCCTGCTCGTACTCCTCGAACGCCTCCACCAGGACGGCCAGGACGTTGCCTTCGTCGGTGCCGAGTGCGCGCAGCTGCTGGGCCACCGGCTGCTCCCCGGCCGGGAGGGTCCCCGCGGCCTGGCGCATGGCGTACGCCCGGGTGAGCAGGGCCACCACTTCGTCGTCGTTGTAGTAGTGCGAGAGCACCATCACGGGGTTCGTCCCCTCGGCCCAAAGGAACCCGGCGCCGCGCATCTCAGACTCGATGGCCTTCGCCGAGTAGCCGGCGGCGGCCGCGCCCTGGCCCAGGACGGTGTCGGACGCCTGCGGGGTCAGGCAGCGCAGCGCGTAGCGGATGGACAGGATGTCTCGCAGGCCGGTGGGGACGACGTCGGACGCGGGCTTCTGGGTCGCACAGATGGTGATGATGGCGGCGGCCCGGCCCTTCGAGACGATGCGCCGAATCAGGCTGGCGATCTTCTTACCCAGCTTCTCGTCGTCGGTGAGGTAGCCGGCCAGTTCGTCGATGTAGCAGACCAGCTGTCGCAGCTGCGGGTACTTCGCGGCCAGTTCCTCGGTCACCTTCCGCTTCCCGAGCGACTTCAAGAACCGGTAGCGCGCCTTCATCTCCCGGTGGAGCTTCTCCAGGAAGGCCAGCATGGCGTCCCCGTCCCCGTCGGGTTCGTACTCATCCACGATGCCTTCGTAGAACTCCAGGTCACCGCCGCCCTTACCGTCGGCCAGCCACAGGGAGACCCGGGGGTCCAGCGCGGCCGCCAACAGGACGTTGTTCGCGGCCGCCGACTTCCCGGCGCCGGGCTCACCGCCGAACAGGCCGGAGCGCTCCACCCAGGACGTCATCACCTGCTCCCCGCGTGCCGTGACGCCCATGGAGATGCGATTCCAGAAGTTGATCGGGCCTTCGTGCGCCAGGAGCGGGCCGGGGGCCGGGTCGCCCGTGAACGGAAGTTCCTTCGACACCCGCAGGTCAATGCGCCCAGCGCGGCCGGCGCGGCCCTGGTCGACCTGGGCGACCTCCACGCCGAACGCCGAGGCGAGCGACTCACTGGCGGCCATGGCCTTCTTCGCGGTGACGCCCGGGGGAAGGTCGAACATCGCGCACCAGGCGCGGCCGTCGCGCTCCAGCATCGCGGGGGTGACCATGCGCAGGGACTCATCCTTCGCGATGACCCCGGCCGCGATGTAGACGCGGTTCAACAGGGGCTCGGTCATCGCCACGCCGTCGCCGAGGTACTCGAACTCACTGCCGTACGTGTCGTCCACGTAGTTGGGGTGCCGACCTACGAACGCGCCGCCGGTGAAGGTGGCCAGGGCGCCCGAGGCGGCGCCGAGCATGCCCTGGGTGACGTACCCGCCGGTGATCGCGGCGACGGGCGGCACGTACGCGGTGGCGCCGCGCCACATGCGGGCCCTGTTCCGGTCCTTCTTCGTCTTCTTGTAGAGGTTCGCGGCGGCGATGGCGGCCGTCTGGGTCTTCTCCGCCTCGGCGCGGGCCTTCGCCTTACTGGAGGGCAGGACCTTGAAGCGGGCTTTGCGGGCGGACTGGCGGGAGTCCTTCGCGGTCATGTAGGCGAGGTTCCGGGCGGCGTCCACGTTGGCGCCCTCCAGGCCGCCGACCCACTCGGCGGTCCGTACGGTGCCGCGCTTGAACTGGGCGGCGTGGCCGCGCTCGGTGCGCTGGCGGGACACCCAGCGGCGGGCGGCGCGGCGCCGGTTGCGGAGCACGACGTGGCCGCGGGCCTTCCACCCGTCCGCGCTGCGGGTCCACAGGGGGAACCAGGGCAGGTCACCTTCGATGTCCTCGGCCAGCTCCAGGCCGAAGTTCGGGGCGCCGACCACCAGCGTGGGCGGGACCTTGAACGCCTCGGTGTCGGCGGCGGCCGGGGCGGTGGTCTTGCCCAGGTCGACGGTGGCCGGCCCCAGGGCGGTGGTGATGCGGTGGACCTCGGCGGCCTCGGGCACCGTGTGGGCCTCGGGCGTCCAGGCGGTGGGGAAGGTGATCACGTTGGAGGCGCCGGCGGTCAGTTCGGTCTCGGCGTGAAGGTCGGTCATGATGGCTGCTCCTCGTGTGCGTTCGGGCATGGGGGAGCCCCCCGGCCTCGGCCGTAGGAAGCGGGCCGGGGGGCGTCATCTGTGTGGTCTGTGGGTGGGGCGGGTGCTCTGCCCGTGGGCCCTGGGCCCTTCGCCGGGTGGCCTGCCCGCCCCTGGGGTGGCGCTACTTCGTCGCGTCGTCCTGCTCGGCCTTGACGGCGGCGAGGACGGCGTCACGGACGCGCTTCGCGTAGTTCGGGGACCGGCCCAGGATCTTTGCCACGGCCGGGGTGGAGAACTGTGCGGGGGCGGCGTCGTGGAGCTTGCGGGCGGCGTCCAGGACTTCGTCCGTCAGGGGGTCCGTGTCGTGCTTGTAGCGCGTGGACGTATCCCCCTCCCGCCCAATATTCACAAGGGCTGTAGCGCCCTCGGTGGGGCCTCCCTGCGGCTTCTTCGGACCCCCCTTGGCCGGGGTGCCGCCGCCGTCGCCGCCGGTGCGGAAGATGTCCGCCAGGAGTTCCTCCACGGCCAGGTGTCCGGCGGCCGTCATGTGCTCGGCCAGGGTCTGCTCCACGTACTCCCGGGCGGCCAGTTTCGCGGCCAGTGACTCGATGGTCTGGCCGAGCGGGAGACCCTTCACGGTCACCCAGGCGTCGGCCCACAGGTCGGACGCCTTCACGTTCACCGAGTTGATGGACAGGACCTGGTAGTGGTCCCAGACGTCCGGGTGGGCGGCGGCCCGTCGGGCTTCGTCCCAGGCGCGGTCCCGGCTGATCTGGCCGAGCGGGTGCGCGGCCAGGATCCGCTCGAACTGCTCCCACGCGTCCGGGTAGAGGGTGGCGCGCTTCGCGTCCTGCTCGGCCAGCTCGGCCTCGGCGGCCACCCGGTCCGCGGTGTTCTTCTCCTCGATGGCGGCCCGCCTGTCGGCCTCCACCTGGCGCCGGCCTTCGGCCTCCAGGCGCTTGCCCTCCACCTCGGCTTCGGCGGTGACCTTCGCGGCCTCCAGGTCGGCGGCGGCCTTCGCGGCCTGGGCGTCGGCCAGCTTCCGCTCGGCGCGGGTCGCCTTCGCGTTCTTCGCCCGGGCGCCGAACTCATGGATGGCCCAGAACGTGGGGCCGGCCAGGGAGCAGAACCCGCCGACCAATCCGAAGGCCAGGCCGATGTTCGCGTGGGTGGCGCCGTCGTAGACGTTCACGCCGGCCGCGATGGCGGCGGCGATGGCGGCGCCGGTCAGGTACTGCCACACCGTGCGGCGTGCCGCTATGGCCGCTTCGGCCTGGCGCATCATCACCCAGGCCGCCGACTCCAGGACCAGCGGGGCCAGCATGTCCCAGGGCCGGTCAGGGGACCAGAACGCCCGCAGCTGGAGCGGCATGGCGACCAGGAAGCACGCGATGGCGAACGCCTTGACCGCCTTCGCGGCCTTCGCGTCACGTCGGGCGACCTCGGCCTGGCGCTCCCGCTCGGCCTCCTCGGCGGCCTGCTCCTCGGCGGCCGCCTTCACCTTCGCGGCCCGCTCCTCGGCGTCGGCGTCCTGGTCGGCCTTCGCCTTCGCGGCGGCCTCCCGCCGGATCTCCTCGGCCTTCGCCTGCGCGGCGGCGATCTTCGGGGCGTCCAGGAGTTCCTGGCGGCGGCGGGCGGCCTCGGCCTCGGCGGCCGCGGTGGACGCCTCCAGGCGGGTCTTCTCCGCGTTCGCGGACTGCTCGGTGAAAGAGGGGGCGCTCACCGGTGGATCTCCTTCGTGCTGGTCGTGCTGGGGTGCGGGTCGGTGTGGGAGGGGGAGGTGACGGCCAGGACGGTGTCGATGGCGGCCGTGATGGCGGCGCCCGCCGCCGCCTTCCCGGACCGGGCCGGGCTGATGAGCGCGCCCATGTGGACGGCGTACGCGCAGGCGGCCAGGTAGGGGTCGAAGTGCTCGGCGTTGTTTGCCATGACCGCGGACACCTGGTTGACGCGCTCGGTGTCGGTCAGGCCGGTGCCGCAGATCACGGGGGTGAGGGAGCGGAAGGCGTCCTGGAGCGCGTACAGCTGGCGGTCACGGCGGGAGCTGGTGGCCAGGTAGCGGTCCCGCTTCTCTTTGAGCTGCTGCATCTCCTCCAGCAGCTCGGCCAGTTCGTCGCGAACGATCTTCCAATCGGCCAGGTGCTGCTCGGCGGTGGCCTCGGCCAGGTCGGCGCGGATCGTCTCGGCGTCGCGGGAGGCGGCCAGCTCGGTGGTGACCTTCTCTTCGTCCTCCAGCATGTGCTGGTAGGCCAGGGAGGTAAGGCCGGCGGCGACGGCGTCCAGCTCGGCGTCCACGGTGCGGTCGGCCTTCGCCTGGAGGTCGCGCAGGGTCTCGGTGCGAATCAAGCGGATCACTTACGGCCTCCCTTGAAGAGTCCGGCCAGGGCCCAGTAGGCGAGTCCGGTCACGATGACGAAGCGGGTCAGGAAGGTGCCGGCGGTCTCGCCCGGGGTGCCGATGGACCAGTGGGCCCAGACACCGGCCAGGGCGGCCAGGACCAGCAGCAGCGGGGAGAACCCGGCGGCCTTCGCGGCCGGGGCGGCCTTCGCCTTCGCGGTGGTCTTGCGGGTGGCGGTCTTCTTCGCGGCCATCAGACGCTCCTCGGGCGGACGGTGCCGGCCAGGCGGAAGGCCATGCGGCCCAGCAGGCCGGCGGCGGCGGTGAGGACGGCGGCCTTCGCGACGGCGGCGGCGGCCGTCACCAGGGCGGTGACCGCGGCGGTGAGGAACGGGAGGGCGGCCAGGCCGAGCGCGGCCAGGACCAGGACCAGGAGCAGCAGGGCCACGGGGTGCATGCGGTCGGCGGCGGTGAGGGCGGCCTGGGCGGCGCGGCCGGTGCGGGTGGCGCTCACGCGGCCCACCCCCGGGCCAGCTCGGTGTCCGTGTCGCCGTACAGGGCGGCGTCGGTCACGGGCCAGATACCGGCGGGCCGGTAGTCCGAGGCCCATCCGTCGGCGTCGTCCTCCCGCTCGATGTCCTCGGCGACGCCCAGGCGGTAGGGGTCCAGGCCCAGGGTGTCCGCGAGGACGGCGGCGCGGCCGTAGCCGGCGGCGATGTCCTGCGGGGTGATGAAGCCGCTGTCCAGCATGTCGGCCAGGGCGTCCAGGCGGATCATGTCCGAGGCCAGGCTGGCGTCCTCGGCGCCCAGGACCAGGTCGGTGTCCAGGCCGGTCAGGACCGAGAGGTCCAGGCGGGCCTCGGTGCGGTCCATCCACGCGGCGAAGGTGTTGGACGTCCGGACCCCGGGGCGCGGCGCGGCGAACTCGGGGGTGGTGACGTTCCGCTGTGCGGAAACGGGCACACTGGTGCTCACGGTGGTGCTCCTCTCGGTGATGTCGAGTGGGCGCCGCCACAGCACCGGGCACGGGGTCGCATCCCTGCCCGGTGCGCCCTTTTTCCGGGGTCGCATCCCGGATCTAGGCGTGGCGGTAGTGCTGTTATCGGCCTACCTTCCCGGGGTCGCATCCCGGTCCGGCTGGCGATGTGACGACTGTGTCACTCCGCGTCCCGACTGTCAACACACCTAGATGTGTGGTTGTATTGGCGTCACCGGAACACCGGTCTGGACACACAGAGAGGCCACGCCCGTGGCGCACGCCCGTACCCCGAAGTGGCGGCAGCTTGCCGACCAGATCGGGGAGGACATCAGGACCGGCGAACTCCCGCCTGGCGCCCTACTGCCGAAGATCAGCGACAAAGCCGCCGAACTGAAGTGGAGCGGGGAGACCGTGCGCCTGGCCTACCGCGCCCTGGTGGACGAAGGGCTGGTCACCAGTAGCAAGAACGGCGGCACCCGCGTGGCCGAGCAGCTCGGCAAGATCCGCCGGGACGCCACGTACCGCTACTCGAAGGCCGCCCGCGAAACCGCCGGCGCCCGCGGCGCGTTCGCGGCCGAGCTGGCCCGCCTCGGCCTGGAGTACCGGGCGGGTGCAACCCGGATCGCCCGGGAGCCTGCGCCCGCACACCTGGCCGAGCTGCTCGGCGTCGGCGCGGCCGAAAAGGTCCTGGTCCGGGAGCGGGTCATGACCGCCGATAAGGCGGGCGTCCGTGCCGACCGCGCCACGGTCGCGCAGCTGGCCACGTCCTACTTCCCGGGGGACATCGCCTTCGGCACTCAGCTGGAGGAGCAGGACACCGGCCCGGGCGGGTCGAAGTCCCGCCTGGCCGACTACGGCCACGCCCAGGAGTCCATCACTGAGGAAATCGACGTGCGTCGGCCCACGGGCCCCGAGGTCGCCGCGCTGCGCATCACCGCGGAACAGCACGTGTTCGAGATCCGGCACATAGGCCGCACGGCCACCGGCCGGGTCAGTGAACTGGCCGTTCACGTCATGCCGGTTTCGCTCTGGACCCTGTCCTACACCTGGGCCATCGACCCCGCCTGACCACCACCGAGCACACCACCACCATCACGAGGGAGCGCACCACATGCCCAGCAACACCATCGACTCCACCGGCGGAATCCTGCGCGACGCCCGGACCCGCTACGCCCAGCGCGCCCAGGGCGGCGCCCACGGGGCCTTCGAAGCGGAGACGCGCCAGGCCGGCGGGACGCCCCGCGCCGAGGTCGACGTGACCACCGCCCCGGCCCCGGCCGAGCTGGCCGAGGTCCTCGGCGGCGGGGACGTCGTGGTCCGCTCCCGCCGGATGTTCGACGGGGACCGGCTGGTCCAGCTGTGCACCACCTATGTGCCGGGCTTCGTGGCCGAGGCCGCGCCGGCCGTCGGCCAGGTGGACACCGGGGTGGGCGGCATCATCTCGCGCATGTCCGACGCGGGTCTGGCACAGGCCGACGTCACCGAGGACGTCAGCCTTCGTCCGGCGACGGCCGAGCAGGCCGAGGCCCTCGGCGTGGAGGCCGGCCGGGAGCTGCTCACCATCGAGCACACCGCACGCACCGAGGACGGCCGCCTGGTGGAGCACACGACCCACACCCTGGCCCCGGGCTGGACGCTGCGCTACGGCGTGCCGCTCAGCTAACGGCGGCCTGCTGGCCCGGCTGCTCCGGCGGCCGGGCCTTCGCACATCTGACCGAGACTGTGACGAGAAGTCACGGTGTGCGGTTGAATGTGCCGTTCGGAGTGTGGCGGCGCGAACCGCGACACAGACGCCTATCTGGCGCCACCCCACCCCGGACATGGAAACGCCCCCTCGGCGGGAACCGAGAGGGCGCGTTACCACTGGTCATCCCCGGCGACCCGAACACTTTGGCGGGTGGAAGGTCAGCCGGTTCAGCTCCCCGAGGCCCGAGGGTCTCGGGGCTCTACGTCGGGGTACGCCCCCGTGAGAGAGCAGGACGTCTTGCACACGGTACCGGCCATGACGGCCGTAGTCACCACGGGCCTGTCGGCCCACCGGGTGGACTCCATCACCCCGGCCTCCACTGTCACCCGTACCACCGACACCACCCTGGCGGGTGTCCGGTGACCAGCTACCCGTCGAACTCGCACCGCCCCACGGTCTACCGCGTCGGCGGTACCGGCCTTCGATACGGCCGCTTCGCGGTCTGTGTGTCCGCCGACCCGGACCCGCTCTTGAACACCGGGCAAGCCGTGGCGCTCTACTTCCGGTTGATCACGTTCGCGGGCGTCGACTCCCGCAACACCGACCAGGGCCACCCGTACCGGGCCCGTCTGGCGTCCTCCCTGTCCTGCTCGAAGAAGACGGTGGACCGCGCTACGGACGTCCTGGAGAAGGAGGTGGGGCTGGTCACCGTCGAACATCGGAAGGTGGCGGGGAAGCCGGACGAGAACGACGCGAACGTGTACCACCTCCATGACGGGTGGCTGCTCGACAACGAATTGCCTCCCCTGACGACCCCGCCGCAGCTGGTGGCCCGCTACGGCCACACCGTCCGGGGGTTCGACGCGGACGCGTGGCTGGCCGAGCACGCGCCGGCCTTCGACCTGGGCGCCTGGCGGGCCGCGCACGCCGAGCGTCTCCAGGCCCAGGAGGAGCGGGAGGCCGAGGCCCGCCGGAAGGAACGGGAGTCCCGGAACCCGAAGAAGAAGACCGCCGCACCGGCCGCGAAGAAGGCGGCCGCGAAGAAGACCACGACCCGGAAGCCTGCGGAAACGGGTGCTGACCAGCAGGAACAGGCTCTCGCAGGGGGTGGGGACATGGGTGTCCCCACCCCCCCTGATGGCGAAGGGTCCCCGGCCGAGGGGGGTAGGGACACCCATGTCCCTACCGGTGGGGACATGGGTGTCCCGACGGGTGGGGACATGGGTGTCGCCCTTCTTTCAGTAGCCGGTAGTTCAGTAGCCACCTTCGAGAAAGACCACCTTGGTGACGGCCGTAGGCCATCTACCGGTGGCTTTGCGAGTGCGGGTGCGCGCCCGGGCGCGGGTGATGGAGTCCAGCCCGAGGGTGGCGGCTTCGCCGCCGTCACCGAGGAGTCCGCCGCCGAGGTGAAGACCGATGGGCCGGTGCCGGCCGGGAAGCCTGCCCGGAAGCGGGCGGCCGCCCCGGCCATCCGGACCCGGGAGCCCCGGCCGGTGCCCGGTGACACCGAGGTGTTCGAGCGGCTGGACTCCCTGGGCGTCCTGACCTCCCCCGCGAACCGCATCCCGCCGTTGCGGCGGGCCGTCCGGGAGTTCCTCGGCGCCCAGGCCGACGCCCGGGACACCGCCTTCCGGCTGTACCCGCGCACCGTGGAGCACGCCGTGACCCGGATCAATGCCGGGTGGACCCGGGAGCACACCGCCCGGACGGCGCCGGGGTTCGTCGGGTGCAAGCGCTGCACCGACACCGGATGCACCGGCCCGCAGGACCGTTGCGACCGAATCCGCAAGCCCCAGGCGTACCTGGCCGAGCTGCTCCAAGCCCAGGACTGCGACCGCCCGGACTGCGAGCGCGGCGTGATCCTCGGCACCCGGGAGACGTGCGCCCTGTGCGTCGCCCGGGCCCAGGCCATCGCCGAGGACCTGGCCGCCACCACGTGGCTGGCCGAGGACACCGCCCGCCAGGCCGAGGCCCAGGCGAAGGCGAAGGCCGACGCCGAGCAGCGCGCCCGGGCCGCCGCCGAGGCCGAGGCCCACCAGGCCGCCGAGGCCGAGGAGACCCGACGTATCCGGGAGCAGCTGGCCGCCGACCACCCCGAGCTGGCCGCCGGCGCCGAGGTCCCCGGCCCCCGAGGCGGCGACGGGTACGCCCAGGCCGCCGGCCGAGGCCGGGCCGCCGCCGAGGAGCAGCGCGTCCGCGCCGCCCTGGTCGCCGAAGGCATCGTGGGCACCGCCCTGGACACCGAGGTCCGCCGACGGATGACCGCCTGGAAGGCCGACCGCCGCCGGGAAGCCGAGGCCGCCGACCTGGCCGCCCGCGCCGCCCGGCCCGTTGGCGCCTGGCCCACGGTCAGCCACCAGCAGCAGGCCGCCGCCGCACCGTTCTAGATCCACACCACACTGGGGCGGGGCCACAACACCCGCCCCAGTGGCCCCAGGTGACCGCCTGACGGCCCGGCAGGCCCTCCCGCGTCTCTCGTGTCGCCGGTGGGCATGATCGGCCCGCAGGTGGCCGTACAGCCCCTCACGCACTACCGCGGCCCCGCACGGCCGCTGACCACCCGGCACCACCGACCCGAAGGAGACCAACACCGTGCGGATATCCGACCCGTTGACCCAGGCCACCGTCGTACCCGACCACGTCCTGGCCGCCGGCCTCCCCCTGGGCGACCTCGGCCTGTACGTCCACCTGCGCGCCGCCCTCACCGGCTACTCCCACCCGCCGCACACCGAGCACCTGCTGGAGGACCTGGCCGCCCGGCCCGGCCTCGGCGATGTCCCCGCCGCCGAGCTGCGCGCCGGTATCGAGCGGCTGACCGCCGCCGGCCTGCTCGAAGCCCGCGCCGCGTAGGCCGGCAACCGCCGCGCACCCTGGGCACGGATGCGCGAAGGCCCCCCACCAGCTGGAATGGCGGGGGGCCTTCGCCTGTCTGTGGCTACTCGGCTTCGACGGTGTCCACCGACGGCGCCACCGGCGCCAGCTCGGGCGCCTGGACGTCGGGGTACAGCTCCCGGTACGCCTCCAGTTGCTCCCGGTAGTGCGCCTCCCCGGCCTCGGTGAAGCGGTAGTGGTAGACGCTCCGGCTGGAGAACGCCGGCGGGTTGTACGGCTCCAGGTTCCAGTTCCGCATTTCGTACCGGACGAACGACTGGACCGAGGCCAGGTAGGGCCGGTTCCCGCGCTGCGGGTAGCCCTCCACGACGTACAGGTGGGCGGTCCCGAACAGCTCGGTGGAGGGCAGGCCGGTGGGGCCGGCGGCCGCGACCTTGACCAGCTCCCGCCACAACCATTCGGCCACCGCCCACTTCGGCTTCGTCGCCCGGGCCGGGGCGCCGCCGTGGTGGGCGCGGACGGCCTTCCGCCCGGCCGGGGTGATCCACACGTACACCAGCTCCCCGCCGAGCAGGCCGGGCACGTGTTGCAGTTCGATCAGCCGGGCCCGCTCCAGGACGGCCAGCGTCGACCCCGCGCCCGACTCGTACACCCCGGCCGAGCGCAGGCGGGACACCACGGGCCCCCCGGGGTCGTTGAAGTGGATACGCCGCCACTCCCGGGCCGGGGTGTTCGACCAGTGGCCCCGCGCACCGTCGCGGCGGTGCGATTCCTCGGCGGCCTGGTCCACGTCGTACAGCGTCCGCAGATAGGTCTGTTGGCGGTCGTTCAACGCCTCCCACGTGGCCAGTGCCGTGTCTGCCATGCGCTGCTCCCTCTCCCCCGGTCCGGTCACGCGGCCAGCGCCACGGCCGGGGCCGGGCGGTCGACGGACACCAGGACTACCGGCTGGAGGGTGGCGGCCGCCACCTGCTCCGAGGTCACCGCGGCGACGTCGGCCACGCCCTGGGCCAGCGCCCACGGGTCCACCGGGGCCAGCGCCCAGACCTCGGCGGCCACCGCGGCGACCTGGTCCCACAGGGCCGCCCGCACGTCCGTGCCCGAGGCCACCGGGGCGCCGGGGCGCATGAAGCCGGTGAGTGCCTCCAGGACGGCCGTGCGGAACTCCCGCGCCCGCCGGGCCCGCTGGTCCGGCGTCAGGTCGTCCAGGTGGCCGCCCAGCGTCGCCATCAGGGAGCGGCGCCACGTCCCGAGGCGGCGGGCGGCGCGGGTCGCCAGGCGCTCCAGGCCGTCCAGGACCGGACCCAGGGCGGCCAGCATCTGCTCCACCGCCCGCGCCGGGCCCGCCAGGTCCAGCTGGCGCCACAGCTCGGCGCCGCCGTGCGTGCCATCGGCCAGCAGCCGGCGCGGCGTCGACACCTGGACACCGAACAGCGCGGCCAGCTCCACCACCACGGCGCGGGCCTCCCGCGCCCGGTGCGCCCGAGCGGCCGGGAAGCTGACGCGGGCCAGGCCCCGGCCGCCGACCTGGTGGTGGCGGGAGACCTCGGCCCGCACCGCCGCACGGCGGACCGGGCCCTGGGCGGCGTCGTGCGCGGCCTGCTCCGCGAACTCCTCGGCCAGGACGTCGTCCAGGTCGTCCTCGGCGCGCACCACCTGCGGGGCCGGGGCGACGGCGTCACGGCACACGCCGCACCGGGCGGCCACCGCGACGGTGTCCGGGCACTGGCCGCACCCGCTCATGTACTCCCGCTGGGCCTGCTCCTCGGCGGCGGCCGCAGCCTGGCGCCGCTCCTGGACCTCGGCCTGGTGAGCGGCCTCGGCCCGGGCCCGGATGGCCTCGGCCTCGGCGCGGCGGGCGGCGGCCTCACGCTCGTACTGGGCGTTCCGTGCGGCGGCCGCGGTGGCGCGGCGCTGGACCTCCACGCCGCCGGGGAGCGGCGGGAGGAGCTGGAGGGTGCGGCGGGAGGCCACGGCCATGGAACGGGCCACGTCCTGGCGGTGCGCGGCGAACCCTTCGGGGGTCACGAAGGGGAGCGTGGAGGCGCGTACGGCGCGCATGGCCACCAGGCCGTCCGCCGAGGCCACCACGCGGCCGCCGTCGGCGTCCTCCAGGAATCCGGCGTGGACCAGGTCGTCCACCACGTCGGTGGCGATCCGGCGGCCGCCCGGGCGCATCCGGTACGCGCCGTCCGCGTCCACGATGCCGGGGCCGGCCGCGTGCTCCACGACGGCCAGGTGGCGCTCCGTCCAACCCAGCACGCGGGCGGTGCGGTTCGCCTCGGCGGCACGGGCGACGGCGGCCAGCTCGGCCTCCAGCTCCAGCGCGGCCGCGGCCTCGGCCTCCACCTCGGCGCGGACCTCGGCCAGCTGGCGGGCGGCGCCGGCCTCCAGCTCCTCCTCCGAGGGCTTCGCGTCCTCGGCATCGGCGTGGGCGCGGACCAGGTCCCGCAGCTGGGCGCTACGTCGGTCGGTGTCCCAGTCGGTCCAGCCCGCGATGCCGACGCGGTCACCGTTCGGGGCGTAGATGGTCCAGGCGCCCCGCTCGACCACGACGACGTAGACGGCGCCGCGGGTGGTGGCGTGGACCAGGCCGGGGCCCTGTTGCTTGACGGTGATCCGGCGGGCGGTGGTGGTCACGTGCTGCTCCTTCGTGGTGGCGGTACATGGGGCGGGCCCGGCCGGGGAGACGGCCGGGCCCGAGGTCGGGGCCTACGCGGCGGTGTCGAACTCGCGGTACGCCCGATAGGTCAGCTCGGCCAGGTCGGCCACCGGGAAGGCGGGGACCTCGGTCCGGCCCCGGGCGCCGGCCGGGCGGCCGATCCGGCCGTGTTCGGCGCCGACCTGCTCGGCCTCGGCGGCGGTGGCACAGAAGGAGTCCGATCCCTGGCGGGAGATGATCCCGTGGCGGGTGCAGGACGCCCACCACTTGCCCTTGTCGCGGCCCTGGCGGACCTGCTGGACCAGGATGCGGGCGGAGCAGGCCGGGGCCGGCGCCTCGGCCTCGGCGGCCGGGGCGTGGTCGGCGCCGAGCTGGGCGGCGTCGCGGTAGGTGTCCGACCACATGCCGCAGGAGGGGGCGCTGTTGTCGCGGGTGATGATGCCGTGGGCGGCGCACTGGGTGGACCAGCGGCCGCGGTTCGGGCCGAACTGCGACATCTTGACGGTGACCGCGTGCTCCCCGCAGGTGGCCACCGGGAGGGCCTGGCGGACCACTTCGCCCTGGTAGCCGTTGCAGACGATTTCCTGGGTGCCGAAGTCGGGGGCCGTGGTGCGGGCCTTCGCGACGATGACGGCCAGTTCCTCGCGGGCGGCCTCGGCACCCACCGGGCACGGGGAGACCTGGAAGGTCTTGTGGTCCACCACCATGGCGTTCGAGTTGGCGATGATGTCGGCCACGTCGGCGTTGACCAGGCGGAACAGGTCTTCCCAGGTCCAGCCGATGATGGCGGCCACGCGGCGGGCGGCGGCCTTGACGTGGCGGACGGCGCGGTCCTTCACGGTCTTGCCGGCGGTGGACTGGGAGATGACCGCGAAGGCAAGGGCGGCGTGCTCCAGGTCGTCCCAGGCGGCGTCCATGGTGGTGAAGTCGCCGGTGGGGGTCTGGGTCTTCGTCGTCTTCGCCATCGTGTGCTCCCTTGTTCGTCCCTGATGACCCAGACTCTACCCTGAGTTGAACGCATGTGCAACTCAGGTTCAACTCAGGTTCCGGCCCACAGGAAGGCCCCCGCCCGGGGAGTCGGGCGGGGGCCTTCGGGGGAGGCGGTCAGGCGCCCGGCGCGGCGGCGGCCGGGACAGGGGACTGGAACACCTGGACCACCGCCGACCCCCGCGCCGGCGTCCATCCCGCCTCGGCGAACAGCCGGCCCGCCCGCGCCCGCAGGCGGTCCCGCTCAGCCGGGTAGCCGTACCGCATCCGCCCATCGGTGACCCACCACACCGTGACCTGTCCGTCCGGCCCGAACGGCGTCGGGCGTACATACCAGCCGTTCGCCTCGGGCCCGATCACCTTCCGGACCTCGGCCAGCTGCTCGCCCTCCAGGACCTCCAGCGCGGCCTGGACCACCGGGTGGTCGGCGTCGGCGGCCTGCGCGCCCAGGCCCACCTCGGGGGCCGCCGCCTCGGCGGCCTCCCGGGTCGGCATGTGCCAGACCATCAGCTGGAGGTTCCCGCCGCGCTCCACCACCCACCCCGGTGTCGTCTCGAACAGGGTCGTGGCGGTGCGCAGGCGGGCCCGCGGCGGCCGCTGGTCCGCGCCCACGGTCGGGCGCCCGTCCTCCAGCCACCGCACCGCCACGCGGCCGGTGTCGCCGCACGGCTGGACCCAGTAGCCCGTCGCCCCGCCCAGGTCGTCGGCGTCGACCACGGCGGCCAGGGGCTGGCCCTCCAGCGCGGCCAGTGCGGCGACGGCCACCGGGTGGGCGACGTCCTCGGGCAGCACTCCGGCCGGTCCCGCCTCGGCGGCCGCGCCGACCTCGGCCGGGGCGGCCGGGGTGAAGTGCTCCAGGCCGTCCCGGTGCGTGGCGGTCCAGGACCCGGCGCCGACCTCGGCGACCGTGACCAGCTTGACCTCGGCCAGGCGGCGGGCCACCCGCAGGCTGTAGCCCAGGCCCGAACGGACCGCGCCGTCCCGCCGGATGACCGCATACAGCGCGGCCTGGGCCGGGGTCAGGGCGTCCACGGCCCGCTTCCGGGTCTCCAGGGCGGTCAGGTAATCGGCCTGCTCCTGGGCGTAGGCCGCCGTGGAGAAGCCGCGTTCCACCACCAGGCCGGACGGGTTGACCACCTCGAAGGCGTCGGTACCGACGGTGGGGCGGACGGTGTAGCGCCAGACCGGGGCGTCCTCGGCCGGGACCTCGGCCACCGGCTGCTCCTCGGTCGGGACCTCGGCGGCGGCCGGGGCCGGCTGCTCGGTGGCGGGAGCCTCGGCGACCTCGGCGGCCGGGGCGGCGGTCAGCTTGGCCGCGTTCTTGCGCAGGTACATGGTCGCCGCGCCCCGGTTCATGTAGCAGCTGACCAGGACGCGGCCCTGGGTGTCCGTGGCGCCGAACAGCGAGCCCATGCGGAACGTGAAGCCGATGGCCTCGGTGGAGTCCTTCGCGGTGACCTCACGGACCTGGTCGGCGGTGGGGGCGTAGGCGGCGCGGATCGTGTTCTGGATCTCGGTGGTGGTCGTCATCGCGGTGTCTCCTTCGGGGTGTTCCTTGCGGCGTTGACCCTGACTCTACCCTTAGTTGAACTCGTGTGCAACTCGTGTTCAGCATGGAGTTCGCGCACAACAAAAGACCCCCGCCGGCCACATGGCCGACGGGGGTCCGGGAGTGAGGGTCAGGCCGCCTTACCGCGCCCCTTCGCCTTCGGCGGGGCGACCTTCGCCGCACGGTCCGCCTTCGTCTCCACCTGGTAGTCCGGGTACTCCTCGGCCACCAGGCGGGCCAGGTGCGTACGGCTGATCCCGTAGTCACGGGCCACCTTCGCCAGGTGCCCGTACCGCGTCGACTTCACGGCGTCCGCGACGGCCCGGGGGTAAAGGCCGGCGCGGACCCCTTCGTCCACGCGGGCCAGGGTCGCCAGAAGCGCGGTCAGGGTGCCGGTGTCGGCGTCCTCCAGGGAGGCCGGCAGACCCTTGACGGCGTCAGTCAGCAGCTGGGTGACCTGGTCCCCGGTGAGCGGTGCGGCGTTGGTGTCCATGCGCAGCAGGGTGACAGGTGCCCCAAGCGGGTGCAACTCACGTACACCACCGCTTGAACCCGTGTGCAGCGTCATCGTTCGAACCTCCCTGTGGCGGCCGCGCCCGTACGCGCCCTGTCTCCACAGATTGACACAGCTGCAACCTGCGCACAACTCATGTCGCACTCAGGTTGAACACGTGTGCAACTTCGTCTAGAGTGGACCACGTAAGGGCAACCGCCCGAACGCAAAGAAGCGGGCCCCCCGGTCTCGACAACTACGGGGCCCGCTTCACCACCAGCCCTAAGAACTGGAGCGCCCAGTGTTGCACAGCCCCTCTTTCCGCCGGATGCGCAAGACCGCCACGGCCCGCGCCCAGGCCGCCGGCCACGTCTCCACCGCCCGCGTCCTGGCCCTGCTCGGCCTCCCCGCCGACTTCGCCGAGCGCTACGCCGGCACCGTCACGAAGGCCGCCGCCGCCGCCGGGATAGCCCCCGACGCGGTGACCTTCGTCAAGCACAACGGCCGCGCCCGCGCCGCCCGCGTCTGGGACCTGGCCCGCACCGGCCTGGCCCTGCTCCTGGCCGCCGCGACCTACCGCCCGGCCGCCCCGAAGGTCTTGAAGAACGGCCAGCCCTCGAAGGCGAAGGCCGAGGTGGTCAAGGCCGAAAAGCTCGCCGCGTACGTCGCCGCGCTCGGCACCGTCGCCCTGGTGGGCGCGTGATGACTCTCGCCCCCGTCGCCCCCGCCCGCCTTCGGGCGGGGGCCCCCGCCCCGGCCTACGCCGGGCAGGCCACCACCGTGGTCCAGGTCCCCACCCCGATAGCGCTCCACCTGATGGCCAAAGAGCCGATGCCCCGTCACGTGCTCACCGCCGTACGGACGTCGCCCGGCTACAACGGCACCAGCTACGTGACCGCGACCCTGGCCGTGGCCGACTGGCTTTCGGGGTGGGCCGACGCCCTCACCCGGGAGTTCACCGAGCGCGGATACGACCAGGCCGCCGCCCACTACGGCTTCGACATATGGGCCCTGGACGTCCTGCGGCCCGAGGCGGCCGGCGCCGCCCGCGAACTGCGCGGCCCGGCGGTCCTTCCGTCCTGGCAGGACATCGACCCCGAGTGCACCTGTGCCGTGCGCTCCATCGGCCAGCCCACCGTCCGGCACTGGCCCGCATGTGACCTGGCGTACGGCCCGCACGACCACTGACACGTCCACATCGCGGGCGTCCCCTGCCAGTTGACGGGGACGCCCGCACAATCCCTGAGCGCGACACCATCCGAAAGGCCACCATGACCGACCAGAACGCCTTCCCGCCCGGCACCCCACCGCGCCGCCGAAGGCGCCCCGCTCGGTCTCCCGCCGGTACGTCATCGCGGGAGCGGCCGCGGTCTTCACCCTGGCCACCGGGGCCGTGGGCGGCTTCCTGGCGGGCTCCCAGAGCGAGGTCCCCCCGGCGGCCACCGCGACCGCCGGCGCCTCGGACGGGAGCGTGAAGCGGTACGTCCTCCCCTCGGACATCGTCGCCGGATCGGGGTCCGATAAGGAGGCCGAGGCAATCGCCTGGTGGAACAAGCTGGACCCGTCCCACCAGGACGAGATATGCGCCAACCATCGCGACGGTAAGACCGGCGAAGCCATGGGCAACGCGGTCAAAGAGCAAGGTGTCAACCGCGACAACACGTCCACGGCCATATCCGTGATCGCGGTGATCGTCGCGGCCTGCCCCGACATCGACTAGAACGCCCCACCCCGCGAAGGCCCGCACCATCCCGGTGCGGGCCTTCCCCGTACCGGCCCGCCACCGAGGCCGGCCCCGCTACCCTCCCCACCACCAACCCCCGGAAGGACCCGACACCGTGAGCACCCCGACCCCCGAGCAGCTGCGCGACCACGCGGCCGCCACCCGCACCGACGCCGACCACGCCCAGGTGGACCGCCTGCGCGCCGGGGACCGCACCGGCACCCGCCCCCTGGACGACGTCCTGGACGCCCTGACCCCGGACACCCTGCGGGCGACCATCGGCCGGGCCCTGGACGACTTCCTGGCCGAGGTCGACCCCGAGGACGTCGACACCGGAGACCTGGCCGAGCACATCGCCGGCGCCCTGGAGCGGGAGGCCCACCGTGCCTGACTCCCGCACCCCCGCCGAACGCGTCGCCGCCATCCACCGGTTCGGCGACCCGAGCACCCCCGCGCAGCACGCTGCGGCCGCCGCCCTGCTGGAGGACATGCTGGCCGCCGCCGAGCGGCACGGCTTCACCCTGGCCGACTTCGACGCCGTCCTGGACCTCCCCGGCGGGGCCCTGGACGTCGTCGTCTCCCGCGACGGGGCCAGGCGCCGCGCCGCGGAACGGGCCGCCGCCGAGCAGCACCACCGGCCGTGACCCCCGACACCGAACTGGTCATCTGGGGCCGGCGCCGAGCGGGCCGCCGCTGGTTCTGGGCCGCCCGCTGGGTCGACCAGGACGACGTCCCGCACGTCCTGTGCGGCCATGAGAACACCGAGCTGGCCGCCCTGGCATCCGGCCAGCGCGGCGCCCGAGAGATCACCGACGGGCGGCCCGCCACCCTGCTGCGCCGCCACGGCGTCGCCGCCGACGTCCTGGCCGCCTACAACGCCGAGCAGCGCGCAGCGCGGCCGCCGGCGGCCGGCCAGGCCGCGGCCGCCGTGGAGTACCTCTACGCGGTGGTGGACACCAGCTGGGACGACCACCGGGCCGAACCCTTCGTGGTCTCCCACACCATCGTCCGCAAGACCGAACGCCGCATCTACTTCGTGGCCCAGGCCGCCGGGACCAGCACCCGCACGGGCTTCGTGGACCGCCAGGTCCTGGAGGCCGCCGGGGAGGTCTACTACCGGGCCGGGCGCACCACCCTGTACGCCGTGCCGCCCACCCTCGGCGCCGCCGCGCCGGCCCCCGTCGACCTGGCCGCGCTCAAACAGCAGATGGCGGCCGCCCACCCCGACGTCGGCGGCACCGACGCCGAGTTCATCGCCGCCCGCACCGCCTACCAGAGCGCCCGCGCCCGCCAGTAGCCCGAGCGCGACGAAGGCCCGCACCAGCCCGGTGCGGGCCTTCCGCGTTCACCGCGCCCGGTACCGCGCCCAAGCCAGGTCCAGGGCCTCCAGTGCTTCGACGCACGCGCCCTGTCCCTCCAGGTGCTCCCGGTACCGCTCCAGGCTGTCCTCGGCCCTCGGCCAGGACGCGTCCGCCACCACATCGCGGGCCAGGTCCCCGACCACGCCCTGGTCGTCCTGCTGCTCCCGGAGCCACCCCCGGAAGGACAGGGAGGGCGCGGCCGTAGCGGCCGCCGTCACGTCGTTGCTCACCCCGGCATCCTCACCACCACCCAGGCCGCCACCACCACGCCGCGCCGTAGCAGTCGGCGCCCGGCCGGGAGGCGGGCCCGGTGGGATGATCAACACGGACCACGGCGTCCCGGGTCGCCTTCTTCACCCGATGGCCGGCACCCGGCAACCCGCCCGCCCGCCGGGGGGCTACAGCCGACCAGCGCCAGGTCCAGGCGCGGACCCGCCCCCCCGTTCCGCGCCACCCCTCCCGCGCCTGCGGCCGGCGCCTAGGTCTCAAAGGCCCACGGCGCGGGAGGCCCTCCACGCCTGCATTTCCTTGCACTTCTTTGCACCGGGCCGCTGGGGTAGGTCTCTCGGGTCGACCACCAACCCGAGAGGAACGACCCGGATGGAACTCCACCAGGACTATGCGGAGATGGACCCCGAGGACCAGGACCGAGCCCGCACCCTGGCCGCACGGGACGGGAGCACCCCCGAGGAGTGGACCGCCGCGGCGCAGGTCCCGCCGCCGCGCACGGAACCGGCACCACGGACACGGCCGGCCCCAATGCGGCGCCAGGCCGCCACCCCACGCGGCCCGGGGGGCCCGATGCACACGTACGTCATCGGCGTGGAGGGAAGCGGCCTGGTGAAGATCGGGCGCACCACCGCCGCCATGAAGGTGCGCCTGGCCAGCCTCCAGACCGGCCAGCCCTCCACCCTGCTGCCGCTGGTGTACGTGGAGGGCGACTACGAACACGCCCTTCACGTCCGCTTCAAGGCCCACCGGAAGCGCGGAGAGTGGTTCGACCTGACCCCCCTGGGCAACCCGGTCCAGGTCGCCCGGGCCGCCCTGGTGGACCTGGGCGCGGACATGACCGAGGTCCGAGGGAGCGACCCGACGCGCACGTGTCCGCCGGGGCGCTGCCGGTATCCGGACACGTGCGACGCGGAGAGCGTCACGCGTGTGGGCCTGTGCGTCCTCGGCGTCGCGCAGGCCAAGGGGGAAGTGTTCTTCGCCTGCACCGGGCACACGCGGTTCTGTACGTGCGAAGGGATGTGTCTCTGACCCGGCCCCCTGGCGCCTACTCGGCGGCGGGGTCCGTCTTCCAGGAGACGTACGCCGCGGCCGCCAGGCCGGCGGCGACCACCCCCAGGAACCACCCGCCGCCACCGACGGCCGCCACCGCGGCGCCGATCGCGCCCAGGGCGAACTTCCCGTGGGTGGGCATCCCCGGGCCCTCGGGTTCGTCGTCCACCTCGGGGGCCCGCAGCTTCTCCAGCTCGGCCACGATCTCCTCCACGCGCCCGGCGGCGTACCGGTACCCGTCACTGTCCGGGCGCTCCTGGAGGTTGGCCATCATCTTCGTGAACCGCTCCAGGTCGGCCTCCAGCACGGTGATGCGCTCCGCGACCAGCTGACCCTGGGGGTCGTCGTCCTTCGGCATGGTGGCCCCTCCCTCTCCTGTGCATGTCGTATCAACGGCCAGGCCGACACGGGTAGATGCGCGGGGTGAGCGATTGATCACAGGGCGTGCGGGGCCAGTTGTTCATCTGTCGGTCGTTAGAGCCTGATGAACAACCGGGGGTCAAGATGTCCGGTTCGCCAACGTTCGCACCCTCAGGGGGTGTTCAGAAAAGGTTCATCAATCCGCTAGTGTTCATCTAGGCCGCAACGGCGTTTGATGAACCAGGGGAGGGATTGCTGTGGCACTCGTAGGTCTGGTGCGGGTCAGCACCGACAGGCAGGAGACCCGCCGCCAACACGACGCGTTGGACGCGGTCGGGTGCGTGAAGGTCTTCGAGGAGAAGATCAGCGGGAAGCTGCGCACCGATGAACGCCCCGCGCTCACGGCCGCCATCGACTACATGCGCTCGGGCGACATGCTTACCGTCCAGGAAGCCGACCGCCTGGGCCGCAACCTGCTGGAGGGGCTGCTGACCCTGTCGGACCTGTTCGAGCAGGGCGTGGCCGTGAAGATCCTGGACGGCATCGCGAAGGGGGAGCACACCGAACGCTCCTTCCTGCTGGACCTGGCCCTGGCCCTCGCCGAGGACCGCCGCCGGGACATCGTGAAGAAGACGAACAACGGCCTGGACGCCGCCCGCCGCCGGGGCGTACAGCTCGGCCGGCGCCAGGTGATGACTGACGCGCTGGTAACCCAGGCCGTGGCGCTGCGGGACAAGGGGTACAGCCTGCGGCAGATTCAGCCCCACCTCTGGTACCGCCTCCAGGACGGGGAGCGCCGAAACCCCTCCACCGGCGCCATCTCCGAGGCGTTGAAGGCGTATGACGAAGCGCAGGGCGACGGTGCGACCCCGGCCCCCACGGAGAAGCCGCGGCGCGGCCGCCGGACGAAGGCCCGCCCCGCCGCGCCGGCCGCCGAGGTGGCCCTGGAGGAGACCGCCGGCCCCGATGGCAAGTGGCCCGGACAGTTGGCCGTACCGGTGGCCGCCGAGGTGGAGCAGGGGGGCGTAGCGTGATGTACCTGGACCCGGCACACGAGACCGCGACCAGCCTTCTGGCGTTCCGACACCACGTCACACCGTGGGGGCCGGGCGCGTCGGACGGCCTGCTGGCCCGCATCGCCCTGGCGTTCGTCCAGCACCAACGCCAGCCGGACCCGGCGGTGGCGGCCGCCCTAGCCGACGCCGAGCGACTCCTGGACCTGGGCGCCATCGTCACCACCGAGGACGCACACGCGGCGGCGAAGTGGGCCGCCCCCGGCAACCTGGCGGGACGTCGGCGGCCCGAGGACGCGGAACTCAGGGGCGCCGTGGAGCGCGTGGCGGCCGCCCTGGGCATCCCCGAGGCCGAGCTGTACGACGACACGGAACCGGCACCTACGGACGTCCCGTGTTCGTTCTGCGGCGCCGGGCGGTTCCAGGCGTGCCAGGTCATCAGCGGGGCCGGAACGGGCGACGTCGCCCCACCTCACCGCGCCCGTGTCCGGGCATTCGCCGAGCTGGAGCAACCGACCGCCTAGCCCGTCCGTGACTTTGCATCCTGGATACCAGTGCGATTAACGGCCTGGTGCGCCCCCGTGTCCGACCTGGACGCGGGGGCGTTCGCATCTCCCGTGGCGTGGCTTTCAGTGGCCTTTCGTGGCCTCGGGGGCGGCGTAGGCCCGGGCGTGGGTTTCGCCGGTGCGACGGCGGACGGCCTCCAGGGCGTCGGGGGTGACGCGGTACAGCGTGGCCAGCTTGTAGGACGGCGTGGAGACGTCCAGTCGGGGCGTGAAGCGCCCGGTGGTCTCCCACTGGCGGAAGTCGGCCAGGGTCCACTCCAGGCGTTCGGCGGCCGCGGCGGGGGACAGGCCGGTCTGGGCGCGCAGGTGGACCAACTGGAGGCCGCCGACGGCGGACAGGTCGCACAGCTCCAGTGCATCGCCGAGGCCGACGGCGCGGGCCAGGCGTCCGAGTTGGACGGCGCGGGGTTCGCGGGTGCCGGCCAGGATGGCGGCCACGGCGGTGGCGGTCATGCCGACGTCCACGGCCAGCTCCCTGGTCGACATGCGGCGGGAGGCGCGGGCGGCGCGCAGACGCTGGGGGGTGAACCCGGTGGGCGGTTCGGTCATGCTCCGGTCTCCTGGTGTCGTGCGAGTGCGGGACCGGCCTCCCACAGGCGCATACGGCGGCCGTGGGAGCGGGTGCGGCCGGCGTAGTGGTCGCCTACGGGCTGGAGTTCCTCGGCCCAGCGCAGCGTCGCGAAGACGCCGCCGACATGGTTGTGGTGGACGCCGTCGGGGAGGGGGACGGCGCGGCCCAGGTCCTCGGCGGTGAGGCGATGGCCGGCGGCGGCGTGCTTGCGGACCCAGGCCAGTGCGTCGGCGCGCCACCGGTCCCGTTCTTCGTGCTCGCTGCTGGCGGCCATGGGGGGAAGCCAGTCCGGGGGGTTGCCCTGGCGCCCGTCCGGCGGCGGCCCGGTCTGTTCATCCGACATGTCACCAGGTTGGGGCCTGTTACCGCCGGTTACGGGGAGGCGGGGCACGGTGTGGGCCCGTCCGGGTGGTGTGGAGGGCCCGGCGGTCAGGCCAGCCCTTCCGCCTCCATCTGCGCCTGGCGTTCCTGGACAAGCCGCCACAGGTCTGCGGCGTCCATCTGGGGCGGCATGGGGGCCTGGAGGACCAGGGCGGGAGTGTTCGGGGTCAGGGAGCGCAGCGCGCTGGCCAGCTGCTGGAGGACCCGGGGCTGGCGGTCGGCGGGCGGGACCTCCAGCAGGGCCTCGGCGGCCTGCCAGACAGCCAGGGCCAGGGCGCAGGCGGCGCCGGTCCGGGCGCGGAAGGTGTCGGCCTCCAGGGTGCGGGCGCGGTCGACGTCGTACGCGGCGGCGCGGGCCTGCCAGTTCCAGGTCCGGGACAGGCGCTGGCCGTGGTGGAGGGTGACGCCGAGGGCCGGCGCGGCGCGGTGGAAGCGGCGGTCCGCCAGGGTCAGCCACGTGGTGAACCGGGCGAAGTCCCTGTCAGGTTCACCGGGCTGCTGCTCCCACGGCGGGCATTCGTCGTCATCGGCGGGCCGGATGTGGTGCTGTGCCATGTCGGATTCCTACCCGTCGCAGCGTCGTTGGCGCTGCTCCTGTCGGCCGAGCAGGGTCATGAAGCCTTCGTCCAGGACGTCGGCCACGGTGCGGTCCTGGCGCTCGGCGGTGTCGTGGACGGCGCCGGACACCATGGCCACCAGGTTCATGACCAGCAGGTCCCGGGCCAGGACGGCGGTCATCTGGCCGCCGGACCGCAGGCGGCCCAGGGCGGCGTGGACGCCGTCGCGGAAGTCGTCACCGTCGCAGGCGTGCGCTCCGGTTGCCTCGGCACGGACCAGGGCCAGGGCCTCCAGCTCGGCACGGTCGAAGGGGTCCACGGCGGTTCTCCTCGGGGCTGGTCCACCGCGTCCCGGGAGTCCAGCACTCCCGGGACGCGGGGCGTCAGGCGGTCAGACCTGCGGGCGGCCGGGGCCGGTGTGGGCGGGGCGGAAGCCGTGCTGACGCTCGAACTCCTCCAGCCGGTACTCCTCCAGCTCCGGCGCGGCCTGCTCCACGCGGCGCGCCACGCGGTCGATGTACTTCTGGATCTCCCGGGCGGCGCGCCGGCGGATCTCGGCGGCCTGGGCGTCGGTGACGGTCGGGGGGCGATCGGTCATGGCCGTACCTCCTGGAGCGCGGCCAGCAGCGCGGCCGCCTGGTGCTCGGTCAGGACCGGGTTCGGCCCCGGGGTGGGACGGGGCCGAGGCGGCGCGGTCGGCACGGGGCGCCCGTCCGGCCCGAACTGCTGGCGGTACACCAGCTGTGCGGCGTCGTCCTGCTCCTGACGTGTCGCCAGCACCCGCCGGGGGCCGGCCATGCCTGGCGGTACCCGCTCCAACCTTCGTCCCATATCCCGATGATCGGCCCTCGGGGGGCCGGGTGCCCGTTGGCGTGGCCGGTCCTATATTCCGATTCGGACTCCCTCTTGAAAGAGGGTCGAAATTGGGTCCGCTCTTTATTCCGGAGCATGGGCCAGGTGAGGGATAAGGCACGCCGGAATTCACTCGGTCCAGTGAGGGTTACCGGCGGTAGCTTCCGCCCTGCTTACGGTGTGAAAGACCGGAGGACCGGGCGCGGCGGGCTCAAAGTGACGGCCCATGGAGCGGCCCGCCCTGTCCCCGGTCCGGGGCAAAAGGAAGCGCCGGTCCCGCCGCTGCTGAGAGCGGGACCGGCGCCAGGTGCCCCACGGAAAAGGGCGCTGCTGCTGCACGCCATCGTAGCGGGTGAAGGCTCGGGGTTCCTTCGCCCATGATGGCCGTTCGGCGTGCCGCGCCCAGAAAGGCATCGGCGTGGCCGAACCGAATTCACAGCAGCTTATCGGGCTAGCTGTGCGACATGAGAATACCGAACCCCGTTTTGATGTGGGCAAATCACTGGCGGGTGTCCGGTGACGAATTCTCGACACCCTGAGATTGCCCTGTGGTACGCGTCCCAGGGTTGGCATGTCCACCCCCTGGCGCCGGGGACGAAGTTCCCGCCGAAGAACTGCCCGCGCTGCACGAAGCCGAGCAGGGAGGCGCCGAACCCGCGGTATATCGAGCACCACGGCACGGCCGAGGACTGCCGATGCATCCAGGCCGGCAAGTGGTGCCACGGCGTACGGGCCGCCACCGCCGACCCGTCCCGCATCGAACAGTGGTGGCGCCAGGGCCCGGACTTCGGGGTGGCCATCGCCACCGGACTGTCGGGGCTGCTGGTCATCGACCTGGACGACCACGGCGACCCGCCGCCGTCCCGGGACCGGCTGCTCCCCGGCGTCGACCTCCCCGCGCCGGTGCAGCCGAGGCCGGACTGGACGGGAACGGCGTCCCTGCGGCTGCTGGCCGAGCTGCGCGGCCGCCCCGACCCGCTCACGGACCCGCCCACCCTGGTGGTCACGACTCCGTCCGGGAACGGGACACACGCCTGGTTCACGGTCCCCGACGCCATGGCGTGGAAACCTGCGGCGTCGAAACTGGGCTGGCAGGTCGACGTACGGGCCGCCTGGTCGTTTGCCGTGGCCCCCGGCGTCACCGTCAAGGGCGGTACGTACCGGGTGACTTCGGAGTGCATGGCACCGGCGCCGCTCCCCGCGTGGCTGGCCGCCGAGCTGGAGCGCACAGGGCACCGCCGCGCCGAGCACACCCGCCCACCCAGGCCCGAGGGATGGAGGCCGCCGGCGCCAACCGGCGGACGTCGCTACGTGGTCCGGGCGGCGACCTCGGAACTGGCGACGCTGGCCGCCGCCCCGAAGGGCACCCGCAACGATCAGGCGTACCGCAGTGCGTTTGCCATGGGTCAGCTGGTCGGGGCCGGGTTCCTGGACGAACAGGAGATCCGGGAGGGCCTGGTGGCCGCCGCCGACCACGCGGGCTTGGACGGCCGGGAGGCCGAAGCCGCCGTGGAGCGCGGCCTGGCCGACGGGGCCCGCAACCCCCGCCAGATCCGGAAGGGTGCCGCGTGAGCGACTTCGACCCCGCGCAGTTCGTCCAGGCCGCGGCCGCGCATGTCCCCGAGGGCCGGTTCGAAGACGACGACCAGGCGGACGCACACGACTGGTCCGAGGAGCCGCCCGAGGGGCTGGACGACTTCCCGCCTGACGACCCGGACGCGCTCCCGACCGTGGCCGCCACGGCCGGGCGGAAGGGACGGGGGAAGGCCGGCACCCGTGCGCCGGCGGCGGACCCGAAGGAGACCCAGGCGGACCGGCTGTACCGGATGGGCCGTGACGGCTTCCTGTTCCTGCGCAACAGCGGTCAGGTGTACGCCGTCCAGAAGGGCGGCGCCCCGATCGCCCGGCCCCTGCGGGCAAAGGGCGGCGGCGGCCAGACCGGGAGCCTTCGCCAGATGCTGGTCGCCCAGTACGTGAACGACGTCGCCGGGGTGCCGTCCACCACCGCGACGGCGTCCGCGATGGAGGCCCTGGACGCCTTCGCCATGCACGCGAACGAACGCCCTGTGTGGCTCCGTACGGCCCCCGACCCCGAGGACCGGACCGTGACGTGGCTGGACCTCGGGGAGGCCGGTGGAAGGTCCGCCAGGGTCTCCCCGGGCGGGTGGGAGCTGGCCGTCCCGGACCCGGCCACCGGCCCACTGTGGCGGCGCACCCGCCTGCTGGACCCGTTGGCCGTCCCCGTCGCCCCGGCCGGGGGGTGGAAGGCCGGCCTGGGCCTGCTGCGCGACCTGGTCCCCATGGATGACCGGTCCTGGCCGATGGCCGTTGCCCTGCTGCTGGCCGCGCTCCGGCCGCAGATGCCCCGGCCCATTGGCTACTTCACCGGGGAGCAGGGCACCGGGAAGACGACCGTGGCCCGCCAGCTGCTGCGCATCATCGACGGGCCGACCGCCGACGTGCGGGCCGTGCCGAAGACCGAGGAGGACCTGGCGGTGGTCATCGCCGCCGGGTGGATGGCCGCCCTGGACAACCTGTCCGGCATTCCGGGCTGGTTGTCGGACGCCCTGTGTCGCATCGTCACCGGCGACTCCTGCGCCCGGCGCGGTCTGTTCACCGACGACGACGTGGCCCTGTTGGTGTTCCAGCGGCCGCTCCTGCTGACCAGCATCGACTCGGGCGCGCTGCGCGGGGACCTGGCGGAGCGCATGGTCCCGCTCGGCCTGGTCGTCATCCCTCCGTCCCGCCGGCGGACCGAGGCCCGGTTGTGGCGGGAGTACCGGCGGGCGCTGCCCGAGGTCCTGGGCGGCCTGCTGGACCTGGCCGTCCTGGTGTGGGCGAAGCTCCCCGAGGCCGAGACCGGGCTGGCCGTGCGCCCGCGTATGGCGGACTGGGCCGAACTTCTGTGGGCGCTGGACCGGGTGACCGGGTGGCAGACCCTGGCCACGTACACCAACGCCCAGGACGACCTGGTGGACGACGTCCTGGACGGCGACACGGTGGCGAAGGCCTTGATGGAGTGGCTGGAGTCCTCCGGCGGTCCGGGGCCCGAGGGCTGGTCAGGGACGGCCGGGGACCTGTTGAAGCTGCTGCAACCCCTGTCGGACTTCGCGGACAAGGGCTGGCCGCGCACCGGGGCGGTCATGTCCGGGCGCCTGATCCGGGCGGCCCCGGCCCTGCGCCGGCGCGGCATCGAGGTGGCGAAGACCCGCACCGGGAAGGCCCGCGCCCTCACGGTCACCCGGGCGCCGGTGGCCGGACCCGGGCCGAGCGCGGACCAGCTCCCCGGCCTCGGCGACGGGAGGACGAGCGGCGGCCGGTGACGCACTCAGGGGGCCGGTGACGCACTCGGAGGGTGAGTGCGTCACCGGCCCGCACCCCCGGTGAGCAGCGCGGATGCGCTTAGCCGTACGGGTTGGTGACGACGATGACGCACTTTTCCGTACCCCCTTTTTTTGAGCCCTGGAGGACGGGATGGGTACCGAGATGAAGTGAAGAGATAGGGGGAAAGTGCGTCATCGTCGTCATTCGCACGGGCCTGGGGAGCGAAACCGCAGGTCAGAGCAAGTGACGACGTGTGACGCACTCACCCGCGGAGTGCGTCATGAGTGCGTCATCGGTCGTCACGGGTGCGTCACTCGGGGCGGGACTCCAGCAGCACGGTGGCCCGGCCGTCCAGCTCGGCGACGCCTTCCGCGCTGCTGTGCCGGGACAGGCGGACCCGCATGTCCGTGAGCGCGTCGGTGATCTTCACCGACTGGACTCCTTCGGCACAGTCGATGAACTGGCCCCAGGTGGCCACCGCGCCGTCCAGGTCGCCCTGGCGAAGGTGAACGTGGCCGAGGTCGCCCAGGACGATGGCGCGGGACCGCCGGCGGTCCAGGCCGTGGACGTCGAGCGCGTGCTGGAGGTGTTCGCGGGCGTCGTCCAGGTCGCCGAGGCGGGCCAGGATCATGCCGGAGTGATGCGCCCACCGGCCGGTGGAGAAGTGCGACGCCCAGGACTCCCCCGGCGCCTCGGCGGCCTGCTCGATGGCGCGCTGGGACCGGGCCAGGGCGCGGCGTGCCAGGCGCTGGTCCCCGTCCAGGGCGGCGGCGTCCGCCAGGGTCGTCTGGTAGTACGCAACGGCCTTCGGTTCGTCCAGGCGGTCCGCGTACTCCACACACCGCTCTGACAGGCGCAGGGCCACCGCCCGGCCACGCGGGCCGAGGTCGATAGCTTGCGTGGCCATCCCGCGCAGCGCGGTGGCGGCCAGCTCGGCGTCCCCGGATTCCTCGGCCAGGGCGAAGGCGTGCGCGTAATACCGCTGGGCCAGGCCCTGGTGGTGGTCGTCACCGCCTTCGTCCTGGGCCATCCACCCGCACAGGTGGACCAGCTGGGAGGCCGCGGCGAACAGGTCGCGGCCCACGGCTTCGGTGTACCGGCCTTCGAGCCACGGGCCCACCTGGGAGGTCAGGTACTGGACGGCCATCGGGCGGGCGTGCGCGCCGCCGTACTCGGCGGCGGCGTCGCCCAGGGCTCGGGTCATCTGCCGTACGGCGGCGACGTCGCCGGCGCCGACCCGGACCGCGCCGGCCGGGGCGGTGGTCACCCGGCGGGTGACGGCCTCGGCGTCGGGGAGGTTGAGCGCGGACAGAGCGAACGCGGCCGTGGCGGCCAGGATCGTGCGGCGTTCCACGTCACTCCTCCCCAGGGCTAGGACTCCTGCCACGGTATCGGCCGGGCCCGGCGGGGAGTTCACCGATTCGGGACGCTGCTCCTGGTCAAGGGCTAAGACCTGGACGACGTACGGAAGCCAGAACGCCGCCGAGGGCCTGCGCTCCCCGGCCAGCCACCGGCGGGCGTACTGCCGTTCCAGGCCGTCCGGTCCACGGCCGGCGGCCAGGGAGACCTCCCGGGCCAGCTTGGACGGACCCCACCCGCGTTCCCCGCACGCCGCCCGGATCCGGTCCGTAATCGTCGCCGCCTGCACGTCGCCCCCCTGACCTACACGGGCCTACCGAGACCTACAGGATGGCCCCTCCTGGTGGGCGGGCGCAGGCCCTTGACTGGTCATCACACCGAAGCGGTTCCGGCCCCTCCCCGGGGCGACCGCGGGGCCGCCGAGGTGTACCTGGCGCCCGTCTCGCCTGGGGGCGGCGGGCGCCGTCCAGCTCCATCCGAACCGACCGAAGGAGAACGCCATGAAGCTGCTCATCTCCAGCCGCTCCATCAAGGGGGCCGCGACCCGGACGCCCGACGGCGGCGGGACCGGCAAGGGCGACGGCAACGACTAACGGCCGCCGACCATGACCACCGCGATTGACGCGGCGGTCCGTAGCCTCGGCGGGGACTTCCTCGCCGGGGCTTTCGGCCGCTCCTTCCAGCACTGGTCACAGGCCGCCACCGGGTTGCGCGGCCTGTTCACGTGGGATGACCTGAACGACCTGGTGGCCCGCCACCGGCTGGACGCCCCGCGCCTGCGCCTGTTCCGTGACGGGGAGCAGGTCCCGCCGTACGAGTACCTGCACACGTCGGTCACGAAGCGGGCCGAGGTCCGCCACCGGGTCGAACCCTCGGGCCTGGCCGCGCAGATCACCGCCGGGGCCTCCCTGGTCCTGGACGCGGTGGACAAGCTCCACCCCGGCGTCCAGGCCCTGGCCGAGGCGCTGGAACGGCACTTCCGTACGGACGTCCAGGCCAACCTGTACGCCAGTTGGCACCCCACCGAGGCGTTCGGCGTCCACTGGGACGACCACGACGTGGTGGTGGTCCAGCTGGAGGGCGCGAAGCGCTGGCACCTGTACGGGGCGACCCGCACGGACCCGCTCCGGCTGGACGTCGAAGCGCCCGAGCAGCCGGACGGGCCGCCGGTGGCCGAGGTGGTGCTGGAGGCCGGGGACATGCTGTACCTGCCCCGGGGCTGGTGGCACGCCGTGGCCGCCACCCAGGGCCGGTCCCTTCACCTCACGTGCGGACTGGCCCCGGCCACCGGCCACCATCTCCTGGTGTGGCTGGCCGGCCAGCTGCTCCACTCCCCCACCGTGCGCGCCGGGGTGCCGACGGTGGCCGGCCCCGCCGCACGGGAGGCGTACGCCGAGCAGCTGCGGAAGGAGGTGTCCGAGGCGCTCCACCCCCACGTGGTCGCCGAGTTCGCGGCCTCCCTGGACGCCCGGGATCCCGGCCGTCCCGTGCCGTCCCTCCCGTACCTCGGGCCCGTTCCCGCCGACGGCGGCCTGGTCCTGGCGCTCACCACTGCCCGGGCCGCGCTGGAGGGTGCCGACGGTGCCGTGGTGCTGCGCGCCGCCGGGCACGAATGGGAGTTCCACCCTTCCGTCCGTCCCGCGCTGGAGGCCCTGGTGTCCGGGGCCCGCCTCACCCTGGCCGAGCTGGCCGCCCGGTCCGGGCTGGACGTCGAACAGGTCGCGGCACTGGCCACCGAGCTGGTATCCAGGGACGCCGCCTTCGTCGCTCACCCGAGGTAGGACCGCCCATGTTCGAGACCCCCGCCCCCGCGGTCGCCGAGCGGATGCTGGCCGCCCAGCAGCACGCCGCCGACCAGCTCGGCCTGGCCGTCGCCGGGACGGGGGTGTGGGGGTACCGGGGCCGGACCCTGTCGGCGGCCGCCGGCCCGCACTGGCTTCGCGTCGTCTGCGCCGAGGCCGGCACCGAGGGCGGGAAGCTGTGGGAAGGCCCGTACGCCTCCCGCGCCCTCCCGGCGGCGGTGCCGCGCCCCGAGCTGCTCCACGTCCGGGACTGGACCGAGGGCGGGTACGCGTTCCGGGCCGAGCTGTACGCCTTCGCCCCGGACCCGATGGTCTCCCCGCGCCCCGTCCTGGACGTGGACCCCGGGCTCCCCGGGGTCTGGTGGAAGACGATGGTGGATGCCCTCCAAGTCCTGGCCGACGTCCCCGCGCCGACCGATCGGGACGCGGTCCGGGAGGAGTACCTACGGCGCGTGGTCCCCGAGTTCACCGGCCACCGGGTCGACACGGTCACATGGGCAACGGCCCACGGTGACCTCCACTGGGCGAACATCACCCGCGGCCCCCACGTCCTGGACTGGGAAGGGTGGGGCCGCGCCCCGTACGGGTACGACGCCGCCACCCTGTACGTGTACGCGCTCCTGACCCCCGAGGCCGCCGCCCGCGTCCGGGTCGAGCTGGCCCCAGTCCTGGACCGGCCCGAGGCGCGCACCGGCCTGCTGACCGTGTGCGCGCAGGTCCTCCAGGCCCAGGACCGCATCGACTTCTACGCCGAGCTGGCCGGCCCCGTCCAGAGCTACCTGGACGCGCTGTAGACGTACGGCAACGGGCCCCCTCCCACGCTGCTGGGAGGGGGCCCGTTCGCGTCCGGGGCTACGCGCCGGCCTGCTCCTGGCCGTCGGCGGTCAGGTTCTTCCGCACCGTGGTGAGCGCGGCCAGGATCTCCCGCCGGGCGGCCATGGCCTTCGTCTGGTTGGTGGCCACCTGGGTGCAACGCGCCGGGAGGACCGCCGACTTCTTCGCCAGGCGCTTCGCGGCGGCCTCCAGCTCGGCCAGCAGGTCCTGGACCTGGTCGCCCAGTTCCTGCTCCTCGACCTCGGGGGCGCCGTCATCGACCTGCGGGGGGACGTACCCGAGGCGCTTCACGGTGGCCTCCAGGCCCTGCGCGGTCGGCTTCTTCCCCTCGGTCTTGACGGATGCCAGGACCTCCCGCGCCATCTCCGCGCCGCCCTCCAGCTCCAGGAGCGGGCCGAGGACCCGAGCGTGGGAGGGTAGTAGCGGAGTGTCCAAAATTTTGGACAGTCCGGCCGCTTCGATGGCGCGCAGGCGCTTCGCGTCGCCGATCAGTCCGTACACGTGGGAGCGGCCGATGTTGTGCCGGGCATCGGCGTACGCCTCCACGCTGGAGAACCCGGCCGTCTTGTAGAGATCCCGGCCCAGGACGATGTCCAGCGCGGTGCCGAGTTCGAGCGCCAGGCGGACCTTCGCGGCGCGGGCGCTGGACCCGTAGGTGGCCTTCGCCCGGTCCATGGCCGCTTCGACGGTGGCCAGCTGCTCCTCGGGCGTGCCGGTGACGGTGTCCGGGTCCAGGAGAACGGCGTGGAACGGGTCGGCGACCGTGGGCACGCGGGTGCCGGCGGCGGCCACCAGGGCGGCGGCGTACGCGCCTTCGGTTTCGTCATCGACCAGTTCGGCGTCGACCACTTCGACGTCGGCCTGGCCCGCGGCGCCCAGGCTGGTGCCGGCCGCCGCGGGGTCGTAGTCGTACCCCTCGGTATCGTCGTCCTGGTCCGCGGTGAGCATGGACGCTCGCTTCGTCGCCACGGGTCAGGCCGCCTTCGCGGGGAGGAGCAGCCGGGCGGCCTGGTCGAAGTCGCGCACGGGGTGCGCGGACGTCGCGTACAGGCGGGTGGGTTCGTTCGCGGTGGGGGCCTCACCGACACGGACGGACCGGCGGATGGGAGCCACCAGGGCGTCGGGGAACTCAGCGGCCATCACGGTGGCCATCTCCCGGGCCAGGATGGTCTTTTCCCACGCGGAGATGAGCACCCCGCGTACGGACAGCTTCGGATTCAGCCGGTCCTGGACATGACCCAGCGTGGCTTTCAGGTCCTTCACGCCCTTGGCGTCCAGGCCGCCGGCCAGGGTCGGGACCACGATGTCATCGGCGGCGGTCATGGCCGCGACGGTGAGCAGGCCGAGGGTGGGGCCGGCGTCGATCAGGACGACGTCGAAGCGGTCCTGGAGCTTTTCGATTTCGGCGCGCAGGCACGTCTCGGCGCCCACGGGGCGCTCCGCTTCGACCCGGCCGAGCTTCACGCCCGAGGGGACCACCCAGAGGTTCTTGAAGCGGGTGGGGTGCGCGGCCTCGGCCAGGGTGGCCTCGGCGAAGAACACGTCCGTCAGGTTCTTCCGGGTGTGCTGCGGCATGCCCTGGGGGTAGAGCGGGAGCAGCCACGCGGACAGGGCGGCCTTCTGCGGGTCGGCGTCGATGACCAGGACGCGGTAGCCCATGGCGACCCACGCGGCCGCCAGCTCCACCGTGCTGGTGGTCTTCGCGGCGCCGCCCTTCTGGTTCGCCAGGGCGATGACGCGGGGCGCCGCCGCCGGCCGGAAGGTGGCGGGGACCAGGACCTGGGGCTTCCAGTCCTGGAAGGCCACCGTGTCGTCCCACTCGGTGACGACGTCCAGGAACGCCAGGTCATCGGGGAGCGGGGGGAGCTGTACGGTCTGCGCTGTGGGATGCAT
>NZ_JBYQMC010000004.1:0-41777 GCF_057834205.1 Streptomyces sp. GL_148 | reverse complement strand
CGGGCGATCCTCTCAGAAAAGGGTCATCGGGGGGTTGTTGAAGCTTCGGGTTTTTGACGGGGTTTTTGACGGCGCGTCGGGGTGATTCGGACCCCCGACCGACACCCGTCATCAAACGATGGTTTTTTGACGTCGAACACGAAGTAGCCCGCGACCCTCAGAAGGTGGCGGCGGGCTCGTCCGGGTCACCCGGGATCGACACCGGGCCGTCGTACTCGGCGCGGGCCAGCGTGGCCCCCTCGGCGTCGAGGAGGTGCAGCACGTTGTTCCCCGCCTGGTCCGACCAGTCGTACCGGTGGCGGGCGGTGTTGCGGAAGCGTGCGCTGTCGGGGCTGGGCCGGCGCGGATCGTCCTCGTACCACGCCTCGTACATCCACGACTTGTAGTCGGGACGCAGATGCTCGACCAGGGCGCGGAGCTCGCGGCGGGGCCGGGGCACCTGGTCGGCCTCGGGCAGGTAGAGCGGATCGTCGCTGCCGGGGTGGCCCTGGTAGCGGATGACGGCGGCGACCGGGTGGACGGTCTCGCTCTCCCACGCCTCGCGCCGGCTGTCGCGCTCGTCGGCGGCGGCCTGGCGCCGGTCCCGCTCGGCGACGTAGAGCTGGTGGCGCTCCCAGAGTTCGGCGGCCTCCGGCGGGAGCAGGGCCGCGACGGGGCGGCCGTGCTTGGTGATGACCGTGCCTTTGCCGAGGGCTGCGGCGGTCACCAGGTCGGCCAGCTGTGCCCGCGCCTCGCGGATCCCACGCTCGTTCACGGGAGCCATTGTGTACACAACTCCGGGCCGAGGTTCGCAGTCTGGGCTCGGCTCATCCACGCGGCTGGGCGGCCTCGATCCTGCCGATCGCCTCGACCATGGAGAACACCAGCGTCGCGCAGACCGCCGCGTCCCTGGGGGCGGCTCCGTGGGAGGTGAGCTTGTCCCGCACGGCTTTCCAAAGGGTCTTGTCGGGCTCGGTGAGGTTGACGGCCTCCTGGAGCACGGGGCGGAACCTGCCGATCGCCTCGACCATGTACCGGCCCTCCTCCGTCACCTTCTTGCCCACGCGGGCGGCGAGCACCGCAACCTCCTCGTCGACATGGCCGGGCCCTTCGAGCAGCAGGTCGAGGTCGACGCGGCCGGCGGCGTCGCGCAGTCCGGGCTTGGCCAGCTGGTTGGCGACGAGGGTGAGGTAGGTGCACAGGTCGAAGACTCCCTCCGCCCCGTACCCGAGGGTGATGAGCTTGAGCAGCTCTGCGCCGTGCCCGTCGTCGGCCCCGTCACGGGAGGTGTAGAACGCGGCGGCGGCCTGGGAGATCGTCTGCTGGTAGGCGCCGCTGCCGCGCGGGGGAATCTGGGTGGTCGTCATGGCGGCCAAGCTATCGGCCCCGTCCGGTGCCCGATGGCCCTTTCCGGCCCCTGTGCTGGGAGCGGGTCAGGCCCCGCCGGGGTGGGCGGGGCCTGACTGTCGGAGCTGTCTACCCGGCCGCCTCGATCGCGGCCACCGCCCCGATTGCGTTCGCCGCGAGGAACGCGCCGGCGGCGGCCGCGGCCTCCTCGCTGGTGTCGTAAGAGGCGTCCTCGGGTGCTTCGGCGTGCTGCCGGTTGGCGGCGGTGGCGATCCACCACCAGCCCCCTTCTTCGGGGTGGAAGGCCACCCGGGCCTCCCCGCCGAACGCCTCGAAGTGGACGGGTTCCTTGTTCGCCCTCTCGTTGACGGCGCTCACCGCGCCGGGCCAGCGCTTGCGGGCGGCCTGGCGGGAGATCCCCCACGCGGCTCCCAGCTCGGCGTAGTTGGCCCCGGCGGCCCCGGCGGCACGGGCGAGCCTCTCCGCCATCACGTCGAGCTCCTCGTCCGCGTACTTGCAGGCGGCGAGCAGGGCGAGCGGGCCCTCCGGGCGGGCCAGGTCCAGGACCTCCTCCGCCTCGTCCGGGCGGCCCTTCCTCATCTCCTCGTACACGGTGTCGCGCAACGGCTGCAGGGCCTTGTGCAGGGCCTGGCGGAGCTGGTCGCGCTCGGCCTCGGCGAGTTCTCGCGTCGTCATACGACAACCATAGATGCCGACAACCTGAGTTGTCGCGGGAACCTAGGATGTCCGTACATGGCGAAGGCCCCGCGCTCAACTCGCGGGGCCTTCGTACGTACGGTGCCGTTCTACGGTCCGGCGATGAGCCACAGGATGAGCAGGGCATCGAGGTCCTGGCTGTAGCGGTAGACCACGGAGATTCCGCGGCCGCCGGTCTGCTCGGGCAGCAGCTCGACGACGTACGACTCCGAGTAGGGGTCGGCGTCCGGGAGGCCCCGGCCCTGCTCCGGGTCGACTTCGAGCGCGCGGCGTACGGACTCGACGGCGGCCTGCTCGGTCCGGCTGAGCTCGATCCGGATCTTCTCCGCGCTGTCGGAGTAGAACGCGTGGGTCACTGGGCGCCGGCCTCTTCGAGCTTGCGGCGGAGCTCGGCCTCGACGTCGGCGGTCGGACGGGCGAGCGCGGCCATCGCCTGGGCGTCGTACCGGAGCAGGACCCGGTGCCGGTACGCCTGGGTGAGCTCGCGAACCTGGGTGAGGTCGTCGAGGTCGGCGGCGTCCAGCTCCGCCTCGAACTTCTCCCGGTCCCCGGGGAAGCCCCACGTCGACAGTGCCGTACGGAGCTCGGCGAGCGTGCTCATGGGCGGGGTGAAGCCGGGCCGGGCGGCCTGGTGGTCGGGCTGTGCGGTCACGGTGACCTCCTCGTCGCTGGTGTCGACGCTACTCGTCTACCGCCCGAACCCGGTACGGCTCTCGGGGATCGGGGGCCAGGTAGGAACGGAGCAGAGAGCATTTCCCGCTCGGGTGATCCCGGGCTAGGGTGAGGGAACTGACCTTCCCTGCCCATGCGGGAGTCCGTGGCGATCCGCCGCAGAGACAGAGCTCCACCCGCTCACGCGGGTACGGCGTCCGCGTCGCGAGCTCACCCCGGACCGGGCGGCCCCGCGCCGCCCCTGGCAGAAGGCACGCAGCATGCGCACCATCACCTCCGCCCACCGCGCCTCGGACGTCGATCGCGACTACGCCGACGCTGTCCTCGACCTGCTGGAAGAGCAGCGGCGGACGTCGGTGCTCCACGAGCACCAGGGCCTGGGCTACAGCGGACTGCCGGTCAACACGATGCGGCTGGTCAGCTACCTGGCGCCGGGCACCGGCGAAGAGAAGTGGGCCGTGACGTACGACGACAACGCATCGCGGGAGGTCGCCGAAACCGACACCTTCGACGAAGCCGACACCCTGTACGAGGAGTACGTCGACAACCTGGGACAGGACGATACCGACCTCGACGACTGACGTGCTGGCAGCGGGTGGACGGTCAGGCGACCGGGGGAACGGCGGGGGCCGGCGGGTAGTCGGGGTGGTGCTTCCACTCGTCGGCCATCCCGTACAGCTCCTGCAGGATCCGCTCAGCCTCGGTGGTGTCCTCGGCGGCCACTGCGTTGGCGTGGTCCTTGTCGAGGTCGTGGGCCTTGCCGTACGCGTCCACGTACGCCTGGTGGCCGTGGGGGTGCTGCTCGTCGCGCTGGTCGTCGAGGCGGTCACGAACGAACTGGTAGATCAGTACGCCGGTCTGGCGGGTCACGGTGGCTCCTTCGTCGGCCACGTCCGGTCGGGCGCCGGGCGGCCGCTCCCCTTATATAGGGGACGGCCCCGGCGGCGGGCAGCATCGGCCGGACGTAGCCAGCACCGCCGGGGCACCACGTGAGTCTGCCCTACGCCGCGCGGTCGCCCGTGCCGGCGGGGAGCAGCTGCTCGTCGAGGTCGCGGTGGACTGCCTGGACGCGGAGCTCGTCGAGGTGGTCCATGTGCGCGGCGGCCTGGGAGGCCAGTACTGGGGCCCTGTGGCGACCTCCGCCGCATCCGACCGCGATGGTCACGGTGTCGGCGGGGGCGGCCTGGGCGAGCAGCTGGTACGCGGCGGTGACGATCGCGCCGAGCAGGGCCGGGGCGCCGGGCGTGCGCATCACGGCCCGTTGCACGCGGGGGTCGCGGGCGTCGAGGTCGCGCAGGGCGGGGTCGAGGTACGGGTCGGTGAGGTGGCGGGCGTCGAACATGAGGGCGCAGCTGGGTCGGGGCTTGGAGTGCCCGTAGCCGAAGCTGACGATCTGCAACTGGGGCATGGCCCTACGGTCGGGCCAACGGGGCTCGGGCGCCACGTGGTTCGTGGGGTTGCCTGTTGCCAATTCCGGCGGCGGCCGCGGGGAACATCTCGGCCGGATCGTGCGGTAAGCCCTGCCACCGGGTCGCGGGCTGCTCGACAATGGGCCCCCTGACGTCGATTCAGGGGGCCCACATGGTCGTGCTGCTGTTCAAGGTGCTGGGTCGGAAGTGGACCCTACGGGTCGTCTTGGCGTTCCTCGCGGTCGCGATGGTCGCGGGCTTCGTGCGGGGCTGACGGCCTACTCGGCGAGTCCGAAGTCCGAGGGGCGGCCCGCCGCGACGCGGGCGCCGGCCAGCTGACCGTTCCTGGCGGCGGCGGCCAGGGCCTCGCGCACCTGCTCCGGCTCGTCGTCGTGGCGTCCGGGGATGTCTCCGGCCAGGAGCAGCACCTGGCGCTGGGCCAGTACGGCCTTGACCCAGCCGGGCATCGGCTTGGCCAGGATCCCCTGGAAGTAGATGCTGCCCTCGGGCGTGAGGATGACGAGCTGCAGGTCCCGACCGTGGGGCTTGAACACGGCGATCCACTCCGGGAGCACGGGGGCGTCCATCCCGGCCGGGGTGATCAGGGAGAACCCGTCCGAGAAGAGCGACTCCATGAAGATGCTGCGCGGCTCGGACCCGGGCCCGGCGGTGGTGACCGGGGTCATGACGAGCCGGGAGACGAGCGCGGGAGCTCCGTCCACCATCGCGGCGGCGATCGTCATGCTGTACCCGTCCGCCGGCTGCACGATCGCGGCGGTGGCCTCCGCGTTGAGCGGGACGATCCGGGACGGCGCACAGTCCGCGTGGACGAACCACACGCTGCCCGCGTCCATGGTCTGGCTCTGCCCCAGCACGACGTTGACGGTGCCGGCCAGGGAGCGGCTGCACTCGATGCACCTGCCCTCGGTGACGGCGCGGGCCTGGATCGCCACCTGGGGGCCGAGGGCCTGCTCGACCTCCGGGCTCATCAGTACGGCCAGCGTCATGACCTGCTCCCCTCCCTCGTGCCGGTGGACCTGGACGGCCCCGGCCTTTCGGTCACCGTACCGGCGTGGTCCTGGTGCTCACCCGTGGCCGAGGGCCCTGCGGGCCTTGCGCGCGGCCTTCTCGGCACGGGCCTTGGCCAGGGCGGCCCGGTGGGTGGTCTCCGCCGAGGAGAACGTGGGCCGCTCCATCAGGCGCTGGTGCTCCTCCTGCTGCTCCTGGTGGACGTGCTCGGGCTCGCGGGTCCAGTCCGTCCGGACCTCGGGCTGCTCGAACCGGTGCAGGCCCCAGCGCTCGCGCCGGTCGGCACGCTCGGCCAGGGCCAGCTCGACCCGGGCGGCCTCGTGGCGGTTCTCCTCCTGGCGCTCCTGCTCGGCGCGGGACCGCATCCGGAATACCTGGGCGGAGCTGAGCTCGTCCCACGCCTCGACATGGGCGGCCACCTTGACCTCGCGGCGGCGGCCGTAGCCGTGGGCGTTCTTCCGGGAGTTGATGAGCCGCCACAGACGCCACGCGGCCAGGCGGCCCATGCTCTCGGCCTGGAACGTGACACGCCCCCACTTGTCGCGCTGGACGACGTTGCTGGTGAGCAGCTCGACGAGCTCCGACTCGGTCGACCGGCGCAGAGCGATGGTCACCGTGCGGTGCAGGTCAGACCAGGAATCTCCCGTGACCGACCGGCTGAGTTCCTCCGGCGTGCCGGTAGGCAGAAACACCACCCCACGGCCGAGTTGGGCCCGCCAGGAGTGCCACACGCGGCGCATGACGCTCCTGGCGACGTCGCTGACGTCATCTCCGAACGCCTGGCCGGTCCTCTTTCCAGTTGCCGCCGAAGGCGTCGTTTCTGCTGTTTCCATCCTTTCCGACCAGATCAGCCCACTACTACCGGTAGGTGAAAAACCAACTAGTTGTGAGAAGCCCTTCGCGTATAGAGGGGACGGTTTGCCATTAACCCCAAGTGCCATCAGGCGGTGGACTCGGGCGGTCATCTCGGCGGCGCGGTCGCGGTCGGCGACGGCGATGCACCGGAGGTCGGGGGCCGGGCTCGGCTTCGGCGCGGCCGGGGCCACCAGGGCCGCGGGGGTGGTCTCCACGGGCTCCCAGCCGGGCCAGGCGTCGGCGGCGCGGGTGGAGCGCATCCACTCGGTGCGGATCGTCTGGGCGACGGCGGCGGCGGGGCTGTCGGCCGGGTGCTCCCAGCGGGGAGCGGCGGCCAGCTCGTCGATGAGCTGCTGCGTCTCGGGGCTCGCCTTCCCGCTCACGACCATGGGCTCGACGGCCGGGGCCGGGCGGGCCGTCAGACGGCCGTAGGCGGCGTCCTCGAACTCGTCCTCGGCCTCGGGGAGGTCCCAGACACGCAGCTCGCGCATGAGGTCTTCGGGCAGGTCGGAGGGGATAGCATCGGCGCGCAGACACAGGCCGTAGACCGCCAGGCGGCCCGGGGCCGGCGCGACGAGCCGCTCGGCCAGGCCGTACGCCTTAAGGCCCTTGAGGTCGTCCCAGAAACGATCCGTGCCCACCTTGAACTGCCAGGCGTAGCGCTCGGACAGGGCGACTCCCCCGTCCACCCGGTCCGTGTCGTACTGGCCCTCTACGCGGCCCGTCTGCGGGTCGAGCCGCTGGTTGTTCAGGAACTTGGCCAGGCGAAACTTCGTCTCGGGGAGCATCCCGCGGTACTGCAGGATCTCGGCGATCCGGTACCAGGTCCTGAGGCGGAGCACGGGGGCGCGCAGGACGAGCACGGGGCCGTCCTGGGGCTCTACATCCGTACGTGACACGCCGTGAGCGACCAACTCCGTTGACACACCGGGACTTGGGCGCACTGGGCTGACACCGCAGCTGTCCGCTACGATGGGGACACCACCTCTGGGGTCTAAAGGCAACAAAAAACCGGACCCACCTCTTCGCGGAGGGCCTGAAAAAGCGTCGGGAAACCGGCTCTGACCTGGTCTTTTGTGGGTTCTTTGGTGGCCTCCTCGTTTCTGGGAGCCGATCGAGTTGGCGCTCGTTCGTCCCTGGTTGTGGGTGGGTGGCTGATTCGAAGTCAGCCGGTGTTTACAGCAACTGCATCAACTGTTCGGTGAAGCGATGGGACCTCTCCCTGGGGAGGGATTCGAGGTCCCCCTTAAACACGAGAGGCCCTGGCTGGGAAGCCAGGGTCTTCTGCATGTTCGGGATCTTTCTGCTGCGCCTGCTGCTGGGGAAGCAGCTTCTGGTGCAGCTCGGCGAGCGCCTCGCGGAGCACTTCTGCTCCGGAGACACCCATGTGCTTGACGAGTTCCTCGTAGTGGACACGGGATGTCTCGCCAGCCTTGAGCACGACCGTGGCACGCATCTCCCGACCACCATTGAAATTGGTGGTCTTGGGGTGTGCCGTGCCTCGTGCTGTTGCCATGCAAGCGATCTTAGCCGCAACTGGGGCAGTTGTTTCAACTATTTGCGCGTGTCTCGGGAGAATTCCCGTGTGGCGGGTGGGGATTCTGGTGTGACGTCCCGTCATGCGGGATATGGGGTGGCGCTGGTGGCGGGGCATGTCTGGACCCTACGTCCCGATGCGGACAGGCCCTTCTCGAACGGTGCAGGGGGGACATGCTTCAACGTTGAAGCATGTCCGTGGGGGAAATAGCGCAGGTCAGATGGCCTGCAGTCGTTCGAGCTTCCGCTGGATGGCATCGAGGGCAGCGCGTTGACGTCCGGGGACCCTGCGGCGCTGCGCGACGAGCTGCGGGGCCAGGCGGCGGGCGCCGGCGGCGTCGCGGATCTGGTCCCACTGGTGGTGTGCCCGGTCGACGGCGCCCTCGACGTCGAATGCGTCGGGGGCCTGCTGGAGCGTGTCGAGCCGGGTCTGGGCCGCCTGGAGCCACAACGCGCAGGACTGGGCCGGGTCCTGCGCGGCCGCGGCCAGGTGGGCGCGGACCTCGACCCAGTGGACGGCGGCGAACGTGTCGGCGCCGAGGGTCTGGACGGCGCGCTGTTCGGCGGCGGCCGCCAGGGCGACGGCCTCCTGGTGGCGTCCGGCCTGTGCCAGGGCGGCGATCCGGGCGTGCGGGTCGTCCTCGACGGGGACCTGCGCGACGCTGGGCACGTAGACGGGCGAGACCGTGCGCTGCTCGCGCGGCGGCGGTGGCGCCGGGAGCGGCGCCGGGGCCAGGGCCGGGGGTACGTGTACCGGAGGGCCGGCGGGCGGCCTCGGCGCCGGGGACGGGGTCGGGTTCGGAACCCTGGCGGTGACCACGGTGGTTGCGGGCGGCGGTGTGGGCCGGGCCGGGTGAGGGGCGACGGGCGCGGGCGGCCGTACCTGGGCCGCGGGGGGAGTTGGTGCGGCGTAGGTGTGCTCCGGCCGGAACGGGGCCGGAGGCGCGGGCACCGGGGCGGGGGCGGCCAGGACGGGCGGCGCGGGTGCCGGGGCGGGCCGGGGGACCGCGGCTGCCGGAGCAGCGGCCGCGGGCGGCGCGGGGGCCGGGACCGGCGACGGGGCCGGGAGCGCGGGGGCGGCGGCCACGGGGCGCGCGGGGGCGGGGGCCGGGAAAGGTGCCGGGGCCGGGCGTGGGGCCGCGAGAGGGGCCGTTGTGGCGGGTGTTGCGGGGTGCTCGGGCCGGAGTACGAGTGCGCTGTCGGCGCCGGAGCGGCGGGCGGCCTCGTGGTGGAGCTGGTCCGGGCCGGGCCGGTAGCCGGTGCGCAGGATCTGGGCCAGGTGGTGGGTGTACCGGGGCTCGGCGGTGCGCCGGCGCCCGGGTGCCGGGGCGATGACTCCGTAGACCCGGGCCGTGACCGGGAGGACGAGCGGCTCGTTGAGCAGTTGCTGCCAGGCCCCTGCGTCCGCCACCAGGTCGACGAAGAGCGTTGTCGTGTCCGGGCGGCGCTGCTGCAGCTCCTGGACGAGCCATGCCCACGGGATCGCGGTGTACCGCATCGTCGTTGGCGTGGTGCGCGCGAGTGCCAGGTGCAGGGCCTTCTGCTTGCTGTCGAGCTGCAGCTGGCCGACGAGCAGCACGGTGAGCATGCCCCCGGCGGCGGCCGCGGCCCGTACGCGGGTCAGGACGGCCTGCGGGTCGGCGGGGTTGTCCAGCTCGATGACGGTGGCGGCGGCCGTGCCGGTCCACGCGCTCGGCGGCACGGCGGCGAGCGAGGGAATCACGCTCCCCGCGTCCATCAACCTGCTCTTGCCTTCGGGAGCGGCCGCCAGGAGCAGCGCGGTCCCGGGTGCTGTATCCGCCCCGTTGATCGCCACAGACGCACCGTAGCCGCTGGCCCGGACACTTTCGGCTGAGTTCGGCGGAGGACCTGGCGGGCGCGGGCGCCGGCGGCGGCCCCGTAGGTACTGCTCCTAGTTCCTAGGTCCTAGATCCAGACGACGAGCCCTCGTCGAGCCCTCGTCGAATCCGGCGTGACCTGCGGGTTCTCCCGGCCTGTCCGGCGGCGGGCCGTACCGGTCGGCCAGGGCTGGGGAGTCGGGCGGGTGGCGGGCCACTCCGGGGCAGGAGTCGGGCATTTGGGGTGATCGAACCCTCGCGAGGATGCGTCGAGCCCTCGTCGAGGGGGGCGTCCGGGCCTTGGCTGGCGGCGTGCTTCGCCGTACGGGACCCCGTGAGCGGGGTGGGTCCCTCCTCGATCGGGCGCGCTTGCGCCCGTACAGGCCGTGTTGGGGGGCAAGGCTCGGCGTAGCCGACCGCGTAGCGGCTTGGCCTTGCCCCCCGGCGCGGGCTGTGCTGCCCTCCGGGGCCCGGTCGAGGAGGGGGCCGCACCGCGACCCGTCCCCACCCCCACCACCCACTCACCTCAAGATCCCCACGGTCCCCCACCCCCTCCGAGAGAGGGCCCGGCGGAGCCGCTTCGTCTGAACCTCCACCCAATGACCCATGCGCATGGGGTAATCAGGTCTCCCATCTCCCGTGGGAGATAGCTGTCCGGGCAGGTCAGGACAGGGGGAGCAGCATGGCGTGGAACAAGGGGGCACCCTCGATCCGGGGGCGGAGGTCGCCGAGCGTGGTCCAGCCCCACTCCGAGTAGAGCCGGTGGACCTTGGGGTGGTCCTGGTCGACGAGCAGCGTGGCGCGCTCCTCCGGCCGTCCGGCGAGCAGGGCGTCGTGCAGGGCCTTCGCGGTGCCGGTCCCCCGCCACGGGACGCGGACCATCAGCTCGCTGAGCGCGTACGTACGGTGCCCGGTCTCCTCGACGACGTCCGGGGGGACCTCGGTGACGAGTCCGCCCCACCACGGGGCGCGGGCCGGGAGTGGGGCGCCGTAGGCGTAGCCCACGGCCTGGTGGTCCTCGTCGTAACCGACCACGCACGTCCACCCCGGCCGTCCGCTCCAGCCGTCGAGGCCTTGGCCGAACCGTTCGACGGACGCGAACGGGTCGGTGGCCGCGGCCTCCGCGTAGACCTCGGCGTACACGTCGAGCAGCAGCGGACGGAGTTCGGCGGCCTGGTGGTGGGTGTAGTGCTGGATGTCGATGCCGGTGGTCACGGCGGGCTCCTAGGCGGTGAGGGCGCGCTGGACGGCGATGATGCGGTCCGTGATGCGCCGGCTGTCGAGGCTTGCGGAGGTCAGCCGGTCGATGGTGGCGGCCGCCTGGCCCCGTTCGCCCTGGACGAGCTGCAGCTCTGCCAGCTGGACCCCATACAGGGTGCGCTGACGGCGCATCGGGGCCGGGAGCATCTCCAGCGCGCGGGCGGTGGCGGCCTCGGCGTGGTCGTACCGGCCCAGCGCCTGGTGGGTGAGGGCGGCGAGTCCGGAGAGCTCGGCGGGCGAGAGGAAGTCGAGCCAGGCCGGGGCCGGGGTGCCGGGGCTGATGCGGTCGTACGCCTGCTCGGCGGCGAGCAGGGAACGGGCGGCCCCATTGCGGTCGGCGGTGCGGGCCTGGCCGATGGCGAGCCGGGCGTGCAGCAGCGCGGCGATGTGGGGATTCTGGCGGGCTCGGCGGTTGTCGAGCGCGGCCCGGGTGATCTGGACGGCCTCACGATGCCGGCCTTCGGTGCGGGCCTGCAACGCCAAGTTCGACCACGCTCGGGCTGCGGCCGCGGGGTCACCCGCGAGCAGCGCGCTTTGCAGGGAGGCGGTGTGCAGCTGTGCGGCCTGGGTGCTGTCGCCCGTGTCGTGGGCGGCCCAGCCGGCGGACGCGTAGACGCTGCTGATCGCGCTGTGCAGGGCCCTCTCGACCCTGTCCCCGTACGTACAGCCGTCCAGCGCGACCCTGAGGCGGTCGATGAACTCCCGGGAGACCTCGACGAGCGGGCCTCCGCCGATGGAGAAGAAGTGCGCGTCCAGGCGGCCGATGCTCGCGTTGATGCGCTCGACGTCGCTCATCGACAGGCGTCCGGCCTGCGGGGTCGAGTCGATCCCCAGCGCGAGAACGACGGTGGCCGCAGCGGGCAGGACCATGAACCTGCGTCGGTGCACGGCTCCCTCCTTCGTGTCGTCCGACCATCGGGGCGGGGCGGCCAGGCTCGTGCTGCTCTTCCCTCGCGGGACGAATCCGATCGCCTCCGGTGGACGGCCGAAGATGTGCTCTAAGGCGTGAAGGTAACGAGTCCACGGCCACCGGACCTCTCCACTGATCCAGCGCCTGACGTGCCGGTCGGTACAGCTGCGGGGGTGGCTCTCGCCGAACATCCGGGCCGTGATCGTGTTGACCTCGCGGGCCAGGCTGCGGTGTGTAAAGCCGAATTCCTTCATCAGGAGTGCGAGCTGGTGGTTGCGCTGCCTGTCCATCCGTCTCCCGGGGAGCTGCGGGCCGTCGCCGTGACGCTAGTCGTGCCGTACGTCTGCCGATGGCAAAACTGTCCGGTCCCCGTACGGAAACTGCCCATCTTCCGGCCTGACCTCACCCGTACGAGGAGGAGTTGTCTGGGAGTAACGACAGATCCGTCTCCGGGGAGGCCACTGTGGTCCCGACGCGCACCGACTCCATCACCGCCACGGTCACCGGGGAGGATCCGCTCCCGCCCATAACCGCGGTGGCGCTGTACGCGGTCATCGAGGTGCCCGGAACGGAGGACCTGGTCCTCGACGACCTGCGGGCGTACGTGGCCGGCCGGGGCTGGTACGTCCCGGAGGGCTGCGAGATCTTCGACACCGGGCGCCTGGGCGACGACACGGAACTGCGAGGCGGCTGGGCACAGGTCCGGGAGTCCGTGGCGTTCGGGCGCGTGACGGGGCTGGTCGTGCCCTCCTTCGCCCACATCGGCTACCACTGGGCGGACTGGAATGCGGAGCGCTCCTGGCTGCTCCAGCGGGGCCAGTTCGTCATCGAGCTCACTCCCGGAATGGACCCGGCCATGACTGCCTCCCACCACGCCGAAGTGCACGACCCGGAGGGGCTGCTCGACCGGCTCCCCCTCGACCGTGAGCCGCAGCTGGCCCTCGCGGCCGCGGTGCTGCGGTGGGGCGCGAAGGTTCCGGCGCCGGAACCGCCGGACATGGAGCTGATGGCACTGCAGCTGACCGGGCACGCCCGGGTGGTGCTCGACCAACTGCGAGAGCGCGTCGAGGAGGTCGCCGAGGGGACCTCCCTGCGGCGGCGCCTGGACCTCGTGGTCGCTGATGCCGACCGGCGCCTGGAAGTGCGGGCGCCGAAGCGGCCGAGCGTCGCGCACACGCAGAACCGGGGCCGGCTCGTCATCGGCCTGTACCGAGGGCTCGACGACGTCACCCAGCACGTCCGTGCCGCCTCCCCGAGACCGTCCGCGCACCCGTGATCGCGGACGTCGAGCCCCCGCCAGGGTCCCTCCTCCTGGCGGGGGCTCTGCCATGCCCGGCCGGGCTGGCTACTGCTCTTCGTCGCCGGGGAGGCCCACGACCCAGTAGTCCACCAATGCCGACGGATGAGGGCGGTGCGGCGTCCACGCAAGGCCGGCCACGTCGTAGCCCAGGCTCTCCAGCTCCTCGGCCGCCCACGCCTTGGCCTCGTCCTCGGCATCGGCGTCCGGCCCGTCAACCATCACGGCCGTGTGGTCGTGATCACCGACGCGGTGCAGCACCCACGCCGCGTCATCACTGCCCTCCATCACGTACGAGAGGATCAGCTTTCCCTCATCCTGCATTGCGGCCTCCAAGCCCAAGCATGTTCCAGGTCAGGACAAACCCTGCCAGACGGCACTGGCACGTTTGGCCCATGCTGCCGAGGGCGGCCTCGCAGACGACAACGCGCAGAACCCTCCTCCAAGCTGCCTCGGCCTCAGCCCACGAAAGCGCGCCCCAGCGCGCTCGCACCCGGCCGAGCAGCTGCAGCGGCCACAGCAACCACCCCCGGCATCAGCCACGTAACCCGCCTTGAAGAACACCCACGGACCCGCGGCCGCCGGCGGCGACCGGGCACCCCGGCGGGGCACCGCAGGCCCCCCAGGGGCCGAGGAGCTGCCGACCCTCTGCGAACCACCGCCCAGAGAAGGGGAAAAATGGGACATGCCGCCGCTGATCAATGGATCTCCATTAAGATTGCCTCTATGGAAAAGACCTCGGTGACCGTCATGATCTACGCCTATCAGGCGGGGCGTCTGGACCTGTTGAAAAAGCAGCAGGTTATGGAGGAAAAGGCGACTCTGGCCGCTCTGGAGAATCGGGGAAACACCCGGCGTCAGGCGCGGATCATCGTGGCGCGGATGCGGCCTGCGGAGTGGCCAAGCCTGGAGACCGTGGTGGCCCGTGCCATCGGGCAGCGCCTGGACGAGCCGGACCTGGCTGGCCCGTGGCGGGCGCTCACTCCGGATGAGGAGGAGGAGCTCGCGCTCTCGGGTCGCTGGCCGGGGCCGAGCATGGGCATCTCCATGGCCCAGCGCAACTACGGACTCCCATCAGACCTGGTCAAGCGGCTCCGTACCGCGTCCTGGCGGGTCTCCGAGAAGCCGATGCGGGAGCTCCGGGAGCTCGGCCTGGTCGGGGCCGGCCTCGTGCTGAGCGCCGAGCAGAAGGCGCGGCGCGACGAGCTCGCCGTACGGCTGTATCCGGTGCCGCGGATCGTCCGCGAAGCACTGGCCAGGTATGGGCCCGCTGCGGCAGACGAGTGACCCGGCGCCCGCTCAAATCAATGGATCTCCATTTAGTATTTACCTTCGCGCGCACGCGGTTAATAGCGGCCAATTTTCGCCATTCGCTCGTTTGCTGGGAATGTTTGAACGATAGCGGAATGGGGTTTATTGCTGCTACGGTTTCAATTCCCTCGACGCTCTTTCGGGAGGCATGAGTGAGCACAACCACGGCGGCGGTGACGGAGCAGATCCCGTCCAGCCGGACGGAGCAGGACCCGGAGCGGGTGGCCAAGGGCCAGGCCCGGGGCCACATCGACGGTGTCCCGGTCTACGGCTGGGGCCAGGCACCGCCGTACCTTCGAACGCAGACCCAACTCGGTGATCTGCGGCTCAAGCTGGCGCAGGGCCAGGCCCCACTCGCGTACATCCGGACCCGGAAGTACGGGGACGTCGCCCTCTACGACCCGGCCGGGGCCGAGAAGATGCGGCCACTGCCCTCGTCGACCCAGCGCAGGATGGCGGCGCGGCGGACCTGTCCGACGTGCCAGCAGGTCCGCGACCACATCGTCCACGGGGAGCGGTGCGGGGTGTGCCGGCGCCGGGCCGAGGAGGAGCAGCGCCGTACGGACGCCCGGACCTGTCGGGGCTGCAGGGTCGTGAGGGAGCGTCCGCTGCCGGCGCACGGCCGGTGCGGCGAGTGCCGGGCCGAGCAGCTCGCCGAGCAGCGGGCGGCGGCGGTCGCGTGGGTCGAGAAGGTGACCGTGTGCGCCGGCTGCGCCGTGAAGGTGGTCTCCAAGAAGGAGGCGCGGGCCTACCAGAAGAGCCAGGGGACGGGGCGGACCGGGTGGTACCGGGCCTCGCACTGGCCGAGGAGGTGCGCGCCGTGTGAGGTGGCCGAGGAGCAGCGCCAGGCCGAGCAGCGCGCGGAGTGGGACCGCCAGGAGCAGAAGAGGCGGGAGGAGCAGCTGCGGGCAGCCGAGGACCGGAAGCGGTGGGCGGCGGCCGCGCTGGTCGACCCGGACGTGGTCGTGCTCGACACGGAAACGTCGGGACTTCACGAAGAGGCTCGGATCCTGGAGATCGCGGTGGTCTCGTCGAGCGGGGAGGTCCTCCTCGACACGCTCCTGGACCCGGGCGAGCCGGTGCCGAGGGACTCCTCGGAGATCCACGGGATCACGGACGCGGACCTCGCGGGCAAGCCCCGGTTCTCGGACGCGCTGTTGCAGCTGACGACCGTGCTCGACGGCAAGCGCTGCCTGATCTACAACAAGGCCTTCGACGTCGAACGGCTGCGGCACGAGCTGACGCTGCACTACCGCGACCGCGCGCTGCGGGAGTCCCTGGATGGCGGGGAGGAGGGGGCCCTGGCCTGGGGCCGGGAACAGGCTGCGGCCTGGCTGGGCGTCATGACGTTCGAGGACGTGATGATCCCGTACTCGGACTGGGTGGGCGACTGGTCGGAGTACCACGGCAACAACCGGTGGCAGCCCCTGAATGGCGGGCATCGGGCGGCCGGGGACTGCCATGCGGTCCTCGACCGGCTCCGGTCGATGGGACGTGACTACGAGTCGGAGTACGCCCTGGCGTCCGCCGGGGCCGGCACGGGAGAAGGGGAGGCGGGCTGATGGTCCAGCTACGGCTGATGACGGACGATCGCGAACTGGGGGAGGACGTCCTGGAGGTGCTGCTCCCGCTGCTGCGGGCGTGCACGGCGCTGCAGGCCGGTGAGCCGACCCGGCTCTCGCACCGAGGGGGCGGGCTCCGCGTCGTCCTGGACGTGCAGCCCGCGGGGGCGCCGACCGTGCGCGTCGAGCGGGCGGACCGGCCTCCTCGTGAAGAGGGGCGTGGGTCGGGTGCTCCGGCGCGGCGGGGTGGTCCTCGGCGGGGGCTACCTCGTCCAGATTGACGATATGACAGTCGCCATGCGGCCCGTCTCCGGGGGAGGCGGGCCGCACTGCTGCGTCGAGCCGCTACCGTGCGGGGATATGGACACAGACGCGCAGTCGGTACGCATCCCCCCGCTCCCGGGCTACTCCTGGCACCACCCGCTGGTGACCGGCTGGGAGGAGTCCACTCCGTGGGCCAAGTGGCGGGCGCAGCTGCGCGTCCCGGCGTCGTTCCAGCCGATGGACTCCTCCCGGGTCTACGCCGTGGCGAACCAGAAGGGCGGCGTCGGCAAGACGACGACCACGGTCGAGCTGGGGGCGGCAGCCGCGGCCAGGGGCAAGCGGACCCGGCTGATCGGCGTGGACCCCCAGAAGGCCGGGCTGTCGGCCTGGATCGAGCCGGTCTATCCCGAGGGCCTCGACCCGAAGCGCCGGCGGACGCTGACCCACGTGTTCTACAAGGCGTGCACGCTCGAAGAGGCCACCTACCCGACCCGGTTCAAGGGGCTGTACGTCGTCCCCAGCGGGTCAAAGCTGGGGAGCGTGGAGAAGGATTCGGATCTGGTGGGCCGGGAGCTGACGATCGCCCGGGGCATCCAGAACGGTCCCGCCTACGACCTGAACCTGCTGGACTGCGGCCCCACGCTCGGCACCATCACGGTGGCCGCGCTCGCGGCCGCGCACGGGGTCATCATCCCCACCGAGGCGGGGGAGATGGAGACGCTCGGGGTCAGCGACATTCACCGCACGATCCTCGCGGTGCAGGACTCGTACAACCCGAAGCTCGACGTCACGGCGATCGTCCTTACGGAGTGGGCGCGGACGGCCGTGATGCGGGCCACCGCCCTCCAGCTCGCGCAGGACTTCCCCAACGCTGTCGTGGCGCCCGTGCGGCCCTCGGTGAAGGTGAAGGAGACCGTGGCCGAGAGGATGCCGGTCCGGCTGTTCTCTCCGAGGGACAGTGCGGCCCGGGACTTCGACCAGCTGGCCGGCGTCCTGTTCGGGCAGGAGGCGGCCGCGTGAGGAAGGTCGGCTCCGCACTGAGCAACCCCGCCGAGGATGAAGACGACTTCTTCGTCACGGACCTGGTCAAGCCCCGTCCGTTCGGCGCCGAGCCGATCGACGCGGACGCGCTGCCGGTCGACCGGGCCGCGCGGCTGCAGGCGATCGAGTCCGTGCTGATGGCGTCCGAGGAGGCCCGGTCCCTGAGCGTGGCCCGGTCGCAGATGCGGTTCGTCATCGAGACCGGCGTCGCCCTGCGCATCCTGGTCGAGGAGGACCTCTACCTCGAAGCCGGGTTCGACAACCTGGAGGAGTACGCGCAGGCCCGTCTGCACCGGTCACGCGGCTACGTGTACGAGCTGATCAACGACGCCGCGCGACTGCTCCGGATCTCCCCACTGTCAGAAATTTCTGACAAACCCTTCAACGCATCGCAGGCCAAGGTGCTGGCTCCGTTGATGGAGCCGGCCAGTGATGACCCCGGGGCAGTGACCCGGGCGGCGCTGGTCCTATCCGACGTGGAGAAGTCGGGGAAGAAGCGGACGGCGGCGGCCCTCCACGCTGCGGCCGAGGCCCGCGGGTTCGTCGTCGTTCCGGATCCGGTGGTCCCGGCGCCGGCGCGCGGTGACGGCATCGTGGACGCGGAGATCGTCGAGACGGACGGGACCCGGGCGACGGCGGCCCTGCACGGCTTCCTGCAGCAGCAGAAGGCCGTGTACGACGGGATAGGGGGTGGCCTCCTCGCCACGGCCTTGCAGGGCGATTTCGAGGCTGCGGACGAGACCCTGCGGGAGATCCTGCAGTACCTCAGCCGGACCGAACACCGGATCCGGATGGCGATGAAGCCGCCTTCTCCCGAAGGATCCTGACCTCCAGCACGCCGAAGCGCCCGTCCCTGACGTTCGGGACGGGCGCTTCGGTGTGTGCGCGGCTGTCAGCGGGCGACGGCCTGGGAGACGAGATCGAGGGTCTGGGCGAGCAGCTGGCCGCGGTACTCGGCGGCCTGGTCGTGGTTGGCGAGCAGCTGCTCGGCCTCCGTGGCCGGGTTGCCGGTGAGCGGTTCGACGGGCGGGTGGCCGGCCGCGAGGATCTGCCGGTACGCCTGGTCGCGGTATCCGGTGCCGTCCGTGACGAACACGACCTTCTGCGCGGTCACTGCCCGCTCGCGCCACATGTCGACGGTGATCCGGACGTCGTCGAGGGCGCGTACGTACGCCTGGTGGAGGTGCAGCCAGTTCCCGGCGGCGTCCGGGTCGCCGAGGCGCTGCCAGAGGTTCTCGACGAACTGCAGGGCCTCGTCGCGGGCCTGGCGCGCGACCTGCTCCTCGACGAGCCCGTACCGCAGGGTGTTGTAGCGGCGCAGCACGTCGTTCAGGGCGAGCAGCCGGAGTCCTTCCTCCTGGTACTCGGCCTCGGTCGCGTTCGGGTGGCCCTCGCGCCAGGTCCGCATGGTCCGGTGCCAGTGCTCGACGTCGGCCTCCACTTCGCTGCCGGACAGGCCCGTGAGGCCCTCCATCGTGACGGGAGCGATCGTCTCGGTGTCGTGCAGCATCATTTGGTGTTCTCCTCGATCTCGGGGTGGGTGTAGCGAATGGGCTTGCCCAGCTGGTGGGAGTATTCGATCTCCGCGCGGGTGCTGGAGCCGATGTAGTCGCCGACGACGAGCACCTCGTCGGCCATGCGGATCTTGGCCCGGTGGAGCTCGTCGAGCAGGGGCTTGAGGGCCTCGACGGCGGCCGGGCCGTTCAACAGGGGGTGGGGCGTCTTGAGGTCGCACCCGGGAGCGAGCACGATGCGGCCGGCTGCGGTCTCCTGCCAGTTGGCCTCGGCCATCTCGTCCATGAACCTGGTGCTGCCACACAGGACGACGACGAGCGGCTCCCGGGTGAGCAGCGCGAACACCTTGCGCTCGTACTCGGCGGCGGCGGCCTGGGCGGCCGGGTTGTCCTTGACCCACCGGGGCCGGGGGGTGGTGCGGAGCAGGTCAGACAGGGCGGCCGCGTGCCAGTGGACGAGTCGCTCGGTCCTGGCCCGGATCTCGTCCACCTCGGCGGCGTTGACGGCCAGGCCGACGCGCTCACCGCGGGCGCGGCGGTCGGCGTCGAGCTGGCGGATGGCGGCGCGGCCGCACCAGCGGCGGACGGTCTCCTCCATGTCCGCCTCGGGGACGGTGCGCTGCGGAATGGTGCCGGCGGCCTCGGCGGCGGGGACGAGCTCCTCGTCCCACACGCACGCCGCGTACTCGGCGCTCGTTCCGTGCTCGGCGATGAACCGGGCGCGGTCGGTGGGGCCGAATCCGGCGGCGGCCAGGGCCTGCTCGTAGGCGCTGAGCGGCGGTTCCGGGGTGGCGTGCGGCGGGGTCCAGTCGGACGCCCACGGGTCGTCAACGGTCACGGTGGTTCTCCTTGTTGGGACTGGCGGGCCGGGGCGGCAGACGGCGGCGGTACGTGAAGAGGCTGTCCAGCTCGATGAACCGGTACTGCCCTTCGTGGTGGACGTCGAGGTCGTGGTGCTCCATCAGGTGCCGCACCCGCCGCTCGGTGAGACCGAGCAGGGATGCGGCGGCCTTCGGGGTGACGGTCCAGTGCGGGCCGAACGTCACCGGGGCCGGCGGCTCACCCGCGGACACGGGTGCTGCCGGGGAGTTCGGGGAGACCGGCCTTGGTGAGCTCGGCCGGGTCGTACGTGAGGGGGTCGAGCAGGGCGCGGTGCTCGACGGCGCGGGCGAGCGTGAGCCCGTAGGCCAGGGCCTGGGCCTTGGCGTCCCTGTCGAGTACGGCGGTCGCCACGGTGGTGGCGCTGTCGAGGCGGGCGAGCACGAGCTCGTGGTCGCGGGCCTCGCGGTCCTGTCTGGCCGTACGCCAGTGCCGGGCGGAGACGACGTAGACGAGCACGGTGGCGACGAGCCAGAGCAGCAGGGACAGGGCCGGGGAGGCGGTGTAGGCGGCGGGGCCGATCACGGCGAACGCGCCGCTGGCGGTGAACGCGGCGGCGGTGGTGACGGCGTCCCCGTTGCGGTGGGAGGCGGACACGCACGCGGCGGCGAACGATCCGGCGGCGAGTGCGAGCATCAGCGCCATGTTGCCCGCGCTCTCGGCGGCGCCCTGCTCGTGCCAGAGCCTGGCCAGGATCAGGGCCGTCGAGGTGGTGATGATCGGGACCACGCGCCCGGAGTAGGCGATCAGCAGACTGAGCCCGGTGTGCTGGGCCTGCGGGGCCGGGGCGGGCGGCAGTTGCTGGCTGTACCAGGCGGGGAGCGGGTCGGGGGGTGTCACGGGGAGGGCTCCGTCCGGGGCGTGTGGGTGTCGGGGGAGTGGGTGGCCGGTCCGCCCGGGGCCGGGCCCGCCGTGGTGGCGGGCCCGGTCTCGTTCTCCTCCTCGTCGAACAGCGGCAGCTGGCCGGGGATCTGCTCGGCGGGTGGAGGGGTCGGGCGGGGGCGGTACCGCCTCACGGGCGGTGCCAGTAGTCGAGTTCGTACGCGTGCAGGGTGGCCAGGGGGATCACGGCGGTGCCGGTCACCCCGTCCTCGACGGCCAGGTGGTCGCGGTCGAGCCAGTGGGTCAGGTGCAGGACGGGCGGGAGGTCGGACTCGGCGGCCTCGGGCCGGCGCGTCCAGACCTGGCCCAGCTCGGCCAGGATCGACGGGTCGTGTTCGGCGACGGCTGCCTCGACCAGGGCGAGTGCCTCGCCCGGGTCGACGCGGTGCCACAGAACCAGTCCGCGGGCCCGGCTCTCCTTCCAGCGGCCGGCCTCGGCTTCTCCGAGGAGTTCGGCGAGCGTCGTCACGCGAACACCCCCCTGGTGAGGCTGTGGCCGCGCAGCAGCTGCCATCCGGCGTGGACTCCGGTGACGGCCACCCACACGGCGAACGCCAGGGTGATCCCGGTGAACTTGATGCTGGTGGCCAGGACGGCGCCGAGCGGGGCCTGCAGCGGCGCCGCCAGGGTCAGAGCGACCCCGTAGGCGAGTCCGGCGGACAGAGCGACGCCCTGCGCGTCGAGCCCGTACTGCAGGGCCGCGATCGTGCCGAGGAGGGCCGCGAGCAGGGAGATCAGGGCGGCGGTCTGGGTGCGGTCTACGTCGGTCACAGGGTCCTCTCCCTCTCCGGGGCGGTGGCGTAGAGCCCGGACGGGGAGTCCGGGGCCTGGATCTCCTTGACGGCCAGCACGAGCCCGTTGCACAGGTAGATGCAGGCGTCGTCCGACCAGACCTCGGCGGCCGCGGTGCGGTCCGGCGCGGAGGCCGGCGGGCACTGCGGGGCGTGGGTGCAGCCCTTGCGGGCCGTGGCGAGCGCGGCTACCCGCTCGGAGGCGGCCACCATCTCGTTGGCGGCCTTCGCCAGGCGCCGGTCGCGGACGGTGGTGATCGCGTCCTCGACGACTCCGGTGGCGCCGAGGGCCTGTCCCCACCAACCGAGCAGGGGACGTAGGGGGTTCCTCATCGCGGGCCCCCCGGGTGCGGCAGGAGCAGCTCGATGGTGAGCTCGTCGGCGGCCAGGGCGCGGCTGATCTCCTGCTCGCCGTAGCCGCTGACGTGCAGCTCGTGCGACACGCGGGCCAGCTCGGCGGGGACGGAGAACTCGCTGCGGCCATCGCGCTCGTGGGCGGTCGGGCGCATCGGGAGGGCGCTCATCCCCGGCCCCCGATCTGGGAGACGGCTCCGGCGGCCTGGCCGTGACGCTGCAGCTCCTCCAGCGCCTTGCGGGTCTGCTCCTCGGCGGCCTTGACCTGCGCTTCGCGGGCGTCGGCGGCGGCCTGCTCCTGGGCGTTCACGCGGCGCTCCCCTGGGCCGCGACGTACAGGTCCTCGGTCTCGTAGCCCTTGCGCTCGTCCCCGCGCTCGATGTCGTCGATGACGTCGTTGAGGCCGGCGGTCGGGGCCGGGATGGTGCACGCGGTGCGGTCGATGGTGTGGAGCGTGCCGCCGATGACGACCTTGACGGACTCGAAGCCGTCGCAGTTGTTGCAGGCGGGGCGGAGGACCCGGCCCACGACCAGCACCCGGAGCCCGTTGGGCGCGGGGGTCGTGTCGGTGTTGACCTGGCTGGTCAGGACGCGGGGCGTCCTGGGAAGATTGCGCACTGGAGATCCCTCTCGGTGGTAACGGCAGGGGTGTCCGTGACTGGCTGGAGTTCGAGCTCCGGCCGGTCCGAGAGGGTCGGGGCGGGAACCCCGGCCCTCTCGCTATTCCAGTAAGCCCCATCACTGCCATCATGTCAACATGTACCGAGAGATGACATTCCAGCTTGCTTACATTAGGGTGGGCGGCACGATGTCAACAGGGAGGGAAAGATGGTGCTCCAGACAACGCTGGATCCACCTGCAGGGAGAACCCAAGTGCCGGATGAACAGGCCAAAGAGGACGCATCGCCTGAGGACCTGGTCCTCATCTCCGCTCGCGTACGCAAGTCCACGCGGAGGAAGGCGCGGGTCTTCTGTGCTGAGCAGGACGTCAGCATGCAGGACCTGATCGACAAGGCCCTCAACGAGTACGTCGACCGACACAGCGCCTGAAAACGAAAAACGGCCCCAGCGGTGAATTGGGCACCGCCGAGGCCACGACGCAGAGATATGGAGGTCTGAATGCGTCTCAACCAGAGTACGGCCGGATCCAATTCGTCCTGGTCAGCGGCCGGAAATACGCTCGCTGTTGACTGGTCCTCAACCCTTGACCGCGCTGTCTCCGACACCCCGGCCTGGGCCCTGAGCGTCACCGCCGGCGCGGTCGCCCTGGCTCTGCTCGGCACGGCCTACCTGGCGATCCGTACGGTGTGGCGGACCAACGAGCGGGCCCGCAACCGGCGCCGGGCGGACCTGGTGACGGCCAGGGCCGAGGGGCGCGAGTCGGAAGTCATCGGCCTGGGCAACATGGGGCGCCAGGCGTACGTCGCCCTCGGCGGCATGGCCGTGTCGATCTACGGGTTGTGGGGGTTCGCGCGCTTCACCGCGCAGCTGCCTGAGCCCATCGCGGTGGGCTTCGTCGCGATGTTCGACGTGATGGAGCTGGCGCTGTTCTCCCAGCTCTACCGGCGGGCCAACCCCAAGCTCGGATGGACTCCGCAGCTTCGCGCGATCCACACCACGGCCTGGGTGCTGGTCGCGGTGAGCGCGACCGCCAACGTGATCCACGCGCCCAACCTGGTGGCGGCCCCCTTCATGGGCGCCATGCCGATCGGTGCGGCCTGGGTCATCGAGCTCGAACTGCGGGCCCGAATGATGGGCTCGGAGAAGGTCGAGGACGAGTCCAAGGCCGGCCCGCTCCGGCTGCTGGTGCTGCTGTGGACCAAGGGATGGGCGGCCGCGTTCTCCGGTCTGGGCCTGGACCCGAACTCGACGTCAGGGCAGGTGGCCCGTGCCACCCTCGCCAAAAAGGCCGCGACCCGCCTGTTCCGGCTCCGCAAGGCGCTGGAGCAGCACGTGAAGCTGCTGGAGAACGGGAAGACGCGGGAGATCCGGCGCCGGGACCTGGCCAAGGCCGTGGACGAGCTGACCGCGCTGCGCCGCAAGGCCACGGCCTCAATGGAGCGGGCCGACTTCGCGCTCGACTCCGCGCAGGCCCTCGCCGTGCTCCGCGGGCTGGCCGGCTGGACCCGCGTCGACGACGTCGCCATGGTCGACACCTCCAACACCAAGGCAGTCACCCAGCTGATGGAGGAGGTCGCGATCCTGCCCTCGGCGAGGAGGATCGAGGCGGCGGAGCGCGCGGCAGAACTGGAAGCGAAGGCAGACGCGGCCGAGTCCGCTCGGCAGGTTGCCGAGGATGCGCGGGAGCGCGCGGAAGAGGCCATGCGCGCGGCAGTCGAGGAGAAGGCGGCTGCGGAAACCGCGCGGGAGGAAGCCCGGGAGGCTCTGGCTGCGGCGGCCGAGGAGACCCGGAAGGCCAAGGCCGAAGCGGACCGCGCGGCAGAAGCACGGGAACGCTCGGAAGCCGCTCGGAAGCGCGCGGAATCCAAGATGTCCGAAGAAGAGAAGAATGCGAACCGGCTGATCGAGCGGGCCGAGGAGGAGCAGAAGAAGCTCTCCAACGCCTCGCTGGAACTCGACCGGGTGCGCCGGCTGATCGTGGACGAGCAGTCCGCGAAGGACGCGACGGCCGGTCAGGTCGAGTCGCTCCGGACGGAGCTCCAGCGCCTCCTCAACGACCGTAAGGCGGCGGAGGACACGACCCGCTCCCTGAACGGTGAGGCCCAGCGGATCTCCGGGGAGGTCGAGCGCCTGCGGGGTGTCCTGGGTGACGCCCAGCGTGCCGCCGAGCAGCACACGGCGGCGGCGAATCAGGCGGCTGAGCTGCGGCGACAGGCCGAGGACAGGCAGCACCTGGCGGACGAGACCGCCCGGCGCACGCAGGCCGAGGCGGCCGAGGCGCAGGCCCTGCTGGAGACGCTGCGGCCGCAGCTGGCCGACCGGCTCGGCGGGGAGGCCGAGGCGGTCGCCCTCGCCGGTGCGCCGGCCTTCCGGAGCGGGGCGAAGCAGGCCGGTTGGGAGGAGTACATCGCGGCCGTGCGGGAGCGCCGGGAGCTCCCGACCGCCACGGAGCTGTCGGTGGCGTACGACGTCTCGGAGGGCAACGCACGCAACTGGCTGATCGAGTTCAGCCGGATCCGGGCCGCGATGGTCGCCAACGGCGGTGCGCGGCAGGCGGAGGGCGAAACCGAGCGCTCGGAAAGCCGCCACGCGGAACCGAGCAGCGCGCGGCAGGAGTCGGACAGCTACCGAGCAGACGGGCACGAGCGTGCCGAGGATGCCGCGCAGACCCGTTCGATCAACGGCCAGCGTCAGCCGGTCTGACCCTCCGTCAGTCGGTGCGCGCGGAAAATATCCACAGGCCCGGACCTGCAGAGTGATGAGCACGGAGATCACCTGGTCGCCGTAATCCGGGAACCGCGCGCCTGCCGAGCGGCGCCCAGCAGAAAACAAGCGGGGGCTTGTCCTACTCCGCGCGTACGGTGCCCAGCACTGGTCACCGGACCCAGACGGACAACGCCCCCGGGGGGCGTGGCAGCGCTGATCCCCGGGGGCTTCGAGACAGAGAGAGAAGAAATCCCATGATGTCCCGCATGCAGATTACGGCGCAGGAACTGGCGGCCACGCCGGTCCCCGGCCTGCCGACCAACGACGACATGCCGCTCCCGTTCCTCAACACCGTCAACGAGTTCGTGACCGGGCCCGCCGGCATCGCCACGGGCATCACGGCCGCGGCGCTCGTGGCCGGTGGCGGCTGGCTGTGGGGCCAGTACGCCCCCAAGCCCGGGTTCGCGAGCAAGCGGGAGATCCGCGCGGAGATGTCGGCCCGCAACGCCAGGGCGATGGTCGAGCAGACCCGCCCCAGCCTCGTCGGCAAGGTCAAGAAGGTGCCCACGACGGCCTACGCGGTGCCGCTGGGCAGTCTGCGCTCAGGCGGCTGGCCGTCCGGGATCTGGGGCACCCCGGAGCAGAACTACCTGATCCTGGCCCCGTCGCGGCAGGGCAAGTCCATCATCCTCAACAGCATGATCTACCGGTGGGACGGCGCGGTTGTGCACACGTCCTCCAAGGTCCACGACCACCTGGCGACCAAGTCCCTGCGCGAGATGCAGGGCCCCGTCTGGGTCTGGGACCCGCTGGGTCTGAGCGGCCAGAAGCAGCTCAACACGTTCCGGTGGGACCCGATCCGGGGCTGCGAGCAGCGGGAGGTCGCCATCCAGCGTGCCGCCTACCTGCTGTACGGCTCGCGCGGCTCCGGCGGGGCCGGCAGCGGGGTGGACGAGTTCTTCAAGTCCACGGCCAACGAGGTGCTGAGCCGTTTCCTGCACGCGGCCGCCCTCGGCGGCCGGACCATGATGGACGTCTACACCTGGTCGCAGAACCGCCAGGACCACACGGCGGTGAACATCCTGAGCACGGCCGGCGCCGGGGACTGGGCGGACCTCCTGGTCCAGCGGCAGAAGGTCGTCCAGGGGACCGGCGACGGAATTTTCACCACCCTGTCCAACGCCCTGGCCTGGATGTCGAACCCGAAAGTGGCGGCCACCGTGCTCCCCGGCCCCGGCGAGAACTTCGACGCGGAGACCTTCCTGCTCAACCGCGGGACCCTCTACATGATCGGCTCCGACAAGCCCGGGTCGGCCGTGGCCCCGCTGTTCGTCATGTTCGCCGACTTCCTGCGGCAGACGGCGATCGACCTGGGCAACAAGAACGGCAGCGGCCGCATGGACCCGCCCTGCCTGTGGGCGCTCGACGAGATCGCCAACATCATCCCGCTGCCGGTCGACAAGTGGATGCCGGACTCGGGCGGCCGGGGTATCACCCTGGTCATCGTCATCCAGTCCCGCTCCCAGCTGTTCGACGTCTGGGGGGAAAGCCGCGGAAGGGTGATCTGGGACGACGCCAACGTGCGGATCTTCCTGCGCGGCATCGGAGACGCGCAGGTCCGCAAGGAGATCAGCGACATGTGCGGCACCTACGAGAAGCAGCGCAAGACGACGACCACCCGCAACGGGGAGTCCTCGGTGAGCACGGTCACCGAGGAGAAGCAGGTCATCACCTCCGGGGAGATCTTCAAGCTCGGCAAGCGCCGGAGCTTGGTCATCTTCGCGGGCTGCAGCCCCGTCATCACGCACATCAAGCCGCTGTGGAAGCGGCGCGACGTCAAGAAGCTCACGGCCAGCGCCGCGAAGGTGCCCGCCCCGCGCAACGACGACTCCGACCGCCTCGTCAAGGGCCGCCGCTGATGGCCGCGGGGGAAAGCGGCCTCGGGGGACAGCTGTTCGTCCTGGCCAAGGACCTGGCCCGGGTCGAGGACGCCGTGAAGCGGCTCGACGAGCGCGACGGCACGATGCAGGCCGCACTGGACGGGCTCGACCTCGGCCCCGTCCAGCTGGCCATTGACCACCTGGAGGAGCGGACCTCGGGCCTGCAGACGGAGCTGCAGGGCCTCGGCCCGGTGAAGACCCAGCTGGACGCCCTCGGCAAGAAGATGAAGGAGGTCGTCGAGGCCCTGGAGGCCATCGCGGCCAAACCGGCCGAGGAGGTCGTCAAGGTCTGGAACTGGTCCTTCAACGGCATGGACAAGAAGGACGCTGCCGACGCCTGGGACATCCTGGTCAACTGGGTCCGCAACGAGCTGGAGTACGCGTACGGCTGGGTCGGCCCGCCGGCGGACCTGTTCGCCACCAACAACGGCGGCGGCTACGGCTCCGTGAGCAACGGCGGCCCCATGACGCCCTCGCGGATCCCGCCGTGCTGGTACCGGCACCGGGGCGCCGTCAAGGAACTGTCCTGGCTCTGCCAGGAATGGATCAAGATCTACGAGACGTCGTACGGCGAACCGAACCGCGCGGGGGACTGGCACGACCGGTACGCACCGGGCGTCAAGCGTCGCGTGATCTCTGAGCTGTCCCGGTGCGAGAAGGGCCATCAGCCGGACGCCTGGGAACTCGACGCGACCCAGCCCGGACGGCCGCAGGCGATCGACGACGACGCGGGACTCTCCGCGTACATCAGCTGGGACCTCGCCAACCGGGCGGCCCCGCCCGCTCCCGGGCCCGTAGCGGCCAAGTAGCAGCACAACGGAAGCCCCCAGCGCGGAGAACGCGCTGGGGGCTTCGTGCTGTCTCTACTGGCATGCCGGCCGGTGCTACTGGGGCCAGGGCCAATCCGCTGGCACGGCCAGGCCCATGTCGCCGCCCCTGGCCCACGCAAGCGTGTGCTCGACAGCGAGCGTGTAGTCCTGGCCCTCTTCCACCGTGACCTTCCACAGGGCGGGGTCGCTGGTGGCGTACAGCGCGTCGTACGCGCGGCCGCCCTCGCTGCTGGCATCCATCCCGGTGACCGGTCGGCCGAGAGACCTTCGGGTGATGGGGGAAACGTCCGTCTCCCCGGTCACCCAGTTCAGCGCCGTGATGACGCCGCGGACGTACGTCTTACTGGTGGAGCCGTATCCGTGCTCGGTCACGTACGCGGTCATCGCCTGGAGCTCGTCCTGCGAGCGCAGCTCTGGCGGCGTCCACTGTGTGGTCAACCTGGCTCACCTCCTGATCGGTTGAGGGTACGGTCCGGGGCTGGGACCCGGACAGGGGGCCCGGGGCCCTGTCAGTAGCTGATGATCGGGCCCTGATCCTGCTGGATCTGCGGCGCGACCTCGACCTCGGGCTCGCGGGTGCGGCTGACCTCGGCCTGCTCAGCACGGGCCGCGTCGTCCGCCTGCGCCGACTGGTCGCGTTCGGCCTGGCGGGAGGCGATCTCGGCGAGCGCGCCGTACGCCTTGTCGAGGTCAGCCTGCAGGTCGGCCAGCTGGGCCGGGAGCTGGTGCCCGGAGGACACCAGGTGCTGAGCCTCGCGCTGGTTTTGCTGCTCCGCCCCGGGCTGCGTCGCCTGCGTGCCGGCCTCGGGGGAGACCTCACCGCCTTCGGTGAGCTGCTGCGCGGACTGCTGCTCGTAGATCGCGCGGTACTCGTCCTCGACGGTGGGCGCCGACACTGCCGGCGCCTGCTCCTGCTCCGGGGCCTGCGGCTGCAGCTCGGCCTCGACCTCGGCGGTCTGCTCGACCTCGACCTCAACGTCCTGTTCGGCCTCGGCCTGGACCGTCTCCTCCACCCGCTCCTCGAACGTCTCGCCCTCGACGTCCCAGTTGAGCTCCGGGGCCTGGTCGAGGTCGTGCTCCGGCTCACTCTCGCGGGCGGCCAGGGTCCTCTCCCTCAGCTCCTGTTCAAAGTCGGCGACCACGGCGTCCAGCCACGGACCGGACGTGAAGACCGGGACCTCCCTGGCCGTGGTGGCCTGGACGGCTTCCTGCGGCTGCAGTTCGGCCTCGGCGTCCTGCTCCGGCGCCTCGACCCGCCAGGTCTCGCCCTCGACGGCCCAGTCCACCTCGGGCGCCTGCTCGGCCTCGGCCTGCCAGGGCTCGCGGCCCACGGCGGCCTGGGCGGCCAGCTCGTCCTCGACGCGCTGCTGGACGTCGTCCTCGGCCAGCTGCGGCTCGACGGCGTCCTGCTCGTACGCGACCTCGGGCGCCTGGTCGAGGGTCTCGCCCTCCACGCTCCAGTCGATCTCCGGGTCTCCGGCGCCGGCGGCCCGGTGCTGGCGCTCGAACGCGGCCACCGCCTGGTCGAGCTCCTCCTGTTCCGCGTACGTGAGCTCGGCCTCGACGTCCTGCTCGGGCGCCTGGTGGAGGGTCTCGCCCTCCACGCTCCAGTCGATCTCCTCGACCTGGTCGAGGTCGTACTCCGGCGCGGCGGCGAAGTCCTCGTCGAGGACTTCCTCGGCGGACTGCTCGACGTGGACCTGGTCGTCGGCGCCCCGGCGCTCCAGCTCGTCGCGGGCAGCCTCGGCGGCCTCGCGGGCCGGGGCTGTCTCCTCGTACCAGGCGGTGCGGGCCTTGTCGATCTGCTCCATGGTCTCGACGCGCTCGGACAGGTTGGCCACCAGGTCCTCGTAGCCGCGGGCCTGTGCCTCCAGCTCGGCGCGCTCGGCGGCGTCCGTGGCCTGGTCTGCGTCGGCCTGGGCCAGGATCGCCCTCTCCCCGTAGTGCAGGACCACCAGACGGGCCTCGGACATCTCCTCGCCCATGTAGGTAGGGGCCCAAGACTTCTCGCGCTCGTACCGGTTGACCATCTCGCGCAGGGCGGCGTCGCTGGTCCGCGCGAGGCTCTCCTCGTTCTCCGTGCGGCCCAGTGCGCTGTGGGCGGCTTCCCACGCGGCGCGCTGCTCGACGGCGCCCTTCGCCGGCAGTCGGCCGATCGCCGTGTTCGGGGCGTCGATGCCGTACAGCTCGCGGTAGCCCTCGACCGTGCCCGCGCGGCGGGCCCACTCGGCCCGGTCGAGGATCTCCTCCGGGACGGGGCCAAGGTGGCGGACGGCCCACTCCGGGGGCGCCTCGGTAAGGCGCTCGCCCAGCACGTCGCGGCGGTCGTCCATGGCCTCGGCCAGCTCGCGGGCGACCTCACCCTCCCGGCCGGGCATGTCCGGGGTCCGGTCGGACCAGTTGGGTCCAGCCGGCTCGCGCTCGGGCGTGCGGTCCGTCAGGGCAACATCGACACGCCAGTTGACCAGTCCGGGAACGTTCTCGGGGACGGGGTAGCTCATCGGGCGCATGCGGATGGCCTCGCGCAGCAGCTGCTTGCCGTCGTGCCCGGCCAGCTCGGCCTCGCGCAGCTTGCGGTAGACCGTGCTCGGGTCGCCGGCCTTGAGCTTCTTGAAGTGGTCCTCGCTGAGCATCTGCTGGAGCATCGGCTCGTACTGCTTGCGGCTGTGCTCGGTGACGTAGTCGTTCCAGCGCGGCTCCAGCGCCGGGGTCGACTCGGCCCAGTCCTGGCTCTCGCGGAGCTCCTGCACCGCGGCCAGCTCACCCCCATCACGCTCGACAGCGGCCTGGATCATCGACATGGCGTCCTGGTCGACAGCCTGGAGCCGGTGCTCGTTGCCGGGGACCTGGCACGCGGCGAACGCCCGGTTGTAACGCTGGGCGCGGGTCAGGCCCGGATACACCTGCTGCCGGGACATCCCCTCCTCGACCAACAGGTACCCGCCGTATCCGACCGTGCGGCCCTGCACGGCGTTGACCGTGCCCGCGTAGGCCAGCGATACGTGCTCCTCGACGTACGAGCCGGGGATCGTGACGGTTCCGGCCAGGCGTTCGGTGCCGTCCTCGTTGCGGCCAGCCACGCGGGCGGCCGTGAGCTGGCCGTCCTCCCCGATGCCGGTCACCCGGTAGACCCGCCGGTTCAGGACGAGCCTGCCTTCGGAGTCCTTGAGCTTGGAGTCGTTTTCCCTGGTCTGGATCAGGTCGCCGACGCCCGCACGGTTGTCGTCGGCCAGCGGCAGACCGGTCTCCTCGACGAGCCCGTACCGGACGAGTTCGGCGCGGATCTCCCGGGAGACTTCGGTGGCACGGCCGTTCGTGGCGGTCATGACCACGGACTCGCGGTCTGCGATGGCGTCCGCGACGTACGCCTGGATGACGGCGGTCTTCATCTCCTCCAGCGTGCCGCCCTGGAACCGGCCCTGCAGGCGGTACTCCTCCAGCGCGCGCACGTCGCCGCGGCGTACGGCCAGGCTCGCCTCCGCCTCCCACTCGCGCACCGTGCCGTCCGGCTCCTTGAACCGGCGGACGTTGCTGAGGCTGTAGTGCGGGCCGTCCTCCACCATGGCGCGCAGGAGGCCACCGGCTTCGGGGGACTGCAGCTGCTGCTGGTCACCGATCAACACCAACTTGGCCCCGGCGGCCTCGCACAGCTCGGAGACGCGGGTGATGTGGTCGGTGGACGCCATGCCGGCCTCGTCGAGGACCACCAGGTCGCCCTCGCGCAGACGGAACTTCTCGACGTTCTCCCGGCTGCCGAGGCCCTTGGAGTACACGTCGAGGAAGCGGGTGGTGTTCTCCCGGATCTCGATGCCCTCCTCGCCGAGGACTTCGGCGGCGACGGAGCTGGGGCCGAGGCCGATCACGCGGCCTCCGGTGTGCTCCTGCCATGCCTCGGCGATGACCCCGGTCGCGTACGACTTTCCGGCGCCGGCGGGGCCTTCGACCACGCTGATCCGCTTGCTGTCGCCGAGGACTCCGCGGACGACGTCGGCCTGGTCGGCGGTGACGCCGGAGGACTTGACGACCTGGTCGAGGACGGGCGGGGACAAGGCGGGGGCGCCGGTCTGGTGGGCGCGGGCGGCGACGCGGCCCTCGTCGCTGAGGTGCTCCTCCAGCGAGAACTTCTCGCTGGCCAGGGCGCTCGGGGAGAACACCGACCGGCCGTCGCTCTGCCGGATTCGGGAGGGCGCTTCCTCGATGATGGTCAGGCCGGCGGTCTGCACTACGCCGTAGCGGCCAGACTTGAGCGCCTCGGTGGCCATCGAGTTGGCGAGCGGCGCGAGCGGCACGTCGCGGGGGAGGCTGTCACCGAGCGTGGTGTTGATCTGCTGGATCAGCTCGCTGCGGTCCCACGTCGCGCGCTTGGTCTGCAGGGTTTCGAGCGAGTCCCGGATGACCTGTTCGCGGTCGAACGTGGGGGCGTCGACCTCCGCCATCTTCGTCTGGTAACCCACTTCCTCGGCACGCTCCAGCGCGCCGAGGAGACCGCCCGGGACCTGCTCCTCGGCGATCCTGGTAGCACGCTCGATCCGTGCCTCGGCGCTCTGGTGTTCATTCCGCTTCGGGTCACGGGTGTCGAGGGTGGCGACCTCGCGGAGCCGCGTCCGCACGAGCGCGGACGGCTCACGGCCGTGGTCCTGGACGTACTGCTCGCGCAGTTCCTCGTACCGCCGGTCGACCTGGAACGTCCGCTCTGACAGGGCTTCGAGCAGTTCCGGCTCGAAGCCCTTGATCTCGCGGGCCTTGCCGTCCGGCCTCATTTCGAACACGACCGGGAGCTCGCGCTCGATCGCCTGCTCCATGGTCCGCTCGTAGACGGCGGCCGCGGCCTCGCGCGCCTTGTGCATCGCCTTCGAGTCGAGGGTCACGAAGTGCTCGTTGCCCTCCTCGTCGAGGACCTTGATTTTGTTGAGAACTGCCACGTGGGCGTGGAGCTGGGGGTCTCCCTCTCGGGAAACCTCGTGGGTGAAGATCGCGGCGGTGAAGCCGGTGCTGTCGACGTACCGGCCGGTCGACGGGCGGTCGCCCTTGGCCTTGCCGTGGTAGCCGACCCGGCCGAAGCCGGCCTCCTCCTCGAAGACCTTCATGGCGGCCGCGATGCCCTCGTTGTGAGCGGCGCGGACCTTGGCGGCGTCCTCGTGACGGCCGGCGGCCTCCAGTCCGGTGAGGTAGGTCGAGACGCTCTTCTGCGCGGAGTACGTCTGGTCGAAGTACATGGCGCTGTTGCGCTGGCCCTTGTTCCGCTCTTCCCTCCGGATCTCCGCCACGCGCTCCGGGTCGGCGTTCGGCTCGCTCTCCAGCCGGGCCTCGACCCGCTCGTCCATCGAGCGGAACTCGTACGCCTTCCGGCCCCGGCGGGCGGACGCCTCGGCGTCTGCCATGACCTTCTCGGCGACGTCTCCGGTGAGGCCGTTGTCGTCGATGAACTGCTTCGCCTCGGACACCGCGGCCCGGTACTCCTCGGGGTGGGCGTGCTTCCCGAAGACGGCGCGAATGTCACGCTCGGTAGCGTTCGCGCCTGCCTCGACACCCCACTCGGAGACGCCCTCGCCGAGCCACACGGCAAGCGGAGTGCCGTGTTCCGTGCCCTTGGCGTAGTACCCCTCGGGACCGTCGAGGGTCATCTCGGCGTCGGCCTGGTGCTCGCCGGCACAGCCTGATCCGGAGAGCAGGTAGTTGAGCCCTGCCTCGCCTCCGGAGATCGCTGTGATACGTAGCACGACGGCAACTCTACGCGAGCACGAGCGTCAGCGACACCGACAAATTAAGAATGCCTAGGTGTGTTTATGTAGTGAGGTTTGTAGCATGGTGATTGGCGGAGGAAAAGGGGGTTCGTAGTGAGGTTGAGATGGATGGATGCGGAGGGTTGGAGACGGTGGAAAGTGGGTGTTGGTTCTGAGGTTCGGTAGGGGTAGGTCGGCACTGTGAAGGGGCCGGGCGGAGCGCGGAGGAGGATGGCGCGGAGCGCCTATGAAGGACGGGAGCTCGACGGGGCGGCAGGGGGCCGCTACGCTCGCCACAGACGAACAAGAGGCCCGACCCCAAGCTGGGGGCGGGCCTCGACTGTTACCACGAGTGATTTTCGGCGGCGGGGATTCTGCGGCGCGCTTCGCGGCGCCGGCGGTGGGCTGTGCCACATGCACATGGAGGAATTGCCCGGCCGCGGACCCCGGGGCCGGGCGGGCGCGGCGGGGTCCGGACGGTGGGTCAGGGACCCATGTGCATGGGTGATTCCTCGTCCTGGGCGGGCTCGGCGGGGCGGGGTGCGGGGAGGACGGCGGCGGGCTCCCCGCCGGGGGAGTCGGGGTCCGCTTCGGCGCCGGGCTCGTCTTCGACGGCGGCCTCCTCCCCGGGGAGGGTGAACGGCTGCTCACACAGTCCGCAGATGATCGGACCCTCCGCCAGGACCTTCGGGGTGACCGGGAACGCCCGGGGGTCGGGGAGGCACCCGCACGTCACCTTGACCCGCTTGCCGTTGGTCGAGCCGGGGTTGTCCGGCGGGGCCGGCGGCTCCTCCTCGGCGCCTTCCTGGTCGGCTCCGCCGAGGCCCGGTAGGGCGGCCCCGTCGATCAGGCGGATGACGGACGCGTACTTCTTGCGGGTCGCGTCTGTCAGCACCGCATTGGAGAAACCCAACGGTTTCGAGGACTTCCTCGGCGGCTGCAGTCCCATCTCCGTGGCCAGCTGCGCGAACTCCTTGCGGTGCCACCTGGGGTCACCCTTGGAGGTGTCCTGGATATTTCGAACATGGCCCAGCGCATGGGCGGCCTCGTGCAGCAGAGTCGTGAGGACCTCCTCGCCTCCGTCGCGTACGGTCTCGCCCGCAACGAAGAGTTCCGCCAGGCGCTGCTCCTGCTCGGCCACGGCCCACCGGTCGGCCCAGTGGTGCCCGGCGGTGACGAAGTGCCGGCGCTTGGGTGCGTCGGTCGACTTGCTCGGCTTCTCCGTCTGGCGCCGGGGGACTCCGGTTCCGGAGATGAACAGCACCGGGGGGAGGTCCGGGTGGTGCTTCTGGATCGCGGTCCAGCACCTCTCCAGCACGGCGATCAGCCGGGTTCCCTCGCGGCCCGGGTCCGTCTTCGGGTCGGTCATACGAGTCTCCTTGGCCCATGTGCATGGGTTTTTCTCGGTGTGGGGCGGGGTCAACTGTTACCGGGGCGGGGTCAGAAGAGGACGTCCTGGGAGGCGCCGGAGGGGTTACCCACTGCTATCGCGGCGGTGATGGCGGCCTCGACGTCACCGCCGGTCGCCTGGGCGGTGAGGATGGCGTCTCGGATGGCGACGGCGCGTCCGTCCGGGCCACGGACGTCGCCGAGGGCGTGCCCGGCCCGGTGGCTGCGGGCGTAGTAGTCGCGGATGTTGTCGAGCCGTTCGCCGGCCACCCAGTGGGCGGGCTGCTGACAGCTCGACTCGTCGCAGACGTGGCGGACCACGGCACCCGGGGCCAGGGCCTGCGCCCCGTTGGCGATGACGTAGCCGAGGACGTGCACGGTGACGACACGGGAGGTCGTCGCCTTCCGGGACCCGGCGCGGAGCTTGCCGTGTCCGGAGCTGCTGATCGCGCCGAGCCAGTAGGCGCACTGACCCGGGCCGCGGTCGTGGACTTTGGCCCGGTAGCGCTCGACGGTCGCGGGGTCGGCGGCCAGGGCGGCCCACGGCACGGGCGTCCGCTCCGTCATCTCCAGCTCCTCGTCGTCGGGTTCGTCGGGCTAGCGGCCGGGGGACTTGCCGGTGCCGGCGCAGTGCCCGCACTGGCCGGTGCCGTCCGAGTGCCCGTTGCGGCAGGTGGCCATCTCGTCCATGACCAGTGTGGTCATCCAACTGAGCTGGCCGGGCTGCAGGTGCGCCTGGTGCTGCTCGCCGGTCACCGGGTCGGTGACCGTGACGGTCACGGTAGCGGTGTCGTGCGGGTCGGTGGGGTAGGTGTCGGCCAGCTCCTGCAGCGCGCTCGCGAAGAGGGTGGCCGGCTGTTCCACGGTGGGGTCGATGGTCGTCATGGTCACCAGCCCCAGTGGTCGTATTCCTGGCGGACGTACGGGCGGGCCGAGGGGTCCCACTCCATCGAGCCGGGGCCGACCGGTCCGATGTGGGTGTTGTGCTCCTGGTCGAACTTCTTGAGCTCCTGGGAGAGCTGGACGGCGTCGTCGAGGAACTCCGGGACCTCGGGGTGCGCGAGCGAGAGACGGTCGGAGAGGGCCGCGCGGCGGAGCAGGTAGAGGCGGACGTGGTTCTCGTCGGGCTCGTACGATCGGCCGTGGGCGGCGGCGTCTGCGGCCTCGACCTGGAGCCGGGTGGAGATGTGCATGAGCTCGCCGGACTCCCGGAGCATGTCGGGGGCGCCCATGTAGGCGACTTCGGGCGACGGCGCGTCGAATCCTTCGCCGGTGATCGGGTCAGGCCGCATTGGTGGTCTCCTCGTCGGTGGTGGTCTCGTCGAGCGGGTCGCGGAGCTTGTTGACGGCCTGTCGGGACATCTGGGCGAGCCTGCCCAGCTCGGCGTCGGTGATCTCGGGGTGGCCTTCCTCCCACGCGAACGCCTTGTAGAGGCGGGAGTAGATCCCGGCGCGGCTGGCCTTGACGGTCTTCTCGGCGTCGGCGCGGGCCTTGCCGAGGGAGGCCAGCTCGTCGAGGACCACCTGGCGCAGGGCGGTCCGGTGCTCGTACGTGACGAGCGAGAGGTGCGCCGTGTCGCCGAGCAGGACGGCGCCTTCGGCGGCGACGGTCTCGCGGACGGTGCCGGTGACCTCGTTGAGCTCGGCGTTCGTGGTGTCGGCCGTGACGGCCTCGGGGTGCTCGGTGAGCCACTGCTCGATGGTCACCAGCGGGCGGCCGCCGTTCTGGTCGAGGCGGTACTGGTAGAGGTAGGCCCGGGTGCCGATGAGCCCGGAGTGGTAGCGGGCGGCGTCCTTGTCGCTGATGTGGAAGTGCCCGGCCAGGTCCGGGAAGAGGTCGCCCTGGTGTCCGCCCTGACGTCGCAGGCCCCAGCGGGCCAGGTCCTCCGCCGTGCGGTCGAGGTCCTTGTCGGTGCCGGTGGCCAGGGAGGGCCGGATCAGCTCGGGGAAGGGGCCGGCTGCCTCGCTGAGCTCGACGAGCCAGGGGCGGCGGCCCTCGGGGCCCTTGCGGTCGCGGTGGCACGCGCGGCCGATGTCGAGGCCGGCGGACCCGGCGACGGCGGACCAGTCGAGGGCCTCGGTGCCGGGGACGGGGACCAGGTGGTCGAGGAGGGTCTGGGCGATCGGGGCGACCTCGTGGGCGAACGCGTTGCCCTCGGCGACGTCGTGGTACTGGCGCTCGGCCACCCCGTTGTCGATGGTCCAGTACAGGACCTCGGGGACGACCTGCCAGTGCCTCGGGGAGAACATCGCGCCGGGGTAGTAGCCCTTCTCCTTGTTGTCGAGGCGGTAGTCCGAGCAGTGGAAGGACAGTTCGCCGGTCCGGGTGTTGAGCACGATGTGCTGGTAGCCCCCGGCGTCGACACCCACGGGGCGGGGGCCGGCGCCCTCGCTGTCGATCCACGCCTTGTTGGCGTGGACGTCGGGGATCGGGGGGACGTCGGCTTCGGTGATCTCGCGAACGGTCACGGGCGGTGCCTCATACGTCGTCATGTCAACCAGGTTGACGCCCAACGACATTGGACGTCAACCGGGTTGACAGATTTGGCCGGTTTCGAAGCGGTGGCCGGATCTACTTCGCCGGACGGGGCTGCTCGCGCTGCAGCTCGCGGACCTTCTCCTCGGCGTCCCGCGCCCGGGTCTCGGTGGTGCGGAGCTCCCCCTGCAGCTGGTCCGTCTTCTTCTCCAGCTCCTTGACGCGCTCGCTGCGGTCGCCGGCCTCGGTCCGTGCGGCGTCGAGCGCTCGCTGCAGTTCCGTCGCCAGCTTCTCGGCGGCGTCGACCTTCGCCGTGGCGTCGTCGGCGGCCTGGCGGGCGGCGGCCAGCGCGCTCTCGACCTTGCCCTCGGCCTCCCGTACCTGGGTCTTGGCGTCCTCGACGGCCTGGACGGAGTCGGCTTTGACCTGCGCGGCCTTCGCCTTCTCCTCCTCGACGGTCTTCTCCATCGCCTCGACCTTGGCCAGGGCCTCCGCCTGGGCCTTCCCCGCGGCCTCCTCGGCGGCCGCGACGAACCGGGCGGCCTGCGCCTCCGCCTGGGCGACCTTGCCCTCGGCCTCGCTCTGGGCTGCGGCGACGGCCTTGTCCGCCTCTTCGCGGATCCGCGCGGTCTCCGCCTCGAACCGGGCCTTGGCCTCCTCCAGTTCGCCGATCGCCTGGTCCGCTGCCTCCTCGGCGGCGTCCTTCTCGTCCTTCGCGGCTGCGGCCTTCTTCTCGGCGGTCTCGCGGCGGCCGCGCTCGGCGACGAACTTCTCCTCGGCCTCGGCGATCCGGGCCTCCGCGCGGGTCTCGGCGGCGGCGACCTGGGCCTCGGCGGCCTCCGGGTCGGCGATCTGCTCCATGAGTTCGACGTACCGGGGGAGCTGGGCCTCCAGCGCCTTGACGGCGGTGAGCACGGACTTCCGCACGATGTCGGCGGTCTCGGCGGCGCCGGTCACCGGGCGGTCGGTGGCCTCCTCGACGGCCTGGGCGGCCGCGGGGTCGGCGGTGCTCGGCCGGCGCTTGGCCCGGTAGGCGGACATCGCGTTGTGGTCGGGGTCGTCGCAGTACTTCGGCGCCTGGCCCCGGACGGTCGGGTCCTTCGGGACGGGCGGCCGGTGGCAGTCGGGGTACGCGCACTCGGCCGCCTTCGCCGCGTCGGTCTCGACGGCCTGCTCGGCCAGCTGCTCGGTCATCTTCGGTGCTCCTACTGGGCGGTGGGGAGGTCGGTGGCGCGGAGGACCTGCTCCTCGCGAACGGTCCAGCCGGTGTACGGGTAACTGGGGTCGAGCGTCTCGTCGAGCAGCTCCCCCTCGTCGTTCCAGCGCAGGGCGGCGGGCTCGTCCTCGGGGTCCTCATCCTCCCGGTACCGGGCCTCGGCGTACGCGCGGGCGGTGGCCTCGTCCTCGGCGGCGACCGCGCCCGGGTCCTCGCCCCGGGTGATGTGCCAGACGGTCCGGTGCTCGCTCATGCGGGTGGTGTCCCTTCGGTTGTGGACGGTTCGTCGAATCGCCGGATCAGGCTGCCAGTGCCACGGCCGGCGGCGGCTGGTCGATGACCACGAGGGCTACCGTCCGGCCGGTAGCGACCGGCGCCGGGCGCGGGGTGGTGGTCTCGGCGGCCTGGGACTGTACGGGCGCGGCGGACGGTGCCACCTCCGGGGTGTCCCACGGATCGACCGGTGCCAGTGCCCAGACCTCAGCGGCCACGGCGTCCGCGCGCTCCCAGAGGGGTGCCCGAGCGTCATCACCGGCGACCGGGCTGGGGCCCTGTGCCATGAAGCCGATCAGCCTGGCCAGGACGGCCGAACGGAACACCTGGGCCTTCGCCTTCACCTCGGCGGGGGACTGGTCGTCCAGAACGCCAGACAGCACGGTCATGAGGGACCGGCGCCACGCCCCGAACCGCCTGGCGGCGCGGGTGGCCAGGTGCTCCAGTCCTGCGATCACCCGCGGCAGGGCGGCCAGGTAGCGGCTCATCGTCCGTGCCGGGCCGGCGACGTCGAGGCGTCGGGTCGACTCGGCCCCGGTGTGCGTGCCGTCAGCGAGCAGTCGGCGCGGCGCCGTGGTCCCGAGGCCGAACAAGCGGGCCAGTTCGGCGGCCGAGGCCCTGTGCTCGGTCGCCCTCCAGCCTCGGGCGGCGGGGAACGCGAGCCGTGCCTCGGTGCGCCCGTTGGCGGTGAACGGGCGGCACACGGTGACGTACGTGCGGCCGCGCGGCAGGGTGGCCGGGGTCCTGCTGCTCATCTCGGTCTCCTCAACGGGGGTGGTCGTCGGTGAACTGGGCCGGGGGCGGGGCCGGCGTTCAACCGGCCCCGCCCCCGGGTGTCATCCCTGGTCGCGCCTCTGGACGCCACCCTCGCCGTCCGGCTCGTACGTCTCGCTGCTGTAGACGACCCCGTCCACCACCAGGTCGTCGCCGATCACTTCCTCCCAGAAGTTGAAGTCATCGCTGCTGCTGTTCTGCGACTGAGCGGCCATTGCGTGCTCCTCGACTCGTCCATCTCGGTACCCCGATTCTAATGCATTGCATTGCATCATGTCAATGCAATGCATTACCTGTGACGCAATGAAATGGAATGGTTTGGAGGGGGAGTGATCGACTGACGGGGCGTCCCACCGGATCCACTCGACGGCCTTGGGCGGTGGGTCCCCACAGAGCGCGGCCCACCACCGACGACACGCTCCTCAGCCACGACGAGACCCGGGCCGACGCGGAGCGACCACACCGGCCGGTCCACATCGCGGCAGCAGCTGCTCCCCGCCCGCCACGGCCGGCGGTGCGCTCGCCTCACGCGCCCGTCATCCGTGACGGCGGGGGTACGGTCCGGGCCACGACGAGACCGGGGCGTCCGCCGACCGGGCGGCCACCAACCCCCCTCCCTCCGCCGCTGCGTCCTTTCACACCCCGAAGCACGGGCGGCCGCGCACGCTGCAGGCCACGGAGGCTTACGGACCTTGGGCGCCCCCACGGGCGGGCCGCGGCCGCCGCTCGACGGCCAGCTCGGCAGCGCTCGGCGCGGTAACAGTCGGCTCGACGGCGCTCAACTGTTACCGGCTCTGACCTGGTGGAGTTTCAAAAATCGGCCCTCATCCGAGGGCCGGAAATTAGAAGGACTTGGCGGTGCTCGGGCCGCTGCCGAGCGTGCGCCGGCCGGAGGGTGCCGGGGCGGGAATCTCCCCGGGGAGACGGTTGTCCGGGGCCTCGACGGGGGCCGCGCGCTCAATGACGGTGCGGCGCCCGTCCGTACGGGGCTGCTCGTCGACGGCGGGGCGGGGTCCGGTACCCAGGGTTCTGCGGCGGGAAGTGCTCACCGACGAAGTCTCGCACTCGCCGTGATCTCGACCTCGGGGGGAGCAAGTTGGGCGGGAAGGGGAGCTTCCCGCAAGCCCGGACGAGCCGAGCAAGATATCGGCGAAGACACTCTTCGCCGCCTCGGCCCGGGGGTGCCGAGGTCCTCCTCGACCGAGGGCGGTCGAGGAGGGGGAACTGCTCAACTGCCCTTGCGGGTCTGCCCGCTGTGCCAGGATCGCCGCATGATCAATCTGGGTGTGCGTGTCGAGTTCTACGAGCAGGTGATCGACGGTGAGCCTCCCCGGGGCTTCCTCGGCTCCGTCGATCGGACCGAGGGCTACCGGGCCGCGGCGGTGCCGGCGGTGGGCGAGCGCGTCATGGCCGCGTCGCTGCGGGTCGCCGACCGTGAGTCGGCGGTGCTCCTGCGCGGCCCCGAGCAGCTGGTCGTGCGGTTCGTCGAGCACCACCTGGTCCCCGAGCGCGACGGGGAGGTCCCGGCCTGGTGGGACAGCTACGACGAGCCGAGCGCGACCATCGTGCTCCACATCTCGCTCGGCACCTCGCGCGGCGGGGAGTTCCTGCAGCGGATGGTCCGCCAGTTCGTCGCGGACGGCTGGCAGTGCACCGGGCCGGAGGGCTCAGAGTTGTGGGAGTACGGGCTGCAGGCTCGCAAGGAACTGCGGCAGTAGGTCAGCGGCCTGCGGGTTCGATCTGGCGCGGTAGGCGGCTGGTCCGCAGCTCCTGCAGGTCCGGGATGTGGTTGTAGAGGGTGCCGACCGAGACGCCGAGCAGGCGCGCGATGCTGGCGACGCTGTTCTCCGGGTTGGGGAGCATGTCGCGGGCGGCGCGGATCAGCTCGGCGTTGACCACGGTCGGGCGGCCTCCGGTCTTGCCCCGGGCCCGCGCGGCGGCCAGGCCCTCGTGGGTGCCGGCCACGATGAGCTCGCGGATGAACTCGGCGAGCGCGGCAAACACGTGGAAGATCAGGCGGCCGCCGGGCGTCGTGGTGTCGAGGGCCTCGTGCAGGCTCTGGAATCCGATGCCCCGGGCGCGGAGCTCGGCGACCATGTTCACCAGGTCCTGCAGCGATCGGCCGTAGCGGTCGAGTGACGGCACGACGAGCGTGTCCCCTTCCTGCAGGAAGGCATGGCAGGCTTTGAGCTCGGGACGCTCGGCGTTCTTCCCCGACTTCTTGTCGGCGAAGATGCGGCGACACCCGGCGACGGTGAGACTGTCGAGCTGGCGGTCGAGCAGCTGGCCCTTGGTCGAGACGCGGGCGTACCCGATCCGGATGTTCGTCAGGACGGCCGGAGCGGCCGCGAGCAGATCGTCGGGTTCGTAGAGCGTCTTCAC
>NZ_JBYQMC010000003.1:0-182039 GCF_057834205.1 Streptomyces sp. GL_148 | reverse complement strand
GACTCCAGCGCTGCGCGCTGAGGAGAGAATGCCCTCGCTGCGCTCGGGCGGCCCGCTTCGCGGGCCAGTGCCTCCCCTTCGGGGAGGTAAACCCTCCGCTTCGCTCCGGGTTGGGGGCCGTTGGCCCCCAACAGGTTCCCCAGCGCTGCGCGCTGGGGAACGAAGCGCCCTCGCTGCGCTCGGGCGGGCCGCTTCGAGGCCCAAGGCCTCCCCTTCGGGGAGGCACCCCTCCGCTTCGCTCCGGGGTGGGGGCACACGAGCACACAACCCACCCGACCCCGGGTCAGAAAACCAACCCACCACCGGAGCACGCCCCCACCACACACCAAAACACATATAACTGACGAATAGTCAGGTTTGTTCGGAGAATGCAGCCCGTGTTCTGGCCCTTCGGCCCCCTTTGCGGCGGGCGCCGGCGGCCGGTCGGTGCGAGCGCCCGCCGCATGCTGATGCGCACGAACGATGGTTGAGTCGACCGAGACGTCCCAGTCGATCTCGCCTGCGGCGTTGGCCGTGGCCTGAACCTGCTGAAGCAGGCGCTCCCATGTTCCGTCCGCCGACCACAGCCGGTGCCGTTCGTAGACGGTCTTCCACGGCCCGAACCGTTCCGGCAGATCACGTCAGTGAACGCCGGTCCGCACCCGGTGCAGAATTCCGTCGATCACCTGCCGATGATCCCGCCACCGGCCACAACGCCCGTTGCTGACCGGCAGGAACGGCCGCAGCCGTTCCCACTCGGCATCACTCAGATCACCCCGCCCCATGCCCATATCAACGGGCCGGACACGCGGTAGTCACACGTTCGACCAGACAAGGCCTAGCCGGACGGCCGAATCGCAGCGAACCGCGCACTCATGGCAGGACCAAGGTGGTCAACAAGGCCATACCCGGGCTGGTCCGGCCACGGCAGACTGAAGAGGAACGAGGTGACAACCACCGTGGTGACCTCGGGGACATCGAGACGAAGCTGCTCTTCCAGGAACCGCAGCGTGTCACGCCAGTCCGTCTCGTCGCCTCCAAGGAACGACGCGACTGTCTCCTGAACCACATCCCAGAAGAACACGTGGGACAGGACACCGTGCTCGTTGAAAACGTGCACGTCAACCAGGTCCTCGAAGCCCGGCACAGCGGCCACCAAGTCCTGCACCAGCTGCACATCTCGCTCCACGGGGCACCTCCTCCCTAGGCGCCCGGATAGATCCACCCCCACAGCGGACATGATCGGCCGGGCAAGTCCTAGCTGCCCGGAAGCGCCACCACGATCTCTTGGTCCTCGAAGTCCCCGGTCGGCTGGAAGCCGAACGAGGTGTAGAGGCGGCCGGCGGAAGTATTGTCCGGGTGGTACGAGAGACGGATCTCCCGGCACTCCGGCAGCGCCGACAGGCGCTCGATCACGGCGCCCAGGGTGGCGCGGCCCACACCCTTGCCTTGTTCGGCCGCGCTCACCACCATGCCGCCGATCCAGTGGGTGCCGTCCTCGTCGTCGTACGCCCACATGACGTGGCCCACGACGTCGTCACCGGCGCGGACGCCGAGGGACGTCCACACCTCCCCGCGCTGGGAGAGCAGGAGGTAGCGCGCCGCGAGCGCGGCCACATACCGGCGCTGCTCGTCGGCGGGCGCCACGTCGGCGACATCGCGCCAGTTGTCCTCCGTGATCTCCTCGAGCACCACGGCCCGGCCCTGGCGGTCGGTGAACTGCTGCGTCATGCGTTCCCCACATCTGTACTGGTCAAAGGGGGGAGCGTAGCCAGTCACGCAGATGCCCGGGTAGCGGTTTTCCGGTGGCTCCTGGGGCGCCCGGGTGTCGAGGCCCAAGGACCGGACCAGCTGGGCGAGTTCGGCGCGGAAGAGCGTGTCTGGCGAGGGGGTCTGAGCACGCAGGTGCCTGTACCGTGATCGGCCGGACAGCTCCTAGGTGAGCGCAACGACGGAGGCAACCCACTCCCCCGCTGCACCCAGGCCCATGAAGCTGGCTATCGCTGCCAGCGGGATTCCGAGCGCCGGCCCGCAGAGCACGAAACCCCGGGATATGTCTGGCAGGCTGAGCCACTTCGCCACGGAGTTCGTGCCAGCCACGATGAGTCCCGACAGCACGATTGCCCCAAGGCCGTACACCGTCATCTTCCAGATGGCCGGGCCCGGGTCGGCGTCGAGAGCTTCGAACCAGCCGGTGGCGACCAGACCTGTCATACCGACGGAGAGGGCTGGAAGAAGCACGTCGGGAAGGACGATCGAGAACAGGAACAGCACGTCGAGTGCGTTGAACCCTCTCCGCTTCGATCCAGCGGCACTCGGCGCTACGCACGCCATCATGTAGCCCTCGTCGATGCGGTCCCATGCCTGCTGGAAGGCCACGGCCTCGTCCAGCGTGGCTCCGAGCGAGATGACAAGGCTGCTGGCTTCATCGCGCCTCGGGATGTCCACGCCGCCTGAGAACCAGGTGGCGACCAGTGACGGGTGCTTGGGGTCAGCGTCCTCGAAGACGGCCTTGGCGATCTTGTCCATGGGCCAGTTGTGGGCTCCGGCCCGCGTTCTCAAGGCGCGCAGGTGGAAACCGAATCCGGAAGCGTCGTCCACTCTTGCGAGGCCCTCGGCCAGGGAGGAGGTGGTGCTTTGGGGCCCCGCCGTGTTGATCTGTCGGCTCGTGTCGTCGTTCGACCCTGCCGTGATCGGGGTGGTTCCGAGGTCCTCTGATGCTCCATCGTTGCTGGTCACAGCGTTTTCCACGATTGTCCTGGACAACGTGGACGTGTCTGCGGGCTGCTGCTGTGCGTGGGCAGAGCCGGTGATGACCGTGCCCTCCAAAACAACTGGCGCATCGGGGATGGGTCGGTCTGTCTGCGGCAGATGCGCTTGCTCGGCAAGGTCGGCGATCTCCTGATCGGCTTCGGCGCCTTCCTCGATCAGGTCCGCCAGCGCATCGTCGAAGTCTTCCATCAGGAGGTCGGGAGACATGCGTACAGAGGCGACGACAGGCAGGTCCACCATGCCGATGACCCCCATGCGCTGCTGGAGACGGGCTATCTGCTCGCGGGCCTCCAGTACCTCCTGGGTCAGGGCCTGCTGTGCCTGCTCGGCGGTGTAGCGGCGTCCCTTGGCCTTCTCCAGCTCCGAGGTCGTGCGCTCCAGCCGGAGCCTCGCTTGGGACAACTGCAGCTCCACCTCGGACCGCTCCCGGTCCACGACCATGCGCAGCTCGGTCTCTTTGCTCGCGATGACTGTGCTCAGCATGGCCCCCATCTGCAGCAGTGAGGAGATCATCGAGTTCGCCTTCTCGGTTGCCTGCACCGCCCGGTGCTGCCCGTTCAAGGCCTCGATCAGGTCGTTCTGCACCTGTACCAGCGTGGCCGAGGAATCCCCGCCGGCGGTCTCCTCGCCCGGTTCGGCCGGGTGCAGAGACTCCGCATGCGCCGCCTTCCACAGCGTCACGGCGTCCTGCAAGTAGGCGCCCATCTCAAGGGGCTTCTTGACGTACAGCTCCTGGATCAGGGTCGCGAGGTGCTTCTTGGGGATGACCTCGGCGCCGTTCATGTACTTCGCCCAGGTCGAGGAGCGCGGGCCGGATGGCACGAGTGAGCAGACTTGGTCGACGGTCCGCGGGGCCGTAATGCGGCACAAGAACGCGGCCAGCTCGTTGGCCGCCGGACGCCCCTTCATCTCCCTCTTGCGCGCCATCTGTCCCCCTGTTGTCCAGCCTTCGTCCACGCCCCCAAGCCGCTGACATGTGGTGATCCACTCGGCGACCCGATGGCCAATCAGATCACTCACACAATCGGGCGCACACCTGGTTCACCACATCCCTGGGGGAAAATCGCCATGGCCCTGCACAGCGTCTACAACTTCCTGCTCCACGACGTCCTCGGCAACATCGTCGCCGGAGTGCTGGCCACCACCATCAGCTGGGGTGTGAAGGCGATCCGCGCCTCCCGCGCCCGAGGCTGCCAGCAGGCCGAGACGCCCCCTCCCGGAACGTCCTGACATCTGCCCTCTGTGCAGTAGCCCGGGCTGCTGCACAGAGGTGACAGGCGGGGCGGGAGACTGTGTGGGTGGATGATCAGCGCCGCCCTCTGGGCACCGGACCCCGCCAAGCCCCCGTTCCTGACGGGCCGGTACGCCGTGGCCGTTTGGCGGCCGCCACGGCGGGTCCTAGGCACCGGCGGCGCCCGTGCCTAGGCGGGGCCGGCACCGGCCGGGCCGCTGTCCTGGACGACGACCACGCGGACGGGGCGCAGGCTCGCGGCGACTGTGACCGCGGTGAGCCCGGTCTGGATGGAGTCGCCCAGGGTCGGCACCGCGTACGTGGCGGCCGCGACGGTGCCCGCCAGGGCGAGGTAGCCCAGGGCCAGGAGCAGCGGGGCGAACCGGCGGCGGGTGGACGGCTGCTGCGGCTGGGAGTCGGTCGGGAGCGTGGTCATGACGGTGGTGTCCTTCCGGAGTGCTGCGGGATTTCCGCACGGCGGCACCGTGCTGGACCACGCACCAAGCGGCGCAACCCCCAACGGCCCCGCCATCAGAAGGCACAACTCGGCACCTCATTCACCAAGCCGTGGTTCCTCCGCCCTAAAAGGCCGTGAGTACGGCTACGCCGCCGCTTTCGCCTTCAAGAGCCCTCGCGCAGCGCCCGGCCCGACCGCCCAGACCCCCACACACAGACGAAAGTCCGGGCACTCACCAGCCGGAAACTGGGCTCTGAACAGGCACAACACGCACGTACCGCCGGTGCACCTTCCCCCCGCCCGTCGTTTGACCGCCCGTCACCGCTCTTGGTCAGCCGCCCCCCTTGTCCTACGCGGATCACGGGCGGACGGAGCCGGGGGACGAGGAAGGGCGAACCACGGTGCGTGCAGCGGCGGGCCGCGGGTCAGCGTGCCGCGATGGTGCACACGCAGGTCACGATGAGGGCCACGGCCGTTCCGGCTGCGGTCAGTGGCGCGTTCAGGGCCGGGTGGCGGTGGACGGTGTAGCCGATGGCGGCTGCCAGGAGCAGCGTTACCAGGATCAGGAGCAGTAGTACGGCCAGGGCGATCGAGGACATGGGGTCTTCCTTTCGTCGGGGCGGGGAAGTTGGCCGGTGTCGGCTCTGTGATCGACCTTCGCGCCTAGGCTCGGTGTCCCCTCCTGGGAGCAGGTGGTTTCCCGGTGGGGAAGATTTCCGTGTGCCTTGGGGGAGCAGGAGCAGTCATGTCTGAGAGCGATGGCCGCAGCGGGAGCGGGGGCGGTTCCGGCTTGGAGGGTGCGGGGGAGCCGGGTTCCGTGGCGGCGGCGCGGGCACTGGGTGAGCAGCTGCGGCTGCTGCGGGAGAACGCCGGTCTGTCGCAGCGGGCGATGGTCGCCCTGCACGGCGGGAGCATCACCTCGGTGTCGCGGTACGAGAACGGGGACCGGCTGCCGCGCAGCGCCTACGTGGAGGCGCTGCTGGAGGAGGCGGACCGGCGCGGGCAGGCGCCGCTCACCACCGCTGTCCGCGCGTTGGTGACGGCCCTGTACGAGCGGGCGCTGGGCCCGGTGGGCGGGCGCAACAGCGAGCGGGCCGCGCTCTACGAACAGGAGCGGGCACTGCGGGAGGTTCAGGACCGGGAGGCCGAGACCGCCCGGCTGCTGGCCGAGCTGGCCGAGCTGGCCGACCATGGGCAGGCCCCGCAGGCCGGCACCGAACCCGGGGACAGAGTGGACGCGCGGGCGGCACAGCTGGAGCGGCTCAGTGGCCACCTGGCCGTGCAGCGGCAGCGGATCCTGGGCGAGATCGACCGCCTCCTGACCCGGCTTCCCGGCGAGGACTCCACTGCACTCGTACCCCACCGTGGGATATGGCCGTTTCCCGAGGCTGTTTCCGGCACTGGCCGCGAGGCTGTTTCCCCCTGGAGACACCGTCTCCCGCTCGCAGGTCTGGCCGCCGTCTTGTTCGCGGTGGCCGCGATCGTCTGGGGGGCGGTACTGCTCCAGCGGGGGAACCCGGCAGCGGGAAAGAGCCCGGTAGCCGATGACGGCCCGCAGCCCGTGAGCTCCGCATCGTCCCCGACCCCGCCCCCTTCACCGAGCCCCACGCCCCCGCCGACGCCGACGCCTTCCCCCACACCGTCCGCCCCGGCCTCCACCTCCCCCTCGCCGAGCCCGGCGCCCGTCCCGCCGCCGAGCCCCACCCCGCCCCCGGCGAGCGAACCCCCCACCCCGACGGTGTCTTCGGCCGTACGCGTCCGGTGGCGCGGGACGCTGACCCTGGACGACGGGAGCAAAACCGGGATCCCGACGACGGGCTGGTTCCTGGATCCCGTCCCGCCCCAGCGCGCACCGCTGGGAGACCTCGGACTGTCCTGCCAACTCAGCTGCGATCCAGGACGCTACGTCGGCAACACGATCGTCGCCTTCAACGGTCCCGGCACACCCGATCGGCAGACGTGCCTCGACCTGCTGAACACCCAGCTCGGACAGCGCACCGCGGACGTCCCCGCGGGCCGCAGCGCCTGCTTCGGAACCGAAGCCAGACGGGTCGGGTACTTCACCCCCGGCGCAGGAAACGGCGGCCAGGTCAGAATTCAGGCGACTGTTTGGGAACTACCCGCCTGAGCAAAAAGGCCCCTGTCCCCACCTCCATACGAAAAGACCCGGGCGAGCGCCGCCTGACTCCTCGGACGTCGGCGGCCTGCGGGCCCCTCTGCCCCTGGGTCACCTCGACCCGACCCGCGGTCATCCGCTTCGATTGATTCATTCTCAGTTGGGGCTAGACTTTGGAAAGATCATCCCGTACCGGATCAGGGACCTCGGAGCGTCGATGCGGGCACCGTTGAGCGCGCGCCGTCCCCGCCTGCCGGACTCGCTGGTGAGTGAATCTGTTCGGAATGTTGCCGCGGTTCTCGCCCCGCTGAAGCGCGGCGGACTGTTCTCGGTGATGGCGGCTGTCTCGACGTACAGCACTACGGCATCCGCAGCTTCTGTGACTACATCACCGACGACGCGCGAAAGTACGAGCCGGCGTTCTACGCCGACCTTGAGCGACTGGAGCTCGCCGTCAGTGCACGTCCGCCCTACATGCACACCGCGCGGCTCTTCCAGCTGACTGCATGGAACGGGGCACACGGATTCATCGGAGAGTAGTCCGCTCCTCTGACCGACCACCAAGGGCCCTGCCGATGAGGCAGGGCCCTTGGTGGTCGGTCAGAGGAGCGGCTGGTCAGGTGGTGGGGAGGGCGGCCAGGAAGGCGGCGGGGACGCGCACGATGTCGGCGTCGCGGTAGCCGCCCGCGTTCCACTCCGCGCCGGTGAGGCCGTGCTTGCCGCCACCGGTCATCCGCCAGACGGTGGCGTCACCCGGGGCGAGCAGCAGGGTGCCGTCCGCGGGGGTGGTGCCGATGACGGAGAAGGCTTGGGACGGGATGGTGCGGGTCTGGTTCAGGTCGTAGCCGAGGGCGTTGACGTCGTTCAGCGTCAGCGCGGCTCCGGCGCCTCCGGCGGCCACCTTGACGGTGGCGTTGCCGGGCTCCTTGAACAGGGTTTTGTTGGCCAGGGTGGTCGGCAGGGAGGTGAAGTAGGAGGGCGGTACCTCCACCGTGCGGCCGAGGTCGAGGCCCATCGCGTTGACATCGTCCATGGTCAGGGCGAAGCCCGCGGCGCCGACGAGGAGCTTCACCGTGGCGTCGCCCGGGGCCTTCACCAGGCTCTGGTCCGGCAGCTGCCGGCCGGTGGTGGCCGCGATGTACGACGTGGGTACGCCCATCAGGGGGCGGGTGTCGTAGCCGTACGCGGTGAACTCCGCGCCGTTCAGGGGCAGGGACACACCGCTCGTGCTGGCGTAGACGGTGCGGTCGGTGCCGGACTGGTCGATGAGCACGGAGCCGTTCGGCAGGACGCTGGGCAGCGCGTTGAAGGCGGCGTCGGTCACCGGGACGATCGTGGACAGGTCGTACCCGTCGCGGGTCACGTCGTCCCCGGTGATGCTCAGGCCGGCCCCCGAGACGACCACCTTGACGGTCGCACTGCCCGGACCCTTGATCAGGGTGCCCGCCGGGAGAGAAGCCGGATTGGTGTTCGCGGGCGGGGCGGTCCAGACCGCGCCGACGAAGGCACGTATCGCGCCGGCGTTGACGGGGTTGGCGTTCGTCCGCCAGTTGAAGGTGGTCTTCTTGACGCTGTTGCTCTCGTTGCCGCCGATCGTGGTGATCGTGTCACCGCTGACCGCGACGACGACGTTGACGTGGTTGGCCCAGCCCGAGGACCAGTTGGCGGCGGTGGCGTAGACGACGGCGTCACCGACCTGCGGGGTGCTGTGGATCGTGCCGCGTTGCCTGCCGTAGGTGACGAAGGAGTACGCCGCCCCGCCCAGGCCGCTCGTCTGCGCCCCGCCCTGTCCCCACACCCAGCGGGCGAAGTCCGCGCACCAGGCGCCGGGGTGAGGGCAGCCGTAGTACGTGTTGCACCCGTTGCCGACCTGGGCGTTCGCCGTCGCGGCGACCTGCCCGCCGTCGGCGCCGGCCGAGGCCGCGCCGGTCAGGGCGAGGAGCGGGGCGGTGAGGACCAGGGCGAGGGCGGAGAGCGGCCGGCGCAGCGAACGGGAACGGGAATGGGTGGTGGTGGGGGAGGAAGAGGGAACGGGAGAGGAAACAGACATGGCGGGACTCCAGGGCTCGTGATGCGGGTGTGGGTGGGGTGAGGCCGACGGTCAGGACCAGGTGCCGCCGTTGCCGTAGAGGAAGGAGGTGTCGGAGCCGCTGGCGGAGCTGCGCCGGAAGATGCCCGGGAGATCGCGGGCGCCCCCGTGGTCTGCCAGTTGAACCAGCTTCTGGCCTGCACGGAGTTGCTCTCGTTCCCGCCGACCGTTTTGATCTGGGTTCCGTCCGCGGAGACCTCGACGACCAGGTTGACGTGATCGGCCTCGCCGTCGGCGAGGGAGCCGTCCGCGTCGTAGACGACCCAGCGGGCGAAGTCGGCGCACCACGGCGGTGGAGTCTGCGTGCGCGGTGCCGACGGCCTGTGGGGCTGCGCACGGGCCCCCGGCTCGGTCAGGCGGCGGTGGCCGTCGGGGTGGTGTCCCAGCCGATGCCCGGGTCGCCTGTGGTGGCTGCCGGAGCGACGTCCCAGCCGATGCCGGTGTCACCCGCCGTGGCCGTCGGGGCCGTGTCCCAGCCGATGCCGATGGTGCCGTCCGCCGCTGCCGCCGTGGTGGTGGCGAGGCCGGTCAGCAGCAGGGAGAGCACGGCGGTGGCGAGCAGGGACTTGGTCCGGGACATGGCGGTTCCCCCAGCGAGAGTCAGTGGTTTCGTGGACCGGGCCGCCGCGTTTCCGCCGCCCTCCCGGTGAACCAAATCCTGCTCAGTCGCGCCGCTGCGGAGAAGGGATTGCGTGTGTCACCAAGCGTCCTGACCTATTGGTGACGTCCGGGCCGTGGCGTCAGAGCCAGCCGCGCTGGGCCGCCTTCAGTCCCGCCTCGAAGCGGCTGCTTGCCTCCAGCCGCTCCATGAGGGCGGCCATCTGCCGCCGTACCGTCCGCATCGAAACGCCCAGGCGCCGGCCCGCCATGTCGTCCGTCATGCCCGAGGCCAGCAGTTTCAGGAGCTCCCGCTCGACCGGGGTGAGCCCGGTCGCGGACTCCTGAGGCCGGTCCGCGCCGAGCGGTACGGCGGCGCTCCAGGTCTGGTCGAACAGCGCCGTCAGTGAGACCACGATGCCCGGCTCGCGCGTGCACAGCGCGCCCAGGCGGGTGTTGGCCGGGTCGATGGGGACGACGGCGGTCTCACGGTCGAAGAGGAGGAGGCGCGGGGGCAGCACCGGGCAGGTGCGGACCATCCCGCCCTCCCGGGTCATCCACTGGGCGTACGCGTGGGTGGCCGGGTCGTTGCGGGCGCTGTCCTGGTAGAGCGTCAGCATGGAGATGCCGCGCCGCAGCGCCTGTTCGTCCAGCGGGCGCGAAGCGTCCAGGCTCGCCTGCGACTGCGCCCCTCCGGGCATCACCGACAGACACTCCCGGCGGACCTCCTCGGCCAGTACCTCCAGCTTCGCCTGGATCGCGTCCAGCCCCACCAGCCGCTCGGTCCCGTCGCCGTTGGCCGTCCCCGGGCGCAGGTCGGCGTACTCGGCGACCGCGCGGGCCGCCGCGGCCTTGTTCAGCTCCAGCTCCTGCTGTCTGCGCAGGAGCTCTGCTTCCTGGCGGCGCAGCAGCAGTTCCAGCCCGCGCTCCGGACTCACGGCCCGCAGGGCGCCCGGTTCGTCGCGGGAGGGCCGGACGAGGGCCAGGTCCGCGAGCTGGTCCAGGCAGGCCCGTACGGTCGCCTCGGCCAGTGCGAGGCGCAGCCCGATCTCGGCCACACCGCCCGTGGGATCGGCGAGCAGTTCCCGGTAGACGTTCTCGGTGTGCGGATCCAGCCCCAGCATCTCCAGCACGTGCCCAACCCCCCAGATGGACGCTTGCGCAGCAGCTCCCGCGTGCTCGCTGCGCGCGATGGTCTCAGCAGGTCGCGGCCGCTACAAGGAACGTCGTCACCGGCGGCCGGTAATCATCCGGAAGTGGCCGGGTTGGTACGAGGCTTCCGGAAGGTGCCAGGCCGCTTGGTGCCAGGCGTGCGCACTTCCGTGCACCCTCGAGGCCGCGCACGCTGGAACCACCGTGTCCGGTCGGTCGGCTCCTCGGAAGGGACCCCTCATGCGCATGGTCCAGGCATCCTTGCTCCGCATGAACGGCGGCCCCGGAACAGCGGACGAGGCACACATCCTCGACGAACTGCTGTGGGCCCACGCCTCGGCGGCCCACCACCTGGAGCACCTGCGCGCGCGGCCGGCCCCGTACGGCCTGGGGCTCGTGGTCTTCGTACGCGCCGACACGGAAGCCCGGGCCCTGGACCGGGCGCACGCACTCCTCGAGGCCGTCCGCCAGCCGCTGCACGCCCTCGGCTACACCGTGGACGCGGCCTGATCCGAAAGACACGCCATGGGCCTGTCCCGTCGGTCACGTGATGAGCGCGCGTCGCCGAGGGCGCATCGGCCAAGGCCGGAAGGGGGCCGCCTCGGCAGAGTGTCTGCCGGAGCGGCCCCCTTCGGGGTGGTGCGGGTGGAGCAGTGGAGCAAGGGTCTAGCCCGGTCAGTGGGTGACCGGCCGGGGGTCCGTGGCCGGTCGGCGGATGATCAGGCGTGGTTCCAGACCGGTGCGGTCTGACGGGCGATTCCGTAGACGAAGTTGGAGAGGGTGCCGTTCGCGTTCAGCACGATGATGGTGTTGTTGTCCTGGAGGATCACGGACTTGCCCTTGGCGAAGTAGGTCCAGTTGCTCCAGGTGCCGTGCGAGGTCATCTGGACGCCGTACAGACCGTCCTTCTTCACCAGGCGGACCTTCGTGCCGCCCGCGACGTTGTAGACGCCGAGCTTCGGGGAGACGGTGGTGGCACCGGTCCAGCTGTGGATCTCGCCGTCGACGGTGAGGCGCACGTAGCGCTGGCCGACCTTGCGGACGTCCTGGTAGGCGGTGGGCGCCGGGCGCAGGAAGCCGACGCGCTTGCCGTTCTCGATGATGTGCGAGCTGAAGAGCTGCGGGCCGGCCTTGTAGGTCTTGACGGTCAGGCCGCCGTACGTCGTCGTGGAGTAGAGGCTGCCGGCGGTGTTGCACTCCTGGGGCAGCTTCGGGAACGCGGTGGCGGTCCACGGCATGTCGCCGCCCTGGGTGCGCTGCTTGAAGACGGGCGCGGAGGACAGCACGCCGTCGATCCGCAGGCCGTTGGCCAGGTCCAGCGGCTTGGACTGGTCGACCGTGCTCAGCACCTTGCCGCTCTCGTCGCGCAGCTGGGCCTTGGCGCCGGTGTGGGCGCTGTTGGTCAGCTTGACGGTCAGGCCGGCGAACAGCGACGGGATGACCTTGGTCTTGACGCAGTTCTCGGCGACCACCTGGGTCCGCGCGGGGGAAGCCTGCTGGGCCGGGGAAGAGGCCGCGAACGCCGTGGCGGGTACGGCGATCGCCGCGCCGAAGAGAGCGAGGGCGGCGGTGGTGACGCGGAGGGCGGTACGCATGACGACTCCTTGGAGCTTTGCACTGGGTGAAGGAGAGCCGTATGCCGTGGTCTCTTCCGGTGGAGGCCGTTGAGTTCGGGCTGCTGGCTACAGATGGAAAATTAGTGATCTTGTGCGGGTGGAATGGTCCCCTCCGCGTCACAGGCGTGTGACAGACCATCGGGAAGCGCTCTGCCGGCCCGTGGGGCCCGGCCGTACACACTCCCGCTCCGCCGTGTGGCACGGCGCATCCGTGGTGGCGGGGCTACCGTCGACGTCATGACTGCTGACTCCCTGCGCTCCGTCACCGTCGAGCGAACCGGTCCGGGCCTGTTCACCGCGACCAACTCACGCGGTGACACGATCACCTTCGCCGCCGGATCCGTCGGCGGCTTCACCCCCGTCGAGCTCTTCCTCGCCGCGATCGGCGGCTGCTCCGCGGCCGACGTGGACGTCGCCACCAGTCGGCACGCCGAGCCCGCCGAGTTCTCCGTCGCCGTGCACGGGCACAAGGCCGAAGACGCGGGCGGCAACCACCTGACCGGCCTCGAGGCCGCCTTCACCGTCCGTTTTCCCCCGGGCGAGGCCGGCGACCGGGCCCGCGCGATCCTGCCGCGCGCCGTGAAGACCTCCCACGACAAGCTCTGCACCGTCAGCCGCACGGTGGAGGCCGGAACCCCGGTCACCGTCAAGGTCGTCGACGCGGGCTGACGGCGGGGCCGTCCTCAGGCCGGGAGGCCCGCGCGCATGCGGAGGTCTCGGGGGGCCTGCGTGCGTTCCAGGCGGGCGTCCAGGAGGCGGGCCGCCGCCTCGCAGCGGCCGTCCGCCGTCAGCGCGTACAGCAGGGTCTCCTCGACGACCTCGCGCTGCGCCGCGCTTCCGCCGACCCGGCGCAGGACGGGCAGGAGCGCGTCGAGGCCGCGGGCGGCGTCCCGGAAGCGTTCCTCGACGAGCGCGGCGAACGCGTCGCACAGAGGGGCGATGACCTCGCGCTGGACCTCGTCGGCGGCCGCCGCGTGGTCGCGCAGGCGGCGCAGGGCGGCCAGGTCGCCGACGGCGGTGAGGGTGACGGCGCAGTGCAGGGCGGTGAAGGCGGTCGCGGGGCGTTCCAGGATCTCCGCCTCCACCGTGTCCAGGACGTCCGCGACGGGCAGGTCGCCGCGCCAGCTGTCGCTGAGCCGGGCGCGCCACAGCAGCGACCCCGAGTCCACCAGGGCCCGTACGCCGGTCACCCGGGCCGGGGCGAGCTGGGTGAACCAGCGCTTGCGCACGGCGGCGGGGTCGTCGAGGGCCAGTTCGTGCAGGGCGATGTGCCAGGAGAAGTGGGCCCGGTGCACGGCGCCGCGGCCCCGCCCGGCGACCCAGCGTTCCAGCCAGTCGCGGCCCTCGCCGTGCGCGCCGGTCTCGTAGTGGACGTGGGCGAGCGCGTGTACGGCGTGCCCGGAGGCGGGCTCGGCGGCCAGGGCGCGGTGGGCGAGTTCGCCGGCCTCGTGCAGGCGGCCCTGCTCCTGGCGCAGGAACGCCAGCAGGGAGGTGTGGAACCAGTGGCCGTCGTGCGTGGCGGAGGTTCGCTCGACCAGACGCAGCGCGTAGTCGTCGTCGAGGTCGTCGACGCCGGAGAAGGCGATGGTGGGCACGGCGACGGCGAGGGCGAGCACGTCCGCCGGGTACTGATCCAGGTGCCGTACGAGGGCTGCGTCGCCTCCGTCTCCGTGGACGCGGCGGGTGACGACCTCCACGAAGGAGCGCTCGCGGTCACACGCGCGCTCCCGGGCACAGCGTTGCGCCTCGGCCAGGGCCCGGGGTACGTCGACGGCGGCTCCGCACTCGTGTCCCAGCAGGGCGAGGGCCGCGTGCCCGACGGCGAAGCCGGGGTCGAGGGCGACCGCGCGGCTGAGGGAGTCCTCGGCGCCCGAGCGGACCTTCAGGATCCGGTCGAGTCCGGTGCGGTAGGCGGCGGCCGCCTCGGCGTGGGTGGACAGGGCGACGCCGTGTCCGTCGAGCGGGCGGCGCGTGTTGCGGCGCCGGGGGACGAGCGGGGCGAGCAGTTGCTGGGCGAGGGCCGCCGCCTGGACGCGGATCTCGGGGATGGCGGTGGTCTCCCACAGCTCGCCGCGGCGCGGGGCGCCGAGGGTGTACAGGGGCAGGCCGGTGGCTCCCTGCTCGTCGAGCAGGCGCCCGTCGAGGGTGGCTACACCCATGCCGAGCGGGCCGGACACCGCGGCGCCGGCTTCGAACAGGGAGCGCCACACGGGTTCGTCCGGGCGCGGACCCGGCCCTGTGCAGTCGATGACCCAGCCCACGTGCAGGTCGCGCCCGCCGGAGAGCCCGATGTCCAGCGATCCGTCGGCGCGGACGTCGGCGCGGGTGACGGTGCCGGCGTGGACGGCCAGGCGGCGCGAGGTGCGGGCGCGCAGCACGGACTCTCCGGTGGCGGGCGCCATGCGGTGGCGGTGGGTGTTCCACAACGCGCCGTCGCGGGCGAGGAATTCGGCGCGGTCCTCGGGGGTGAGGCGGCTCCACAGGTGCGCCGTGTGCGGGCGCAGGCTGTCGAGCGCGGGACGCCAGTCGCCGTGCAGGCGCACGGCGCGGGCGATGTGGCGGTAGACGGTGCGGCGCAGCTGCTGGAAGGACGTGTCGTAGAGGCCTTCGGGGGCGGCCATGGGGCCGGCCGGGGTCAGGGCGTGCGGCTGGGGCAGCAGGCCGTTGCGGGACACGGCGTGCACCGTGCGGCCGGGGCGTTCGAGGGTGAGGGTGAGGTCGACGGAGGTCAGGCCGGTGCCGACGAGGAGGACGTCGCTGTCGTCGGCGAGGGGGCCGTCCAGCGCGCCGGCGTCCCAGGGCGCCGCGATGAAGCGGGCGGCGGCGCACAGCTGCGCGGGAGCCCAGGCCGCGGTCGGCGCTACGGGGCCGGTGGCCAGGACCGCGACGTCGGCGGCGAGGCGCGTACCGTCGGCGAGCCGGAGGGTCACCCCGCTGTCGGGGGCGCCGGCGACGTGCTCGGCGCGGGTGGCCAGCCGGCGTACGGACACGGTCCCGTGCGCGCGGACGACGGCTTGGGCCAGCGTGTCGGCGAGGTAGGCGCCGAAGCGGTGACGGGTCGCGAAGTCGGTGGCGGTGGCGGTGGGTTCGCCGTGGCGGCAGAGCCACCGGGTGAAGTGGCCGGGGTCGTCGGGGTAGCAGCTCATGCCGCCCGCGGGCACGTTGAGGCGGTGCCCGGGGTCCCGGGTGGTGTAGGCGGTGCCGCGGCCCGCTTCGGGGGCCGGGTCGATCAGGACCAGGTCGAGGGGGGTCCGGCGGCGCGTGGCCGTCTCACAGAGGTGGACGGCGGTCAGCGTGCCGGCCGCACCCGCACCGACGACGGCCACCGTGTACCGCTTACGGACTGGACTCACGTAGGCCTCCGGCAGTGATCGGCGGCGGGTCCGGTGGTACGGAGCTCCGCCTTCGGGTCGCGCGCACTTTTCCGACCGGGTGAGGAGGAAAAGGTGTCGTTAGAGGAATCCCACCCGGCGCTCGAGGACCGCTCGAAGACCGGTCGTCGCAGGCCGGATCCGCAGCCGAGGCCCTCCCGCCCGCCGCGCGCCGGGCCGCCGCTCCCGCACTGGTGGCGCGGCGCCTCCGCCGGCTCCCGGCCGGGCGAACACCGCAGATCGGTGGGGCGGGAGAGGCGACCCGATGGCCGAAACACACCGGGTCGTCGCGCGGGTCGCCGGGACGTCTGCGCCGAGCCGGCCGGCTGCGTCGGCTCGTGCGGCTGCGTCGGCTCGCTGCGGCCCGCGGTGTGGAGAGGCGGCCGAGGGCTCCGTCGACGAGGGGACGTACGGCGGGACAGGGCCGGCGGGACAGGGCCGCCTTCCGCGTCGGTGTTGATCGGTGCGTTGAGGGACCCCGGGGGGCGAGGACGGCCTCGTGTCCACGCGGACGGGCAGGCCCGTCCGGGGAACGGGCACACAAAAGCAGCGGCCGTCCCCCAGCGCTTCGTTGATCGACCCTCGAAGCGTGAGGAACGGCCGCCTGCTCACCGCAGATCAGTACCTCTGGTGACCTGCGACGTCACACCGCGAACTCAGACGGTGGACGGCACGTCGGCCCGGATCTTCTCGGGCTCGTGCGGCGCCGTCTCCTGTTCCGTCAGGCCCGGCCGCCAGAAGCGCGGCCCCAGGTCCAGGGCCAGCGCCGGAACCAGCAGGCTGCGTACCAGGAACGTGTCGAGGAGGATACCGACCGCTACCAGCAGCCCCTGCTGCAGTGCGCTCACCGTGGGGATGGCCGCAAGGACGAGGAACGTGGCAGCCAGCACCACGCCCGCCGACGTGATGACGCCGCCGGTCACCGTCACCGCGGTGAGGATTCCCTCGCGGTGCCCGCGCAGCCGCACCTCTTCCCGGGCGCGCGTCACCATGAAGATGGTGTAGTCGACACCCAGTGCGACGAGGAAGATGAAGCCGAACAGCACCAGGCCTCGGTCGATCTTCGCGTGGTCGAGTGCGTGGAACAGCAGCGAGGCCGTGCCGACGGCTGCCGCGAACGACAGCACCACGGACACGAGCAGCACCGCCGATGCGATGACCGCCCGCAGCAGGATGAAGAGCATCACCAGCACCACGGCGAGGATCAGCGGGATCAGCAGCTTCTCTTCGGAGCTCTGCCCCTCGGAGACGTCGAGCGCCACCGCGGTCTGGCCCCCGACGATCGCGTCGGCCGCCGGCCCGGTCGAGCCGTCCAGTGCCTTCCTGATGTCCTTGATGGTGTCCTTGGCGGCCGCGGAGTCCGGGGCGTCCCGGAGCACTGCGGTCAGGTGCGTCCAGCCGCCCTTGGCCACCTGGGTGCTGACGGAGGACACACCGGGCACCTTGGCGACGGTGGCCGCCGCGGATTCGGCCCCGGCGTCGCGGACGTACACGTCCGCAGGAGCGGACGAGCCTGCGGGGAAGTGCTTGGCCAGAAGCTGCTGGCCCGTGACCGAGTCGACCTTGCTGGTGAACTGCTCGGCCTGCGTCTGGCCGGTCTGCACGCCGGCGATGCCCAGCGCCATGACGCCCAGCACCAGTGCCGTGCCGACCCACACCGCGCGCGGGCGCCGGCCCACGGCAGCGGCGATCTTCGCCCACTTGCTGTGCCCCTGCGCCGAGTTCGGGTCGTATCCCGCGGTGACGCGCGGCTTCACGGGCCAGAAGACCCAGCGGCCGAGGATCACCAGCAGCGCCGGCAGCAGCGAGGTCATGGCGAAGAACACCAGGACCACGCCGATGGCGACGACCGGTCCCAGACCCTTGGTGCTGTTCATGCTGCCGAAGACCAGGCACAGCGTCGCGATCGCCACCGTCGCGGCGGAGGCGGCCAGAGCCGGCAGCGAGCCGTTGACGGCCAGCGCCATCGCCGTGTGGCGGTCTTCGTGCCGGTGCAGCTCTTCCCGGTAGCGGGCGATGATCAGCAGGGCGTAGTCGGTGCCCACGCCTACGGACAGCACCATCAGTACGTAGGCGCTCTGACCGTTGACCACCAGCCCCGCGTGCTTGGCGAGGAGGTAGACCACGCCGCTCGCCACCTGGCTGGCCAGCCCCACGGCGATCAGCGGAATCAGCCACAGCACCGGGCTGCGGTACGTGATGAGAAGCAGCAGCGCCACCACGCCGAGCGCGGCGCCCAGCAGCGCGCCGTCCATGCCGGAGTAGACCTCGGCGAAGTCGCGGATGCTCCCGGCCTCGCCGGTGACCTTGACGTCGAGACCGGCGGGGGCGCCGTCGGCGGTGAGCTTGCCGGCCTCCTCCACCTTGTCGGTGAGCACCTTGTTGTCGCTGGGCGAGGTGCGCAGCGGAACGCTCACGAACGCCGCGACCTTGTCCTCGGAGACCACGGCGGGGGAGACCTCGCCGACGGCCACCTTGTCGGCGAGCCCGGCGCGATCGCTGTCGATCTTGGTCAGGTCGGCCTGGGTGAGGCCGCCCTCGCGGGCGTAGACGATGACTGCGGTGCTGGAGTCCTTGTCGGCGAAGTACTGCTCCGCGAGCTGCACCGCCTTGGTCGACTGCGCGCTCGACGGCAGCCAGGTCTCCGGGTCGTTGTCCTGTACGTCTGCCAGGCCGGCGGCCAGCGAGCCACCGATGCCCATGAGCAGGAGCCACAGCACAAGCACGACCCACTTGGAGCGCCGGCCTGCGACGAAGGCGGCGTAGCGGCTCGCAACGGTGGGGGAAGGAGCGGGCGGTGTATCCGTTTCCGTGGGGGATGGTGCCGGGGTCTGGGTCGTCATGTGACTCTCGCTGAGGGTCAGGAGCCGTGGAGCGGGGGCTCGTACGGGACTGGACTTATATAAAGGTTCTTCACCAGAGGGGTGGAGCCTTGGTGGAGCGCCCCTCGAGTTGGCTTGAACCCGGATTCCCTCGCCCCGTGGCAGTCCGGTTCTGGCTGATTCCCTACGCGAGCCCTGCGAGGTCGTCACGACCGCCACCGTGCAGGGCCGTTCCGCTTACCGCCGATCCCGTCGAGCAGCCCGTACGACCGGGTGCGGCGACGGGTGGACGTCGCGGTGCATCGCGCTGGTGGACCGGTCGCCCCTCGGTCGAGCGGTGGCACAGGCACGCTCGAGACTCCCTTGAGGGATGGCACGGGCACGCTTGAGGCTCCCTAATTTCCGCAGGTCAGCGGAGGGGGCGTGCCGCCGCTCGAAAGCTTGTTCCTGTTCGCCGGTCACATCTGTAGGGCAGGCTCGGTCAGTGTTGTGACGAACGGAAAACACCCCTGAGGGAGCACCCGATGAAGGCTCGTATGCAGAACCCCGCCAAGCTTCTGCCGGACGCCATGAACGGCATTCAGAACCTCTACAAGGCCATGCACAAGGGCGGGGTCGAACCGCGCACGCTGGACCTGGTGCACCTGCGCGCGAGCCAGATCAACGGCTGCAGCGCCTGTGTCCACGGCGGCGTCACGGGCGCCAAGAAGGCCGGCGAGACCGACGAGCGTCTGCACGCCGTCGCCGCCTGGCGCGAGGCGCCGTTCTTCTCCGACTCCGAGCGCGCCGCGCTGGCACTGACCGAGGCCGCCACCCGGCTGGCCGACCGCAGCGGACAGGCCGTGCCGGACGCGATCTGGGACGAGGCCGCCGACCACTTCACGGAGGAGCAGCTCGCCGCGATCATCCTCATGATCGCGACGACGAACTTCTTCAACCGGCTGAACGCCACCATCCAGGAGCCCGCGGGCAACAACTGGGGCTAGGCACTCCCCGGAGGCCGACAGGGCGGTCGCGAGGCCGTCTTCGGCCGCGAGCCGCGAGGCAGCGTGGTCTGCCCGGTGCCCGACGGCGCGGCCGTGGGCGGCGCCGGGCGCGCCCTGCCGCTACGGGGGGGGCGGGCCGGTCCGGCCCCGGGACCGGGTCGATCAGAAATCGAGAAGTCCGGTTCGAGAAGTCGCCTCTAGCCTGCTTGCCATGGACATCAGCATTCACACGACATCCCTGCCGCATGACGACCCGGACGCTTCGCTCGCCTTCTACCGCGACCTCCTCGGCTTCGAGGTCCGCAGCGACATCGGCCAGGGCAGGATGCGCTGGATCACGGTCGGCCCGGCCGGTCAGCCGGGCACCTCGATCCTTCTGACATCGCCTGCCGCCGATCCCGGCATCACCGAGGACGAGCGCCGCACGATCACGGAGATGATGGCCAAGGGAACCTACGGCTGGATCCTGCTGGCCACCCCGGACGTCAACGCCACGTTCGAGAAGGTGCAGGCCGGTGACACCGAGGTCGTCCAGGAGCCGACCGAGCAGCCGTACGGCGTCCGCGACTGCGCCTTCCGCGACCCGGCGGGCAACCTGGTCCGCATCCAGGAGCTTCGCTGATGTGCAAGCCCGAATGGCGGCGTGCACGCATCCAGGCGCAGCGCCTGGCCGACCTCGCGCGGCTGCGCCGCGTCCGCGACCGGATCGACAGGGAATACGCGCAGCCACTGGACGTGGAGGCGCTCGCCCGCGATGCGGACATGTCCGCCGGGCACCTGAGCCGGCAGTTCCGGGCCGCCTACGGCGAGTCTCCGTACGCCTACCTGATGACGCGTCGCATCGAGCGGGCGGCAGCGCTGCTGCGGCGGGGCGACCTCAGCGTCACCGAGGTCTGCTTCGCGGTCGGTTGCGCGTCGCTGGGCACGTTCACCACCCGCTTCACCGAGCTGGTCGGCATGCCGCCCGGGGCCTTCCGGCGCCAGGCGGCGGATGCGGCGGCCGACCACGGCGATGCCGCGGGTGCGGCCCGCGAGGCCGGGCCGGCGGTCAAGGTGGAGGGGATGCCGGCGTGCGTGGCGAAGCAAGTCTCGAGACCGGTCAGGAACCGGGAAGCCCGCAGGCCGTCGTCGACGGCTTCATCGGCGCCGCCGTGGGCGCCGGCGCCCCGGTCCTGAAGTCCGCCGCGAAGTCGCCGTGGGGCTGATGCGGCGTCCTCCAGGCCCCTCCACGGGACGACCGGACGATCGCGACCTCGGCCGAGGAGGTCGGCGTCCCCGCCGACGGCACGGGCTTTCCCACCTGCGGCCGGGGCCATCGCCGCAGCCGCACGGCCCTCTTGGGCGCCGCCGGGGGCGGCAGGCGGTGCAAGCGGGCCGCTAACGGTTCTCGACCGGTTATACATCGACGCACTCGAAGCTGCAGACACAGGGCGAGGTGAGATCACCTCCGGTCGGCATGAGGAGTGCGTGATGCTCAAGGTCGTTTCGCGTGACGGCACGACGATCGCCTACGAGAAGTCGGGCGAGGGCCCCCCACTCGTACTGCTCAACGGTGCGTTCCGCGACCACACGATCTTCTCCGAGCTCGTTCCCGAGCTGGCCCGGCACTGCACGGTGTATGCCTACGACCGCCGCGGGCGCGGCCAGAGCGGCGACGCTCCCGAGTACGCCGTCGAGCGGGAGATCGAGGATCTCCAGGCGGTGATCGAGGAGGCGGGCGGCTCAGCGGCCGTGTTCGCCGGGTCGACGGGCGCGAACCTGGCGATCCAGGCGGCGCTCACGGGCACGCCGATCACCAGGCTGGCGCTCCACGAGCCGTTCTTCCGGGTCGACGGGTTCCCAAAGACCCCGTGGAACGCCGCGCGGACGCTCCAGGTCCTCCTGGACGGCGACCGGCGCGACGAGGCGGCCGAGTATTTCCTCGGCCCCGTCCTGGGCCTCACCCCCGACACCGTCGCGGAGTGGCGCAGGAGCCCGATCTGGGCCATCAACGAGGCGAACGCGCACACGCTGCTGTACGACGTCACGATCTGCGGCGACTTCACCGTCCCGGCCGGCCCGCTGGCCGGATTCGAGACGCAGACGCTGGTCCTCAACAGCGACAGCACCAGCGCCTGGCTGCGTGCGGCGGCGCAGGCGACTGCGGCGGCCCTTCCCAACGGCCGGGCCCTCGAGCTGCCCGGGTCCTGGCACCGGATTGACATGGACGTGCTCGGCCGGACGCTCGCCGAGTTCGCCACCGCCTGAAAGGTCCCGCCACCCCTGCCCGCGCCGCCGCCCTGCGGCGCGGGGGGCGTGCTCGACCCATCCCCCGAAAGTCCGCATCTACCTCCCGGGAGAACACCACCGTGACCACGGCTCACACCCTGGCCGCCCGGTACACCGCGGAGGCGGCCCCGGCCGCCGCCCCCAGCGAGCGCGGCGCCACCGTGTGGCTGACCGGGCTGCCCAGCGCGGGCAAGACCACCCTCGCCTTCACGCTTGCCGAGCGCCTGCGCGCCGAGGGGCACGAGGTCGAGGTGCTCGACGGCGACGAGATACGCGAGTTCCTCTCGGCCGGCCTGCGCTTCACCCGCGAGGACCGGCACACCAACGTGCAGCGGATCGGCTTCGTGGCCGGGCTGCTGGCCTCCCACGGCGTCAAGACGCTGGTTCCGGTCATCGCCCCGTACACCGAGTCCCGCGCCGCCGTCCGTGCCCGGCACGCCGCCAGTGGCACGCCGTTCCTGGAGATCCACGTGGCCACCCCGGTCACGCTCTGTTCCCAGCGCGACGTGAAAGGCCTGTACGCCAAGCAGGCGGCCGGCGAGATCTCCGGTCTCACGGGCGTCGACGACCCGTACGAGGCACCCGAGAACCCGGAGCTGCGCATCCAGACGCAGGGCCGCTCGGTGGCCGATTCCGCAGCCGAACTGCACACCTTCCTGATCGAGAGGGGCCTGGCATGACGACCGCGACCCATCGCCTGATCGAGGCGTCGGGGAACCCCTTCGCGCTGACGCACCTGGACTCGCTGGAATCCGAGGCGGTCCACATCTTCCGCGAGGTGGCGGGCGAGTTCGAGAAGCCGGTGGTCCTCTTCTCCGGCGGCAAGGACTCGATCGTCATGCTGCACCTGGCGCTCAAGGCGTTCGCACCCGCGCCGGTGCCGTTCGTGCTGCTGCACGTCGACACCGGGCACAACTTCCCCGAAGTCATCGAGTACCGGGACCGCACGGTCGCCGAGCACGGCCTGCGCCTGCACGTGGCCTCGGTCCAGGACTACATCGACGCCGGCAAGCTCACGGAGCGCCCCGACGGCACCCGCAACCCGCTGCAGACCGTCCCGCTGACCGAGGCGATCCAGCAGCACAACTTCGACGCCGTCTTCGGCGGCGGCCGCCGCGACGAGGAGAAGGCCCGCGCCAAGGAGCGCGTCTTCTCCCTGCGCAACGAGTTCTCCCAGTGGGACCCGCGCCGCCAGCGCCCCGAGCTGTGGCAGCTCTACAACGGCCGCCACGCACCGGGCGAGCACGTGCGCGTCTTCCCGCTCTCCAACTGGACCGAGCTGGACGTGTGGCAGTACATCGCCCGCGAGAAGATCGAACTGCCGGACATCTACTTCGCCCACGAACGGGACGTCTTCCTGCGGGGCGGCATGTGGCTGACCGCCGGCGAGTGGGGCGGCCCGAAGGACGGCGAGACGGTCGAGAAGCGGCTCGTCCGCTACCGCACCGTCGGCGACATGTCCTGCACCGGCGCCGTCGACTCCGACGCCGACACGCTCGACGCGGTGATCGCCGAGATCGCCGTCTCCCGGCTCACCGAGCGGGGCGCGACCCGCGCCGACGACAAGATGTCCGAGGCCGCGATGGAAGACCGCAAGCGCGAAGGGTACTTCTAGCGATGACGACCACCACCGAGCAGCTCAGCGCGACGACGCTGCTGCGCTTCGCCACCGCCGGTTCCGTCGACGACGGCAAGTCCACCCTGGTGGGCCGGCTGCTGCACGACTCCAAGTCGGTCCTGGAGGACCAGCTGGAGGCCGTGGAGCGGGTCTCCGCCGACCGCGGCCAGGACACCCCCGACCTCGCGCTGCTGACCGACGGCCTGCGGGCCGAGCGGGAGCAGGGCATCACCATCGACGTGGCCTACCGCTACTTCGCCACCGCGCGGCGCCGGTTCATCCTGGCCGACACGCCGGGGCACGTGCAGTACACCCGGAACATGGTCACCGGCGCCTCCACCGCCGACCTCGCGGTCGTGCTCGTCGACGCCCGCAACGGCATGGTCGAGCAGACCCGCCGGCACACCGCGGTCGCCGCCCTGCTGCGGGTGCCCCACGTGGTCCTGGCCGTCAACAAGATGGACCTGGTGGGCTACAAGGAGTGCGTCTTCGCGGAGATCGCCGAGGAGTTCACCTCGTACGCCGCCACGCTCGGGATCAAGAACGTCGTGGCGATCCCGCTCTCCGCGCTGGCCGGAGACAACGTCGTCGAGCCGTCCGCCAACATGGACTGGTACGGCGGCCGGACCCTGCTGGAGCACCTGGAGACCGTCCCGGTCGGCAGTGACCCCAGGGAGGAGCCCGCCCGCTTCCCGGTCCAGTACGTGATCCGCCCGCAGACCGCCGACCACCCCGACTACCGGGGCTACGCCGGCCAGATCGCCTCCGGCGTGCTGCGGGTCGGGGACGCTGTCACCATCCTGCCCTCCGGCCACACCACCGCCGTCGCGGGCATCGACGCGCTCGGCACGCAGACGGACGTCGCCTGGGCGCCCCAGTCCGTCACCGTCCGCCTCACCGAGGACATCGACGTCTCGCGCGGCGACCTGATCGCGGCCACGGGCACGGCCGGGGCGCCCACCACGGACATCGAGGCGAGCGTCTGCCACCTCAACGAGCGCCCCCTGCACGTCGGCGCCAAGGTCCTGCTCAAGCACACGACCCGCACCGTGCGCGCCCTGGTCAAGGACATCTCGTACCGGATCGACATCAGCACGCTCGAACGGCGCCCCGGCGCCGAGGGCCTGCAGGTCAACGACATCGGCCACGTCGTGCTGCGCACGGCCGAGCCGCTCGCGCTCGACCCCTACGCCGACAACCGCCGGACGGGCTCGTTCCTGCTGATCGACCCGGCCGACGGCACCACTCTCGCCGCCGGCATGGCGGGCGAGCCCTTCGAGGCCGTACGGCGCACGGCCGCGGCCATCAACGAGGAGGACTGGCTCTGATGCACCACCAGACGATCGGGCGCATGGCCGTGGCGGCCGTCGCGGTGAGCGCGGCCGCCGGACTGCTGTCGGGCTGCAGTTACGGCGCCAGTGCCGACGAAGTCCCGGCGGCGCAGACCGCCGGTGTCTCGGGTGCGAAGCTCTCCGCCGACACCGTGAAGATCGGCTACTTCCCGAACCTCACGCACGGGACCGCCCTGGTGGGCCTGCAGGACGGCCTGTTCCAGAAGGAGCTGGGGTCGACCCGGATCAAGTCCCAGTACTTCAACGCCGGTCCGGCCGAAATCGAGGCGCTCAACGCCGGTTCGATCGACATCGGCTGGATCGGCCCGAACTCGGCGATCAACGGCTACGCCAAGTCGCACGGCACGTCCCTGCGGATCATCGGCGGCTCGGCCTCCGGCGGCGTCAAGCTGGTGGTCAACCCGGCGAAGATCGGCTCGCTGGACGACCTCCGGGGCAAGAAGATCGCCACCCCGCAGCTGGGCGGTACCCAGGACGTCTCCCTGCTCAACTATCTGGCGGGCAAGGGCTACAAGGTGGACCCGGCCTCCGGCGCGGGTGACGTCAATGTGCTCCGTACGGAGAACAAGGTGGTGCCGGAGGCGTACAAGTCCGGCTCCATCGACGGCGCCTGGGTGCCCGAGCCGACCGCCTCCAGGCTGGTCACGCTCGGCGCGAAGGTCCTGCTGGACGAGAAGTCGCTGTGGCCGGACGGCAAGTTCGTGACCACCAACATCATCGTCTCGCAGAAGTTCCTGACCGCGCACCCCGACGTCGTCGAGGCCGTGCTGCGCGGCGCGGTGGCGGCCAACGCCTTCATCAAGGCCGACCCGGAGAAGGCGAAGGCCGACGCCAACCTGCGGATCAAGGCCGACACGGGCAACGCGCTGCCGCCCGCCATCCTCGACCCCGCGTGGAGCGGCATCGACTTCATCGACGACCCGCTGGCCGCCACCCTGCAGACCGGGGCCGACCACGCGGTCGCCGCGGGCCTGCTCGCCAAGCCCGACCTCGCCGGGATCGTCGACCTGACCCTGCTCAACAAGGTACTCGCGGCGGCGGGCCGGCCCGCCGCGGCGGACGCCGGGCTCGGCGTCAAGTGACGACCCGCGGCACCCCGTAGCTCCGCGCAGCGCCCCGTCCACTCCCGCAGGAGGTGTCCGCAATGACCACGGCACTGACCATCCCGAAGTTCGCCCCCGTCGTCGAGACCACGGACGAGTACCCGGCGGTCCGGCTCTCGCACGTCTCCAAGGCCTTCGGCCGCCCCGGTGCGGACTCCGTCGTGCTCGACGACATCAGCCTGGACGTGGCCCCGGGCGAGTTCGTCACCCTGCTCGGTGCTTCCGGCTGTGGCAAATCCACCCTGTTGAACCTGGTGGCGGGGCTCGACGAACCCAGCGCCGGAACCATCGAGGTACCCGGCACCCGGCCGTCGCTGATGTTCCAGGACCACGCGCTGTTCCCGTGGCTGAGCGCGGGTCGCAACATCGAGCTGGCGCTGCGCCTGGCGGGCGTGCCGCGCGCGGAGCGCAGGCCCGAGGCCGAGCGGCTGCTGGAACTGGTCCGCCTCGGCGGCGCGCACCGCAAGCGGGTCCACGAGCTCTCCGGCGGCATGCGCCAGCGCGTGGCGATGGCGCGCGCGCTCGCCCAGGGCAGCACCGTGCTGCTGATGGACGAGCCGTTCGCCGCACTCGACGCCATCACCCGGGACGTCCTGCACGAGGAGATCACCCGGATCTGGAACGAGCGCAGGCTCACCGTCCTGTTCGTCACCCACAACGTCAGAGAGGCCGTGCGCCTCGCCCAGCGCGTCGTCCTGCTGTCGTCCCGGCCCGGCCGGATCGCCCGGGAGTGGCGCGTCGACCTGCCGCATTCGCTGCGGGGCGAGTCCCGCGAAGTCGCGGCGCTGTCCACCGAAATCACCGAGCATCTGCGTGGGGAGATCCGCCGCCATGTCCAGCAGCACTGACACCCTGCCCGCGGCGGGCGGACGCGCCGCCCGCCGCGACGGCGTGGGGACCGGCCTCGACACGCTGGGGGCCGGACTCGACGCGCTGGAGGCCGGCCACGCGCAGCGCGCCTCGTTCAGCCAGGTGCTGAAGAAGAAGGTGCTGCCGCCGATCCTGGGCATCGTGCTGGTCCTCGGTGCCTGGCAGCTCGCCTACAGCCTGCACCTGACCAGCCCCGAAAAGCTGCCGAGCCCGGCCGGCGTGTGGCACGCGCTCGCGGTCCTCTGGGACGAGGGCACGCTGTTCTCCATCGTCTGGACCAGCCTCTGGCGCGGCGTCTCGGGCTTCTTGGCGGCCGTCGCGATCGGTACGCCGATCGGCCTGTTCGTCGCTCAGGTCAAGCCGGTACGGGCCGCCATCGGGCCGGTGCTGGCAGGCCTGCAGTCGCTGCCTTCGGTCGCCTGGGTGCCGGCCGCCGTCATCTGGCTCGGCATCAACAACTCGGCCATGTACGCCGTGATCCTGCTGGGCTCGGTGCCCTCGATCGCCAACGGCCTGATCGCCGGGATCGACCAGGTGCCGCCGCTGACCCTGCGGGCCGGCCGTACGCTCGGTGCGAGCGGTCTGCGCGGCGCCCGGCACGTGCTGCTGCCCGGCGCCCTGCCCGGGTACCTGGCCGGGCTGAAGCAGGGCTGGGCGTTCTCCTGGCGGGCGCTGATGGCCGCCGAGCTCATCGCCTCCTCCCCCGAGCTGGGGATCGGCCTCGGCCGCTACCTGCAGAACCAGCGGGAGTTCTCCGACATGCCGGGTGTGATGCTCGGCATCATCCTGATCTTCGTCGTCGGCGTCGCCATCGACCTGCTGTTCTTCAGCCCGCTGGAGCGCCGGGTGCTGCGCAGCCGCGGGCTGCTCGCCGCACGCTGAGGCGCCCGCCCTCCAGCGGAACTCGACACGGTCCCGATGTCCTGTTGAGCCACGTTGCACAAGATGACGTTGGGCGGTCCCCCCTGCGAATGGAGATCGACATGGGCGCGAGGCCCAGGTCCGCTATGCGATCCCTGTGGAAGAAGTTCGGTGAAGGCCTGATGTGGACGGGGTTCGCGTGGCACGGCCTGTATCCCCCCTGCGCATGGAAGGAATCCGCCGCCCTGCCTGCCGGCCAGCCGTGCCCGCCACCGCTGTCGGAAGCGGAGCTCGCCCAATGGGCGGCGCTGGTGAAGCAGCTGCAGTAGGCACGACTTGGATCGACTGGAACCGACCACATAGAGAAGGAGGCCAGGGTGGGCAGCGCCAGCTCGGGCATCACGCGTCCCCAGGCACTGATGAAAGACGGCCAGCTGCGACGCGTCCTCGGGCTGTTCCGCCCGTATCGGAGGAAGCTGCTGTCCGTCGTGTTGCTGGTCGCGGGCTCCTCCCTGGTCTCCCTCGTCAACCCGTTCCTGATCCGTGAGGTCATGGACACGGCGCTGCCGCAGGACAGGCTGGGGCTGCTGTCCCTGCTGGCCCTCGGCATGATCTTGGTGTCGGTCACCACCAGCTCGTTCAACGTCTGGCAGACGCACGTGTCGGCCACGGTGGGCCAGCTCGTCATGCACGATCTGCGCACGGCGGTGTACGGCCACCTCCAGCGGATGTCGCTGGCCTTCTTCGCCCGTACCCGTACCGGCGAGGTGCAGTCGCGCATCGCCAACGACATCGGCGGGATGCAGGTCACCATCACGACCACCGCCACGGCGCTGCTGTCCGACGTCACGATCGTCATCGCCTCGACCACCGCCATGTTCCTGCTCGACTGGCGGCTGACGCTCGCGTCCATGCTCATGCTCCCGGCGTTCGCCCTGGTGAGCCGTCGCGTCGGGAACGAGCGGCGGACCATCACCCGTGACCGGCAGAACCAGCTCGCCGGGCTGTCCTCGACCATGCAGGAGTCGCTGTCGATCAGCGGGATCCTGCTCAGCCACACCATGGGCCGGTCCCGCTCCCTGACCGACGACTTCTCGCGGCAGTCGCGCAAGCTCACCGAAGTCGAGGTGCGCGTCACCACGGCGGGCCTGTGGTACCAGTCCACGATCTGGATCGTCATAGCCTCCATGCCGGCGGTGATCTACTGGGTCACGGGGCTGACCTCGAGCAACGGCCACATGGCCATCTCCATCGGCTCCCTGGTCGCCTTCACGTCGCTCCAGCAGAGCCTGTTCCGCCCGGCGCAGCGGCTGCTGACCGTCGGGATCGAGATCCAGGGCTCTCTCGAGCTGTTCGGCCGCATCTTCGAGTACCTCGACCTGCCCGTCGACATCGCCGAGCCGGAGCGGCCGGTCGAGCCGGCCGTCTTGCGGGGGGAGGTGCGCATGCGGGGGGTCGGCTTCTCCTATACGGGGACGGACCAGCCGACGCTGGCCGGCGTCGACGTGACCGTCCCCGCGGGCCGCAGCCTCGCGATCGTCGGAGAGACCGGCTCGGGGAAGACCACGCTCAGCTACCTCATCCCGCGGCTGTACGACGTCACGTCCGGTTCCGTCACGATCGACGGGGTCGACGTGCGCGACCTGTCCTTCGCCACGCTCACGTCCGCGGTCGGCGTCGTCTCCCAGGAGACGTACCTGTTCCACGCCACCGTCGCGGACAACCTCCGGTTCGCCAAGCCCGACGCGACCGACGAGGAGCTGTTCGCGGCGGCGCGGATCGCCCACATCCACGACTATCTGATGCTCCTGCCCGACGGCTACGACACGGTGGTCGGCGAGCGCGGGTACCGGTTCTCCGGCGGTGAGAAGCAGCGCCTCGCCATCGCCCGCACCATCCTGCGCGACCCGCCGATCCTGGTGCTCGACGAGGCCACCAGTGCCCTGGACACCCAGACCGAGCAGGCCGTACAGAAGGCCATCGACGCGGCGAGCGTGGGCCGTACCACCATCACGGTCGCCCACCGGCTGTCGACCGTCCGCAACTCGGACGAGATCATCGTGCTGGACCGGGGCCGGGTCTCCGAGCGCGGCACCCACGATGAGCTGCTCCTGCGCGGTGGCCATTACGCGACGCTCATCAACCGGGACAGCGAGCCGATAGCGGTCTGAACTCCGCCGCCCGGACGGCCCTGTCGAAGGGGCGGGGCCGTCCGCCGGCGCCGGCGGACGGCCGGAAGGACTCGTCCTAGAGCCGAGCTCGAGTCCGGTGAAAGCGGCCGCCCCTAGCCTCGGGCGAATGGATCCCACAGCTTCCGAAACATTCGAGCCATCCGGGCCGAACCGCCGCACGCTGCTGCGTTACGGCACCTTGGCCGGCCTGGGCGCCCTGGTCACCGCGGCCCCCTTCTTCAAGTCGGACGGTGCGGCCGCCGCGACGGCCGGCGGGCCCGAGCCGTCGGCGCCCGAGCTGAAGCTGACCAAGTTCCGGGATCCGCTGCGGATCCCGCCGGTGCTGCGCCCCCGCGACCGCGGCAACCATGACGAGCTGACCGTCCGCATGCGCACCGCCGACGTCACCGTGCACTCGCAGATGCCGCCGGTGACGATGTGGACGTACGAGGGCGTCTACCCGGGCCCGACGATCAAGACGGTCAGCGGCCGTCCGCTGCGGGTCGTCTGGGAGAACCAGCTCACGGGCAACATCCCGGTCAAGGCCGTCGACTTCACCTCGCCCACGGGCCGCTCGCCCGACCCGCTCACCAACTACCCCGGCACCGCGGGGACCGAGGTGGTCCCCGGTGTGTCGGACCTGGCGCCGTGGGCCGCGGTGCACATGCACGGCATGCTGACCGGCGGCGGCAACGACGGCTGGATGGAGAACCTGATAGGTCCGGGCGACGTGCAGTTGTCGGCCTATCCGAACGACCAGGCCGCGACGACGCTCTGGTACCACGACCACACCCACCACGTGAGCCGCTTCAGCGTGTACGCCGGGCTCGCGGGCATGTTCGTCTCCCGCAACGAGGAGGAAGAGGCGCTCGGCCTGCCCGAGGGCGCCCGCGACGTGCCGCTGATCCTCAGCGACCGCAACTTCGACGTGGACGAGACCGGGGCCCTGGTCGGCCGGCTGGTCCACAAGGTGGAGATGATCGGCCCGCAGCGGCTCATGCGCACCCACTCGGCCCCCTACACCCTGGTCAACGGGGTGGTCTGGCCGTACCTGGAGGTCACGCCCCGCTGGTACCGGTTCCGGATCGTCAACGCCGCGAACTCCCGGATCTACCGGTTGATGCTGCTGGCGGACGGCCGGCCCGTCCCGGGGGCGCTGCGGGTGATCGGGACCGACCAGGGTCTGGTCGACAAGCCGGCGGCCGTCGAGGGGGCGCTCAACCTCTCCCCCGGCGAGCGCGTCGACGTCCTGGTCGACTTCGGCGCGTTCCGGGGGCAGGCCCTGAAGCTGGTCAACACGCTGGAGGGCATCACGCCCGGTACCTCCAACAAGCTCAACGACCTGCTGGAGCCCGATGTGATGCAGTTCCGCGTCACGGACCAGAGGCCGTCCAACGGGTTCGTGCTGCCGGAGGTCCTCTCGCCCACGTTCAAGCGGCTCACCCACGACGACCTGCCCCACGACCTCGCCCACCGGTGGGTGGTCGTGGTCGGTCCCGGCTCGACGAACATTCCCGAGCTGTGGGAGATGGAGGAGGTCGACCCGGCGGGGATCACGTTCCCCTCTTCCGGGATCGTCCAGGTCCAGGACGCCGAGGGCACGGTCAAGACGCTGCGCAGGACGGCGATGGCGTACGACGACGGCAAGACGTTCACCGCCGCGCACGGCAGCGTGGAGATCTGGAAGTACCTCAACCTCGCCGCGTCCCCGCACCCCATGCACATCCACCTGGCGCACTTCCAGGTGCTGTCCCGCGAGAGCTACGACATCACCGGGTTCCACCGGGTGACCCGCGGCTCGGCGAAGCCCATCGCGTTCAAGGCCGCGGGGGTGCTGGAAGCGCACGAGCTCGGGGAGAAGGACGTCATCCGGGTGGGTACGGCCGGCCAGATCACGCCGAACGCCACGCTGGGCGAACTGGTCACCGTGGCGGTCCGGTTCCCCGTCGTCGGCAGGGGCGTCCACCACTGCCACATGCTGGAGCACGAGCAGCACATGGTGCGGCCCCTGGTGGTGTCGCCGGGCGCCCATGTGCAGGCAGCCGCGCAGACGCACGCGAGCGGCCACCACTGACGCACAACGCCGTGGGCCCGCGCCGGTGACCGGCGCGGGCCCACGGGGCGCGCTACGAGCCTCGCCGGCTCAACCGGCAGGGACCTTGCCGGCTCCGGCGCCGGCTGCCTGGGCTATGCGCTGACGCATCTCCTCGGTGCTGTTGGCGCGCGGGAACTCCTCGTCGGGAACCTCGACCCCGAGGAACGCGCACAGCGGCTCCCACCCCTGCTTCACGTCGTACACGAGGACGTTGTCCGCGCCGAGGGCGCGTACGACGTCCTCGGTGTGCCGGTGGTAGACCTTGATGGCGTGGTCCTTGTCCGAGAACCGGCCGTCGAAGAGGCCGTCCCAGACCAGGGCGTTGACGACGCGGAACAGCCGGGCCTGCCGGGAGCCCGGCTCGGGCGGGTGCTCCATGGTCCGCAGCGCGAACTGGTACAGCGTGTCGTACGTGCTCTTGTACCAGCCCTCGGCGTCGCGCACCGTGAGGACCACCTTGGTCCCGGGGAGCGCCTCGCTGATCTGCTGGTAGTAGACGGTGGAGGGGCCGTCCACCGCGGAGGCGAAGCCGTCGTAGAGCGCGGCCCAGTCGGGGCGCTCGCCGTCGCAGATGATCCGCTCCCACTGCGCCAGGCGCTGCTCGTCGTCGACGATTTGGAACATGTGGAAGCAGGGCCCGAGGCCGAGCCGCTCCAGGGCAACCTGGAGCGATGTGGTGCCGGTCCGGCCCAGGCCGGCGTTGATGAGCTTCAACACGGTGGTGTGTCCTCTCCCTCAGCGCCAGACCGCGTCGTCCTGGTGGGTGGCGACGTTCACCCGGTTCCAGAAGTTGACCAGGCTGATGTGCATGACCAGGGCGCCGAGCTGCACGTCCGTGTAGTGCTTGGAGGAGTTCGCCCAGACCTCGTCCGACGGCGCGTTCTGAGCGTCGGTCTGCAGGGTGACGGCCTCGGCCAGCTCCAGGGCGGCGCGCTCGGCGTCGGTGAAGGAGGGCTCGGTCCGCCAGGCGTCCACCAGGGGCAGGCGCTTGTCCGCGGGCTCGGTCGGGAAGGTGTAGACCCGGCCGTTGAGTCCGGCGACGCGCAGCCGGATGAAGTCGAGGGTCGACTGCGGCACGCCGACCTTGCCGATGACCTCGGACAGGTCGAGCAGGGGCTGCAGGGCGCCGGGAACGACCAGGGAGGGGTTGCCCATCCGTTGAGCCATCGAGAGTTCTCCTGTGTGATAGCGGTGTGCTGGAAGGTGAGAGGACGTCGGGCAGGGCCGTCAGACCGGGATCGCCTCGATGATCGAGATCGGTGACGCGGTGGGGATCGCCCTGGTGATCTTGAAGCCCGCCTTGGCGAACAGCTCGGTGTACTGCGCGAGGGTGCGGTCCCGGGAGCCGATCATCAGCATCAGCCAGAGGTCGATGGTGTGGCCGATGTGGCGCTCGTTGTTCTCGGGGAGCAGGTACTCGATGCAGAGCAGCTTGCCGTCGGGGCCGATCGCCTCGCGTGCGTTGCGCAGCGCGGTCAGGGCGTCTTCCTCGGAGAAGTTGTGGATGATGCGCTTGTACAGGTACGCATCAGCGCCCTTGGGCAGGTGGCCGAGGTAGCTGCCGTGCTCGACGGTGTAGCGGTCCGCGACGCCGGCCTCCTCGAAGAGCGAGGCCGAGTCCACGGTCGCGATCTCGAAGTCGTACAGCACGCCCTTGGCGTCCGGCGCCTGCTGCAGGACGCCCGCCAGGAGGTAGCCGCGGCCGCCGATGACGTCCACGACGGTGCGGAACGGGGAGAAGTCGTAGGCGGCCAGGACCGGGTCGGTCTCCGACTCCGAGAGCTTGCCGAACGCCTGGAAGAACGCGGCGGCGTAGGCATGGTTGGCGTGGAAGAAGTCCAGCGTGCTCATGCCGCGCAGCTTGGGCAGGTTGGCCTCGCCGGTCTGCACGGTGGTGAGCAGGTGGCCCCACTCCTCGTGCAGCAGGGGGTGGCTCATCAGCTGGGCGAACTTCCGCATCGAGTCCTGCGCGTCCTCGCGGAGCTTGCCGGACAGCGCCGTGTTCTCGTACCGGCCGTCCGGACGGACCGCGAAGACTCCGTGACCGGACAGCGCGCGCAGGATCCGGTGGGTCGCCTGCGGGTCGGCTTCGACCCGCCGGGCGATGTCCTCGGCGGACAGCGGCGCGTCGGCGAGCACGTCCGCGATGCCGAGCCTGGCCGCGACGGAGATCGCCTGGGTGATGACGGCACCCTGAATCAATTCGAGCAGCGCGTAGGAATCCGACTGGTCGCGGACCTCTGCCGATGCGGGCATCGCTTTCCCCTCAGAGTGACTTTTCTCGGATTCCAGACCATAGGTCGGCGCTTCTCCCCGCCGCAACCGACCGATTTTCTCAGATCATCGACAAGAAGGGTTCGACCGGGGAATTCTCGCGTTTGAACGGAGCCCAGCTCTACTAACACTCGACCGGGAATCCGACCCCGCTTGTCAGGCTGTGCCGACCGCGACCTTGCAGCCGCCTTGAGGAGGCCGACGTTGGCGCACGACACCACGACTCCGGTGGATTTCTGGTTCGACCCGACCTGCCCCTGGGCCTGGATGACGTCCCGGTGGGTCCTTGAGGTCGCCGAGCGACGTCCCCTGGAGATCCGCTGGCACATCATGAGCCTGACGGTGCTCAACGAGGGGCGCGCGGACCTGGACGAGCGCTGGCACCGGGACCTGGCCCTGCGCATGGAGCCGGTACGGGTCTGCGCCGCCGCCGAGGCCGCGTACGGACCCGGGGTGCTGCTCCGGCTCTACACCGAACTCGGCACCCGGTTCCACCTCGAGAAGGCGCCCAAGGAGCGGGCCACCTACGAGGCGGCCCTGGTCGCCTCGGGCCTCGATCCCGCCCTGGCCGACGCGGCCGGGTCCGACGCGTTCGACGGCGCGGTGCGCGCTTCGCACCACGACGGCATCGCCCGCGTCGGCACCGATGTGGGCACCCCCGTCATCGCCGTGGGGGACGTGGCCTTCTTCGGCCCCGTGGTGACGCCGACCCCGAGGGGGGAGGCCGCGGTGAAGCTCTGGGACGGCGTGCTCGCTGTGGCCCAGACCGACGGGTTCTTCGAGCTCAAGCGCACCCGGACCCGGGACCCGATCTTCGCCTGAGCCCCGGTGTCCACCACGGCCGGCTCGGGCGTCAGCCGCGGGCCGCGACCGCCGGGGCGGTCCAGTTGTCCTTCAGCCACGCCTCCACGGAGACCAGGTTCGGCCTGTTCTTGCGCAGTTCGGTCAGGTCGGCCTGGAAACCGTCACGCTCGAACCAGTCGAACATGTTGGCGAGGTCCGGGCGGCCCGCGCGCAGCGGCTCGATGGGCAGCTGCTGGAAGCGGGTCGGGATGCCGGAGACGGCCTCGAACGCCGCGGCCATCTGCGGACCGGTCAGCTCCTCGCTGGCGATGTCGACCGTCCGGCCGATCCATTCCCGCGGGTTCTCGAAGGCGTCCGCGGCGAACGCGCCGATGTCGCTCGGCGCGATGACCTGCACCGAGGTCTCGGGGTCGAGCCACATGGCCAGGACGAGCTCGCCCTGCCTCGCGCGCGGGGCGATGTCCAGGAGGATGTTGTGGAACATCGCCGGCCGCAGCACCGTGACCGGCAGGTCGAGCGTCGCCAGGTACTGCTCGCCCACCAGCTTGCTCTCGAAGTGCGGGACGCGGGTGTCCCGGTCCGCACCGCCGACCGAGCTGTAGACGAAGTGCTTCACCCCGGCCCGCACCGCGGCGTCCGCCACGGCCTTGCCCTGGCGGATCTCGGCCTCGATGCCGCCGGGGCCGCGGAAGGTCTGCACGCTGAAGACCCCGTAGACACCCTCCGTCGCCGCCGCCAGCGACGCCTCGTCGTCCATGTCACCGCGGACGAGGACCGCGCCGGCCTCCTCCAGTGCGCGCGCCTCGGCCTTCTGCGGGTCGCGGACCAGGGCGCGCACGGAGAAACCGCGCCGCAGCAGGTCGCGGGCGACCTCCCCGCCCTGCCGGCCGGTGCCGCCCGTCACCAGGATCGTCTGTGCAACCGCCACTGTCTGCCTCCATGTCGTGTGCCCGCCGGGCCTCGCCCGGCCCGGCTATCGGGTGTGATGGCCGCGAACGGCCGCGGTCCCTCGCGGGACGGTGACGTTCCGCGCTACCAGGGAACGGGGCCGTCGTCCGCCAGGCACTGGCCCGACGGGCCGGCCTCGTCCAGGGTGGCGAGCCGGACGGCGATCTCCGCGCCCTCGGCGGGGGTCCGGTACCCGCGGTGGTGGTTCATGTCGGTCGCCACCACTCCGGGGAGCGCCGCGTTGACCTTGATCGGGGTCTCCCGCAGCTCCTTGGCGTACGCGAGCGTCACCGCGTTCAGGGCGGTCTTCGAGGACTGGTAGGCGATCATGCTGAGGCCCGCCAGAGGGCCGCTCGGAGCCGAGCCCAGGGTCAGCGAGGCCACGTGGCTGGACAAGTTGACGATGCGGCCGGCCGGCGAAAGGCGCAGCAGCGGCAGCATCGCGTGGGTCACGGTGACCACCCCGAACACGTTGGTCTCGAAGACCTCCCGCAGGTCGGCGGCGGTCGCCTCGCTGGGCGTCCCGGTGAAGGCGCCCGCGGTGCCGGCGTTGTTCACCAGGATGTCCAGGTGCCCGAACCGCCGCTCGATCTCGCGGGCCGCCTCCTCCACGCAGGCCGGGTCCGTCACGTCGAGCCGGATGGGCACGGCCGTGATGCCGTCGGCTGCCAGCGCGTCGGCGGCCTGCTTGCCGAGCACCTCGTCCCGGGCGCCGAGGAGAACGGTGATCCCCTGCTCGCCGAGTTGCCGCGCGATGGCGAAACCGATGCCCTTGTTGGCGCCCGTGATGAGCGCGACCTTCTCGAACGGCACGTTTTTCCCTTTCGTGAGGTCCGGGTCCCGCTGCCCCCGGAACGCCACTTCGCCGGATACGCAGAGGCGGCGAGCGGAACGTCGTGCGCCCGGTTTTCAAGCAATGAATTAATACGTTCACGGTACGAAACGCAAACGCCCGGGCACCTTCGATGATGCCGTCGAAACACCGTGTTCAAATGCGACAGGTCCGCGGTCGAACGGACGGCCGGCGCGCAATTCCGAGAGACGGGCCCGCCTTCTAGGCGTCCTCTACCCGGGTTCCGGGCCGCTCGGCCAGACTGCCCACGCCTGTCTCGGCGCCGACCGTACGGGCCTTACAACGCCGTAACCATGAAGGAGCTGGTGGAATGACTGGGAGCGAACAGGCTCAGGCGAGCGGTAAGCCCCACGTGGTCATCGTCGGTGGCGGGATCTCGGGACTGGCGGCGGCGTTCCACCTGCGGAACGAACCGGTGCGCGTGACGCTCCTCGAGGGCTCGTCCCGGCTGGGCGGAAAGCTGCTGGTCTCCGACGTGGCAGGGGTCGCGGTCGACGAGGGCGCCGAGTCGCTGTACGCCAACCGCAAGAAGACCACCGGCCTGATCAAGGAGGCGGGACTCGGCGAGCAGATCGTGGCGGCGGGCCCCGTCACCGCGTCGGCGATCTGGACCCAGGGCGCGATCAGGCACCAGCCCGACCGTCAGTTCATGGGCGTGCCCTGTGACATGGACGACCTCGCCCGGTCCGGGGTGCTGTCCGCCGAGGGCATGGAGCGGGCGCGGCAGGACCTCGTACTGCCCTCGTTCGACCTGGAGGGCGACCTCTCGGTCGCGTCCTTCGTCGGCGGGCGGTTCGGCCAGGAGGTCGTGGACCGCCTCGTCGAGCCGTTCCTCGCCGGTGTGTTCGCCGGGCGGGCCGCGGACCTGTCCTTCGAAGCCACCCTGACCCCGCTGGCGCGGGCCTCCCGCGATCACATCTCGCTCGCGGACGCGGCCGGCTCGCTGGTGCCGCACCTGCAGGAGGGCGAGAAGCCCCCGCCGGTGAGCGTCGCCACCCTCGAGGGGGGCTTCGGCACGCTGCCCGCGGCGATCATCCAGCAGGTGCTGGACGCCGCCCCGGACACGGCCCTGCGCACCGGGACCACCGTCCGGGAGCTGAAGCGCAGCGGTGACGGCTGGCAGGTGACCGTGGGGTCGGCCTCCGACCCGGAGGTCATCAACGCCGACGCGGTCATCATCGCCACCCCGGCCGGCCCGACGAGCAGCCTGCTCGCCGGGGTCCCGGGTACGGCCTCCGCCGTCTCTGCGCTCACCGAGGTGCCGTACTCCAGCACGGCCATGGTGACGCTCGCCTACCCGAAGACGGCGTTCCCCGGCGGGCTCTCGGGCCGCGGATACGCCGGCTACCGGGTGCCGGCGGAGGAGGGGAAGGCCGTCAAGGAGGTCACCTTCACCACGGTGAAGTGGCCGCACCTGGCGGGCGAGGTGGAGATCGTGCGCTGCTCGCTCGGACGGTTCGGCGAGGAGCAGCTGCTCCAGCGCGACGACGCCGACCTGGTCGCGCTGGCGACGGCCGAGCTCGCCGAGGCCACCGGCGTGACCGGTGTCCCGGTGGCGTCCCGCGTGAGCCGCTGGGAGAGCGCCCTGCCGCAGTACACCGTCGGCCACGTGGACCGCGTGCGGCAGATCCGTGAGGCCGTGGCGACCCAGTCCGGACTCGCGGTGTGCGGTGCGGCGTACGACGGCGTGGGCGTCGGTGTCTGCATGATGACCTCGCGCAGGGCCGTCGACCAGATCCTCCCCTTCGTGAAGAAGGCGGCGGCCGCCGCCTCCTCCTCGGTCGCGGTCGGAGTCTGATCCTCGAATCCACCGGAGTGATCCCGAAGGGATCGCTCCGGTGGATTCGGCATGTCTGCGCCCGGTTTCCGGGCATGACGAACGAGAAGGGGCCGTGCCCGGTCGGGCACGGCCCCTTCTCGTCTTGCCCGTTGCGGATCAGCGGTCCAGGATCGTGGCGAAGACGTCCGCCAGCTCCTGCTCCGCGTCCGCGCCGGCGTCGGTGCTGCGCCAGGCCACGTGCTGGTCGGGGCGGATCAGGAGTGCGCCGGCGCCGGTGATCTGCCGGACGGCCTCCCACCCGCCGTCCACGTCGGCGTACTCGGCGCCGTCGCCGATGCGGACCGCGTTGACCGGGACGGAGAACTTCTCCGCCACGCGCGCGGCCGCCTCGCACCACGCCGTCCCCTCCGGGCCGGTGATCAGCGTGAAGCCGGTCCTGCCCGTCAGGTCGAGGGTGGACAGGCGCTCACCGTCGCGGGTGATCCAGGCGTGCGGCAGCCGGTGGCCGGGGCGCGACGTCGGCGTGTGCTCGTCGCGCATGGGGACGCGGGCCGGGCGCTCGGTGCCGTCGGAGAGGACCGCGCCCTCCTCGTAGGCGAAGCCGATCTCCATCTCGAACGACTGGCAGCCGCCGCGGTGGGTGTGGAACACCTCCAGGGCACGCGCCCGCACGGTGTCGCCGAGCGGGGACGGGTCGAAGTACGCCGCCAGACGCTGCCCGCGGCGCCCCGCGGGGATGTTGTGGCCGCCGCCGATGGCGTCGATGACCACTTGGTGGTGCTGAGCGGCGGAGACCGCCCAGTCGACGTTCTCGCGGCCGACGGGCCGGCGCTCGTCCTCGTAGGTGTCGATCAGGCTCTCGGGCGCGGTGCCGTTCAGCACCGCGGCCAGCTTCCACGCGATGTTGTGCGCGTCCTGGATGCCGGTGTTGAGGCCGAGGCCCACGGCGGGCGGCTGCTTGTGCGCGGCGTCGCCGGCTATCAGCACCCGGCCGACCCGGTACTTGTCGGCGAGGATCGCGTTCACGATCCAGTCGGTGACCTTGTGCACGGTCACTTCCAGGTCCGGCACCTTCAGCACTTCGCGGATGCGGTCGACGACCGTCTCGTTGTTCCAGCGGCCGGCCGGGCCGGGGGCCATGTGCAGGCCCCACTGCTCGCAGGCCTTGCCCCAGCTCGGACCCATCTCGATGAGGTTGACGGAGAGGTCGGGGTCTTCCGGGCTGAGGTAGTGCGTGATGAGGGTGCCCTCCTCCCACCACTGCGACAGGTCCGCGGTGAAGTACACGGTCGTGGTGTTGACGTTGCTGGGCGGGCCCTGCATCTCGATGCCGACCTTGTCGCCGACGAAGCGGCCGCCGTCGGCGCCGAGGAGGTACTGCGCCTTGACCGTGATGGTCTCGCCGGTCTCGAGGTTGCGCACCTCGGCGACGACGTGGTCGCCCTCGTCGGAGAAGTCGATCACCTCGTGGCCGAAGCGGATCTGCCCCGGATTGCGCTGCTCCGCGTGACGGCGCAGGATCGGCTCCAGCCACATCTGCGGGAGCTTCGCGGGCAGTTCCGGCCCGGCCGCCCCGTAGCGCTCCGTCAGTTCGCCACCGCCGAAGGCGTCCATCTCATGGATCCGGCGAGCGTCCAGCGGCCCGTCACCGGCGAACGTGGTCGCCCAGCGCACCTTGCCGAACTTGTCCAGCGGCGCTGCCTCGGCGAGGACGTCATCGCGGACCCCGTGCTGGCGGAAGATCTCCATCGTGCGCTGATTGAGGTAGTGCGCCTTCGGCACCCTCGACGTGTCAGCGTGCCGCTCCACCAGCAGGTGGTCGACGCCCTGGTCGGAAAGGAAGACGGAGGCGGACAGGCCACACCCGCCGCCGCCCACGATCAGGACCGGAACCTCGATTGACGTCATGTTCGCCCTTCCAGAATTCAGATGGCTTTTCCGGCCCAGCCTGCCAACGTCGTCCGCAACCCTGGTCAAGGACGACTCGACTCCGACAGGCCGCCGGCCGGTCACGCGGGTGACCGGCCGGCTGCGTGCCGCGGGGAAGGGGACCCTCCGGGACCCTGCGGGGTCCTCAGCCGAGCCAGACGCCGTCGCGCATCAGCGTGCGTCCGGCCAGCTCGTTGGCCTCCCGCCAGGCCTGGATGCGCCGGGGCAGTAGGCGGAAGTACTGGTAGGGCTGGTCGAGTTCGCGCGGGTCGAAGCCGGTCTTGGCCGCGAAGGCGTCGGCCGTGGCGCCCAGTTCGGCGGCGTCCACCGGCTCCGCGTCGCCGTCGACGATCACGACGTCGCGCGTCAGGCCGAGGCCGACGCGCACCCGGCCGTCCGCCAGCAGGTTGCGACCGGTGACGGAACCGCGCGGAGTCGAGACGAGGAAGGCGGTCCCGTCCCAGAGGAACGAGAGGGGGATGAGGTAGGCACCGTCCGAGCCACCCGCCGAAGCGACCCAGAGATCGACGTCGTTCTCCAGTCTCTTGCGAGTGTCCTCCAGCCGCTCTTCGAGCCCACGCGGTGGCATAGCCGTCATGCTTCCTCCCTCGATGTCGTGGAGAGTCCCCGTCCGAGGAGGTCTCCTTCGGTGTTCGTACGGGCCACCGGTGCGGTGGCCGCGACGGCCGCCAGCGCCCTGACGGCCTCACGCACACCGATCATGTCGTGTGCCCGGTGTACGGCGAAGCGCACGAAGCCGTTGGGCAGGGGCAGGACGCGCACCCCGTGGCCGGCGAGGCGGCCGGCGCATTCCTCGGGGGTCAGCCCGGCAAGGCGTGCCATGACCATGTTGGTCGGCCGCGGCGGGTGCATCAGCTCGACGCCGGGCACCGTCTCGAAGCCGGCGGCGAGCGCGGCGGCCGTGGCGTGGTCGGCTGCCAGGTCGGGCAGGCGCTCCAGCGCGACGAGGGCGGGCGCCGCCACGACGCCCGCTTGGTGCATGGCGCCGCCCAGCGCGGCCCTCAGTTCGCGGGCGCGTGCGACGTACGCGCGTGTCCCGCACAGCAGCCCGCCGACCGGCGCGCCGAGCCCTTTGGAGACCGAGAAGGCGACGCTGTCCGCGGGCTCCGCCAGCTCCGCGGGGCGGACCCCGAGCGCCACGGCCGCGTTGGCGAGCCGGGCACCGTCGAGATGGACGTGGGCGCCGTACCGGTGGGCCAGGGCGGCCAGGGCGCGGGTCGCCGCGGCGTCGAGGGCGTTGCCTGAGCGCATCATGCTCGTGTTCTCGAGGCAGACCACGGTGGGCCGGCCGCCGCCGGTGGCGAGCAGCTTGTCCACGGCGTCGAGGTCGGGCAGGCCGTCGGGGCGCTGCGCCACCGGCAGCAGCTCGACCCCGGCGAAGCGGCGCAGCCCGTCCGATTCGAGGAAGGCCATGTGGGTGTCTTCGCCGACGACCAGCCGTGGCGCGCTCCGTCCCGGGGAGCCGGCCGCGGCGAGCGGGGCGAGCAGGTTCGCCATGGTGCTGGTGGGCGTGAGCAGCGCGGCCTCGGTGCCGAGCAACTCGGCCACCCGCGCTTCGAGGAGCAGGGCCGTGGGGTCGTCCCCGTACACGTCGTCCCCGACCTCGGCCGCGGTCATCGCCGCGCGCATCCGCGCATCCGGCACGGTGCGGGTGTCGCTGCGGAAGTCGAGCCGGGGGAGGTCGAGCCGTGGGAAGTCGGTCCGGGCCATCGCGGCCTACCCCTGCGCCCGGTGGGCCACCCAGACGGCGCGGGGCCTGGTGTAGCCCTCCACCGCGTGGATGCCCAGCTCGCGGCCGTATCCGGACTGGCCGAGCCCCGAGACGCTGACCGTCTCCTCGGTGTCGCCCCAGGTGTTGACCCACACCATGCCGGCGCGCAGGGCCCGGCTGAAGCGCTCGACCCGGTGGGCGTCCGAGGTCCACACGGATGCCGACAGGCCGTACGCCGTGTCGTGGGCGAGGGACAGGGCCTCGGCGTCGGTGTCGAACGCCGCCACGGACAGTACGGGGGCGAAGATCTCCTCGCGCCAGGCGCGGCTGTCGGACGGCGGGCCGTCCAGGATGACCGGGTTGACGAAGAAGCCGCCGCCGAGTTCGTGGCGGATCCCGGCACGGCCGGGCGGCAGGATCACCTTCGCCCCCCGGGTTTCCGCCTCGTCGACCACCTCGGCCGCGCGGTCGACGGCCGCCCGGCTGATCAGCGGGCCGAGGTCGGTGGCGGGGTCCTGCGGCAGGCCCACGCGCAGGGCGGCGGCCAGTTCGGCCACGCGGCCGACGAACTCGGCGTGCACGGCCCGGTCGACGATCAGGCGCGTCCCGGCCACGCACACCTGGCCGGTGTTGCCGGTGAAGCCCGTGACGACCGCGCGGGCGGCTTCGTCGAGGTCGGCGTCGCGGAAGACGACGACGGGGCTCTTGCCGCCGAGCTCCAGTGAGACGGGCTTGAGGCCGTCCGCGCAGCGTCGCGCGACGTCGCGCCCCGCCGCCGTCGAGCCGGTGAAGGAGACCATCCCGACGGCCGGGTCGTCGCAGAGCAGCCGGCCGGTGTCGGCTCCGCCGTAGACGGCGGTGAGCACGCCGTCGGGGAGCACCTCGGCGGCGCGCTCGACCAGTCGGCGGGTCGACAGCGGTGTCTCGGGGGCCGGCTTGACGACGACGGTGTTGCCGTACGCGAGCGCCGCGGCGATCTTCCAGACGGCCAGCAGGAGCGGGAAGTTGTTCGGGGCGATGGCCGCGCACACCCCGACCGGCACGCGGTCGCTGTACGTGCGCATGCCGGGGCCGGCCGGGTGGGTCTCGCCGACCGGGTACCGGGCCGCCGCCGCGAACCAGTCGACCACCTGGGCGGCGAAGTCGACCTCTCCTGCGGCGCGTGCCGTGGGCTTGCCCGTGTGTCGCTGCTCCAGGGCCGCGAGGGCGTCGCGGTCGTCACGCAGCAGGCCGGCGAGCTCGCGCAGGTGACGGGAGCGGTGGGCCGGGGAGGTGTCGGCCCAGCCCTCGTGGAACGCCGACGCCGCCCGGGCCACGGCGTCGCCGACGCCGGGCCCGGACGTGTCCGGTACGTGGGCGATGCCGCGCCCGGTGGCGGGGTCGAGGATCGCGCGTCCCACCTCGGTCATCCCAGTGTCCCGGCGCGGCCGCCCAGCCGCAGTCCGGCGTCGATCTCGGTGACCAGGCCGAGGAAGGCGTCCCGCCCCAGGCCCGTGCCCGCGCTGCCCAGCAGCCTGAGCTCGTACCCGTCGGGGTGCTGCCACCAGGCGTCGCAGGCTCCGAACTCGGCGTCCGAATAGCCCAGGTACAGCGGGCGGCCGTCGAGGTCCAGGAGCTCCTCGGTGGCGGGGTGCTTGTCGCGTTGCGGCGGGAACTCCAGGCGCCCGCCTCCGGTGCGCTGCGCCGTCAGCCGCAGCTCGCCGCCGGACGCCGAGGCGTAGACGACGTCCAGCTCGCGGACGGCGTCGCCGTCGCCGAACGTCGCGGCGCTGTCGGCACGGTATCCGCCGGCCGACACCGGCACTCCTTGCCCGGCGAGGAAGGCGGTGAGCTCCCCGGACGCGACCCAGTCGCCCTCGTGCTCCCGCCCGCGCCGGTGGAAGGAGAAGACACCGGTGGGCACCGACACCATCTCGGCCGGCTGCCGGGCCCAGTAGCTCAGCTCGGCGAACGGGGTGGCCGGCACCCTCGTCGCCGCTTCCGGTACGGCCGGCCGCAGTGCTGCGAAGAACGCGACGAGCTCGTCGTCGGTGAACTCGCCCTCCAGCACCGACAGCTCGACCGTGGTACGCGCCATGCGGGCGCTGGCGGCCCGGTGGCTCATGTAGTCGGTGCCGAGCCAGACGACCCTGCCCTCGCCGATGTCGTACGCCTTGGTCTCGCTGCCCCACAGGCACGGGTGGTCCGCGGCGGGGAACGCCCAGTCGTACAGGAACTGCTTCAGCCGCAGCCGCCGTCCGCCACCGGAGATCTCGGTGCGGTAGCCGGACGGGTTGGCGTCGGTCCACGGGCTGCGGCCCTCGGCTTCGACGCGTCCGGGGGGCGCCTCGCGCCGGATCGTGCCGGTGCTGGTGTCGCAGCCCTCGGGCAGTTCGGACGGCCGCCACACCACGAAGTTGCACCAGTCCTGGGCGAGCTCCTCCGTGATCACCGGCGGTACCGGGTCAAGATCGGCTGCGCTGTCCAGGGTGTGCCAGCGCCAGTGGGGGACGAGACTGCTCACCATGACTCCTCGGGTCGGTTGGGAGCCCCGCGAGGTGGTCGAGCCAGGCGGAGCTTGAGGCAAGGAACATCCATTCCCCGACGCCCAGTTCGGCGCGGAGCCCGGCCGGCAGCTTCGGCAGCCCGAAGGGGGTGCCGAGCCCGTCGGCCAGGTCGGTCAGCCGGCGGACGTACTCGGGGTCGGTGGGGGTCGGGAAACCCTGCTTGCGGCGGAGCTGCACCGATTCGGGCAGCAGGTCGGCGAGCGCGGCCTTCAGCAGCCCCTTGTGGGTGCCGGGCTCGTTGGTGTCCTTCAAGTGCTCGGGGCAGCGGAAGGCCAGCTCGGCGAGGGTGACGTCCTGGAAGACGGGCCGGTCCTCCAGGGTGAAGGTCGACGACGTGGCGTCCACCATGTCGTTGACGTAGACCAGGAAGCGCCGCATCAGGTGGTGCCTGCCGCGTTTGAGCGGCGATGCCGTCTTGAGCGCCCGGTACTCGGCCATGGTGCGTTCCCACACCATGTCGGTCACCGTCGTCATGTCGACGTCGAGCTCGTGCGCCATCCACGCGACGAGCCGGGACCAGACCGGGCGTTCGTCGGCGTGGAGGCTGTGCGTCAGATAGTGGCGCCCGTGGATGAACGTGGGCGCGTAGGGGTCGACGATGGGGAAGTACCGGCCGGCCTGGTACCCCCAGAACTCGTCGGCGCCGTGTCCCGAGTAGACGACCACCTTCCCGTCGGCGGCGATGGCCCGGTAGAGGTGGTGCATCGCCAGCTCGGCGCCGTGCAGCAGCGGCCGCATCAGCCGGGTGGGCAGGACCGGCAGCAGGTCGGCGGCGGCGTTGCGGTCGAGGTCGAGAACGGTCAGCGGTACGCCCAGGTGCTCGGCGACCTCGGTGGCGTACGCGACGTCGTCGCCCGAGCCGCCGATGCCGTCCTGATAGCGCATCACGTACGTGTCGACGGGCAGTCCCAGGGCGGTCATGCCCGCGACGATCGCCGTGCTGTCGACGCCGCCGCTGAGCACCGCCGCCCGCGGGACGTCGGACACCGACCGCTGCTGGATCGCCCGGTCGAAGGCGGCCCTGATCTCCTCGGGCTCGATCGGGTCGTCCACCGCCCCGGGATGCCAGTAGCGGTGCTTGGTTGCGCGGGGCCGGTCGATGACGAGGTACTGGGCGGGCGGCAGGGTCTCGATGCCGCGCAGCCAGGTGCGGTCGTCCGCGGCGTCCATCCGGATCCAGGAGCGCAGCACGAACTCCTCGCGGTCCACCTCGGGGGTGACGAGGCCGGTGCTGAGCAGCACCCCCTGCTCCGAGGCGAAGAGCAGGCCGCCGTCGGTGTGGGCGTAGAACAGCGGCTTCACGCCGAAGTGGTCGCGGGCCAGCACCACGCGTCCGGTCCAGGTGTCGTGCCAGGCGAGCGCGAACATGCCGTCCAGCGGCAGCAGCGCGGCGGCCGGATCGGGCTCGCGGCAGACCTGCTGGAGCACGAACTCGGTGTCACAGGTGGTGCGGCGCGGCCACAACGGCGGGGCGGGCGAACGGGAGCCGTAGACCTCGCCGTTGTGCACCAGGACGATCCGGCCGGTGGGGTCGGTCATCGGCTGGTCGCCGGCGTGGCTGCGATCGCGCACGGCCAGCCGCGTCGCGCAGAGCATGACGGTGCCGCAGGGCGAGACGTACGGGGCGCAGGCCGCCTCGCCGCGGTGCGCCATGGCACCGGTCATGGTCCGGCCGAGCGCGTCCAGCCAGTCGGGATCGCGCCGCCCTTCGAAGCTGATGAAGCCCGCTATGCCGCACATGCGTCATCCTCCGGTTGCCGCTCCCGCCACATCTTCCAGAGCCCCGCCAGAGCCTCGGTGTAGACGTACTCGATGCCCTGGTGCCCGCCCTCGTGCTCCAGGTAGTGGTGGGGGACCCGGTGTGCGTCGAGGGCCGCGTGCAGCGCGCGGGCGCCCCAGTGCATGCCGTACTCGTCGCGCCGGCCGACGCTGAGGTGCAGCAGGCCGAGTCCGGCGAGCCGGCCGGCGTACGCGGGGAGCATCCGTACCGGGTCGTACGTGAGCCAGCGCTGCCACACCTCGTCGCGGAACAGGCCCGTCACGGGGTCGCACGGCAGCGCGTCCGACGCCGTGGTCCGGGGGTCGTCGGCGTAGCACATGCCCATCGCGATGATGCTCATCGCGACCATGAAGGGGGCGTCGATCGGGCCGTGGTCGCGGCGGGCCAGCAGCGCGTCCATGCCGCCGGCCGCCCTGACGGTGTCGAGCGTGCCGGGCAGCAGCGGCAGGTAGCTGTGCTCGAACCCGGCGTCGGGCGAGCAGGCGATCACCGCCCCGAACAGGTCGGAGGTCATGCCCGCGACGAGCGCGCCGTAGCCGCCGCTGGACTTCCCTCCGATGGCGCGCCACTGCGGCTGCGGCCGGGTCGCGAACCGCCGGTCGATCTCGGCGACGACCTCGGCCAGGTAGCCGGCGTACGGGCCGGAGGCGGCGGAGTCGATGTACTGCGAGCCGCCGTAGGCGGTCGTGCAGTCGGGCACGACGAGCAGCGCGGGCGGCACGCGACCGTCCGTCATCGCCTCGCGGAGGCGGTCGGCGACGGACGCGCCGAAGGCGAGCGCCTTGCCGGCGAGGCTGGGGTGGGCGCCGAACCCGGGCAGCCAGTAGACGACCGGGAAGCGCCGGACGCCGTCGTACCCGGGCGGCAGGTGCACCTCGATGCGGCGCCGGTGGGAGTCGCCGAGCGGGTTGCCGCGCAGGCAGGTGCTCTCGTGATCGAGCACGACCATGTCGCTCATGCCTCGTTCGCCTCCTGCAGCGTGCGCTCCACGTGGCGCGTATAGAAGGACGGGTGGTGGAAGACCGCGGAGAGCAGCAGGCCGTTGCTGGCCCACAGGCCGTAGGAGCTGCCGATCAGGAGGCCGGCGCCGAGCATGGCCTCCAGCGTGCTCGCCGCCATCTCGGTCCAGCCCTCCGCGCCGGTGACGTGGCTGCGGGCGGGGCCCGGGCCGAGCCGGGTCACCCGGTCCGCGACCGGGTCGAGCAGGAAGGAGGTCTCGGTGCCGTCGTCCTCGTGCAGCGAGACGACGTGCCGTCCGGCGCCGTCGTCCAGCGCGTGGTACCAGTAGTCGGTCGCCACGAGCCGGTCCAGCAGGTCGCGGAGCAGGTCCTCGGCGCCGCGGGTCTGGCGGCCGTAGCGGTCGAGGGAGGCGTCGAACGGCGGCACGGGGGTGGCCGGGTCGAGCGTGATCTCGGAGTAGACCTCGTCGAAGTCGTACGCGTCGGGCGAGACCGGTCCGTCGACCAGGGCGGCCTTGCCGTGCGCCACCTCCAGCACCTGGCCGGGGCCCCACAGCAGGCCGTCCTGGCCCAGCTCGTCGAGCCGGCGCAGGGCCTGGGCCGGGGTGAAGGGGAACATCGTCTTGTTGCACCAGGAGTAGTCGCGCTCGCCGTCGCCGCTGATGCGCCAGCCGAACGAGGAGGGCACGGCCACGGTCGCGGGGATCGAGGCGATGTACCGGTCGAAGTTCGCGACGGCGCGGGCGCGGACCGCGTCGGAGTCGGTCAGCGGGCGGCGCTCGGTGAGCACACCGGGCGGGGAGATGCTGTGCGCGGGGACGAACACGGCGTCGATGCGCGGCGCGTCGTCGCGCCCGAAGGCCGCGATGGTGTCCTCGTGGAGGAGCGCGTCGCCGCACAGCATGACGGCCGCCTCGGCCGTCTGCACCAGCACGCTCATCTCGGGGAACGACACGGCTGAAGGGAACGTCCGCAGGGTCGTCCCGCCCGGGGTGGTGATCGTGTCGCCCGGCGTGACCGGGCGCAGGCGCTCGAAGCCGAAGCGGCGCAGCGTCCAGGAGATCGCCTGGTGCCCGAGTCCCGAGGCGGTCAGCGTCGGCGGCACCGGTCCGGCGGGGTAGACGCAGGTGACCTCGGAGCTCTGGCGCGGGCTGTCGTCGAAGTCCACGTCGGCGCCGTCGGTGAGGCGGAGCAGGGAGGGGAAGTGGTGGTGGTCGTAGTGGTGGTGGCTGAGGACCACGTAGTCGACGCCTTCGTCGAGCACCGTGCGGACCAGGTCGTCCGGCAGCGGCGGGTGGTGCTCCCAGAAGCGGTCCAGGCGCTGGGTGAGCCACGGGTCGAAGAGGATCCGCTCCGTCCCCGTCTCGATGAGGACGGCGGCGTGGCCGAGCGAGGTCAGGCGCATCAGCCGGTCCCCTCGTACACGCAGCGGAAGCCGACCTCCATGTGGCGGTCGGTGATCAGGTCCTTGCCGCGGTAGAACGTGGTGAGGCAGGCGGGCGGCGAGGTGAAGGTGCCGCCGCGCAGCACGTGGAAGGCTTCCTTGCGGTTCATGAAGTCCAGCGGGTGGCGTCCCCTGAAGAAGGGGTCCATGTCCTCGCCGGTGTAGAAGTTGGTCCGGGTCAGCTCCCAGACGTTGCCCGACATCTGCAGGACGCCGTACGGGCTGGCGCCCTCCGCGAGGGCGTCCGCGGCCAGCACCGGGTGGGCGGGGTTCTCCCCCAGCTCGATGGTGACGAGGAGCGCTTCGAGGGAGTCGAGGTCGGCCACGGCCTGGCCGAACGACCGCTCGACGTAGTTCACCCGGTCGGGGTCCCAGTCCTCGCCCCAGGGGAAGCGGCGGCCGTCGACGCCGCGCGCGGCCTTCTCCCACTGGACCTCGCTGGGCAGCGCGCCGCCGGCCCACTTCGCGAAGGCGTAGGCGTCGTACCAGTCGATGCCCACGACCGGGAGGCCGGGTGCGTTGAAGCGCGGGTCGTGCCAGTGCGCGGGGCGGTGCGATGCTTCGAGCGGCTGGTCGGGGTGGTCGAACTGGCCGGAGTCGCCCACCTCTTCGAAGAACTCGCGGTAGCGGGCGTTGGTCACGGTGGTGCGGTCGATGAAGAAGGCGGGCACGTCCACCGCGCGCAGCGTGGTGTCGTCCTGCGCCATGCGGAAGGCGTCGGGCTGCTCGTCCGCACCGATGATCGCCGGACCGGCCGGCACGAGGGCGACGTCGTCGTTGCGCCGGGGGCGCGTGCGGACGGCATCGACCCGGGCCCGCATGTCCGTGAAGTACTCGTCTTCCAGACGGCGCAGTTCGGCGGGGTCGCGGGTGCCGAAGACGGCGATCAGGGCGCGCTTGGTGAGCGCGGCGCCGCAGCCGACGGGCTTGCGCGCCCAGTCGGGGCGGGTGAAGTTGCTGGGCCAGCCGGAGATGCGGATGAGGTCGGGCACGGCGGCGGCGATCCGGTGCTCCGTGATGACCTTGAGCGCGGTGAACGCGACCCAGTCGACCGTGTCGTGCGTCGCGGAGGCCACGGCGGTGTCGGCGGCGGGGTCGCCCGCGTGGTGCGTGGCCAGCAGCCGCACGGCGCCGGCGCGCACCGGCCACTCGGGGTGGGCGACCACGAGGCTCGCCAGGAGCGGTATCCCGTCGGCGGCCCGGCCCTTCTCCTCGGCCAGGTCGACGACGCGCTGCACCGACGCCCAGTAGCGGGCGTCGGTGGAATCGTCGATCGCCAGCAGGTCAGCGGGAACGTCGATGACGCCGGAAACCTGATTACCTACCATCTCTACCTCTCTCGGACGACGAGCCGCCCGTACGGAATTCCCGTACGGGCGGCTAATTCTCGGCTCAGCGGATTACCACTTGGAGCATTCCTGCTTGGCGTCACGGGTCTCGATGAAGTCACGGTCGCTCATTTTTCTCTCCCTTCTGCATAGGGGATTCGAGTGGTGTTTGTGTGGCCTGTCGACCTCACGACTCAAACACTGACAGGGAGCGGAAGGCACCGCAACGGTGAACCAGGAAAAGAGCATTCCTCGATAACCTGCGGGTAAGTTCATATCGATCTTGGCGTTCAGAGAAGGAGGAAAGAATGGTTGACACCGCTTCCCGGGACATACGGGAGAACGGGTTCACACGGCTCCCGGGGCTCGCGGCCGGCGACGCGCTCGCCCGGCTCCGGCGCGCGGTGGGCCGGATCGAGGAGCTCGCCGCCGACCGCACGGCCTCCAGCGGGGAGTTCGTCCTGGAGGCGCCCGGCGTCGGCGGATGGGCGGCCTGGCAGCAGGGCGCCGGCGCCCTCAAAGGGGTGCTCCGGTCGGCCGACCGCATCCATGAGCACGTACCGGAGTTCGACGCCGTGCAGCGCTCGCTGGGCCTGGCCGACGGGCCGGTCGCCCGCGGCGTCGGCGCCCCGGGCGAGCTCGTCAACGCGTTCCTGTGGGCCAAGCCGCCCGTCGTGGGCTCGGCCAAGCCCTGGCACCAGGACATCGCCTTCGCGCCGCCCGGCTTCGGCGCCGAGGACCACGGCATCGTGACGATCTGGATCGCGCTCGAGCCGGCGACCACGCGCAACGGCTGCCTGGAGTTCATCCCCGGTTCCCACGCGCTCGGGCTGTTCCCGCACACCGGGGACCGTGAGCGGCTGCCGGGTGAGGCCCCGCCGGAGAAGGCGGTCGAGCCGCACATCGCGGACGCGCACCTGCCCCGTGCGGCCGAACCGGTCGCCGTGCCCCTCGACCCCGGTTCGGCCGTCATGTTCGACGGCCTGGTGGTGCACCGCTCGGCGCCCAACACGACGGAGACGGAGCCCCGTACCGCCGTCAGCTTCGTCTACAAGGTGCCGCGCCCGTCCTGGGCGCGGTGAGAGCCGGCCGCGGCTCCGGTGTGACGTTCGACCGCGGCAGATCCTCAGTCGAACGTTGAGTTCCGGTGCTCGCTCCCGTGGTCGAGGGCGTAGAACCCGGTGCCGTCGAGGTGGCGGATCGTGTTCAGGTCGCGCTGCACGACCTCTTCGAGGTCGTGCAGCAGCACGACGATGACCGGGTAGGTGAGGTCGTCGACCGTCCGGCGGATCGGCTGGCCGGGCTTCACCGGGGTCAGCAGGGTGCGGAAGCTCTCCAGCACCTCGATCTCCTCGATGCCGCGGTACTCGCTGAGCACGCCTTCCACCGGCGAGACCATGCCGGCGATCGCGCAGTACTTGCGCACCTCGTACGGGGTTCCGGCGCGGGCGTGGAACCGCTCGGGGCGCAGGTACGCGTCGACCGTCCACTCCAGCTGCGACTCGCCGATGCCGAGGGTGGCACCGGCCGGGATGCCGCCGCCGGCTATCCGGGCGCCGACCTCGACCAGGCACGGCCCGGCGGGGGTCATCCTGATCTCCACGTGCGCCGGGCCGTAGTGGATGCCGAGGGCGTCCAGGACCTGGAAGGCGTACTCCCTGAGCGCCTCCACGACCCGCTCCCCCGAATCGATCAGCAGGAGGGCGTCACAGAGGTCGACGACGCCGTTGGCGCTGACGCGGGTGGTCCGCCAGACGTCGCACAGGTGATGGCGGCCGTCGCGGCTGACGGTGTTGACCATGTACTCGGTGCCCGGAAGGTACTCCTGCGCCACGGCCCCGTTGTTGGGCTGGGAGAAGACGTCGTCGGCGGGGGCGAGGGACAGGAACGCCGCGACGGACTCCTCCGGGGAGTCACAGAAGGAGACCCCCTGGCTGCCGGCGCTCCGCGGCGGCTTGACGACGACGCGGCCGCCGAGCTCGCGGTGCCAGGCGGCGAGCTCGTCCGCATCGGTGGCCCGCAGCTGACGGGCCGCGCGCAGCCCGGCGGCGCGCACGGTCTCGACCATGAGGTGCTTGTCGCGCCGCGCGGCGCTGAGGCCGGTGCCGTTGCCCGGCAGGCCGAGCCGCTGCGCGAGCAGGTCCGCGAGTTCCACCCCGACCTCGCCGCCCGAGATCACCGCGATCGGCTCGAACGCCGCGACGGCGTCGGCCGTGGCCGCGATATCTCCCTCGTGGATGATGTCGGCGATGAAGTCGTCCGGGACGTACGGGGCCGCGAGGTATACGAACGGCACATCACGCGTGCTCTGCACGCGGACTATGGAACATCCCTGCTTCAGGAATTCCAGGACGAGCGAACGGGCCGCGGCGTAGGCATCGACCATCACGATGCACGGGTTGCTCTGATTGTTCTGGCTTCTCTGGTTGCTCTGGTTGCTCTGATCGGCTGCTGTCATGAGTTCAACATAGACAGACCCACTGCTCGCCGAAATCCGTTCAGCTCTGTCATCCTCCGATCCTGGAAGGATGAGTGATGACATCTTATTTCGCGAGCGTTCGCTCGCCGCATATCACGCCCGTATTGCTCTTCGTCAACACGTGCGGCAATTTCCTGGTCCTCGTGGCCCTGTCCACGCACGTGGGATCGACCACCGGGTCGGGACTGCTCGCGGGAGGCGTGCTCAGTGCGCCGTGGCTACCCGCGCTGCTGCTGGCCGCTCCGCTCAACCGGCTGCTCAGCAAGCGTGCCCCGGAAGGCCTCGTCCGGCTGGCCGAGGCGGCGAGCCTGCTGGTGACCGCGGCCGCGCTCCTGGCGCCGGACCGGGCACTCCTCGTGGTGGCCGCCTGCGTCCTGGTCGCCCGCGGGTTCTTCGAGTCGGTCACCCGCTCGGCCACGTCGGTCGTCCTGCGCAACGTAGTCCCGTCGAAGCGGCTCGACCAGGCCAACACCGTCGCCGAGATCTGCAAGTTGACCGGTGTCAGCGTCGGGGCGGCGCTGGCGGGGCCGGCCTCATCGGTCCTGTCGCTGCGGGGCCTGATCGCCGTGAACGTGGCCACGCTGGCGCTCTCGGCGCTCCTCGCCTGGGCTCTGCCGTCGGCCCCCGGAAAAGCCGTGGCCGACGACGCCAAGGACGGCGCGGCTTCCAAGACCGGTGCGCGCCTGCGCGTCCAGGACCCCGTGCTGCGCCGGCTCTTCGCCCGCTTCCTCCTGGTGGCGTTCTGGCAGGGATTCCACACGGTGGCCGTCACCGTGATCCCGCTCCAGCTGCTGGGCGGCGGAACCCGTCTGGTGGGGGTGTTCGTCGCGGTGTCGGCGGTCGCCATCTTCGCGGGCTCGCTCGCCTCCCTGCCCGCCCAGCGGTACCTCGCGCACGTGCCCTCGACCACCTGGGTGCTGCTGCCCATGGTGCCCTTGCTGGCGGCGGTGGCGGTCGGCCGGACGACGGCGACGATCGTGCTGTACGCACTGTTCCTGGTGCTCTTCGAGGTGGCCTTCGTCCACTACAACAACCGGCTGCTGGCCTCGGCGTCCGACGAGGACCTCCCGTCGGTGGTGACGCTGCGGGCCACGCTGCTGCCCTCGGGCGTGGCGGTGTCCATCCTCGTCATGGGCGCGCTGAGCGACCTCGCGGGCCCGCTGACCGCGGCCCTCGTGGTCGCCGGCATCACGGTCGTGGTCACCGCTGCGACCGCGAACACCGGGCAGGCCTGGACAGGACGCCTGCGGAACGCACGATCGAGACGGAGTCAGCGGCCGGCCTCCGCAACGCGCTGACGGCAGACGACGACGGGCCCCGCACGGTGAACGTGCGGGGCCCGGCCGTCGACGGATCAGACCGTCGGCGGCACCGGGTCGGCGGGCGCCTGGCAGGTGGCGTCGATGCCCCACCACGAGCTGGGACGGGTGCCGTCCCGGAAGTAGTCACTGGCGTACGTGTTGAGGCAGGCGTTGTTGTTGGCCGTCAGCGTCGAGCCGAGGTTGTGGCCGCCCAGCTCCACGATGAGACGGGAGTTGGGGAACCGCAGGCGCATGTCGAGGGCGCCGAACATCCCGTGCGAGGGGTCGTACTGCGGCTGCACCAGCAGAATGTTGACGCTGCTGTTGCCGACCTGCGCCGGGGCCTGCGACTGCGTCGGCCAGAAGGCGCACGGCGCGCTGTACCAGGCGTTGTTCCAGGTCAGGAGCTTGTTCCCGGCGGCGTACTGGCCGCTCAGGGTGGCGCTCCAGACGTTCCAGTTCTTCGGCCACATGCCTTCGGAGCAGTTGACCGCGTTGGTCATCGCGACGCGGTTCTGCTGCGGGAAGCCCGGGGTCGGAGAGTCGGCCCGCAGCGCCGTCGCGTCACCGCGCACCACGAAGTCGGAGAGGATCTTCGCGCGGCTCACCCAGGTCCAGCTGCGGTAGACGACCTGCTCGAAGACGTTCGTCCACTCGCCCGGTCCGATCCTGCCGTCGACGGGCGTCGCACGGAGGGTGCCCAGGGCCTCGTAGTACTTCTCCTCGACCTCTTCCGCGGTCGTACCCAGGTGGTATACGGAATCGTACTTGGCGACCCAGGCGAAGAAGAGCCCGCCGCTGTGCTCGGCCGTGAGGTTCTTGGCCATCTGGTTCTGGTAGCCCACGCCGCTGGGGCTGGGCACGCTGTCGAGCACCATGCGCTTCACCCGGGTCGGGTACATCGACGCGTAGGCCGAGCCGAGGTAGGCGCCCCAGTCGATGCCGTAGTAACTGATCTGCTCCTGGCCCAGCGCGATCCGTATCTGGTCGAGGTCGCGCGCGGAGTCCTTGGTGGTGAAGTGCCCCAGCGTGTCGCCGTACTTGTCGCCGCAGCTCTTGGCGTACGCCTGGGCACGGGCCACCGACGCCTGCTCGTCCGCGGCCGTGTTCGGCACGGGGTCGGGCAGCAGCGGGTTGATGTAGGACGCGTCGCACACGATCGACGGCTCGCTGGCCCCGACGCCGCGCGGGTCCATGCCGATCCAGTCGTAGGCGGGGCCGACGTCCTTCGCCAGCCCGCTCGTGCCCTTGGCGTACCGGGTGGGCATGTCGCGGCTGATCGGGCCGGGCCACTGGCCGCGGTGCAGCAGCACGACGCCCTTGTACAGGTCGTCGGTGACGGTGTGCTTGGCCCGGGTCAGCGCCAGCTTGATCTTCTGGCCGCCGGGCTGGGCGTAGTCGAGCGGGACCTCCACCGAGCCGCATTCCAGGCCCTTGAGCAACCCGCCGAGGTTCGGGTCGGCGTCGGGACACGGCGACCAGGCGATTGTTCCGGCGGCCGTGGCGGCAGCCTCCTCGGCCGCCGCCACGGGGGTGACGGCCGGAACCAACAGGCCGGTCACGATCACCGCAGTGACCAATGCGAGCTTTTTCATGGATTCCCCTTCTGAATGCACGGCGCTCAAAGCGTGGCAAGGGGGTCTTTGAACCGGCTCGAAACCTGCTGGAGTCAGCGCGAGATCAAGGAGCGACTACGAGACGGCCCTCGGTCATCCCTTGAATCCCCCTCGAGCAGGGTCTTCGGTCGAGGGGGATTCAAGGGTGTGCTCCATCTTTTCTCAGCTCATACGGAATTCGACGGACAGCCGATTTACGGGCGTCCGGCGGCGCGCACGAGTGCGTGGTGAAGTCGTTGGTCGGGAGTGAATCCCGCTTCCCATTGCACGCCGACGGCGAAGGGGTGATCCGTGACTTCGATGGCCTCGACGGTCCCGTCCTGCGCCCAGCCGGTGACGGTGAGGCCGGCACCGAGCCGGTTGACGGCCTGGTGGTGATGGCAGGCCGTCACCGGCTCGTCCTCGTCGAGGACACCGGCGATCCGGCTGCCCGGCTCCAGCTTCAACGGGTGGGGGCCGAGGGTGAAGGACGGCGTGTCCGGGCAGTGGCCGTCGTGGCCCGTGATCTCGGGCAGGTGCTGATGCAGCGAGCCTCCGTGCAGCACGTTGAGCAGCTGCATGCCGCGGCAGATGGCCAGCACGGGCAGCTCGGCGTCAAGCGCCGCACGGATCAACGCCAGCTCGGCGCGGTCGGCGTCCGGGGTCATCGCCCGCGTGCCGGGGTGCGGGTCCTCGCCGTAGAGCGCCGGATCCACATCGGGGCCGCCCGGGATCAGCAGGCCGTCGATCCGGTCCGCCATGGCCTCGACGCCGGGCAGCAGCGGAAGCAGCAGGGGCGTGCAGCCCGCCGCGGCCAGGAAGGCCAGGTGGGACTGGAGCGCGAAGCTGACGACCATGTCGCTGCCCTGGAACGTGACCGGCGCGGTCCGCGCACAGATCCCGATCACCGGCCGCCCCGTGCCCACCGAATGATTCACGAATGATTTCATAACCACCTTCAGGGGTTTACGGGTTCAACTGAGGAAAATAGGCAGATGAAACAACCGCTTCCGCGGAGGGCCACCACGGCAATAAAATAGCCGTGCGCGCAAAGCGGCGGCCATCGTTCAAAACCCGTCGGGCCGACGCCTACTGAACGCAATGACCCTCCTGGTACCACCGTCGCCGCGGTGCTCTCCTGCAGCGCAGGGGCGCCTGACCGGCGACGCCGGGGCACTTTCCCCGCCGCACCCGCAGCGGGTGTCCGCCTGACCGGCGGACACCCGCTGTCCTGCGTTTCCAGGAAGCGTCGATCTCTCCTCGACTGCTGCTAGAGCCGCTCCTGCGACGCTCATCGGCAGCGGCAGCAGAGAGGAAGTGAAGGAATGGCTCAGAGCAGCGCGCAGGCCATCTTGATCACGAACGCGTTCGGCTCCGTCAGAACAGAGAACGTCGACGCGTCGGCCCGCAGCGAATTCGATCTGAAGAACCTCGAGCAGCTTCCCGCCTGCGACGTCCTCGTCAACGCTCTGTCCGCGGGCGTGCTTCTGCGCCGGAGCGGCACGGACGCCGCGCACATCCAGCTTCTCGTCGACGCGGCCGGCTCGACGGAGCTGCCGCCCGTTCTGGTCCAGATCGACGGCTACCGCATCATCGACGGCCTGCACCGGCTGGAAGCCGCCAAGCTGCGCGGCGACAGCAGCATCAAGGCGCGCTTCGTCGACTGTTCGAACTCCGAGGCGCTCGTCATCGCCATGCAGGCGAACGGCTCGCACGGACTGCCGCTGTCGAAGGCCGACCGCGTGTCCGGAGCCCAGCGCGTCCTGAGTTCCCACCCGGACTGGTCCGACCGTGCCGTCGGCCGCATCACCGGGCTGAGCGCGAAGACGATCGCGTCGATGCGCGAGAGGTCGGGTGAGGGAGCACCGCTCGACGGCAAGCGCATCGGCCAGGACGGCAGGCGGCGTCCGGTGGGCCCGGGCGAGGGCCGGCGGCGGGCCGCCGAGTACATCGCCGCGCACCCGGGCGCCCCGCTCCGTCAGGTCGCCCGGGAGACCGACGTGTCGCTCGGCACGGTCCACGACGTGAGCGCCCGGCTGCGGCGCGGCGAAAGCCCCGAGCGCAGCGGCAGCCGTACACCCGACGAGGCGCCGCAGCCCCTGCGATCCGTCCACCCCGTCCACCCCGTGCGGTCCGTACGGCCGGCCGGGGAACCGTCGCGGCCCGTACCGGCGGTTCCCGGCGGCGCGGATTTCGGTGGTGCGGATTCCGGTGGCGCAGCCCCTGTGCCCCTGCGGGTGGCACCGAGCAGCAGCGGCAACAGCGCGCCGCAGCGCAGGAACCGCATCGACGAGATTCCGGCCTGGACGACGGTGGCGGCGAAGATGGCCGCCGATCCCGCCGTCCGCTACACCGCGGGCGGCCGGGAGTTCCTCCGCTGGATGCAGTTGCACGCCGCCGAGCCGGACGACGGCTGGCGGGAGCTGATCGACGCGGTTCCGGCCCACTGGCTCGGCGTCATCGCCCCGATCGCCGAGCGCATCGGCAAGGAATGGAGCCTGCTCGCCGAGGGGCTCAAGACCAAGCAGGACATGATGCCGTGAACCGCGGGCACGCCCGTCACGGCGCCGGTGCCGCGGACACCAGCCGGAGGTGGCCCGCGGCCCGGCGCTGGTCGTCGGCGCCCTGATCCGGGGTGGTGGACGGACACCCGGGGGGCGGCACGAAGGTGACCGGGGGCACGAGCTCGGGCAACGCCAGCAGGACCGGCGGATCGGTCGGCCGGCCCGGGCGCAGCCGCACCGCCGCGCTCGTGACGCCGTCGGCGGTGACCGTCACGGGCATCACGCCGCGGCCCCCGACGAGCGGGGTCCGGCCGGCCGTCCGGTCTGGCCCGAGGGCGTCGGCCACCGCCACCGCGAGCAGGTGCCAACTCCCCTCGGGGACGTTCTTCAGGGAGTAGCAGGACGGCCGGCCGCTCGGTACGTCGAAGACGGCCGAGGCGACACACGGGTGCTGGACGACGGGCGTGGCGAAGGCCCCCAGGAACACGCGCGCGTTCCCGTGGCCCTCGGGCAGACTGACGGTTCCGCCGACCGTGCCCGTTCCCGGCTGCGGGACGGGGGGTACGGGCTCCGTTGCCGGCAGGCCGTCGCCCCCGTCCCTCGCCAGCCGGCGGAACCGGCTGGGGGACACTCCGACGCTGGCCGTGAAGTAGTTCGTGAACGAGCCGATGCTGTTGTATCCGACCGCGCAGGAAACCTCGGTGATGCTCATCGAGGTCATCTCGATCAGCCGCTTGGCCTCGTGGATGCGGACCGCGGCCAGAAACCTGCCGGGGGTGAGCCCGGTCTCCTCCTTGAACAGCCGCGTGAAATAGAACCGGCTGAGCAGAGCGCTTTCTGCGATCCGTGCAAGGGCCAGGGGCTCACCGTGGTGCTCCCGCATGCACTCGATGGCTCTTTCTACTGCCGTATCCATACGCACCTCACACGTGTAGGCCGATCAGCAGCCTGACGTGTGCACATCGCGCTCAGCTCGAGCGGCGCTAGCGATCCGGAACCACTGGTTCCCCTCACGGCGGCTGTTCCGGACTCCCTCCCTCCCGCCGGACTCCCTCCTTCCGGCCGGTGTGGCGCTCCAGCACGCCCCGACCGGGGTTCAGGAGTGGGTCGAGAGGAACCCCGGATGCTCGGAGCGTCCGTTCGAGCCGTCATCGACACGACGTCTAAGGGGTCCCATGCCCGTGGAAAGCAACGCTCCGTCAGATGTGCCGACCGGGCGCCCCCTGAGGATCGCCACGCGCAGCCGTGCCGACAATTGGGCCAAGCCCCCGCGGCGCATCGAAACGTCCGAGTGCATCACCTGCGACACCTGCCTGCGCAGCTGTCCGGAGGAATTCGGCGCGATCTTCGACCGCGGGCTCGACGTCGTGATCATCCCCGAGCTGTGCTCGGGCTGCCCCCGTTGCGTCCTGGAGTGCCCGGTCGACTGCATCTACGTCGACGAGGACTGGACGCCCACCGACGACGCGATGTGGAGCCACATCGCACTCACCGGGGAAGGTGCCGCATGACCGCGCCCGTAGACCGCGAAGGCTCCCGTCGAGCCGCCAACGCCCGCAAGCGCCAGAGCCGGCGGCCCAGCCGCCTGGGCCTGGCGGCCGGCGCCACGCCCAAGCCGGACCGGGTACGCGAGGAGGACGCCGGGTTCCCCGGGCTGCTGGCCCGGGTGTGGCGCAAGGCCTCGGCCGCCGCCGACGTGCGCTCGGCCCTGGACACCCTGCTCACGCTCGACGGACACGTGCCCGCGGAGGTCCAGGCGGGCGGTCTGCGCACCGCGGACGCCGCCGCGCTGAAGGTCGTCGCCGGCCTGTCCGCGGACGCCCGGGAACCGGCCGGGGCCGTCGCGGACGCCGCGGAGGCCACCGTGTTCCTCGGTGAGATGGGCCTGACCACCGGCGGCCGGGTCGTCGTCCGCGTTCCCTCCCAGCAGCCGCTCGCCAAGCAGCACACGCTGGTCGGCGGGGTGCTGCGGGTTCCGTGGACCCAGCGGCACCTGGACGAGTACCGCCGCGAGGTGACGACGGCTCAGGAGCGCTTCGACCGCTACGCGGCCGACAGCCGCCGCTGGCTGGCGGAGCAGGGGCGCGAGGGCCGCGAGGCGCTGCTGGCGCAGCTGACCGAGGGCGCGCAGCGCACCGCCCCGTTCATGCTCTACATCGAGGACAAGCAGTACACGAACTTCCGCGACACCAACACGGTCGTGGGCAAGACGCTGTGGCCGGGCCACCCGGACTGCGTGTTCGCCAGCCTGGCCGGCCTGCCGGTGGAGCTGTGGTCGGACCACGACGCCCTGCTGGTCGTGGGCATCAGCCTGCTCATCCGCTCGGCCGGGTACGGCCGCATCGAAGAGGCCAACGGCTCGCAGCTCACCCTGGACAACGTGGGCCGGCTGCTGGAGCACACCCGCCGCAACTACAACGGAGCCCTGGGCGGGGAGCGGATCCCCGCGGCCGGTCCCGACGCCGGTCTCGACGCGCTGATGGTCCTGGCCACGGCGCTGGGCGCGCACCGCCCCGAGGTGACCCGCACCGTCCAGCTGTACCGCGAGATCCACGGCGCCCTGATCCACAAGGTGGAGAAGGTCGCGGCCCCGTACGGCGAGGTGGCCGCGGACCGGGACCGGCAGGTCACCGACCACCTGCGCGCCACGCTGCCCGTGGCCGGCGACCGGCTGGCCGAGCTGCGGCTCGCCGACGACGCCGACCCGGCCTGGCTGGCCCGGCCCCACGGCGGGTTCGGCACCGGTCTGGAGGCGGTCGTGTACGAGGCGGTCGCCGCCACCACCGCCGCGTTCAAGGCCGACTTCTCGATGAGCCGCGGCATCCGGTCGCTGCCGGAGTTGGTCCGCGCGCTGCGCGCGGAGGCCTGGGACGAGATCAGCTCCTGGGGCATCACGGACTTCTTCTGCTGCGTGGTCCCCGCGCAGGAGGCACGGCGGCACTACGGCGACTCGCTCGCCACGCTCGCCGACACCGCCTGGGCGATGTCCTCGCGCATGCAGTACAACTCCTGGCACTTCATCGCCGGCAACCTGCCGCGGACCCAGAAGGTCCTGGAGCGCGACCACTTCGTGCCGCCCACCATCCCCGACATCGCCCACTTCTCCGACCAGCACCACCACGGGCACGTCAACAACATGGTGCGCTTCACGATCCGCAGCCCCCAGTCGGTCGAGGTGTGCGGCCGGGCCTTCAACGGGTTCATGGACCTGCGCATCGTCCGCGCCGACGGCGAGCCGTACACCGAGCAGGAGATGCTCGCGGCGCACCAGGTGGCCGCCTTCATCGCCCGGATGACGCAGCAGGCCGCCGCGCTCGCCGAGCAGGGGGAGCAGGCCGAGGTGACGGCCTTCAACTCGGCCTGGCACTGGGAGTCCGTCACCGGCACCCCGGTCGAGGTGGCCGCCCCGGAGCCGGCCCGGCCCCGGGTCGCCTAGCCGACGCCCCTGACGCCTCTGACGCCCAACACCCCCTGCTGGCCCCCTGCCGGCCCAGTCAGCCCCCTGTCGGCCTTCTGACGAAAGGACGCTCCCCGTCATGTATTCCAGGTCATGGTCGACCCCTGCCACGGAGGGCAGCGTCGGGAGCCCCGCCTTCGTCGCCGAACACGGGTTGTGGGACGACGCACGGCTGGCGGCCGCCGAGCGGATCCAGGCGGGGCTGGACGGAATCGACTTCGTCCGACTGGTGTGGGGCGACCCGCACGGCCTGGTGCGCTCCAAGACGCTGACCGCCCGCACCTTCCGCGGGGTGCTGCGCAACGGCATGAACTACAGCCCCGGCCCGTTCCTGAAGGACACCGCCTGCGCCACGGCGGTGGACTACCGGGGCGAGCACGGCACCGGCGTCGACGAGATCGCCGGCCTGGGCAACTTCGTGCTGGTGCCCGACCCGCTGACCTTCATGGTGCTGCCCGGCGAGGGTGCGCGCACGGCCTGGGTGATCGGCGACGAGTACCTGCGCGACGGCCGCCCCCACCCGCTGTCCTCGCGGCACGTGCTGCACCGGGTGCTGGCCGGGTACGAGGAGCGCGGGCTGACGCCCGTACTCGGCCTGGAGGTCGAGTGGTACCTGGCGCGCCGTCTGGACGACGAGCCGGGCAACGAGGGCAACGGCTTCGGCCTGCAGGGCCCGGCCCCGCGGGTGGCCGCGATGAACGCGGGCTACCAGTTCAACCTGGACGCCGCGTACGACACGGTCGCCCCGGTCACCGACCCGCTGGCCCTCGCCCTGCTCGAACTGGGGCTGCCGGTGCGGTCGATGGAGCACGAGATGGGCCCCGGGCAGGTGGAGACCACCTTCGACCCCATGTCGGCGCTGGACACGGCGGACGCGATGCTGTTCTTCCGCGTCTTCACCAAGCGCTGGTGCGCGGCCCGGGGCCTGCACGCCTCGTTCATGTCGCAGCCGGCGATCGCCGGGGCGGACCCGAGCGGCTGGCACCTGAACCAGTCCGTCCTGGAGACCGCCACCGGCCGCAACGTCTTCAGCGCCGAGGGCCTCTCGGCGGGGCTGTCCCCCACGAGCAAGGCGTACGCCGAAGGCCTGCAGGACTGGCTGCGCGACCTGTTCCTGCTGTCGGTGCCCACGGTCAACGGCTACCAGCGCCTGGGCACCCGGCACGCCCTGTCCCCGACCCGGGTGGGCCTGAGCCTGGAGTCGCGCACGGCCATGCTGCGCGTGGTCGGCTCGGGGGCCGGCGCGCACATCGAGAACCGCATCGGCGAGCCGAGCGCGAACCCGTACCTGAACATCGCCGCCCAGCTCTTCGCCGGCCTCGAGGGCCTCGACGGGCTCGCCGGGGGCACGGCCGACGGGCCCCGCGAGGGCTCCGACACCGTCCCGCAGTCCCTGCGCGAGGCCCTGGAGGCCTTCCGCACCGGGCGCGCGGCCAAGCTGCTCGGCGACCCGCTGGCCATCGTCCTCACCAAGGTCAAGGAGAGCGAGGTGAGCCGCTACGAGGCCTGGGCGCGGGGCGCGTCCCCGGTGCCGGGCCACGTCACCGAGTGGGAGCAGCGCGAGTACTTCGCGGCCTTCTGACCCCGCTCGGCGCTCCTGCGTCACGACGGCCGGCCCCGCGCCGCCGTCCGCCGGGCCGGTCTCCCTCACCGGCCCGCCCGCCCGTGTTCCGGCATTCCTCCCTCCGACGAAGGTCTGTGATGATCCCCCGTTTCACGCTCCCCGAGATGTCGGCGCTCCTCTCGGACGAATTCCGCTACGAGACCTACGTACGCGTCGAGATCCTCGCCACCGAGGCCCAGGTCAAGCTGGGCCGGGTGCCCGCCGAGGTGCTCGACGACATGCGCCGGGCGCCCGTCCCGACGCCGGAGAAGGTCATCGAGATCCAGCGGCAGCGCGACCACGAAGTGCTCTCCTTCCTGGCCGCCTACTGCGAGGACATGCCCGAGTCCTCGGCCCGCTGGGTACACGTCGGCATGACCAGCTACGACCTGGTCGACACCGCCCTCGGGCACATCCTGGCCCGGGCCTGCGACGTGCTGATCGCCGCCGTGAAGCGGCTGCGCAAAGTCCTCACCGACCGGGCCGCCGAGCACTGGGACACCCCGACCGTGGGCCGCACCCACGGCATCCACGCCGAGCCCACCACCTTCGGCCACAAGCTCGGCGGCTTCGCCTTCGCCATCGACCGCTCGCTGGCCCGCCTGGAGGCCGCCCGCGAGGCCGTCGCCGTGGGCACGGTCTCGGGCTCCGTCGGCACGTACGCGCTCATCGACCCGGCCGTGGAGAGTTACGTCTGCCAGGAGCTGGGCCTGGGCATCGAGCCCTGCCCCAGCCAGGTCGTCGCCCGCGACCGGCACGCCCAACTCGTCCAGGCCGTCGCACTGCTCGGCGCCTGCGTCGAGCAGATCGCCCTGGAGTTCCGGCTGCTCCAGCGCACCGAGGTCCGCGAGGTCGAAGAGCGCCGCACCTCCGCCTACCAGGGCTCCAGCGCCATGCCGCACAAGGCCAATCCGTCCGGCAGCGAGATGCTGGTCGGTCTGGCCCGGCTGCTGCGCGGGTACGCCACCACGGTCCTGGAGGACGTCGCGCTGTGGCACGAGCGGGACATCGCCCACCAGGCGGTGGAGAAGGTCGTGCTGCCCGACGCGCTGACCGTCGCGCACTTCCAGGTCACCAAGGCCGCGGACATGGTCGAGAACCTGTACGTGGACACCGGGCGGATGCGCGCCGGCATCGACCACACCAACGGCCTCGTGTGGAGCTCGTCCGTGCTGGTGGAGCTCCTGGAGCGGGGCGTCGAGCGGGAGCAGGCCTACCGCGCCGTCCAGGCCGCCGCCCGGCGCACCGCCGAGCAGGGCGAGAACTTCGCCGACGCACTGCGCGCGGAGGGCATCGAGACGGCCCCCCGCCGCCCCGAGGACTTCCTCGTCAACCACCACGTCATCCACAACCGGCTGGAGGAGCTGCGCGAGCAGGCGGGCTGAACCGCCGGGCGACCGCACTCCCCCCGCCCCACCACCACCGGAGTCAGAGCATGAACTGGGCCGAAAACGCCGCCACCTTCCTGAAGAACGACCACGTCCTGCTGACCCCGCTCAGCGCGCCCGACCGCGAGGACATCCGCGCCGTCGCCATGGACCCCGACATCTGGCGCTACTTCACGGTCGTCGTCGGCGACGACGCGGACTTCGAGACGTTCTTCGACTCGAACCTCGCCGAGCACGCGGCCGGCCGCCGCGCCGTGTACGTGATCCGGGACCGGCAGAGCGGCCGGGTCGCCGGCAGCATGAGCCTGCTCAGCATGGCCGAGAAGGACCGCCGCCTGGAGATCGGCGCCTCCTGGCTCGGCAAGGACTTCCGCGGCAAGGGCATCAACCACTGGGCGAAGCTGCTGCTGCTCCAGCACGCCTTCGAGGTGCTGGAGGCCGAGCGGGTGGAGTTCAAGACGGACGAGCTCAACGTCCAGGCCCGCAGGGGCCTGCGCAACATCGGCGCCACCGAGGAGGGCACCCTGCGCTCCTTCAACTACATGCCGGGGGGACGCCGCCGCGACGCGGTCTTCTACAGCATCCTGCGCGCCGAGTGGCCGCGGGTGCGCGCCGCCCTCTCCCAGGGCCCGAAGAAGGCGGTTGCCTCCGCATGAGCGTCGCGTACGTCAAGGCCGACGGCACCCCCTTCGAACTGGGCCGCACCCACGGGGAAGCACTCGCCGGCCCGCTGCGCGCCTTCCTCAGCGACGGCATGGCGCGGCTCGACCACCTCGCCGGCGGGCCGCTGACGCTCACGGGGCTGCTGCCGTCGATCTCCGCGTACCGGTCGGAGATCACGGCGGCGGCCCCGGACCTGGCCGAGGAGATCGCGGGGCTGGCGGTGGGGGCCGGGATCTCCGAGGACAAGGCGTGGCTGCTGCAGCTGCGCCGCGAGGTGATGGGCTACACCGGGGTGCCGAGCGCCGGGGACTGCACGGGGTACGCGCGCACCTGGCCTTCGGGCCGACCGGTGCTGGCGCAGACGGTGGACCTCAACGCGTACGTCGACAGCCACATCGCCGTGCTGTCGCTGGCCCGGGCGGGGTCGCCCCGCCGGGTGACGGTGCTCAGCTTCGCGGGCATGCTCGGCTACCTGGGCATGAACAGCGACGGGCTGGCCATCGGGGTGAACCTGACGACCGACGGCCAGTGGCGGCCGAGCCTCACCCCCTACCTGGCCATCCGTCACCTGCTGGACGGTGCCGGAAGCGTGGACGAGGCCCTGGAGATGCTGGCCGGGATCACCCTGTCCAGCTCGCGCAACCTCATGCTGTGCGACCGGCGGCGCGCGGTGTACGCGGAGGTGTGCGGGACCGAGCTGCGGGTGACCGAGCCCGCCTCGCGGGAGGCCGTGCACACCAACCACTTCCTGCACGCGGACTTCACCCCGCTCGACCGGCAGTCGGCGCCCGACCGCGTCAACTCCGACGCGCGGCTGGAGGCCGTGACGAAGGGACTGACCCGCATCGGCCCGGTGGCCACGGTGGAGAGGCACTTCGCGGTGCTGTCCCGGCCGCCGGTGTGCATCGCCGACCACGGGATCTACAGCCTGGAGAGGACGGTGGCCTCCGTGGTCATGCTGCCCGGGGTGGGCGAGATGCACCTGCGGGCCGGCGACCCGAACCACGCCGTCACCGAGGTGTTCGCGGTCTAGGGGGTGTTTCGGCCGCGGACCGGACCGGCGAGCGGCCGGGCGGACCCTGGACCGGCGCTGCACCAGGATTCGACCGCGCACCGCTAGCCTCGGCGCGGCAGGCGGCCGAACCGGTCCGGCCTCGCCACGACCCCCCGGGGGAGGCATGAGTCAGGTTCAGACGCAGGCACTGCCGGAGCACCAGACGTCCGCTCCGCACCCCGAGCACGACGGGCCGCCGGCCCGCGCGCTGGTACGGGAGACGCGGCCGCCGCGCCCCGGATCCCCCGGCGTGTGGCCCCCCGGCCAGCACACACTCGGCCAGCACGCGCTCGGCCAGCACGCGCTTGGCCAGCGGAGCCCCGTCCAGAGCGTGCCCGGACCGGCCGCCCTGGGTCAGACGTCGCTCCCGGGCGGACTCGGCGGGGCCGCCCCCCGGCCTGCGCCCGCGGTCTCCGGCCGGCGCATCCTGATCGTGGGCGCCGACGCCGGGGACGGGCTGTCGCACCAGCTGCGCCGGCACGGCCACACCTGCACCAGGGCGGCCCACGGCGGCGCGGCCCTGCAGGCCTACGGCAGCGCCGACCTCGTCCTGCTCGACCTCGAACTGCCGGACCTGGACGGGCTGGAGGTGTGCCGGGCGATCCGGTCGGTCAGCCGGGTGCCGCTCATCATCGTCACCTCCCGCGAGTCCGAGGTCGACTGCGTGCTCGGACTCCAAGCGGGCGCGGACGACTACGTCACCAGGCCCTTCGGGGTCCGCGAGCTGATGGCCCGGATCGAGGCCGTCATGCGCCGCACGCAATGGCAACCGGCGGCCGCCGCGGGCCCGGCCCAGGAGATCCGGCACGGCCGGCTGCGCATCGAGGTCGGCTCCCGCGAAGTGACCGTCGACGGCGCGCCCGTCACCCTCACGCGCAAGGAGTTCGACCTGCTGTGCCTGCTGGCGCAGCATCCCGACACCGTCGTCCCGCGCAGGCAGCTGCTGCAGCAGGTGTGGGGCAACTCCTGGTCGCGGCGCACCGTGGACACCCACGTCAGCAGCGTTCGCGGCAAGCTGGGCAACCCCGGCTGGATCGTCACCGTCCGCGGCGTCGGCTTCCGCCTCGGCACCGTCTGACGCCTCGGCACCATCCGATGCCTCGGCACCGTCTGATGCCTCGGCATCGTCTGACGCTTCGCCCCGCGCCCGTGCCCGTCCTCAGAACACGCAGGCGGTGCGGCCCACCGCCTTCCTGGGCGTCGGCGCCGAGGCGGCCAGCGCCCGGTCGACCAGCGGCCCGGCCGCACCGGTGTAACCGGCCGGGTCGAGCAGCGCGGTCAGCTCCGCGGGCGTGAGCACCCCCCGCAGCGCGTCGGACTCCGCCAGTACGTCGGCCAGCGGGCGGGCCGTCTCGGCCGCCCGCAGCGACGCCCGCGTGAGCAGTTCCTTCGCGGCCGCCTTGCCCAGTTTCGGGGCGAGCACGGCGGAGACCCGCTCGGAAACGAGCTGCCCGCCCGTGGCCTCCAGGTTGGCCGCCATCCGCTCGGGACGCACGGTGAGCCCGCGGGCCAGCTCCACGGCGGTGTGCGCGGCCCCGCCGGTCAGCCGCAGCGCCTCGCGCAGCGGCTGCCACTCGGCGTGCCAGACCCCCGCCGACCGCTCGTCCTCGTGCGGCAGGCACTGCGCGAGTACGGCTGCCAGCGCCGGGACCTGGAGGGCGGCGGAGCGGATCAGCGTCGAAAGCACCGGGTTGCGCTTGTGCGGCATCGCCGAGGAGGCGCCCCGCCCGGCCACCGCCGGCTCGGCCACCTCCCCGATCTCGGTGCGGGCCAGCACCAGCACGTCTGCGGCGATCTTCCCCAGTGCCCCGGTGGTGTGCGCGAGGGCCGCACCCAGGTCGGCGACCGGCGTGCGCAGCGCGTGCCAGGGGAGCACCGGTGCGGCCAGCCCGGTCTCGTCCGCGAAGGCGGCCACCAGTTCGGTCAGGACGGCGGCCGGGTCGGCGTCGTCGCCCGCGTACTGGAGGTAGCCGGCCAGGGTGCCGGCCGCGCCGCCCAAGGAGACCGGCAGGCCGCCCCCGGCCAGCCGCTCCAGCCGCTCGGCGGATTCCAGGACCAGTTGGCGCCAGCCCGCCGCCTTCAGCCCGAAGGTGGTGGGTACGGCGTGCAGGGCGAGGGTGCGTCCCGCCATCACCGTGTCCCGGTGGTCGGCCGCCAGCCCGGCGAGGGCGTCGGCCACCGCATGGAGGTCCGCGACGATCAGCCGCAGGGCCCGGGTCGCCACCAGCATCGCGCCGGTGTCGAAGACGTCCTGGCTGGTGGAGCCGCGGTGCACGTACTCGGCCGCCTCCGGCGAGCGGGCCGCGACCCGCGCGGTGAGCGCCGCGACCAGGGCCACCACCGGATTGGCGGTCTCCCGCGAGGCCAGCGCCAGCTCCCGGGTGTCGAAGTTCGAGGCCCGGGCGGCGGCGGTGATCACGGCGGCCGCCGCGGGCGGGACCGTGCCGCACCGCGCCTGGGCGCGGGCCAGCGCGGCCTCGGCGTCGAGCATCGCCTGGACCCAGGCGTCGTCGGCGACGGCGGCCTCGACGGGCGTGCCGGCCCGGACCGGGGACAGCAGCCCCGTGTCCGGGCCGGTGATGTGGGCGGCGGTCCGGCTCACGCGACCGCTCCCGCACCCGCGTTGCCGGACAGCGCCGGCCCCGCCGCGACCGCCGGCGCCTCCGGCAGCCGCAGCGCGGGGCGCGGCTCCGGCAGCGCCAGCACCGCCGCCGCGATCGCGTCGGAGTCCTCCAGCGTCACCGAGCCCACGCCCGGCCGGATGCCGGCCGCGGTCACCCAGTGCACGGACTCGGTGGGCACCCCGTACGCGAACCGCCGCAGGTGCGGCACCCCCTGCCCGTAGAGCAGGTGGTACGGGCGCTGCGAGACGGCGAGGCCGCCGGTCTCGTAGGACGAGCCGTCCGAGCCCGCGACGCGGTGGGTCCGGGCCTGACCGGTGCTCAGCAGCCGGTTCATGAGCGGATCGGCGGTGCGCCGTACGTCGATCTCCGGCAGCCGGGCCTCGATCAGCACCGTGGCCCGCACCCGCAGGTCGGCGATGTCCGAAGAGGTGCCGACGAAGGCGGGGCCCGCGGGGTCGAGGGGGTCGGTGGCCACCCGCAGCCCCGGACCGGTCACGTCGAGGATGCCCGCGTCGATCAGGGCGGCCATCTCCTCGATGCGGGAGGCCGGCGGACCGATCGACAGGAAGGCGTTGAGCGGCGTGTACCAGCGGTCGAGCTCGTCGCGGTGCGAGTCGGCGTCGAGGCCGCCGTGGTCGATCGCCAGGCGCAGCTCGTTGCGCAGGTCCCGCAGCAGGTCCAGGGCCGCCTTGTACGGGCCGCTGACGTTGCCCTCCCGGGCCCGGCGCACGTCCTCGTCGAGGTAGCCGCGCAGCCAGCCGCGGAAGGAGGCCAGGTCCCGGAAGACCTGCTCGCCGTACGGCCGGGCGACCGTGTCCCAGTCCCAGGTCTCGTCGTCGCCGATGCCTGCCGCGGTGAGCAGCACGTCCTCGGCGGCGTCCCCCTCTGCCCGCAGGAACGCCTCCGCGAAGGCGGCCACCGCGGCCGGCTCCGCGCGCTGCGCCAGCAGCGTCTCGTAGTAGAGGGTGCGCACTTCCTTGGAGATCAGCGGCCACAGTTCGGTGCCGAAGCGGATCGGCTCCCCGCCGCGGTCCCGGGCGCGCAGGGCCGCCACGAAAGCGGTGGTCAGCAGCCGCGGGTGGTAGCGGCCGTGCGCACCCTTCTCGTTCTCGCCGCGCGCCTGGTACGGCACGCCGCGGCGGGATCCCGCGTACAGCCGCGGCTCGCGGCCCGAGGGGCGGTACACGAGGCGGCCGTCGACGCGCTCGAACAGCCCGCCGCGGGCGTGCGTGAACAGCGCCATGTAGTCGAAGAAGTTCAGGCCCAGGCCGCGCAGCAGCACCGTCTCGCCGGGGGCGACGGTGGACAGGTCGACGTCCGCCGGGTTGCTCGGCGCGAGGTAGGTCAGCCCGTGCCGGGCGGCGTACGCGGCGAACTCCCGCTCCCTGTCGGTCGGCCGCACCTGCACGTGGCCCTGCGCGAGCACCACCGCGCCCAGGCCCGTCAGCCGGGTGCCGTCCTCCAGGAGCACGGTCTGCGCCCCGGCGGGGCTCGCGCCGGGCTCGGCGTCCTCCAGGGCCACGGCGCGCGAGGCGTGCACGCGGATGGTGGTGTGCGCGGCCGCGCTCGCGGTCACCCGGCCGAACACCCAGGTCAGGTACTGGCCGTACAAAGCGCGGGTGGGGTACGTGTCCGGCCCCAGGTCCCGGGCCTCGGCGAGGGTTTCGTCGTCGTACGCCGTGCCCGCTCCGGGCGTCAGCGCGCTGGGGCCCAGCGCCTTGGCCCACTGGTACAGGCTCGGGCCCTCTTCCAGCGGCCCTTCGATGGCCACACTGGCGTCGGTGTAGACCGTGACCTGGCAGGCGACGGTGTTCATCAGGAGGTGCCGGGACTGGGTGGGCCGCCAGACCCGGCCGGAGCCCGGCGGGTCAGGTTCCACGATGTGCACGGTCAGCTGGTCCCAGCGGGGGGACCTCCGCTCCTGTGCACAGAGTCGTTCCAGTACGGACAGCCCGCGGGGTCCGGCGCCGACAAGGCACACTTCCATACGTCCGCTACTCACGAAGCACTCCGCTCAGGAGACGGGGGACGGCTGGACCGCGGCGCCGCAGCGTCGGCCCCGCCGGTGTGCCGGCCCGGCCTGCTCCCCGGGGGTCAGGGGTGGTGTCCGCCAACGGTCCGTCCCGCCGCTCAACCAGGGCTCGGATACGGCTGGAAGACCGGTCCTGGACCGGTTTCGGGCACCTTCCGAAACGGTCGGGAACGCGTACGGGCGCCGTGACACGCGAAAAGCACCCCTCGCGTGGGCGGGGGGTGCTTTCGGGCCGGACCGTGGGCGAGCCGTCAGCCCCGCGCGCCGCGGACGCGGCGGCGGGGCGTCCTCACCGTGGGAACGTCTCTCAGACGGCTCCGAACCAGCGCTCCAGCGCCTCCTGCAGGCCGGCCTCGTCCGGGGCGGCCCAGGCAATGTAGCCGTCGGGGCGGACCAGCAGCGCGTGCGGGGCGTCCGACGCGTACCCCTCGCCCTCGGCCCAGTCGCCGGTGACCGTGTCCACCCGGTCGCCCCAGCGCGCCGCGGTGGCGCGCAGCGCGTCCGCGTCGGCCGCCGCGGGGGTCACGAACAGCACGCCACGGGCCGGCTTGAGGAGGTCCCGCACCGTGGCGGGGCTGCCGTCGGTGAGCTTGAGCGGAGTGTCGGGGCGCAGTCGCAGGCCGAGCCGCGGATGGCTGCCGGAGCCCATGTCGTAGCGCACGTCGAGGCCGGAGACCTGGCCGGCCAGGTGGCGGGCCACCGCGACGTCCTGGACGAGTTCCTGCATGACCGCGCGCAGCGGCTCCATCTCCTCGCCGGAGAGGTAGAGCTTGGTCTGGGCGCGGGTGTTGCGCATGAGCAGTTCCCCGACCGGGTGCCGCTCGGACTGGAAGGTGTCGAGCAGGCCCTCGGGCGCCCAGCCGTTGAGGGTGGCCGCCAGCTTCCAGCCGAGGTTCACCGCGTCCTGCACGCCCACGCTCATGCCCTGCGCGCCGGCCGGCATGTGGATGTGGGTGGCGTCGCCGGCCAGGAGGATCCGGCCCTTGCGGTACTGGGCGGCCTGGCGGGTGGTGTCGGTGAAGGAGCTGACCCAGCGGACCTCGGCGTCGTGCAGGTGCTCGCCGGTCATGTCCTGCCAGGCGTCGGCGATGGTCTCGAACGTGAGGCCGCTCTTGTCCTCCGGCGGGCGCAGCGACTCGTTGTGGATGACGATCCGGTGGACGCCGTCCTCCAGGTTGAAGGCCATGACCATGCCGCCGGGCACGCGCTCGCCGATGGGGCGCTGGCGTACGTCCGCCCCGACGATGTCGGCCATGTACATCCCGCGGGTGGGCTCCCAGCCGGGGAAGTCGATGCCGGCGAGCCGGCGGACGATGCTGCGCGCCCCGTCGCAGCCGATCAGGTAGCGGGCGCTCTCCTCGCCGCGGCCGGCGGGGCCCTCGTACTCGACGACGACGTCGTCCTCGGTCTCGCGGAAGCCGAGCACCTCGTGTTCGCGGCGGACCTCGACGCCCAGCTCCTTCAGCCAGCCTTCGAGGATCTCCTCGGTGCGGAACTGCGGTATGCCGCGGACGCTGAAGTGGTTGTCGTCCAGCTTGGAGAAGTCGATGTGGACCCCGCCGAAGTGGCCCTGGGCCCATTCGACGTCGCCGAAGCGCTCCAGCAGGCCGCGCTGGTCGAAGACCTCGGCCGCGCGGCGGGTGAAGCCCACGCCGCGGGACTCGCCGCTGGGCGCGGGGAGCTTGTCGAAGACGACGACGTCCACGCCGCCCAGTTTCAGTTCGCCGGCGAGCATCAGCCCGACCGGCCCGGCGCCGACGATGATCGCGCCCTTTGCCATGTCCTACTCCTCAAACATCAAAGCTGCGGGGTGGAGCGGGGTGTCGTGCGGCGGGCCGTCAGAGGGCCGCGGGTGCCCCGAACCAACGGGTGAGGGCCGCTTCGAGGTCGTCGCCGGTCGGCGCCGCCCAGGCGATGTAGCCGTCGGGGCGGACCAGCACGGCCTGCGGGGCGTCGTGGTGGTCGGCCTCCTGGTCGGCCCAGGCGCCGGTGACGACGTCCACGCGGCCGGCCCAGCGGGCGGCGAGCTCGGCCGGGCCGCCGTCCCCGCCCGTGACGATGAGCACGCCGCGGGCTCCGTGCAGGAGCTCGGCGACCTTCGTGCGGCTGCCGTCGGCGAGCTCGACGGCTCGGTGCGGGGCCAGGCGCAGCCCCAGGAAGGGGTGGCCCTCGGCGCCCACGTCGTACTTGATGTGCAGGCCGGAGACGCGGCCCGCGAGCCTCCGGGCGCCCTCGGGCAGGGTGACGAGTTCGCGCACGACGGTGCGCAGCGGCTCCAGCTCCTCGCCGGCGAGGTACAGCAGCGACATGGAGTGCACGTCGCGCATCAGCTCCTCGCCGATCGGGTGGCGCTCGGCGTGGTAGGTGTCGAGCAGGGACTCGGGGGCCCGGTCCCCGAGCACGGCGGCGAGCTTCCACCCGAGGTTGACGGCGTCCTGGAGGCCGACGCTGACGCCCTGGGCGCCGAGCGGGGCGTGGTCGTGGGCGGAGTCGCCGGCGAGGAAGACGCGGCCCTTGCGGTACTGGGCGGCCAGGCCGGTGGCGTTGGTCAGGGCGCACATCCAGGAGGCGGAGGCGCCGTGGATGTCCTCGCCGGTCAGGCGCTGCCAGGCGTCGGCGAGCTCCGAGAACTCCAGCTCGCCCTCGCCGTGGTGCGGGCGGACGCCGGCCTCGTGGATGACGATGCGGTCCACACCCGGCTCCAGGGTGACGGACAGCACCATGCCGCCGCCCTCGATGCGCTCGCCGATGGGCCGCATGCGCACGTCCGCGCCGACGACGTCGGCCAGGTACATGCCGCGGGTGGCCTCGTCGCCGGGGAAGTCGATGCCGGCCAGGGTGCGCACGGTGGACTTGCCGCCGTCGCAGCCGACGACGTACGTGCAGGTGGCCTCGGTGTACCCGTCGGGGCCCTGGAAGCCGAGGACGACGCCGTCCCCGGTCTCGGTCAGCGTGGTCAGCTCGTAGCCGCGGCGCACCTCGACGCCGAGCTCGGCGACCCAGCTGCCGAGCGCGTCCTCGGTGACGGACTGGGCCAGGCCCATGACGCCGAAGTGGCTCTCGTCCAGGAGGGAGAAGTCGATGCGGACACCGCCGTAGTGGCCCTGCTTGCCCCAGCGGATGTCGCCGAGCCGGTCGAGCAGCCCGCGCTGGTCGAGGACCTCCGCGGTACGGCTGGTGAATCCGAGGCCGCGCGACTCGCCGCTGGGGGCGGGCAGCTTGTCGTAGACGACGACGTCCGCGCCGCCGAGCCGCAGCTCACCCGCGAGCATCAGACCGACCGGCCCAGCGCCCACGATGATCGCGCTCTTTGCCATTTTCGATTCCTCCATACAGACGGTTGATCAACAGGAAAGAACAGGGGGGTCGCAGGGCGGTGCAGCGGGACCGCAGGATCGCTCAAGCGATCCTTGAGGTCCCTTCCTCACCCGCGCGAGGCGACTGCCGGTGCGCGGTGCACGGCGGGGCCGGCGCCGGGGCGGTGGGGGCGGTGGTCACGGCAGCTCCTTCAGGCCGTGCTCCGTCAGCAGGTCGCGGGCGAGCGCGAGTTCGGCGGCGACGGCGTCGACGAGCTGCTCCGCGGTGCGCGGGCGCAGGGCGGGCGGCAGCGCCTGCCAGGCGTAGGTCTCCACTTCCAGGTGCCCGGTCAGCGCCCGTTCGCCGCCGACCAGGTGGGCCAGGGCCTCGTTCACGACGGGCAGGGTGGCGGTCAGGGGCGCGGCGGGGGTCGCGTGCAGCGGTACGTGGAAGAGGGCGCGCCAGGGCCCGGTCTCGGGCAGGGCCCCGCCGGCCAGGGCGGGCCCGAGGTCGTCGGTGCCGCGCAGGCCGTCGGCGGCGGGGGTGCGGGTCTGGTGCAGGAACCGGGACTCCCCGCGGGCCGCGAAGTCCGCGAGGGCCGCGCGGACCTCGGGGCGGTCGGGGTGCTCGGCGTGGAGGGCGGCCGACAGCTGGCTCTTGACCACCGGGACGCCGGCCGCGGCCAGGGCGGCGAGGGCGGGCCCCGGCTCCTCGAAGGAGGTGGCCAGGTGGCAGGTGTCGACGCAGATGCCGATCCGGTCGTGGCCGATGGCCCGCAGGGGTTCGATGGCCTCGGCGGTGGTCTCGACGGCGCAGCCGGGTTCGGGTTCCAGGGCGATGCGGATCGAGCGGCCGGTGGCGTCGGCGAGGTCGTCCAAGCGGGCGCCGAGGTCGGCCAGGGCCGTCCGGGCGCGGGCGGCGCGCTCGTCGTCGTAGACGGTGCGCCAGGCCAGCGGGAGGGTGGAGATCGTGCCCTCGGCGGCGTCCTCGGGCAGCAGGGCGGCCAGGATCCGGGCGAGGGCGAGGGTGTGCTCGTAGCGCTGGACCTGGGCCCAGTCCGGGCGGTAGACCCGGTAGTTGACCCGCTGGTCGCCGAAGCCCTGGTACGGGTATCCGTTGAGGGTCACGACCTCCAGGCCGCGCCGGTCGAGGTCGCCGCGCAGGGCGGCGAGCGCGCGAGGATCGGCGTCGAGGGCGCGGACGGCGTCCGCGGCCAGCCACAGCCCGATGCCGAGCCGCTCCAGGCCCAGCCGACGGCGTACCGGCTCGCAGTACGCGCGCAGTTGGGCGAGGAGCCCGTCAAGGGTCTCGGCCGGGTGCACGGTGGTCGAGTACGCGAGGTGGACGGTGGTGCCGTCGCGGTGGCGGAAGCGCACGGGCCTACACCTCGGCGGGGGCGGTGGCCCGCTCGGGCGCGGCGCCGGCCCCGGTCAGCCACACAGCGGTCCGGTCTTCGGCGAGGGGGGGCTCGGTACGAACGGACACGGTCGGCCTCCAGGTGCGTCGGACTGCGCAAGGCGATGCCGGGCCAAGGATGCCGAGTACTTCGTCCCGGACGAACCGGTCTCCGGCCCGCGTCGAGCGGCCGCCGAGCGGTTCTGGGCCGGCCGTCCGGCGGCCGGGCCGCTCCAGATGCCTACAAGTCGCTTTCCAGGGCGGGTCCACTCCCCCTCCCTATGGTGGCGGGACGGGTCCCTTCCGGCGGTTGGGACAGAACTCTCGCTCTTCTGCCATGGAGGACACTCATGCCCGCTGTGCCGCCCCCCGAAGTCGTCCGCGCCGCGGAGAAGACCCGGGCGGACCTGCAGAAGCAGGTCCGGGAGCTGGCCCCGCCCCCGTTCGCCCTGCTCGAACTGGCCATGGGCTCCATGGTGACCCAGGCGCTGTACGCCGCCGCGGAACTGCGCGTGGCCGAGGCCCTGCAGGCCGGTCCGCGGCGAACCGAAGACCTGGCCGCGGAGGTCGGCGCGAACGCCGAGGCGCTGGGCCGGGTGCTGCGCCTGCTCGCCACCCAGGGCGTGTTCACACGCCAGGACGACGGCCTCTGGGCGCTGACCCCGATGGCCGACGCGCTGCGCGCCGACCACCCGATGACGATGCGCGACATCTGCGTGCTGATGGGCCACCCGACGCACTGGGACGACTGGAACGGTTTCCTGGACGCGGTGCGGACCGGCGAGCCGAGCCTGCCGAAGCGGCGCGGAATGGGCGCCTTCGAATACCTCATGCAGAACCCGGAATACGGTGCGGTGTTCATCGGCGGGATGGGGAACATGTCCTCCACCGAGACCGTGCCGGTCGTGGCCGCGTACGACTTCTCGCAGTTCGGCACGGTCCTGGACTTCTGTGGAGCCAACGGCGGGCTGCTCGCCGGCATCCTCAACAGCGCGCCCGAGACCAAGGGCATCCTCTCGGACCCGCGCGTCGCCGGGAACGGCGCCGCGGAGTTCCTGGCGTCGCAGGGCGTCGCGGACCGCGTGGTCCTGGCCGACGGCGACCTGTTCGACCCGATGCCGTCGGGTGCGGACGCGTACGTCCTGAAGCACATCGTGCACGACTGGCCGGAGGAGCAGGCCCTGCAGATCCTGCGGAACGTGCGCGCCGCGATCAAGCCGGGCGGCAAGCTGCTGCTGGTGGAGATGGTGGTCCCGGAGGGCGACGAGCCGCACTCGGGCAAGCTCGTCGACCTGTGGCTGCTGCTGCTCGTGGGCGGCAAGGAGCGCACCCGGTCGCAGTACGCGGAGCTGGTGGCGAAGGCCGGCTTCAAGCTGGAGCGGGTCGTGGAGACCGCCGCGGCCGTCTCGGTCGTGGAGGCCGTCGCGGTCTGACGCACATCCCTGAGCAGCCCCGGTTCCGCGACACCCCCGACACGGAACCGGGGCTTTCCACGTGCCGCCGGCGCGGTCGCGCACGCGCCGCAGCCCCCGCCCCGCCGGTCTGACGGCGGTGCGGGGGCTGCGGCGCTCTGAGGAGGTCAGGCGGAAGCGGCTCCCAGCCACCGCTCCAGTGCGGCCGCGAGCCCTTGCGCGGGCTCGCCGGCCCAGGCCACGTACCCGTCGGGACGGACCAGCAGCGCGGGGACGCCGGCCAGTACGTCCGGGCCGTCGACCGGCTTGGCGGACACGGTGTGCACGTCGAGGCGGCCCTGCCAGCCGGCTGCCGTACGGCGCACCCCGGCATCGTCGGCGAAGTCGAGCAGCACGGCCCGGCCCGGCTGCAGCAGTCGCGCGGTGCGCTGCTCGCCGTCGGCGCCGACCAACAGCCGCGGTGGCATCCGGCGGCCGACCAGCGGGTGGGAGTCCGCGCCTGGGCCGAGGTCGTAGCGGATGTCGAGGTGGCTGACCGCTCCGGCCAGGTGCCGCTTGACGTCGTCGTACCCGACCAGTTCGGCGAACAGCTCGCGCAGCGGGTCCGACTCCGCGCCGCCGAGGAAGACGATCCCCTGGGCACGGGTGTTGGCCAGCAGGCGGCGGCCGACCGGCCACCGCTCGGAGTGGTAGGTGTCCAGCAGCGCGGCGGGGGCGTCGCCGCGGACCACGGCGGCCAGCTTCCAGCCGAGGTTGGCCGAGTCCTGCACGCCGGTGCTGAGGCCCTGGCCGCCGGCCGGCAGGTGGATGTGCGCGGCGTCGCCGGCCACGAACACCCGGCCCCGCCGGTACTCGGAGGCCTGGCGGGTGGCGTTGGTGAAGGAGGAGACCCAGTCGGCGCCGCCGTGCGAGATGTCCTCGCCGGTGATGCTCTGCCAGGCTTCCGCGACCTCCTCGAAGGTGACGGTCCGCTCGCGGTCGTGCGCCGGGCGGCCGTCGGGGCAGACGATGATCCGGTCCACGCCCTCGGCGAGCGGGGCCGCCATCACCATGCCGTTGTTCAGGCGCTCGCCGAGGAACCGCGGCCGCAGGGAGCAGCCGGTGACGTCGGCGAGGTACATGCCCTGGGTGGCGTCGGTGCCCGGGAACTCGATGCCGGCGGCCTTGCGGACGAGGCTGGAGCCGCCGTCGGAGCCCACCAGGTACGCGGCGCGCAGCCGCTGCTCGTCGCCCTCGGGCGTACGGACGGTGATCTCGACGTGGTCCCCGTCGAGGAAGCCGTCGGCGAGGGAGACGAAGTCCCAGCCGCGCCGGATGTCGGCGCCGAGTTCGGCGGCCCAGCCCTCCAGCACGGCCTCGGTCTGCCCCTGCGGGATGCCGCGGGCGCCGAAGTGGGCGTCCTCGAGCACGGTGAAGTCGAACTGGGCGCCGCCGAAGTGCCCCACGGGGCTGGTGGCGAGGGTCTCGCCCTGGCCGAACCGGGGCAGCAGCCCGCGCTCGTCGAACACCTCCATGGCACGGGCGGTGAAGCCCAGGCCACGGGACTGCCCGGTCGGCGCCGCCAGCTTCTCGATCACGACGACGCGGGCTCCGCCCAGGCGCAGTTCGCCCGCGAGCATCAGTCCGGTCGGGCCGGCGCCGACGACGATGACGTCGGTGTCCGCCGCCGTCCCTTCGGTCCCTTCCATGGGGTGTCCTTCCTAGCAGTGAAAATCACTGGAGACTGGGTGGTGGGTGGGTGTGCGGCGGGGTGCGGACGTACACGTGGGGGCGACGCTCAGGGGGTCGGTGGGCGGGCCGGGCCGAACCAGCGGTCGAGCGCCTCGGCCAGCCCGTCGCCGGCGCCGTCGCCGTCGCCGGATCGGCCCACCCACGCCACGTGGCCGTCGGGCCGTACGAGAACGGCCCCCGGCTCACCGGGGAGCGAGCCGGGCTCCGGGTCGCCGGCGACCGCGGTGACCCGGTCGGCCCAGCCGGCGGGCACCTGTACGCCGGTCCCGCCCAGGTCGATCAGCAGACCGCCGCGGGCCCGCAGCAGCTCGGCAGTGCCGCCGAGCTCGCGCCCGCCGGACCGCACGACGGTGTGCGGCAGCCGGGCGCCGAGCAGCGGGTGCGCGGGGCCGGGCACCGGGTAGCGCACGTCGAGTGCGCTGATCATTCCGGCCAGGTGGGCCCGTACGTCCTCCAGGCCGGTCAGTTCGACCACCAGTTCGCGCAGCGGCTCCACTTCGGGGCCGCCGAGCAGCAGCATGGCCTGGGCCCGGATGTTCGCCAGGACCCGGCGGCCGACCGCGTGCCGCTCCTCGTGGTAGGTGTCGAGAAGGCTCTCGGGAGCAAGCCCGCGCACGGTGAGCGCGAGCTTCCAGCCGAGGTTGAAGGCGTCCTGGAGGCCGAGGTTGAGGGCCTGGCCGCCGACCGGCATCTGCCGGTGGGCGGCGTCCCCCGCGAACAGGACGCGCCCGTGCCGGTAGGAGGCGAGCTGCCGGGAGGCGTCGCCGAAGGAGTTCACCCACAGCGGGGTACCGCCGCTGATGTCCTCTCCGGTGACCCGCTTCCAGACGGTGGCGACCTCCTCGAACGAGGCGTCCGCGGTGCGCGGGGCGGCCGTAGAGCCGAACTCGTGGACCATGACGCGGGTGACGCCCTCGTCGTTGCGCCAGGCGATGGCCAGCCCCCGCTCCAGGCGCTGGAAACGCCGGTTGGGGATGTCGATGCCGTCGACGTCGGCCCGCAGCAGTTCCCGGCCGGCGTCGTGGCCGGGGAAGTCCACCCCGGTCAGCCGCCGTACGGTGCTGTCCTCGCCGTCGCAGGCGACCAGGTAGCGGGCGCGCAGCCGCAGGACTCCGTCCCGTCCGACGGCCTCGGCCTCGACGTGCTCGCCGACCTCGCCGGCGGCGGCCAGTTCGTGGCCGCACCGGATGTCGACGCCGCACGAGATCGCCCACTCCTCCAGGACCGCCTCGGTCTTGGTCTGCGGCACCTTCCACTGGCCCGGGTGGGTGCTGGGCAGGGTGAGGTCGAGCGGGAGGCCGCCGAAGTGGCCGCGCGGCTCGTTGGGCGCAGTGCCGACGTCGGGCAGCAGGTCCCGCGCGTCGAGGATCTCCATGGTGCGGGCGTGCAGCGTGGAGGCCCGGGACTCGGTGGAGGGGGCCTGGCGCCTCTCGACCACGACCACGTCCACGCCGCCGCGGGCGAGTTCGGCGGCGAGCATCAGGCCGACGGGGCCGGCCCCGACGACGAGCACCTCGGTGTCGAGCCGGTCCGGGCGGCTCGCGCCGCCCGGTGCCGGCTCGCGGCCGCCCGTCACACGGTCGGGCGCCACGCTCAGGAGGCCTTGGACTCGGCGTAGGCCTTCGCGTGCGCGAGGGTGGCGGAGCTGTTGGTGGACAGCGCCGTGTGCACGTACGCGCGGGCGTCGGCGACGGTGGCCTCGTCCCCGAGGATGCGCGCGATGTTCTCCGTGTTGAGGGTGACGGTGTGCTGCGAGGACGCGGCGGTGCCCTCGTCGGTCTCGGCGAAGATCCACTCGCCGGTGTGCAGGGTCATCAGCGCCGGCAGGGTGACCTGCTTGTAGGCGATCTTGTCGTGGGGGAAGACCACCCGGTACGACTTGGTGGTGTGCACCGAGCCGTCCTTGGCGCGGGTGTCCATCTCCAGCTCCTGCAGGCCCGGGGTGTCCTCCTCGAGGCGCACCACGGCCACGTGCGGGAGCCGCTCGGCCCACAGCTGGGCCTCGTTGATGAAGTCGAACACGTCCTTGGCGGAGCCCGCGACCTGGACGGTGTCGGTGAACGAGAAGGTCAGCTCCTCGGTCTGCGCGGCGTGCGCCGCCTCGACGTTGACCTTGAGCGCGGCCAGCTCGGAGGTGCTGTTCTTGTCCACCGCCCGCTGGATCCACAGCAGGTCGTGGGGATCGTCGTTGACGGCGCTGTAGTCGTGCAGCAGCCGGACGCGGGACTGCGCCTCGCCGAGCGGCTCGATGATCCAGGTACCGCCCATGTGCTTGACGGGCTCCGCCGGGACCTCCTGGCGGAAGGTGATGCGCAGGCCCTCCGGGTCCAGGGTGCGGCGCGAGGTCCAGTTCTTCGGCTGGCCGTTGGCGGTCGCCCAGATCCGGATCTTCTCCTCGGCGCCCTCGGCCTCGACCCGGTCCACGTGGATGGTGGGCGGGAAGATGCGCGGCCAGTTGGTCACGTCCGCGAGCAACTGGTACACGGCGGCGGCCGGGGCGCCGACGGTGATCTCGTGCTCGACCTCACGCGTGGTCATGGCGGGTTCTCCTCAGGTGGTGTTCGGTGGGTGCGTGGGGGCGGGCCCTGCTAGAAGTTGCCCAGGCCGCCGCAGACGTTGAGCGCCTGCGAGGTGATGGAGGCGGCGGTGTCCGAGGCCAGGTAGCCGACCAGGCCGGCGACCTCCTCCGGGGAGGAGTAGCGGCCGAGCGGGATCTTCGACTGGAACTTCTCGAGGATGGCGTCCTCGGAGGTGTCGTAGGCGGCCGCGTAGCCCTGACGGACCTTCTGGGCCATCGGGGTCTCGACGTACCCGGGGCAGACCGCGTTGACGGTGATGCCGGTGGGGGCCAGCTCGTTGCCCAGCGCCTTGGTGAAGCCGACGACGCCGTGCTTGGAGGCGGAGTACGGAGCGCCGAGGACGACGCCCTGCTTGCCCGCGGTGGAGGCGATGTTGATGATCCGGCCGCGGTCCTTGCCCCGCATGCCGCCGATGGTGAGCACCGCGCGGGTGACGCGGAAGACGCTGTTGAGGTTCGTCTCGATGACGTCCTGCCACAGCTCGTCGGCGATGTCGGCGGTCGGTCCGCCGCCGGACCGGCCGGCGTTGTTGACCACGACGTCGACGGTGCCGAAGCGGTCGACGGCGGCCTGGACGAAGGCGTCCACCGAGGCGGTGTCGCGGACGTCGACGACCGCGCCGTCCACGTCCAGGCCCTCGGCCTGGAGCTCCTTGACGGTGGCGGCGATGTTGTCGGCGTTGCGGGCGCCGATGAACACCTTGTGGTTCTGCGAGGCGAGCAGACGCGCCGAGGCGAGGCCGATGCCGCTGGTGGCGCCGGTGACGACGGCGACCTTGGGGGTGGCGTGCTGAGTCATGTCCGGGTCCCTTCAGGCTGCCGTGGCCGGGGCGGCCAGCTGCGTGTTGACGACGTCGATGAAGGTCCGCGGCGTGTGGGCGTCGTTGACGGCTTCCTCGTCGAGGGATATGCCGCACTCGCGCTCGATGAGGCTGCCGGCCTCCAGCAGGGCGAGGGACTCGTAGCCGAGCACGTCGAACTCGGTGTCGAGGATGTCGCCGTCCAGGTCGACGCCCTCGGTCACGCCCGCGGCCTCCTTCAGGATGCGCTTGAGGTCGTCGAGGGTGAACGCCTTGGTGGCCATGGTGGATGTCCCTTTCATCGTGATGCTGCGTGGGTGGTGGCGTACGGGCGGACGAGGCCGCCCTACTCGGCGGCGCGCACGACCATGGCGGAGTTGAACCCGCCGCTGCCGCGGGCCAGGACCAGCGCGCTGCGCACCGGTGCCGGGCGCGGCTGGCCCAGGACCAGGTCGAGCGGGTAGTCCGGGCACGGGTCGACGTGCACGGTCGGCGGGATGACTCCGTCGCGGATGGCCAGGAAGGCGGCGGCCAGGTCCAGCGGGGCCGCGCCCGAGTACAGGCGTCCGGTCATCGTCTTGGGCACGGTCACCGGGACGGCCCGGGCTCCGAAGACGGCGCTGATCGCCTCGGCCTCGATGCGGTCCAGCGCGGGGTCGCCGGCGCCGTCCGCGAAGACGACGTCGATGTCGCCGGAGTCGGCGCCCGCGTCGGCGAGGGCGAGCTCGATGGCCTTGCGCAGGCCCGGCTCGCGGCCGCTGCCGGGCCTGGGGTCCATCGTCGAGCCGTGACCGGCGACCTCGCCGTAGATGCGGGCGCCACGGGCGCGCGCCGCGTCGGCGTCCTCGGTGATGAGGATCGCGCCGCCCTCGCCCGGCACGAAGCCGCGGGCGTCGCGGTCGAAGGGCAGGTAGGCGCGGGCGGGCTCGTCGCTGGTGGACAGCCTGCCGGTGGACAGCTGGGCCACCCAGCCCCACGGGCAGATGGAGGCGTCGACGGCTCCGGTGACGATCAGCGCGGTGCCCTTGCGGATCTGGCGACGGGCGTGGGCGACGGCGTCGAGGCCGCCGGCTCCCTCGCTGACCACGACGCCGGCCGGGCCCTTCATGCCGTTGCGGATCGAGATCTGGCCGCTGTTGACGGCGTAGAACCAGGCGAAGGACTGGTACGCCGAGACGTACTGGCTGCCCCGGCCCCACAAGTTCTGCAGCTCGCCCTGGCCGAACTCGAAGCCGCCCGCGGCCGAGGCCGTGATGACGCCCATGTCGAACTCGGACATCTGCGCGGGGTCGACGCCCGCGTCCTGCAGCGCCCAGTCCGTGGCCACCAGCGCGAGCCGGGTGACCCGGTCGGTCTGCGGCAGGATGCGCGAGGGCAGGTGGTCCTCGGCGACGAAGCCGGGGACCTCACCCGCCAGACGGGCGGGGTAACTCGACGGGTCGAAGCGGGTGATCCGGCCGATGCCGTTCTTCCCGCCAAGAGTCGCCGACCAGTAGTCCTCGACGCCCAGCCCGTTGGGGGAGGCGATACCGAGGCCGGTGACCACCACCGACGCGGTCATACGAGGCTCCTCTCGGGGCTGGCGAGCACCATGGCGCTCTGGAAGCCGCCGAATCCGCTGCCGACCGTGAGGACCGCGTCGACCAGCTGGTCGCGCGCGTTGACCGGGACGTAGTCGAGGTCGCACTCGGGGTCGGGCGTCGTCAGGTTGGCGGTGGGGGGCACGAGGTCGTACTCCATGGCCAGGGCGGACGCGGCGATCTCAATGGAGCCGATCGCGCCGAGCGAGTGCCCGACCATCGACTTGATGGAGCTGACCGGCGTGCGGTAGGCGTGGTCGCCGAGGCTGCGCTTGAAGGCGGCCGTCTCGTGCCGGTCGTTCTGCTTGGTGCCCGAGCCGTGCGCGTTGATGTAGTCGATCGCCTCGGGGTTCAGGCGGGCTTCGCCGAGGGCGATGTTGATGGCCTCGGACATCTCCAGGCCGTCGGGGCGCAGGCCCGTCATGTGGTACGCGTTGGAGCGCGTGGCGTAGCCGGCGATCTCGGCGTAGATGTGCGCGCCGCGCTTCTTGGCGCTCTCCAGCTCCTCCAGCACGAAGAAGGCGGCGCCCTCGCCCAGCACGAACCCGTTGCGGGTGCCGTCGAAGGGGCGCGAGGCGCGCTGCGGATCGTCGTGGCGGGGGGTGGTGGCCTTGATGGCGTCGAAGCAGGCCATGGTGATCGGGGAGATCGGGGCGTCCGAGGAGCCGGCGATCACCACGTCCGCCGAGCCCTCGCGGACCAGCTCGACGGCGTAGCCGACCGAGTCGAGGCCGGAGGTACAGCCGGTGGAGACCACGGTGGAGGGGCCCTCGGCGCCCACGGCCCAGGCGACCTCGGAGGCGAAGGAGCTCGGCACCATGTGGTTGTAGAGGTGCGGGACCGCGTAGGTGTGGTCGACCAGGTCGAGCCGGCCGCCGTCGCTGACGACCCGGTACTCCTCGTCGAGGCCCATCGTGGCGCCGACCGCGGAGCCCACGGTGACGCCGATGCGGTGCGGGTCGATCCCGCCCAGCTCGATGCCGCTGTCGGCGACCGCGCCGCGCGAGGCGACCACCGCGAACTGCGCGGCCCGGTCCAGGCGGCGCACCTCCTGCGCGGTCAGCCCGTGTGCGTACGGGTCGAAGTCGATCTCGGCGGCCACCCGGGAGCGGAAGGGCGAGGGGTCGAAGAAGGTGATCCCGCGCGTGGCGGTGCGGCCCTCGCTCAGCAGGTTCCAGAACTTCTCCTTGCCGACACCACCGGGGGCGATCACCTCGATTCCGGTGATGACAACGCGTCGGCGGGTCACGCGGGCGTCTCCCAGCTGTAGAAGCGTGCGGCCATCGCGTCGGCCGGTGAGCGCCAGGTCTTGGGGTCGTAGGCCTCGATGAAGGGCTTGAGGTCCTCGCTGATCCCGACGAAGCGCGGGTCGCTCTTCGCCTGCTCGATCAGCTCGCCGCCGTTGTCCTCGTCGAAGTCCTGGAGGTGGAAGTACAGGCCCCGGTACGAGAACAACTGGCGGCGCCGCGTTCCCATGCGCTGGGGCATGTCCGTCGCGTCGAATTCGGAGAACAGCTTTGCCACATCGGCGGACGAGGCTGCTGCCATCCGGGCGACAATCAACGTGCTGTGCATACGATTTGGCTCCTCAGCGTGTGCGCGGGAGAGCGCGGTGCAGGCGCGGCCTGCGTGGCCTGAAAACGCCACCGACCTCGACGGTCCCGCCTGGCGATAGCGCGCCGCACGGGGGATTCTCGAATTCCGCCGGAGCGGGGTGCGCCGCGCGACTTCTCATGGATGGGGGGCGTGTACGCGGGACGCCCGGCTCCCCGAGCGGGGTGCCGGGCGTCCGGGGCCTTGCGGTCCCGTCTTGCCGTGGGGAGCGCTCCGGTTCACTCGCCGGCGGAGCGGGAGTGCACCACGGTGTACGAGTTGATGTACGGGGCGCCGGAGGAGACGGCGGCGATGCGGTTCTGCGCCTCCTGGCGCGCCGCGGACTGCTGCTCCGAGGCACGGTCGCGGTAGGCCTCGTAGGCCTCCTTGCTGTCCCACTGCGCGTAGGAGACGACGAACTTGCCGTCCAGGCCGCGGGCGCGCAGGCCCTTGAGGACCACGTGCGAGCGGAAGCCGGGGACCTCGGCCAGGAACTCCTGGCCCTTGCCGAGGGCGTCGATGGCCTCGTCCTGGCCGTCGTCGGTCACGGAGAAGACGCCGAGGACGGTGTAGTCGTCGCGGTGCGGGCCGATCTCGACCTTGCCGCCGAGGGCGTCCGAGGTCACCGTGTGGGCGACCTCGTTCTGGAGCAGCTTGATCGAGGTGGTGATCTCGCCGAAGACGGGGAGGGTGCGGTGCTTGAACTCCTCGCCCTCGTAGCGCCGCTCCAGGTCCTCGCCGCTGCGCCACTGGATGAAGTTGCAGGTGCCCAGGCTGTCGACGCCCGCGTGCACGGTGCTGTTCATCCAGCCCTCGTACGTCGCCGCGTCGACGATCTTCCGCATCTCCTCGACCAGGCTGTCCTGCTTCTCAGGCGCGTCGGTGGTGAAGAGGTTGAGGACGGTCAGGTGCTTGTCCTCGAGGGAGATGAAAGCCATTTTTGTTCGCTTCCTATGGAGGGTACGGACGGGCGGGACGGGGCGCGCTCAGTTGGCGGGACCGAACCAGCGGGTGAGAGCGTCGGTGAGGCCTTCGGGGCCGGCGCCTTCGGGCGCGAGCCAGGCGACGTAGCCGTCGGGGCGGACGAGGATGCCGGCCACCGGGGCGTCGCAGTCGGGCTGGTCGGCGCGGACCACCGGGGCGCGGTCGGCCCAGCCGGCGGCCGCCTCGCGCAGACCGTGGTCGCCGCCGATTTCGAGGAGCACGGCGCGCCCGGCGTTCAGCAGCGCGAAGACCGAGGTCTTCTCGCCGTCGACGACGAGTTCCCGGTCGGGCAGGCGCCGGCCGAGCAGCGGGTGGTCGCCCGCGCCGACGTCGTGGCGGATGTCGAGGCCGGTGACCATGCCGACGAGGTGGCGGCGGACCGATTCGTGGTGGTCCACCAGCTCGGCGAAGACCTCGCGCATCGGGGTGATGTCGTCGCCGCCGAGGTAGAGGATGCGCTGGGCGAGCGTGTTGGTCAGGATGCGGGCCCCGACCGGGTGGCGCTCGGCGTGGTAGGTGTCGAGCAGGCCCTCGGGCGCCCGGCCCTGGATGTCCAGGGCGAGCTTCCAGCCGAGGTTCACCGCGTCCTGGACGCCCGCGCTCATGCCCTGCGCACCGATGGGCAGGTGGATGTGCGCGGCGTCGCCGGCCAGGAACACCCGGCCGCGCCGGTACTCGGCGGCCTGGCGGCTGTTGTCGGTGGTGGAGCTGACCCACAGCGGCGTGGCGCCACTGATGTCCTCGCCCGTCAGGCGCTGCCAGGATTCGACCACCTCGGCGAAGGTGATCGCCTCGGGGCTCTTGCGCAGCGGCTCGGCGCTGTCGAAGTAGATGACGCGACTGCGGTCCGGGCCCATGGGAATGACCATCACCATGCCGCCGGGGACGCGCTCGCCGCTGAAGCGCGGGCGCAGCGGTACGCCGGCCACGTCCGCGAAGCGCAGCTCGAGGGACGGCTCGGTGCCGGGGAAGTCGATGCCGGCGAGCTTGCGCACGATGCTGCGGGCGCCGTCGCAGCCCACCACGTGGCGGGCGCGCAGGGTGAGGCTGCCGTCCGCGCCCTGCGCGGTGACCGTCACGCCCTCGTCGTCCTGGGCCAGGCCGGTGACCTCGACGCCGCGGCGGATCTCGGCGCCCAGTTCGCGCGCCCAGCCGCCGAGGACGCCTTCGGTACGGGCCTGCGGGATGCCCCGGGCGCCGTACGAGCCGCCTTCGATCACCTGGTAGTCGAGCGGGACGCCGCCGAAGTGGCCGACCGGAATGACGCCGACCTCGCCGAATCGGGCTATCAGGCCGCGCTGGGCGAATTCCTCGATGGTCCGCGCAGAAAAGCCGAGCGCCCGTGATTCCTTAATTGGCTCGGCAAGTTTGTCAAGGACTATCACCGAGGCTCCATTGAGCCTCAACTCGCCTGCGAGCATGAGTCCGGTGGGCCCGGCTCCCACAACAATGGCATCTACATCAAAGCTGCTCATCCCGCCTCTTCCCACTGGTGTTCGGCTAGTATCGCGAGGGGCCGGGCGGGGCGTAAAGAGCGAGTGATACAGACCTTCGACAAATCAATGACAGAAAAGCGTCGCCAATGTCAGATCTTTGTCAGGCGGGCTTGCCCGGACGGGCCGGGCCGGGCGAATCCTCAGGGATGACCTCCACCGAAATCCTCGAAGAATCCGGCACCGCAAGCCTTCTTGTGGCGGCCCTTTTGAACCGCTATCTGGTCTCCCTCGACGACGAAGAGCTCGACGACGCCTGGGCGGCGGAGCTGTTCACCCCGGACGCGGTGGTGGCCTTCCCGCCGATGAGCCGGCACGAGGGCACCGAGGGCATGGCCGAGTTCCACCGCAGGGCCCTGTCGGCCTTCGCCGCCACCCAGCACCTGGGCTCCCCGGCCGTGGTCGTCCTGGACGGGGACCGGGCCACCCTGCGCGCCAACCTGACCTCCACGCAGGTGCACCACCCGCGCCACGTCCCGCCGCAGGGCGTGCTCGCGCCGCTGTTCACCACCGGCACCTTCGTCAACGGCGAGGCCCTGCGCACCCCCGCCGGGTGGCGGCTGACCCTGCTGTCCTTCCGCCTGCTGTGGGCGGACGGCACACCCCCGCCGGCCGCGTAGGCGCGCGGTACGGGTGAGCGCGCGGCGCGGCCGGGAGGGCTGCCGCCGCGCGCTCGGGCGCCGGGGCCGCGGTGGGGCGCAGGCCTGGAGCAGGTACTGCTCGGGTGTTCAGGTGTTGCTCAGGTGTTGAGGGTCAGTACCCGGTCGACCTCGATCTCGATGACCACCCGGCCGGGCGGGTTCGGCGGCGCCGACCAGTACCGCTTGGCGTACCGCTTGACTCCCTCGGCCACCCGCCCGGGCTCGCGCACCACCGTGCCGGGGCCCTCCAGCGTGACCCAGGCGAAGCCCTGTACCTGGCAGATCGCCACCCGGCCGCCGGGGTCGGCCAGCAGGTTGCGCGCCTTGCGCGAGGAGGCGACGGTCATGACCCGGACCAGGCCGGCCGTCCCGTCCCAGGTGAACCGTACGGGCGCCGTGTGCAGCGTTCCGTCGGGCCTGACGGTGGTGAGCACGCCCACGTGCTCGGGGTCGTTGAGGAACGCCTCGACCGAGGGCGACACCTGGGGTGCGCCGGCGCGCTGCTTCGACAGCGACATCGATTCCTTCTTTCGCTGGGACCGCCCGACCGGGGCTGGAGCGGAGCTATGCGAGGGGTCGGGTTCCGCTCGGAACCGTCTGGTTCCGGCCATGGGTCACCCAGGGGGCCGGGCCGCCGGGGCGGCCGACGGCCGGATCCGCACCCCGTACGGCGAGCCAGACGACACGGCGCAGCCGCGCGACGCGAACGGCCAGGTGAGCGGAGAGGTGGGTGGAGAGGTCGGTGGAGAGGTGGGTGGAGAGCTGAGTGGAGACGGGGTCGGCAAGGCGGTCGACCGGTGGGGTTCCGTAGGACACGGGCTAGTCGATACCGCGGACGATGCTGAACTCCTCGTGGAACTCCGCGTCGTCCTCGTCCGCTCCGGCCAGCCGCAGCGGCGGCGCGACCCCCACCGGGACCAGGCCGAAGAAGTACATCTCGACCTCCCGGAGATCTTGCCTGATGTCGTAGGTGAACATGGGCGGCTCCTTCACGATGAGTCGCCCCACGGTGTCAAGACCCGCTAGGGATCCGCTCGACGTCGGATCGATCGCCGATCGAGTGAAGGCGGAAGCGGGCCGCCCGCTGGGCGGCCGAGCCGCGCCGCTGGGCGATCCGCGGCGGCTCGTCCCCTTCGAGGATGGCCAGCACCTGGGCGAGCGTCGTCTCGGCGCCGGTGGCGGGCAGTTCGCGCAGCAGCCGCGCGCAGTGTCCCACCAGACGGCCCGCATCGGCTCCGGACATCCGGGACCGGTCGTGTGCGGCGGTCAGCGTCAGCGAGCCGTCGGGGCCGCGGTGCGTGAGCAGGGCGACGGGGAAGGCGGTGTGCGCGCCGCTCGCGTACAACGGCTCGATCCGCACGCCGTGGTCGGCCAGCCCGGCGCGCAGTTCCCGCGGCGGGCGCGGCACGCTCCCGACGGCCACCAGGCTCGCCAGCAGCGGCCCGCCGCCCGCGGCCCGGCCGGTCCACTCGTGGATCTGCCCGGCGGAGACCCACTCGTACGCCGCCATGTCCAGCGCGCGGTCGCGCAACACCGTCAGCAGCCGGCCCAGCCGGTGCGCCGGATCGACCTGGACGGACATCGGCAGGCAGTTGCGCATCGGCGCGGGCAGCCGCTCAACGGCCTCCAGGGCGATGCCGCGCCCCGAGACGGTGACGCCGAATCCGACCTGCGCGGGGCCGCTGACGCCCGCGCCGCGGTAGAGCAGCATCGCCCAGACCGCCTGCAGCGCAGTGGAGTCGGGCATGGCCAGGGCCGCGGCCCAGCGGTGCAGCCGCTCGGCCTCCCGGGCCGACAAGCGCGCCTCGGCGCGGCCGCATCCGCTCTCCAGGGTGTCCGGGCCGGGCGCGGCGGGCAGCACGGCAGGCGCGCCCTCGGGTACCGTCCGGGTCCAGAACTCCCGTGCCGGGCCCGGGTCCTGGTGCTCCAGCCAGCGCGCCCAGTCGCGGATGTCGGGCCGCCTCTCCCCTCCGGGCAGCGCGCCGCCGGCCAGATAGGCCCGGTAGAACTCGTCCAGCAGGACGAACACGCTCCAGGCGTCCAGCAGTCCGTGGTGGAAGGTGAGCAGCACGCGCGTGGCGGGTGCGTCGGGCGCCGGGTCGTCGACGAGGGTGACCCGCAGCGGTCCGGGGCCGCGCAGGTCGAAGCCGCGCAGCCGGTCGCGTTCCACCAGCTCGTCCCAGTCGACGCCGCCGGCCCGGTGGTGTACGACCTCGGCGGCGGCCCGGTCGTGCAGGACCACGCGCGGCCACGGCTCCCAGTCGACGGCGGCGCGCAGCACCGTCTCCCGGTCGGTGACGGACTGCCAGGCCGCGGTGAACCGTTCGGTGTCCAGCGGCCCGCACCAGCGCCAGGACAGCTGCTCCACGTGGCGGCCGGTGCCTCGGTGCTCCAGTGAGTCCAGCAGCAGGTCGTGCTGCCACCAGGTCAGCGGCAGGGCGGAGGCTGCCTGGCGGCCGCCTCGTCCCCGGCCCGTGCGCGGGCGGCTCGACCTGGCCATGCGGTCGCCCTCCTCCGGTCCCGATCCTCCCGTACGGGGCCCGGAACGCCGGACGGCCCGGGGAGCGGGGCGCCCGAGGGCGCGGTACTCCCGGGCCCACCGTGGAGCAACCCGCTGCCGGGGAGCTGTCGATGCGCTGACGCGCCTCGAAGTCCGCCACAGAACGCCTCAAGGCCCGGACCCGGGCCGCGGGTCAGCTCGCGCTCTGGTTCATCGCCGACAGGAATCCCTGGTCGAGCATGGTCCCCACCGACGTGTCGTTCGCGGTGGACAGCCCCGCGTCGTGGCAGGCCGTGCTCAGCAGGTAGCGGCCCATCACCGGGTGCGTGGCGAAGCCCCACTCCCCCCGGGTCGCCGCGCTGCCGTCCGGGGCGTGCAGCCGCGCGCCCCCCGAGCCGGACTGCTGGAAGCCGAACTCCTTGAAGCCCAGCCGCAGCCCCTGCCCGAGTGCCTTGCTGTACGCCTCCTTGAGGGTCCACAGCTTCAGCGCGTACGGGACCCGCTCCGCCTCCGGCATCCCGGCGATCTCCGTCATCTCGGTCGGGGTCAGGATCTGCGCCTCCAGCAGTTCCAGCCGTACGTTGCGGTTGGCCAGCTCCACGTCCACGCCGATCCGGCCCGTGCGGCTGAGCCCGACGGCCATCAGGTCGCCGGTGTGGGACAGGCTCAGCTCGATCTGGTCGAAGCCGCGCAGATAGGGGCGCCCGCCCAGCCGGTAGGCCAGGTCGAGGTACTCGGGCGGGATGCCGAGCGCCGCCGCCGCCGTGTACTTGATGAGCAGCCGGGCGGCCGCGAAGCGGTAGCGCACGGTGGCGTCGGGGGTACGCCGGTAGCGGTCCCAGTCCGGCCCGAGCAGCTCGCGCAGCCGGGGTGTGGTCAGCACGCTGGGGAGCCATTCGCTCCAGGTCGTGTGGACCACCGCGTTCCCGAGCCCGGTCAGGTTCTCCTTCACCCCCTGCCACGGACCGTGCGGCCGCGGCACACGAAGGGGGGCGGCGCATCTCACCTGGTCCATCGTCGTCTCCTGCGTGTAGTGCCGTCCGTCCCGGTCCCGCGGGGCGGACGGCGATCTGGCCGGGGCGTTCGTCCACCGCCCCGACACGTCTGCGGTGCCGTGACCGGAAGGCGGGTGGTCGGGCGGCCGGCCGGTCGGGCCGCCGGGCCGCGCCGCCGAGCCGTCGGGTGAGGTCACCGCACGCCTCAACCCGCCAGCGCCGTCCCGTACAGGTCGAGGCTCCGTCCCTCCCGGCACCGCCCCAGCACCTCACCGAGCACCGAGCCCACCACGCCCTCGGGAAGGTCCGGCACCACCGCCCCCAGCCGCCGTGCGATCCGGCTCAGCGCGAGCACGGCCCAGGCGGGCTCCTCCAGGAACGATCCGGTCCCGGCCTGCCCCTCCCACATGCCGAGCACCGCCGCCGCCGCGAGCACCAGCGCGTACCGGTCGGCCAGCGCGCAGGCCTGCGCGTCGAATCCGGTGCCGCCGACCGGCGCGCTCAACGCGGCGCACCGCGCCCTCAGCACCCGCAGCTCCGCCACGAACGTCTGCGCGAGCCCCGCCAGCACCGCGTGCGGCGACCCGTCGGCGTACCCGGAGCGCCCCTTCGCCAGCCGGGTCGCCGCGCCGACCAGAGTCGCCGTCAGCAGGTCGTCCGTACCGGAGTGCGCGAGGCGCCGGTGGTCGAACGGGGGCAACGGCGCCCCCGGTTGGAACAGCCCCGCCGGCGGCTCCGGTGTCTGGAACCACGCCGTGCGCGCCAGCGCCGGCAGCTGCGGCACCAGCACCGCCTGGCACACGGCCGTCCCCGCGTGTCCGAGACCGGCCACCGGCAGATCCCGTACGAGCTTCTGGAAGCCGCCGTACAGCGGCCCGCGGTCGTAGCCGCGGGCGCCGAGCACGGTCGCCAGCTCCTCCAGGTCCTCCCGCAGCAGGTCCGGCATCGTGTACTTGACCGCGGCGGCCAGCAGGTAGGCGTCCTCCGGCAGCAGGCTCATCGCCCGCAGCCCGGTGACGGCCATGCTGTCGCAGGCCAGCAGGTCCGCGAAGACCCCGGCGAGCACCTTCTGCCAGCGGCGGGCGGGCCATCCGTCGGGCCGGTTCTCCACGGCTGCGTGCACGGCCTGGCGCAGCACGCTGTCCACGCCGGCCAGCACCACGCCCGGAATCAGGCAGTGGCTGATCTGGAAGCTGCGCAGCGCCAGCGACACCCCTTCGCCGGCCTCGCCGACGAGTGCCTCGGGTCCCGCGGCCACATCGGCGAATTCGAGTCCGGAGAAGTGCGCGCCGCGCATGCCCGGCATCTCGACCCTGCCGAGCCTGCGCACCTCGCCGGAGGCGGGCGGCTCGGGGCCGAGCAGCAGCACGGAGTGGCTGCGCGGTCCGTCCTCGCTCGCGGTGCGCGCGTACATGACGAAGGCCTCGGCGCGGTGGGCGTTGATGACCACGTCCTTGTGCCCGTTGAGCACCCAGCCGCCGTCCGGGCCGGGCCTCGCCTCGACCTCGTTGCGCAGGATCGCGTTGGCGTGCGCCACCTCGCGGTGCACGATCGTGACCCGGCCGCCGTCGAGGAGGTGCGCGGCCAGCGCCCGGCGCTGCGGCTCGTCGCCCGCGGTCCACACCGCGCAGGCGGCGAAGAGCGAGGTGATGCCGAATCCGTAGCCGAGCGCGAGATCGCGGCGGAACAACGGGCGTAGTACCCGAGCGAGTTCCTCCAGGTCGGTGAGCCGGCCGCCGAGGTCGTACGGGACGAACTCGGCGCCCAGGCCCGCTTCGGCGAGCAGCGCCTCGGTGGCCGCCGGGGCCTCGCGGGCCTCGTCGGCGCGCAGCAGCGCCAGGTGTCCGTGCGGGTTGTCCGGGTCGAGGGGGTCGCCGAGGGCCGCCTCCAGCCGGGCGGCGCGCTCGGACGCGGCGGCGGGCGCCGCCTCACCTTTGTCCCGTACGGGTGCGTGGGTTTCCCGTACGGGGGCCGTGGTGTCCTGGACCGCGGTCACAGGACTCGGACCGAGTCGATGGCGTACTGCGCGGCGTGGCGCAGTACGGACAGGCCTGCCTGGCCCATCGCCTCGCGCACGTGCCGGCCCGCGGCCACCGCGTCGGTGCCCTCGCCCAGCACGCTCTCGATGTTCTCCTCGCACAGCAGCACGTGGTGCCGGGCGGTCAGGGTCACCCCGGACTCGTCGGGTTCGACCGACCATTCGCCGGTGTGCGCGGTCAGCAGGGGCGAGGTGCGGGTCTGCTTGTAGCAGATGCGCTGGGCGCCCGGGAAGCAGATGCGCACCGATTCGGTGCTGTGCGCGCTGCCGTCGACGGACAGGCTGCCCATGGACATCACTTGTACGCCCGGCTCGTCCTCGACCAGGTCGAGCCGGTTGACGTGCGGGAGTTCGGCGGGCCAGTCCCGCGCCCGGTATAGGAAGTCGAACACCAGCTCGCTGGGGGCGTTGACCCGTACGGTGTCCTCGAAGGACCACACCAGGTCGTCCAGACGCGTCCAGCGCTCGGCGAGCTCGGCCAGCCGGTCCAGCTGGGCGCGGCTGTTCTCGAGGGTGACCCGCTCGACCCAGGCCACGTCTTGCGGCACGTCCCCGGTGACGGTGAAGGAGTGCTCCAGGGTCACCTTGGCGGCGTACTCACCCAGCGGTACCACCGTCCACACGCCGCTCATGGACTGCGTGGGCGCGGCGGGCAGGTCGTGGGTGAACGCCACGCGCAGCCGCTCCACGTCCAGGTGCCGGCTGGACACCCAGGACTTGACGCTCTCGCCCGCGGTGACCCACATGCGCAGCCGCTCCCGCGTCCCGTCGAAGTCGAGCTGCTCGACATGGACGCAAGGCGCGAAGAACAACGGCCACCGGGTGGCGTCCGCGATCAGCCCGTACATCACTCCGGCCGGGGCCGCCGCGATCACTTCGTGGACCGTGCGGTGCACACGCGCATCCGACATCTTCCACACCCTCCTCATTGGTACGCCGGCCGGCTCCGACCGGCGGCGTCCGGGCTGCGGTCCGGGCTGCGGTGCCGCCGTACCGGCGGGGCTCCGACCCCCGCCCGGCACGGTGCCACCACTGCGCCGGTGCCCTCACACCGGCGAACCCGTCCGCCTGCCGCTGAGGGCCGCCGACAGACGTTGTCGGGCGGCCCTGGGCCGACGGCCGTGCCCAAGACACTGTCCGGAACGGCTCGCAGACCGCACGGGCTTGACTGGAGCGCGGCTCCAGCCGCCCGCTGCGTCCGCCTCGATCCGAAGGCCCGGCCTCCCCTTTTGCACGTGCGCCGGCGTGGGCGTACGTCGCCCCGGGAGGGTCCGCCCCCTCCGCTTGAGCCGCCCGCGAGCCCGGCCGCCGAGACTCTCCGGGCGGAAGCTCGGGCGGCGTCGACCTGACGCACGACGCCTCCGGCGTCCCGGGGCGGCTCCGCTTCCCCGGCCCGGCTCGCGACCGCCGCTGCCGCCCACCCGGCCACCCCCGTCCTGGTGGGCGGCTCCGGCCTGCGCGCCGCCGGGGTCCTTACCGCGGTTCGGCTCGAGTGGAGCCCCGCTGCACCGCGCCCGGGCATGCACCCGGGATCCAGCCGCGTTCCGGCCGTCCGCGTCGGCTACTCGACCACGGGGGCGGATCGTGACCGCACGTCCCGCCCGCCCGCGCGGCGGCGGCCGAACGCCCTGGAGGCGATATGCACGCCCTGACAGCCTTTGTGCGCGCCGTGTGGGAGGGGCTGATCGCCCTCGGGCGCCTGCACGCCGTGGGACAGGTCGGGCCGGAGACCTGCCCGGCCCCCGGCCCGATGTGGGACGCGCCCCCGCCGGGACACCCGGACCGGATGCGGCCCGACCTGCCGCTGACTCCGCTGGAGCGCCGGCTGCGGCGCGAGCTACGCCGGTCCGCCCGTGCGGACGGACTGCTGTAGCGGAGCCCTCGCCGCCCTCAGACGGCGGCCGGCCCGCCCAGCCTTGCGCCGGCCGGCTCAGGCATCAACCGCCCGCAACACCGCGGCCGAGTTGAAGCCGCCCCACCCGCGCGCCAGCACCAGCACGGTCCGCAGCCCGGGCAGCTCCCGCGCCGCGCCCGTCACCAGATCCAGCGGGCAGTCCGCGGCGACCCGCCGCGTTCCGGTGGTCGGGGGCACCACCTTGTCGCGCAGCGCGAGCGCCGCCGCCGCCAGGTCCAGCGAGGAACCCCCGGCGCCCAGCCGGCCCGTCATCGACTTGGGTGCGGTCACCGGCACCCCGCACGGCCCGAACAGGGCGGCCAGCGCCTCGGCCTCGGCCCGGTCGGCGGACCGCTCCCCCGCCCCGTCGGCGAACACCACGTCCACCTGGTCCGGGCTCACCCGGGCGTCGGCCAGCGCGAGTTCGGCCGCCTCCTTGAGCCGCTCCTCCCCGGGCCCGCCGTCGAAGGTCGCCGCGCACCCGGCCACTTCGGCGTACCCGCGGACGCCACGCGCAGCGGCGGCCGCCGCGTCCTCCAGCACCAGCAGCGCGCCGCCCTCACCCACGACATGGCCGCAAGCCTCCGCGTCGAAGGGGAGGTAGGCCCGCGCCGGATCGGGGTGGGTGCTCAGCCGGCCGTCTGCCAGGTGAGCGGCCCAGCCCCAGGGGCACAGCACCGAGTCGACGCCTCCGGTCACCATGAGGGCCACGCCCTTGCGGATCTCGCGCCGGGCGCGGGCGAGGGTGTCGATCCCGCCCGCCTGCTCGGTGACCACGGCGGAGGCGGGGCCGCGCAGCACGTGCCGGATGGAGATCTCGGCGGTTCCCGCCGCGTGGAACCAGGCGAAGGACTGGTACGCGCTGACGTACTGGGCGCCCTTGCCCCACAGTGCCTCCAGCCCTCGCTGGCCGAACTCGGTGCCGCCCGCGGAGCTGGCCGTGATCACGCCCGCCCGGTGGCCGGGCAGCGCGGCCGGGTCGGCGCCCGAGTCCTCCAGGGCCTCCTTGGCCGCGACCAGGCTCAGGCGGGTGACCCGGTCGGTGGAGGGGAGCAGGCGGCTGGGGATGTGTTCCTCGTCGACGAAGCCGGGGATCTCGCCCGCGATCCGCACCGGGTAGCCGGAGGCGTCGAAGCGGGTGATCGGGCCGATGCCGCTGCGGCCCTCCAGCACGGCGCTCCACCAGGTCTCGGTACCCAGCCCGTTGGGCGCGGCCACGCCGATGCCGGTGACCAGCGCCCGGCCCGTGGCCAGGCTGCGCACGCCCCCGCTCGCGCCGTTGGCGCCGCTCATGCCGTCTCCCGCAGCCGGGGCCGGGTCAGCACGGTGGCGGCGTGGAAGCCGCCGAAGCCGCTGGCGACGCTGAGCACCGTACTGGTGCGCTGCTCGCGGGCGAACAGCGGTGTGTAGTCCAGGTCGCAGTTCGGGTCGGGCTCGTGCAGGTTGGCGGTCGGCGGCACGGTGCTGTGCTCGATGGCCAGCACGCTGGCCGCCACGTCCAGGGCCCCGGCGGCGCCGAGCGCGTGTCCGATCATCGATTTGATGGAGCTGACCGGGACGCGCCGGGCGTGGTCGCCCAGTCCCTGCTTGAAGGCGTTCGTCTCGTGCCGGTCGTTGTGCCGGGTGCCGGCCCCGTGCGCGTTGATGTAGTCCACGTCGACCGGGTTCAGCCGCGCCTCGTCGAGTGCCGCCCGGATGGCGTCGGCCATGTCCTGGCCGCCCGGCCGCAGCCCCGTCATGTGGTGCGCGCTGCTGTACGAGGCGAAGCCGGACAGCTCCGCGTACACGCGAGCGCCCCGGCGGCGCGCGTGCTCCAGCTCCTCCAGGATCAGCACGGCCGCGCCCTCGCCGAGCACGAAGCCGTCCCGGGTGCGGTCGAAGGGGCGCGAGGCGGTGGCGGGGTCCTCGTTGCGGGGGCTGGTGAGGCGGATGCGGTCGAAGCAGGCCATGGCGATGGGGGAGATCGGTGCCTCCGCCCCGCCCGCGATCATCACGTCGGCGCTGCCCTCGCGGATCAGCTCGGCGGCGTGCCCGATCGCGTCCAGACCCGAGGTGCAGCCGCTGGAAATCAGGCTGACCGAGCCCTGCGCGCCGCTGTCGCGGGCCACGGCGGCCGCCAGCGAGCTGGGCACGAAGTAGTCGTAGAGGAACTCGGCGGCCCGGGAGTGGTCGACGTTCCAGGTGCTGCCGAAGTCGCTCAGCAGCGCGTACTGGGTGGCGAGCCCGGTGGCGCAGCCTGCCGCGTTGCCCAGACTGACCCCGGTGCGCAGCCGGTTCCCCGCGGCCAGTACGGCGTGCAGGCCGCTGTCGGCCACCGCCTCCCGGGCGCTGACCAGCGCGAACTGGGCGGCCCGGTCCAGGCGTTCGGTGTCGGCGAGGGTGAAGCCGTGCGCGATGGGGTCGAAGTCGACCTCGGCGGCGACCCGTGAGCGGTAGCTGGCGGCGTCGAAGAGGGTGACGCCCCGGGTGGCGGTACGGCCCGAGGTCAGCAGGGACCAGAAGTTGGCGGTGCCGATGGCTCCGGGGGCCACCACGCCGACCCCGGTGATGACGACGCGCTTCACCGCGCACCCCCCGCGCTCGCGCCCGCCGGCGCCCCGGCGGCGGCCGCCGCCTCGTACTCGCGGCAGGCCGCGCCGACCAGGGCCGGCAGGACGTCCCCGCCCGCGAAGAAGTGGTCGCCGTCGACGGAGCGTACGGTGATCGGCCCGGTGGTCCACTGCCGCCACTCCTCGAGGGCGGCGGGCACGGCGAGCGGGTCGTCACTGCCCGCGAAGACGAGCAGGGGCAGATCCACGGATCCTCCGGTGACGGGGTCCAGGGCCGCCTGGCGCAGTGCCCGGGCCAGGCGCAGGTCGTCGCGCAGGACGGGCAGCACACTGCGGTGCCACAGCCCGCCGGGGCGGGCGGCGGCTCCCTTGGGCAGCGAGCCGAGGTCGCCCAGGAGGGGCAGCAGCACTTCGTCGGGGAGTTCCGCCGCGGCCACCAGGGCGGCGCTGGCGTGCGGCGGCAGACAGGCGCCCACCGCGAGGAACAGCGGCGCCGGCACCCCGGCGTCCGCCAGCGCCCTGGTGAGCGTGTACGCCACCAGGGCGCCCAGACTGTGGCCGTACAGCGCGTACGGTCCGGACCGGGCCGCCTCCAGCAGTGGGGGCAGCAGATCCGCCAGGAGCGCTGCGCGCTCGGTGACGCGCGGCTCGCGCCGCCGGCTGTCACGGCCCGGCAGCACCAGCGCCGCGACGTCCACGCCGGGCCCGGCCGCGACGGGCCAGCGACGGTAGCTGGCCACCCCCGCGCCCGCGTGGGCAAGGCAGTGGAGCCGTACCCGCCGCCCCGCCGCCCCCTCTACCGCCGTCAGCGAAGCCATCGTCGCCCTCCTCCGTGAAGCTGTGCGGGCACGTTCGTGGTACGGCGCCTTCGCGGCCCGAGCCTCACCCGTGGGCCTTGAGTGGTACTCGATTCAGGCTGCGTACAGATCGAAGGTCGAGCTGCGCCGCGGCCCGCAGGCCACGTCCAGGCGCGGGTCGACGGCGAGCATCGCCTGGTGCAGCCGCTGGAGTTGCGGCGAGGGCTCCACACCGAGCTCGTCGATCAGCCGCTGGCGCATCCGGCGGTAGACGTCGAGCGCGGAGGCCTGCCGGCCCGACCGGTAGAGCGCGACCATCGCCTGCGAGTGCAGCCCCTCGTGCTGGGGGTGGCGGGCGATCAGGTCGGTGAGCTCGGCGATGAGTTCGATGTGCCGGCCCAGCCGCAGGTCGGCGTCGATGCGCCGCTCGCGGGCCACGAGCCGACTCTCCTCCAGCCGCATCACCTCGATGTCGAGGATCGGGCCGACGCGTACGTCCACCAGCGCGGGACCTTCCCACAGGTCCAGTGCCGCGCGCAGACACTTGGCCAGCCGCTCGTCCTCACCGTCCTCGAACGCCTGCTGCCCCTCCGCCACCAGGCGCTCGTACGTGCGCACGTCGACCGCCTCGGCCGGGACCTGGAGCAGGTAGCCGCCGTACCGGGTGGCGAGCACGTCCTTGGCCGAGCCGGGCGCGTCCGGGCCCATGGCGGTGCCCAGTCTGCGGCGCAGCTGGAGGATGTAGGTCTGAAGCGTGGTCAGCGCGCTCTGCGGCAGGTGGGTGCCCCAGATCTCTTCCATCAGCGTCGGAACGGGCACCACCCTGCCCGGATAGAGCGCGAGCAGCGCCAGGATCTGGCGCGGCTTGCCCGCCGTCGGGACGACCGATATACCGTTGACTTCGACATTCAACGGACCCAGGACCTTGATCTTCATGATTCCCCTCCGCGCCTTGCCGGCCAACGTCGGCAACAAGCCGGTGTTCGAGTCTTTCGATACTGTCGCCTTCTGGCCCTTCTTGTCTTTGCCGTCGACGGCGGACGAGGGGCACCATATACTTCCCCGACCGTCTCATATGCAGGAATTGAGTGCGTCTTGAGCGCCTCTCCAATGGGACCGTCAGGTCCGGCGCACGGGCGGCAGCCGGGATAGCGCCGACACGCCACCGCCGAGCCACCAGCGTGTCACGTAAAGGCCCGTTTCCGCCGACCGAGTTCTCTTTCGGCGCTCTAGGCGGCGCTGCTACGTTTTTGGCCATGGCAACGGATTCGACGGCGCCGAGCGCCGACCCGCTCACCCGCGGGCTGCTGAACCGACTCGCCCGGGACCAGGTCGCAGGCCCGCCCGGGCTGCAGGGCCTGCCGGATCCGAAGACCCTGCTGCGGCTGCTGAGCGCCTGGCACCGGCGCGGGGTGCAGGTGGGCTTTCCGGATCTGACCGGCGACCAGCCGTGCAACCGCGAGGCACCTGAATCCCCCTCAAGGAATACTCCAGGAATCCCTGCGTAGGGCTTATAAATCCTCCACCGGCTCCGAGAAGCGCCTAGGATCTGATAAGGACGGAAGGATCCGTGGCCATTTCCGAGTGAATGCCGAGCACGGATCTGCGGTCGCGTACTAGCCGACTCTCGCCGTGCGAGGATGAGATGGAGTTTCGAATCCTGGGCCCCGTCCAGGTCTTCGACGAGCGCGCCGATATCCGGATCACACCGGCCGGCGCCAAGCAGCGTGCCCTTTTGGGCACGCTCGTCGTGAAGGCCGGCCAGGTCGTTTCCGCGGACCGGCTCGTCGACGAATTGTGGGGCGAACATCCGCCCGCCAACGCCGCCAATGCCCTCCAGACCCATGTCGCCCGGCTGCGCCGGCTGCTGCTGCCCGCACCCGCACTCGCGCCCGGTTCCGGTTCCGGCTCCGGCTCCGGCTCCGGCTCCGGCCAGGGCCACCACGAGTGGCTCGTGACCCGCCCGCCGGGCTACGTACTGCGCCTGGGCGGGGCCGGCACCGACGCCCAGCGCTTCCACCGCCTCATGGCCCAGGGCCGCTCGCTGGCCGCCACCGACCCGGCCCGTTCGGCCGGGGTCCTGCGCGAGGCGCTGGCGCTGTGGCGCGGCCCCGCGCTGGAGGGAGCGGGCCGCGGCACCATCTGCTCGACCGAGGCATCGCTGCTGGAGGAGAGCCGGCTGATCACCCTGGAGACGCTGTACGACGCCTGTCTGCGGGCCGGCCGGGCCGGGGAGGTCGCCGGCGAGCTGACGGAGCTGACGGCTTCTCACCCGCTGCGCGAACGGTTCTACGAGCTGCTGATGACCGCGCTGTACCAGTGCGGTCGTCAGGCCGAGGCCCTGGGCGTCTACGACCGGGCGCGCAGCCGGCTCGTGCACGACCTCGGAGTGGAGCCGGGGCCCGTACTGCGCGGCCGCATGGAGTCGATCCGCCACCGGCAGGACCCGGCACCCCGGGAAACGGGAGAGGCGCAGGGCGAGGCGGGCCTGCACCCGCTGCGCGCCGAGGTGGCCCGGCTGCGCCACCAGGTCGAGGTCCTGAGCCGGCAGCAGCGGGAACTGACCGACCGCTTCGAGCAGCTGGCCATGGACCGCGCTGCGAGCCGCTGACGGCCGTCCTCGAGGCCCCGTACACAGCACTGAAGCCCTTCCCCCGGCCCTCGTTCGAGGGCCGGGGAGAAGGGCTTCAGTGGTCATGCCGCCGGCTGCCGCGAGGCCCGGGCGGTCAGGTCGTCCGCGCTACCAGCCGCCCGCCGCCGGGTCCCGCCGGCGCGGTCACCGGGAGGGCCGTCTTGGGCGGGGCCGCGCTCTCGGGGTGCGCCATCAGGATGGAGCGCTGCAGCCTGCTCAACGCGGCCGACGGCTCGAGGCCCAGCTCGGAGACGAGCATGGTGCGCAGCCGCTGGTAGACGTTGAGCGCCTCGCCGCGTCGGCCGGAGCGGTGCAGCGCCAGCATGAACTGACCGTGCAGGCTCTCGTGCAGGCTGTACTGCTTGACCAGGACGGTCAGCTCCGACAGCAGCTCGCGGTGGCGGCCCAGGCGCAGATCCGCCTCGATGCGCTGGTCGAGCGCGCACAGGCGCAGCTCCTCCAGGCGCCTGACCTCCGTCTCGATCCGGCTCCCGGCCTGGACGTCGGTGAGCGCGGGACCGGTCCACAGCGAGAGCGCGTCCGCCAGCCGGCGCGCGGCACCCTGGTAGTCGTCGGCGTCCATCGCCCGGTAGCCGGCACCGGCCCTGCGCTCGAACTCCCGGTAGTCGACGCTCCCGCCCCGGGTCTCCAGCCGGTAGCCGCCGGGGAGGGTGGCCAGAATGTCCTTCGGGGAGCAGCGCTCGTTCTCGCCGTAGGCCAGTGCCACGCCGATGAGCTCGCGCAGTTGCAGGACGTACGTCTGCAACGTGGTGCGCGCACTGCGCGGCGGGGACTTTTCCCACAACTCCTCGATCAGCGTGGCCACGGGGACCACCTGGTCGGCGTGGAGCGCGAGCAGGGACAGGACCTGCCGCGGCTTGGGTGCCGTCGGCGTGATCGACACCCCGTTCTCATGAACGGACAGCGCACCCAGCACTTCGATGTCCACGTTCTCCCCAAATGTCGCCTGGAGGCCGGTTCGCGGCCTGCGCGTTTTTTTCCCGCGTTTTCCGCTGCCGGGGCCCGGGTGCACAGCCAACCGGACCCCTTGATAACAAAACAGCGCAGTCGGTTTGTCAATCCCAGCCAGTCACCTGGAGGGTCCGATCGTCTGTTTCCAGCCACTCTTTGGCTCCATAGCCACCCCAGCCGCGCCATCCGGGCGCCCAATCTCCGCTGTTCCCAAGCGAGGCGGCGCATCGATCCACCCGAACACCGACGAAAGAGGGTCACGGCGACATGGCCGGAAATCTCTCCGGGCACCACACACAGGCGGCCCCGGCTCCTCGCGTCTTCGCGAAGAGCCAAGGCCACCTGTCACACCTGCCCTCACCGGCCCCCACCTGCTGAAACGCGAGGCATGGGCAGCCGGGGGACGAGATTTCACCCAGCCGACAGAAACAGACCGGCTGGTCTGTCCTATTCGCCTGATGATCCTTCCGGTTCCAACGTCGCGAGGTGGTCCCCTGCCGCCAGGGTCGGCAGCAGCAGCTCCCAGAACCGGGCGATCGTATGCGGCGCGAGCCAGACCTCCTCCCGGGAGCCGAGCACCTCGAAGCCCACGGTCGCGGCCACCACCGCGGTCACGGCGCTCTCCGGCACCACCCCCGGCCGCAGCTCTCCCGCCTTCTCGGCCTCCGTCACGGCCTCCTCGACCCAGCGCCGCCACTGCTCGCGCAGCTCGCCCGGCGTCACGCGGGCCGGGTTGCCGCACAGCCCGAACCCCGCCCGCAGCACCACGTCCCCGCGCAGCCCCAGGGCGAGCCCGTGGGTCACATCGACCAGGTACTGGAGCCGGCTCGCCCCCTCCCGGGACGCCGCCCCTGCGATGATCCGCAACCGGTCCAGCGCGGCGTTCTCCACGGCGTCGGCCAGGGCCGCCTTGCTGGCGAAGTGGAAGTGCAGCGCTCCGCTGCTCACTCCGGCCTGCGTGCTGATCATGGCGAGCGACGCCACCGCGAAGCCCTCTCGGTCGAAGATCTCGGCCGCGGAACCGATCAGGCTCTCCCGCGTCCGCACCGCTCGTTCTTGTTTGGCCATCGAGTGCTCCGTTACTGCGGGGGATTACCGTGCTTGCGGGAGGGCAGGTCTGCGTGTTTGCTGCGGAGCATCCCCAGCGAGTTGATGAGGACCTCGCGGGTCTGGGCCGGGTCGATGACGTCGTCGACGAGGCCTCGCTCGGCCGCGTAGTACGGGTGCATGAGCTCGGCCTTGTACTCCTTGACCATGCGCTCGCGCATCGCCTCGGGGTCCTCGGCCTCGGCGATCTGCCTGCGGAAGATGACGTTGGCGGCGCCCTCGGCGCCCATCACCGCGATCTCGTTGGTGGGCCACGCGTAGGTCAGGTCGGCGCCGATGGACTGGGAGTCCATGACGATGTACGCGCCGCCGTAGGCCTTGCGCAGGATCAGCGAGATCCGCGGCACGGTCGCGTTGCAGTACGCGTACAGCAGCTTCGCGCCGTGGCGGATGATCCCGCCGTGCTCCTGGTCGACGCCCGGCAGGAAGCCGGGGACGTCCAGGAGGGTGATGATCGGGATGTTGAAGGCGTCGCACATCTGGACGAACCGCGCGGCCTTCTCCGAGGCCTCGATGTCGAGCACACCGGCCAGCGACTGCGGCTGGTTGGCCACCAGGGCGACCACCTGGCCGCCCAGCCGCCCCAGGGCGCAGATGATGTTGCGCGCCCAGCGCTCGTGGACCTCCAGGTAATCGCCGTCGTCGACGAGCTCCTCGATCACCTTGGCCATGTCGTACGGGCGGTTGCCATCGGCCGGAACCAGGTCCAGCAGCACCTCGGTGCGCCGGGTCTGGGGATCCGTGCACGGCACGCACGGCGGGTACTCGCGGTTGTTCTGCGGAAGCATGGAGAGCAGGTAGCGGACCTCGGAGATGCAGGTCTCCTCGTCGTCGTACGCGAAGTGCGCCACGCCCGAAGTGCTGGCGTGCACGTCGGCGCCGCCGAGGCCGTTCTGGGTGATCTCCTCGCCGGTCACCGCGCGGACCACGTCCGGGCCGGTGATGAACATCTGCGAGGTCTCGCGGACCATGAACACGAAGTCCGTCAGCGCCGGAGAGTAGGCCGCACCGCCGGCGCAGGGGCCCAGCATCACCGAGATCTGCGGGATGACGCCCGAGGCCTTGGTGTTGCGCTGGAAGATGCCGCCGTAACCGGCCAGCGCCGAGACGCCCTCCTGGATACGGGCACCCGCACCGTCGTTCAGGGAGACCAGCGGGGCACCGGCCGCAATGGCCATGTCCATGATCTTGTGGATCTTCGTCGCGTGGGCCTCGCCCAGCGCGCCGCCGAAGATCCGGAAGTCGTGCGCGTAGACGAAGACCGTACGGCCCTCGACCCTGCCCCAGCCGGTGATGACACCGTCGGTGTAGGGGCGTTTGTCCTCCAGTCCGAAACCGGTCGCCCGGTGCCGGCGCAGCTGCTCCACCTCGTTGAACGAGCCCTCGTCGAGCAGCAGCGCGATGCGCTCACGGGCGGTGAGCTTGCCCTTGGCGTGCTGCGCCTCGGTCGCTCTTTCGCTCGGCCCGGCGAGCGCCTGCGCACGGACCGCCTGCAGTTCGGCCACACGCCCGTAAGCGTCCGCCGTCTCCGCAGAGGCCCGAGGAATGTCATTCACAACGGTCACGACACGTCCCTCCCAGGGTGCGGCCCGATCGACGACCCTCACCGTAACAAACCGCTCTTGCGGTTTGTATGACGGGAGCATGGCGGGCACACAAGATCAGCCATGGATTGATGCTGCCTCGCTGGCGCTACCGCCAGTGATAAGGAGAGCGATAGGCCGCACTGGACCGCTCGGGTCGCCACGGCGGGACCTCGGGCAACTCCTCCCCGCCCACCTCGTCCCGCTGCGCCAGTACCGAGCACAACACGACGGTGAGCGCGGCCAGCTCTTCCTCGCTGACCGACCCGCGCTCGATCCGCAGTTCGAGCTTCCCGGTGTCCGACTCGACCATTGCCCCTCCTCAGGTCTCCGGTCACCGTCGGACACGCGGCTCAAGGGCCGATCTCATCCCGCTCGAGACGGGCTCAGGTCCGGGTGTGATGCCGCGAGTGCCGGCCTCCCGGCCAGGGCCTCGCTGATGCGGGCCGTCCGGTCCCGTGGAAGCGCGACGATTTGCCAAACCGTCTGTGCGGTTTTCTCACGCAGCCGACCAGAAGCGGACCCCGGATGCGGGCGCCCTCGTCGGCGTCGCTCGAGAACGGCTCGGATCCTGCTCAAGCGGGCCAGGTCGGGCATCGGGGGGCAGGAGGTTGCCGGAATGGGGAGGACGGCACCTCACCAGGGCGAACAGGCGAATCGGAGTAAATGCCTCCGTCAATTTTTGTCGGGAGCACCTCAGAACCACTAGAGATTAAACCGGTTGGTAAGTATCTTCCGGGCCACAAGGCCAATCCGAGCACAACTCCAGCAGTCCAGGGGGAGCCATGTCTTCGAGCACGCCTCAAATGGAGCGCCCAACCTTCGGCACCAGAACGATGGAGGCCGCAGCGGTTACCACCGTCACAGGCCGCGTCGCCGGCGCCATCACCCTGACCAGCACCGTTCCCAAGGAATTAGTACACCGGTCGGCGGTCGCCGAGGTTCTGCTCACCGACTGGGCACGGGTGGACGACACCCACTTCCGCATCGCCGCGCAGTGGCCGCGCGGCCATAGCTTCTTCACCCCGGTGGCGGACGGATACCACGACCCGCTCATCGCCTGCGAGACGGTCCGTCAGATCGGCATCCTGCTGGGCCATGCCGAGTTCGGTGTGCCCATGGGCCACCAGTTCATCGTCTGGGACCTCGACGTCACCGTACGCCCGGAGCACCTCCTGGTGGGCTACGCACCCGCGGCGCTCAGCATCGACGTCACGTGCACCGAGATCAACCGACGCGGCGGGAAGCTGTCGGGGCTCCGCTTCGAGGCGGTCTTCCACCGCGACGGAAACGTCGTCGCGACGGGCGCCGGCTCCTACTCCTGTCTGGCGCCCGCGGTCTACAGACGGGTCCGCGGCGACCACACGGCCGGCGGGGACTGGCACCAGCTGCCCCTCATCAGCCCGGCGGCACCGCAGAGTGTGGGGCGCATGTCACCCATGGACGTCGTGCTCTCCCCCACCGGCGAGGAGGCCTGCTGGCAACTGCGCGTGGACACCCGCCACCCCGTGCTCTTCGAGCACCCGGTCGACCACATACCCGGCACCGTGCTGATCGAGGCCGCCCGCCAGGCCACGGCCGCCGTGCTGGGCCGGTCCTCCTACCTCCCCCTCGCCGTCGCGACCCGGTTCACCCGGTACGTCGAGCTCGACCGGCCCTGCATGATCGAGGCGCGTCTGCTCGACGACGCGGCCTCCCCCGCCGCCGGCGAGGAGACGGTCCTGGTGACCGCCCGTCAAGACGGCGAGCCCGCCTTCTCCGCCACCGTGACGGCGGGCTCGCACGGGCTCTGACCGGTTGCGGAAACCGGCTCCGCCAAGGCCCGGAAAGCGCTCAGATGATGCCTGGCCCACACCCGGAAGGAACCGGCCGGCCGGCCGAGCAGGGCGGGAAGGGTTCCGTCCACCTCGCTCTTGGCGCCCTCGCGCTGCCGCTCGGCCCGCTCCAGGAGCGCGTCGACGACCTCCCGCGGATAGCGCTCTTCCAGCACCGTGCGCGCCTGCCTGGGGCCGAGTTCCTCGAAGCGCAGCGGACGGCCCAGCAGTTCGGCGAGCTGGACCGTCTGCCGGACCGCCGTGAGCGGCTCCGGCCCGGTCAGGGTGAGGGCCGTCCCGGCGTACCCCTCCCGGTCCCCGGTGAGCGCCCGTACCGCCACTTGGGCGACGTCGCGGGGATCGACGCAGGCGTTGGCCGACGCCCCGTAGAGCGCTCGCACCGCGCCGTGTGAACGGACGTGCCCCGCCCAGGAGAGGGCATTGGACATGAACAGGCGGGGCCGCAGCAGGGTCCACTCCAGCCCGGACCCGCGCCAGAGCTCCTCGTTGCCGCGCTGCCACCGGGTGATCAGATCCTCGGCCCCGTCGTCGGTGACCCCGGCGGCGGACAGTTTCACGACGTGGCGCACCCCGGCCGAACGCGCGGCCCGTAAGAAGCGCGCGTCGTCGTCCGCGATCCGGTTCGTCACCAGGAAGGCGGCCCGCACCCCGCTCAGCGCGCGCATCAGCGACCGCGGGTCCGCATAGTCCCCCTGAACGGTCTCGGCCGTCGCGGATCCACCGGTGACGGCCGCCGGGTCTCTGGCCAGGATGCGGACCGCCAGATGGGCCGGCAGCAGGCGGACCACCTCCCGCCCGATCGTCCCCGTCGCTCCTGTGACCAGGATCATGATCTTCCCTCCCTGTTCACCCGCTGTAAGATACAAACCGGGCGGTCTCTTATGGGTTCCGCGCCCCGTCGACCGAGGAGGAAGGAGGGCACCGTGGTTGAGCAGGTACGCGCCATCCGCACACGCCAGGCGATCCTTTCGTCGGCAGCCAAGATCTTTGAGGAACATGGGTTCCAGGCGGCCACGATCGCCCAGATCCTGTCCGCGGCCGGAGTCACCAAGGGGGCCCTGTACTTCCACTTCCAGTCGAAGGAAGACCTGGCCCAGGGCGTGCTCGCCGAGCAGGACCAGCGGATCGTCGTCCCCGACCGCGCCTCGAAGGTGCAGGAGATCTCGGACGTGGTGATGCTGCAGGCGTACCGCCTGCAGACCGATCCCATGGTGCGCGCGGGCGTACGGCTGACCATGGACCAGCAGGCGAACGGTCTCGACCGCAGCGGCCCGTTCCTGCGCTGGGCCGAGGTCGGCCAGGCGCTGCTCGAGAAGGGCCGGGCCCAGGGCGAGTTGCTGCCCCACGTGGTTCCGGGCGAGACCGCGGAGGTGATCGTTTCCTCGTTCGCCGGTGTCCAGTCGATGTCCCAGGCCGTCTGCAACTACGCCGACCTGCCGACGAGGGTGTGCGCGCTGCTGCGCCACCTGCTGCCGAGCGCGGTGGTGTCCCCCGTCCTCGCCTCGCTGGACCTCTCGGAGGGCCGGGGAGCCGCGGTGTACGCCGAGGCCCTGAAGCTGGCCGAGGAGCGGGAAGTCGCCGAAGCCGCAGTCTGAACGGCCGGGACGGGCCGGGACGGGACGGGCCGGGACGGGACATGGCGTGGCGGACCCGCGGACGCCTCCCGCCGCGCCCGTGTCCCCGTCACGGAGCCCCCACGCGGGCTCCCGCGGCGAAGTACGCCGACAGCGCGACGCCCAGGTCCTCGCCGCCCGGCGCCCAGCCGATGTAACCGTCGGGCCGCAGCAGCAGCGCCTCGTACGGCACTTCGGGCGTGGGCAGGGCGCTGACCACCCGCACGGTCCCCTCCCACTCCCGCGCCTGGTCCCAGTAGCCGCGGCCCTCCTCGCCGAAGAGCAGCAGCTGCGGCCGGCCCGTTCGCAGCAGCTCGATCACATCGCTCTCACCCGTTTCGGTGGTGATCGCAATGTTCCGCAGAAACGTTCCTGCGGCAGGTGCCGGAGACCCGGTGAGGGGCGGCAGCACGGTGTCCTGGCCGCTGACCATGGCGCCGAGGTGCCCATGACCCCCCTGGCCGTCCTCCGAGGCCAGCAGCCCGGTGAACAATCCGCGCAGCGCGTCGGACTCGGGTCCCGGCCGCATCAGCGCGAGCTGCGCCCGGGTGTTCTCGATGACCCGGCCGGCGACCGGCCGGCGCTCCGCGTCGTAGGTGTCCAGCAGGTCCCGACCCGCCGCCCCGAGCACCGTGAGCGCCAGCTTCCAGCCCAGGTTCAGCGCGTCCAGCACCCCGGTGCTCAGGCTCTGCCCGCCGATCGCGAAGTGCATGTGCGCCGCGTCCCCCACCAGGAAGACGCCACCCGCGCGGAAGGTCCGTGCCAGCCGCGTGAAGTCGCTGAACCGGCTGAGCCAGAGCGGGTCCCGCATCGCGATGTCGTGCCCGGAGATCCAGGACGCCTCGCGGCGCAGCTCCTCCAGGGTGGGCGCCAGCTGCCGGTCCCCGTGGGCACCGGTGCAATTGAGCGTCCGGATGTGCGTACGGCCCTCCGGTTCCCGCTTGGCCACGATCCAGCCGCGCGGGGTGCGGTGCCAGCCGTCGGCCGGCGCGTACGGGCCCTCGAGCCTGACGGCGCCCATCAGCCCGGACACCGACGCCGGACGGGTGTCGCAGGCGATGCCCGCCTGTTCCCGGACGGTACCGCGCGCTCCGTCGGCCCCCACCGCGTACGGAGCCACGAACACGGCGGGCCCTTGCGGCCCTTCGGCCTCGACCCGGACGCCGTCGGCCTCCTGGCGGACCTCCGTCACCCGGTACCCGCGCAGGATCCGCGCCCCGGCCGCTCCGGCCCGCTGCTCGAACAGCCTCTCCAGCTCCGCCTGCGGACACTTGAGGATCGGCTCCGGCTCGTTCTCCGGAGCCGTGATGACCAGCCCCGGCAGCCCGCCGAAGTGAAAGGGCCGACCCGCCGGGGGCCCCGTGTAGGGGGCCCTGCCACCGGGCAGGTATCCCCGCCGTGCCAGACACTGCACCGCCCGGGCGTGCAGCGTGGTCGCCTTGGGCCGCTCGGACACCTGGTCCCGCGCCTCCAAGAGCACCGTGTCAACCCCGTACGCGGCCAGCTCGGCCGCGACCAGCAGTCCGACGGGCCCTCCCCCGACCACCACGACCTGCGCCCGCACCGCACTCAACTCCCGCACAGCGGTACCCCCTTCGCCCCCCTGCCACCGGACGAAGCGAAAATATACCGGCTAAGCTGTTTTCTTCTAGGGCTCCAAGGAGGACAGATGTAGCCGGGGTGGCCACACCCACGGAAACGGAATCCCACATCCGGGCGGCGGGGGGCGGCGCCCCCTTCGGCGATGAGTCGTTGCTCGTTTCCCGCTCAAAGCCGGGGACAGTGGGGCTCGAGCGGGAAAAAGCTGAAGCGCAGCGACTGAGCGACCGCTGAGTCGCTGGGCGCGAAAGAGAAGAACCCCAGGTCAGATCGGTGTCATGGGCCTGACAGCGACTGAAGCGACTCAAGGTCCGGGTATATGGAGACATTGGCGCGTGCGCGTGTGCGCGTGTGTGCGTCATATATGGGGACCTTGAGTCGCTTCAGTCGCTGTTTTTCTGTGTGCGCGCCTTTGACCTGGGATTTCATGAGCGCCTTCAGCAGCGACCGAACGATCCCGGGTCGCTGCGCGGTGAGTCGCTCAGTCGCTGGAGTTCCGGGTAAATACGTACACCTGTTCCGACTCATATGTCTCTCGACCCAGGAGAGTTTCGCTAATGTGATTTTGGGCGTGAGTCGCTTCAGTCGCTGACGGGGGAAGTAATGGCAGCTGAGCTGCGGGTTTCGCGCAGCGACCCAGGGCAGTTCACGAGTGCTGCGGCGGTCGCCCAGTGGTGTGCGCGCCAGGGCTGGCCGGTTCATCCTCTCGCCCCGGGCCGCAAGACACCCGTGGGCAACTGCGAAGCGTGCCGTGCGCCCGGACACGACCGGGGAGCGTGCGACTGTCTGCGGGCGGGCCGTTGGTGCCATGGGTTCCACGCGGCCACGCTGGACTTCGACCGGATCCGCCAGTGGTGGGGTACGCGCCCCCGGCCCGGCGTCGGCGTGGCCTGCGGCCCCGCGGGCCTGGTCGTCATCGACATCGATGCGCACGAGCGGGAGCTGCCCGGCCGGGACCGTTTGCTGCCCGGCGTCGCGATCTCCGCGGGGATCGACCTGACCGGACTGGCCAACGGATTCCACACCCTGGGCGTGCTGGCCGCCCTGCGCGGCGTCGCCAGCCCGGCGGACGACTCCTCGACCCTGCGCGTGCGCACACCGTCCGGGGGCCTGCACGTCTGGTACCGGGACGACGACGGCCGCCGCTGGCAGTGCTCCACCGGCTCGGGCGGGACCCGCGCCCTCGCCTGGCAGGTCGATGTACGCGCCTGCGGCGGGTACATCGTGGCTCCCGGGACCGTGACCCGCGCGGGCGTCTACCGGCCCGTGGGACCCGCCCGTGAACCCGCCCCCCTGCCGTCCTGGCTCGCCCGGGAGCTGGAGCGCACCGGGCACCTGCCCGCCGCGCCCGCTCGCGCCGCCGCGGGGCCCCGGCCCGTACCGCCGCGCGCCCGGCAGGCGGTCATCGCTGCGGGCGGTGGCCGTGGTGTCTCGGAGCGGGTCCTGGCGGGAGTGCTGGCCGAGGTCGCCGCGTGCGCGGCGGTGCCCGAAGGGGCGGCCTTCTCCGAGAAGTTGAACCGGGCCGCGTACACCGCGGGCGGACTGGTCGCCGCGGGGCACGTGACCGAGGCCGCTGCCACGCGGGCCCTGCGGGAAGCGGCCGAGCACGCCCGTCCCGGGCAGGAGGGCCGCTGCCGCGCCATCATCCGTGGTGGTCTGCACGCGGGTCGGTCGCGCCCGCTGTCCCCCGGAGGCCGCGTATGAGAGTGGACGACGAGAGCACGTTTTCCGGCTTCGACGTCCAGGCGGTCGCCGCGCAGATCCTCGCGCAGCCCGTCCCGGCCGCCCGGGAGTACGGGGAGCAGGCGAAGTCCGGGGAGGCGGGGGACGCGGGCGCCGGCGGTGCCGCGCGCTCCGACGGTGAGGCCACGGCGCAAGGACTGCTGCCCGACACGCTCACCGACCGCGGCAACGCCAAACTGTTCGTCAAGCTCTACCGCAACGACTACCGGCACGTCCCCGGCATCGGCTGGTACCGCTGGGACGGCACCCGCTGGCAGATCGACGAGGACGACACCGTCGTATGGGCGGCGGGCGACCTGGCGGAAAGCATCGCCACCACCGACCCCCAGGGGGTGTACACCCCGGTCTCGCTCGCGCAGCACCGCCGCCGCGCGCTCAGCACCAGCGGGATGAACGCGATGCTCACGCAGGCGAAGTCCGCCCCGGGCATGGTGCTCAACGCGGCGCTGCTGGACGCCGACCCGTACGCGCTGTGCACGCCGGCGGGCGTCGTCGACCTGCGCACCGGTCATATCCGCCCCGCCGAGCCCGCGACGGACTTCCACTCCCGCTCCACGTCTGCCGCGCCGCAGCCGATGCCCACGCCGCGCTGGAACCGCTTCCTGACCGACACCTTCGGCGAGGGGCCGGAGGGCGCGCAGATGATCGACTTCCTGCAGCTGCTGCTCGGCTACTCCGTCACCGGGGACGTCGGCGCGCAGGTGATGCCGTTCCTCTTCGGCTCCGGCAAGAACGGCAAGTCCGTACTGCTGGACGTACTGATGAAGCTGCTCGGCGACTACGCCGACGCGGCGCCCCCCGGGTTCCTGATGGCGCGGCCGTACGAGGGCCACCCGACCGACCTCGCCGAATTGCACGGGCGCCGGGTCATCGTGTGCAGCGAGGTCAAGCCGGGCGACCGTTTCGACGAGGCCCGCGTCAAGCTGCTCACGGGCGGCGACCGCATCAAGGCCCGCCGGATGCGTCAGGACTTCTTCAGCTTCGAGCCGACGCACAAGCTGTGGCTGCTGGGCAACCACCGGCCCGAAGTGGGCACCGGCGGCTTCGCGTTCTGGCGGCGCATGCGGCTGATCCCGTTCGAGCGGGTCGTCTCCGACGAGCGGAAGATCGACAACCTGGCGGACATCCTGGTGACCCATGAGGGCTCGGGAATCCTCAACTGGCTGATCGAAGGCGCCCGTCGCTACCTCGGCGGCGAGAAGGACCTCTCGGGCCCCGAGCGGGTCCGCATCGCGACCACGGCGTACGCCGAGACCGAGGACCACACCGGGCGCTTCATCGGCGAGACCTGCCGGTTCGAGCCGACCCTGCGGGCGGAGCAGGCGCTGCTCTACGCGGCCTACAGGGGCTGGTGTCAGCATGAGGGAGCCCCGGCGATCTCTTCCCGGGCCTTCGCGGCACGCGTCCGTGAGGTGGTGGGGCTGGCGTCGCCCAAGGAAATGATCCTGTCGAACCAGCGCAAGTACTACCCGGGCATCGGCCTGCTCGCGGACGAGGAGACAGCATGAGCGCTCTCATCGCCGAGGACGAGATCGTCCACGAAGTGGACTTCGTCTGGCTCGAGGACATCAGCCGGCTCGACTACGTCCGACAGAGCCTGGACCGGCTGCCGACCCGGCGCGGCAGGCCCGCGTACCACCGCGACGGCCGGATGGTCGGTTACGCGCTGCTGGGGCCGGGGGCCAAGCCGTCCCGCTCCTCGGGGACGTTTCGCCGGCGGGTGTTCTGGCTGCTGCCGCACGACCGCGACACCGCCCCGGACGGGCTGTACGCGACGGGGGCGCCGGCGGAGGCCGTGGACGCGCGGACGCTGGCGCCGGGCGGCAAGGGGCACAAGACCGAGCGGTCCGAGGGCGGGCCGATGTCGTCGTCCGCCACCCGGTGAGCTTCCCCCCGTAGCGGGCTCCTGCACCGCCGCCGACGCCAACCCCCCGTCGATTCAGGCTACTTCGAAGGCTGAACCCACCGTTTCGGCTCCATACGCAAGGTGCTTCAATGGCCACCGGCAGGGGAGCCATTGGACCATCAGGGAGCGGGCACGGGGATGCGGAAGTCGTACATTGCAGCGTATATTTACATGATCATCGGAGTCAGCTCGGGGTTGTACTACCGCGAGTTGACCTCCAGCCAGAAGTTCGAGGACGACACCCAGCTCGCGGTCGTCCACACGCACCTGCTCGTGCTGGGCATGCTGGTCTTTCTCATCATCCTCGGCCTCGACAAGGTGTTCGGGCTGTCCGGGACCAAGCAGTTCAACCGCTTCTTCTGGATCTACAACGCGGGCCTCTCGATCACCGTCTTCAGCATGACCTACCGGGGCACCCAGACCGTGCTCGGCAACGAGGTCCCCGAACTCTTCTCCCTGGTGGGCGGGTCGGGACACATCACTCTCACGGTGGGGCTCGTGCTGTTCTTCGTGCTGCTCGGCAAGCGGGTCAAGGAGCATGACGGCGCCCGGCCCGAGCAGCCCGAGCCGGAGAAGAGCCCGGTCTGACTCGAGAACCACCTTCAAGGAGCAGAGCCATGACAGAGCACACCGCCGACCGGCTCGCCGTCACCCCGGTGGGCGGACCCACCGTGGTCATCGACCTGGGCGGGCTGCGGTTCGTGACGGACCCGACCTTCGACACCGCCGGTTCCTCCTACGAATTGGGCCCGGTCTCCCTGCACAAGCTGGCCGGACCGGCGCTCACCACCGGCCGGCTGGGCACGGTCACGGCCGTTCTGCTGTCGCACGACCAGCACCCCGACAACCTCGACACGGCCGGGCGCGCCTTCCTCAAGGACGTCGCGCTGGTCCTCACCACCGAGCAGTCCGCCGAGCGCGTCGGCGGTACGGGGCTGGCGCCGTGGGCCGAGCACGTACTGGAGCGCCCGGGCGGCGGCCGGCTCGTGGTCACCGCGGTCCCGGCGCAGCATGGTCCGGCCGGGACCGAGCAGATGCTCGGCGCCGTCACCGGCTTCCTGCTCAGCGGTGAGGGCCTGCCGACGGTGTACGTCAGCGGCGACAACGTCTCCCTGGAGCCGGTGCGGGCCCTCGCGGAGCGCCTCGGCGGGGCCGGCGTCGACCTGGCGGTGCTGCACGTGGGCGCGGCGCAGCTCGCCCCGTTCGGCCCGACGCTGCTCTCGCTCACCTCCGAGCAGGCGGTGGAGGTGGCGGAGCTGCTGGGCGCCCGCAAGGTGCTCGCCGTGCACCAGGACGGCTGGCAGCACTTCACGGAGGGGCAGGACGAGGTCAGCGCCGCCTTCGAGAAGGCGGGCGCGGCGCAGCGTCTGGTGGTTCTCGAGGCCGGCGGCAGCTTCGTCCTCTGACCCGCGGCTCCGGGACGGGAGCGGGGCGTGCGTCAGAGCCCGGCGAGGAACTCCCGGACGGCGGCCGCGAAGCCGTCCGGGTCGCCCGTCTGCACGAAGTGATCGGTGTCCAGGGCGCGGGACACCGTCCCGGGGCGCCGGGTGGTCATGTCGAGTGCCAGTGCGGCGGACACGACCTGGCTGCGCAGGCCGTGGACCAGCAGCGCGGGGCAGTCGGTCGCGAGCCACTGCTTCCAGTGGTCTCCGTGGACGAGGTGCTCGGAGTCGATGGTGTCCTGGGGGTGGAACGGCAGCCGCCAGCCCGATCCGCCGGGCAGCGGGCGCAGCGCCGGGGCGAGGGCGGGGGCGAGGGGTCCGCAGGCTGCGAGGAGTTCCTCGCGGGTGGCGGCCGTGTAGGGGAAGTTCCGTACGAAGCCCAGCGGGCTGGTGCCGTGGTCGGGGAGCTCGGCGGGGGCGTCGACGTCGACGAGGGCCAAGACCAGCTGCGGGTGTTCGGCGGCCAGGTGGTAGCCGTTGATCCCGCCGAGGGAGTGGCCGAGGACGACGGTCCGGCCGATTCCGAGGTGGGCGAGGAGGGCGACCAGGTCGGCGAGGTAGCCCGCGCGGGTGTACTCGGCGGCGCGGTCGGAGTCTCCGTGGCCGCGCTGGTCGGGCGCGATCACCCGCCACTCGGGGCCGAGGGCGGCGGCCAGGCCCGCGAAGGAGGAGCCCTCGGAGAGGTGGCCGTGCAGCGCGAGCAGGGGGCGGCCGGCGCCGCCGAAGTCCAGGTAGGACAGGGCGCGTCCGTCGATGGTCAGGGTGGCACGGGTGGGCTGGGCGGCGGTGTTCGTCACGGTGGTTCCCCCTGAGCGGTGCGGATACGGGTGCCGGTGTGACCCCCCGCCAAGAACCATACAACCGTCTAATACGTTTGTTCAATACGCCCGTATAGATCTCTGCCCCGGTGCCGCCGAATTCGCGCGACACGGCGGGACCGCTCTGGAACGCTGCGGTCATGACCTTCACACTCGACGGCCCGGTCCTGGACGGCTCGCTCGTACGGCTGGAGCCGCTCGAGCACCGCCACACGGCGGATCTGGCCGTGGCGGCCGAAGAGGACCGCAGCTCCTACGGGCACACGTGGGTGCCCACCGCGGACCGGGTCGGGGCGTACATCGACACCCAGCTCGCCCGTCGCTCCGCGCGGACACTGGCCCCGTACGCGCAGGTGGAGCGGGCATCGGGGCGGGCGGTCGGGGTCACCGCCTACTGGAACCCGCGGCCGCGGCCGGCCGGGGAGGGGCTGCAGGCGATCGAGGTCGGCTTCACCTGGCTCGCGGCTTCGGCCCAGGGTTCGGGGCTGAACACCGAGGCCAAGTACCTGCTGTTCCGGCACGCGTTCGAGACCTGGGAGGTGGCCCGGCTCGACCTGAAGACGGACGCCCGCAACGGCCGCTCCCGCGCCGCGATCGAAGGGGTCGGCGCACGCTTCGAGGGCGTGCTCCGCAACTGGTCCCCGTCATGGGCACCGGGCGAGGACGGCCTGCTCCGCGACTCCGCGATCCACTCGGTCATCGCGGCGGAGTGGCCCGACTGCCGCAAGCGTCTCCAGGAGCGGATCGCCGGCGGCCGTTTGCCGGGCGGCCGGCCCTCGGCGTAGCCGACGGCGACGGAGTCAGCCGGGGCGCCGGTCCCGTCCCGGCGTCGCGGGCGCTGCCCATCGGGGGAATCGGGAGCGGCGGCGGCGCGGCGAACGCGGGCAGGAGGCTCATCGGTGCGCTCGTGTGATCTCGTTCTTGTCCGTCGGCGGTCGCGCCGGCCGGCTCGGCGCTCCGCGGGGTCACCTCACGCAGAAGGCGGGCAGGTTCTTTGGGATCCGGATGGTTCACCGTCTGCGCCGTCGCCGCCGCCTGCGTGCTGGCGGCCGTACCGGGCGCCGCTCCCGGGACCGCCGCGGCCGCCCCGCCCCCGGGGCCCTTTGCCGGGCTCCGCTCCGCGGAGCAGTACTGGACGGCCGAACGCATGGCCGCGGCCGTGCCCGTCGACGCCGCCCGGAGCCGTGCCGTGGCCGGTGCCCGCGCGCCCTCCGGCATTCCGACCGGCATCCACTTCGACGGCATGCCGATGGTGGGAACCTTCTTCTACCGGCAGGCCGGGATCGGCACGGCGGACACCTCCTGCACCGGCAGCGTCGTGCGCAGCGCGGGCAAGGGCATGGTGCTCACCGCGGGGCACTGCGCCGTCGGCATGCGACAGTCGGCGAACCGCGCCGTCTTCGTACCGCGCTACCGCCATGGAAAGACCGCCGCCGCCCAGCCGTTCGGCATCTTCCCGGTCAGGGCCGGGGGCGTCTACACGGACCCCCGCTACCGGGTGCACGGCAGGGCCGCCGTGTCCGACCTGGACCTCGCCTTCGTCCTGGTCGAGCCGAACGCGAAGGGACGCGTCGAGAACGTCACCGGGGCGCTGACCTTCACGCCGGTCGGCACGTACGAGCACAAGGTGACCGTCGTCGGCTATCCGTCCGCCTCCCGCGTGAACAAGGGGCACGAGGCCGTCCGGTGCGATGTGCCCACCACGCGGCTACGGGGCTTCCGGCAGCTGCGGATGGTGTGCAAGGGCTTCTACGGCGGGGTGTCCGGCGGCCCCTGGATCAAGGACTACGACGCTGCGCGCCGCACCGGCAAGGTCATCGGCAACACCGGCGGCTACCACGGCGGCGGCAACGACTCCTGGGTGACGTACGCGCCCGTGTACGGCAAGGAGGCCCGGGAGCTGTACGAGGACGCCGACTCCGGCCGCGACCCCGGCGCCCTCTCCCGCCCGCCCTACCCGGGTTCCGCGGACGGCCCCCCGCTGCCCGGCTCCGGGGAGCTGTGGACCCATGCCAAGGCCATGGCCTCCGGCGACTTCACCGGCAGCGGCCGCAGCAGCCTGCTCGTGGTGTGGACGGACGGGGAGGTGACCCTCTTCCCGGGTGACGGCCGGGGCGGCTTCCTCCCGGAGCGCCGGCTCATGGCACCGAACGCGGGCTGGAAGGACGTCGCCACCATCACCGCGGGCGACTTCACCGGGTCGGACCAGTTCGACCTGTTGATCCGCCGGAGGGACGGCCGGACGACCCTGCACGGCGACGTCGGCTCCCACGGCCTGGGCCGCGTCACCGAGATGGCCCCCGCCGGATCCGTCTGGAAGCACGCCGCCCAGATCACTGCCGGGCGCTTCAACGCCTCCACCTACGTCACCGACCTCGTGGTCCGCTGGTCCGACGGCGAACTCACCCTCCACACCGCCGTGGGCGCCGGCACCTTCGGCCGGGAGCACCGGCTCAAGGCCCCCGGCCCCGCTTGGAAGGGCGCCGCCCTGCTCGCCGCCGGGCAGTTCTCCGGCAACCGGAAGTGGGACCTGATGGTCCGCTGGTCCAACGGCGCGCTCGGCAGCCACCAGGGCATCACCACCCGTGGGCTCGGCAGCGAGCGCCGCCTCCACGGTCCGGACGGCACCTGGACCCACAGCGTCCTCATGACCGCCGGCCGCTACACCGGCGACGGCCTCACCGACGACCTCGTCGTCCGCTGGAGCGACGGCGAGACCACCCTGTACGAGAACACCCGCACGGCCGGCCTCACCACGGAGCGCATGCTCGTCCCGCCGAGGGGCTGACCCGTAGGCGCGGGCCGGACGCGGGCCGGACAAGGACGTGCACCCGCAGGCCGCTTGTGGGGGAAGAGCGGCCTGCGGGTGGTCGGGGGGTGGCGGCCGGTCAGCCGCGGATCCAGCCGGTGAAGGCCGGGGCCGACAGCGCGGTGTCCAGGGTTTCGAGGAGCGCCGGGGCCCGGGTGTCGTCCGGGGCGGTCAGGGACAGGGTCGCGGAGCGCGTGGTCATCGAGACGGGGACCACCGTCCACGACGCGGGGAGGAAGGACACGAGGCGTACGGCCGTGGTCTCGGGTGCCGCCGAGGACGGGGCCTCCTCGGTCATGCTGATGCTGACCGTCAGGTGGGTGGGCATACGGGGCTCCGTAACGTGCCGGGGGTGGACTTCAGCGGGCGGCCGGGGCGGGCGCCGCCGCCGGGACCGGGGCGGGCAGGTAGGGCAGGACTGCCGTGCGGGGCGCGGTCAGCGCGGCCAGGACGCCGGCGGAGCCGGTGGCCAGGTCCGTGGACAGGCGCAGCAGGTGGTCACCGAGGAAGCCGGTGGCGTCCGGGTCGTTCTCGTGGGCCACCGCGAAGGGTTCCAGGCCGGAGCGGAGCTCCGCTAGCGCCCGGGCAGTGGCCGCCGAGCCGTCGTCCGTGCAGGTCAGCGCGGCGAGCGCGCCGGCCCGGCCGGTGAACAGGCCGCAGGCCGGGTGGAACTGGGACGTGAGGTCGGTGAGCAGGGCGTCGTGGACGGCCGTGAGGTACGGGTCCCGGTGCGCGGCGAGGTAGTGGTGGACGGCGATGGCCTGCCCGGCTCCGCCGTGGGCGAGCTGGACCCGGTGCCAGGGGGTGGGCAGCGGCTGCCGGGACAGTTCGAGGTCGTGTACGAGCGCCACGCGGGCGGCGTCGTCCCGGCCGGCGGCGAGCAGGAAGAGGGCCTCGCCGCTGGCTCCGCGGAGCAGGCCGGGGCGTTCCTCCAGGGTGGGGCTGTTGACGAGGGCGGCGGCCAGTTCGCGGGCGGCGGCGTCCTCGCCGAGGTGCAGCAGGGCAAGGCCGAGGCCCGCGATGCCACCGGAGAGGCTGCGGTCGGGGCTGCCGTCGCGCAGGGTGGCGGTGGGCAGCAGCCCGTGGGCGCGGTCGAGGAGGGCGGCGGCCTCGTCGGTGCGCCCGAAGTCGTGCAGCACGCAGGCGATGCCGGCCAGTCCGTCGTAGAGGCCCGGGCGCGGGCTGGTGACGGCGCGGGCGGCGTCCGCCAGCCAATCGAGGTGCGCCTCGGGGACGGCGATTCCGGCGCCGCGCAGAGCCCACAGCACGCCGGCCGCGCCGTTGGCGATGTTGAGGCCGCCGTCGCCGTGCAGGAACTGGTCGGCGTCGCCGGGGAAGAGGCGGTCTTCGCGCTCGGGGGTGGCGCAGGTCAGGATGCCGGTGGCGATGCGCTCGGGGGTGGCCAGCGGGCCGCCGGCGGGCGCCGGGGCGTGTCCGAGGTCGGCGCGGACCTGGTCGGCGTACCCCTCGGGCACCGGGAAGAAGGCGGCGATCTGCGCGAGGAGGTCCTCTGAGCGGTGACGGGTGAAGGACATCACCGGGGTCAGCGGCAGGAACAGGCTCAGGCGCAGGCAGCCCAGGGCGTAGCGGTCGACGGCGGTGCCGGTGGTGCCGGCGGGGGCGCAGAATCCGGGGGCTCCGATGGCCTGGCCGGTGTGGCCCTCGATGGCGAGGGTGGTCTCCAGGTCGATGAAGGCGACGGTGCCGTCGGGGCGGATCAGGACGTTGTTGGGGTGCAGGTCGCCGAAGACCAGGCCGCGTTCGTGCATGGCGGTGACGGCGGCCTCGATGCGGTCGAGGACGTCCAGGGCCCAGGCGGTGTACTCGGCCACGGGCATGGCGGTGTCGCGGGCGGTGACCGGGTGGAGCATCGGGTTGCGTTCGGCGGTCTCCTTCGTCAGGGCGTTGCCGTCGACGAACTCCCGTGTCAGGAACCAGTGTTCGGCTCCGCGTCGCCAGTCCAGGACCCGCGGGAACCAGGGCAGTCCGTCGAGGGCGGCCAGCGCGTCGTGCTCGCGGCGCAGCCGCTCCACGGCGTCGGCTCCGGCGTCGTCGAGTCCGGCGTGCGGGCGGCCCTCCTTGACCAGGACCTCGTGTCCGTCGCGGGTGTCGGTGGCGCGGTAGACGCCGCCGCCGTTGGAGAAGTGCAGGGCCTGGGTGATCTTGAAGGGGAAGTCCCCGAGGGAGCCTCCGCGGCTCCGTTCGGCCAGGGCCCGCAGCACGCACGGCGGCAGCTCCAGCCAGGCCGGCGGGCGGAAGGAGGGGCCGCGCACGTCGGGGACGAGTTTGCCGTCGGGGTCCTCGATGCAGGGCACGGGGGCGCCGTTCGGGCCGGGGCCCAGCTTCAGCTTGAAGCCTCCGTAGCGCAGGTACAGGGGGCCCGCGCCCCAGCGCAGGTCGCTGAGGACGGCCGGTCCCGGGCGGCCTTCGAGGAGGTCGTCGAGCTCGGTCAGTACGGTCTCCAGCTCCGCCTCGTCGCGGGGGTAGAGGGTGATGAACTTGCCGCTGCTGCCCCGGTCCCCGTACTTGCTGTTGCGCAGCATCAGCATCGAGGGGCTGGTGAGGAACTTGAAGAGCAGGGAGCGGGAGGTGCAGTACGCGCTCACGATGTCGAGGACCTCGGGGGCCGTCCGCTCGGTCGCCGAGACGTGGATCTTCCAGCCCTGGCCGGGGAGTTCGAGGCCCGGCGGGGTCAGGACGGTCCACTCCCCCATCGGCTCACGGGTCCACCCGGCGGGGGCGTCGGCGGTGGCCGCCGGGAAGGCGTCGGCGCCGGTGATCGCGGCCGGACGGTCGTAGAAGGGGGTGCCGGGCGGGCAGTGGGCAACGTGTCGCAGGGACATGGCGGGCCTCCGTGGGCGGCGTACGGGAGAAGTCAGGGGAGCAGCGGGCCGAGGTAGGAGACGGCGAACCACTTCCAGAGCGGGTGGTCGCCCGCCTGGACCTCGGCGACGCCGGTGCGGTCCGTGCCGTTCGGCGCGGGGGTGGCGGTGACGCGGTGCAGCGGGTACGCCTTCATCTCCAGCCAGGGGCGGTCACTGGCGACGGGGAGCATGGCGGTGACCGGGGCGAGGACGTCGTGGCCGGTGGGTTCGCCGAGGGTGGCGGTGCCGGTCTGCGGCCGGGAGAAGAGGCCGGACCGGCGCAGGGTGACGGTGGTGCCCTCGGTGAGGTCGAAGCCGCCGCCGCCCCGGGGGACGAGGAGGCTGAGGCTGCCGTCGCGCTCGGTGGTGTAGCCGGCCGAGACGGTGGCGGGGATCTGTACGAGGGTGGCGGCCAGGGCCAGTCCGGCGGTGGCGAGCACTCCCGCGGCGGCGATGCGGGCGGGGCGGGCGCCGGCCTGGACGGCTTCGCGGACCAGGGTGGTGGCGCCCTTGCCGAGGCGCCACAGCAGGTAGCCCAGCGCGCAGACCATCATGCAGGAGCCGGCGATGCCGAGGCGCTGCAGGATCCCGGACCAGAGGGTCAGGGCGGTGGAGACCAGGTACAGCGGGAAGAGCAGGCAGGCGATGCCGTACGGGACGGACCAGCCGCGGCCGGGCAGTTCGCGCTGGTAGCCGCGGCCGCCGAAGACGACGCGGGCGATGGCGCGGCGGGCGTCGGTCATAGCCTTCTCCCGCAGGTGGGAGATGTCCAGGTGGCTCATGAGGGCGAGGTAGCCGTCGAGCTTGACCAGCGGGAGCAGGTTCACCAGGCAGGTCATGTAGTTGACGAGGCCCACCAGCAGCAGGGTCTCGCGGACCGGTCCGGCGGGGACGGCGAGGGCCGCGAGGGCGGCGGTCCCGGCGGCCACGGCCTGGATGGCGATGCCGGCGAGGGCGACCTGGACGCGCTGGCGGGCGCTGGGCAGCCGCCAGCCGTCGGAGACGTCGCAGAAGAAGGCCGGCGACATGTAGAAGAGCATGAAGCCCATCCGGCTGGGCGTGCCGCCGTGATGGGTGAGGACCGCTCCGTGGGCCATCTCGTGGACGGCGGTCGTGGCGACCACGCCGAGCATCACGCAGGCGTACGCCCACAGCGGCATCGGGCGGGAGAGCGCCTCGCCGAGGGTGGCGCCGCAGGCGGCGAGGGCCAGGACGCCCAGCAGGACGACGGCCGCGGCCGCGCCGAGGACGATGCGGTGGCCGAGCGGGCGGACCAGCGGGGCGAGGCGGCGCAGCATCCGCTCGGGCTTGACCAGGGTGAACTGGATGGTCAGCGGGCCGGCGAAGCGGACCCGGGCCGGCTTCTTGACGGGCCGGCCGTCTTCCAGGAGGTCGGAGTCGGCGAGGCTGCGGACCGCGCGGCCGATGTGGCCGGGGGTCCAGGGGGAGCCGAGTTCGGCGGCGAGCTGGTCGTGGTCGCGGCTTCCGTCGAGGAGGCGGACCAGGCGGGCGAGGTCCTCGCCGGTGCGGAAGTGCTTGTGCTCCCCGCGCTGGATCACCCAGGGGGCGTCTTCGGTGAGCGGTTCGCGCACGGCCACGTCGTCGGCGGTGCGGGGCCGCTCCAGATCGGGTGCGAAGGCGGTTTCGGCGGACATGGTGGAAGCACCTCGGATCAGGGGGGCGGTGAGGACGTGTCCGGTGGGTCGGGGCCGGACGGACCGGTTCTGCCTGGCGCGCTGGACACGCCCTTACGCGATGTCGCGGGTGCGGACCAGGTGGCGGCCGGTGACCAGGGCGGCGGCGAGCCAGGCGGCGATCACCGCGTACGCCCAGGGCAGCGAGAGCAGGTCGGGCTTCACGTCCCGGTAGACGGAGCTCATCGCGATGGTCAGCAGGTACTTGGAGACCTCGGGGACCAGCCGCTGCAGCCCGGGGTCCACCAGGAGCGTGAGGCCGATCAGGGTGGCGACGGCGCCGGTCTGGTTGCGGACGATCCAGCCGATGAGCGCGCCCCAGGGGGCGGCCAGGGTGCAGCAGGCGAACACGCCGACCAGGATGAGGGCGGTCTCGCCGTCGGCGGCGGCCTCCAGGCCGAAGGGCAGCGGACCGAGGTAGACGCTCACGGCGCCGAGCGCGGCGGCGATCAGGCCGAAGGCGGCCCCGGCGGCGGTGGCGACGGCGAGCTTCGCGCCGAAGAGGCGGGAGCGGGAGCCGGCCAGGAGCGCGGAGCGGACCATGGTGCCGGAGGCGTAGTCCCGGGTGACGTGGACGGCGCCGAAGACGGCCGCCAGCAGGAACATCATCATCCAGGAACGGGCCACGTCCTGGCCGACGGCCAGGGAGGTGGACCCGCCAGCGATGGCCTTCTCGCCTCCGGAGACGTATCCGAAGGTGGTGATCAGGCACAGCCAGGCTCCCGCGAGCGGCAGGGCCCACCAGGCGCGGCCGGTCAGGGCCTTCCGGGTTTCGCCGGCGATGAGGTTACGCACGGGAGTAGTTCCTTTCCGGGGTGCGGGTGCCGGTGGCGCCGGCGGTGGGAACGACGGTGGCCGCCGGGTCGACCAGCTCGAAGAAGCGGTCTTCCAGGCGGGTGGCGCCGTGGCCGGTGAGGTCGTCGAGGGTGCCCGCGTAGCGCAGGGAGTGCTGCATGATCACGACGTCGTCGACGGTCTGCTCCAGCTCGGCGAGCTGGTGGCTGGAGACGATGACGGTGCGGCCGCCCAGGGCCAGGGTGCGCAGGGTGGAGCGCAGCCAGCGGATGCCGTCCGGGTCGAGGCCGTTGGCCGGCTCGTCGAGGATGAGGATCTCCGGGTCGGCGAGCAGGGCGGTGGCCAGGGCGAGGCGCTGGCGCATGCCGGTGGAGCAGCCCTTGACCGGGCGGTCGGCGGCGTAGTCGAGGCCGGTGTACTCCATGACCTGGTCGGCGCGGCCGGCGGGCAGGCCCAGCACGGTGCACCAGATGCGCAGCTCGCCGCGGACGGTGGCGCCGGTGACGCCGCCCATGCCGTCCATGCTGACTCCGATGCGGTGGGCCGCGTCGGGGAGTTCGGCGTACGGCTTGCCGAGGATGGTCGCGGTGCCGGCGGTCGGGGTGGCGAGGCCCAGCAGCATCCGCAGGGTGGTGGTCTTGCCGGCGCCGTTGCGGCCCAGGAGGCCGGTGACGCGGCCGGCGCGGATGTCCACGGTCAGGGCGTCGACGGCGCGCAGGCCCTTGTACGTCTTGGTGAGGCCGTTCAGCGAGACGGCCGGGTCGCTGCTGCTGCTCATCGCTGCCGCGTCCTTTCCGGGGTGTGCCGGGTGTGTGGGTGGTTCGGAGGTGCGGTGGTTCGGTGGTGCCGAGGGCCGGGCCCCGGCCGGGGGTTTCCCGGCCGGGCCCGGTCCGCATCGATCCGTTTCAGGCGCCGCTCACTTGCGTGCGGGGTCGCCCGGTCCGGATCAGGTGGCGATGGTCACCGTGGAGATGGCGATGCCGATGGACACGCCCTCCCAGAAGCCGGGGGCCTCGAGGACCTCGAGCTCCTGCAGGCCCAGCTCCAGGCCGTCCTGCGCGACGACCGCCGCGTTGTCGAGGATCTGCTCGCTCATTGGCTGTTCTCCTTCGTGTGTCGAGTGGTGGTGTGGTGGTGGTGCGTGGGTGGTGAGGGTGGATCAGGTGGCGATGGTGACCGTCGAGATGGCGATGCCGATGGACACGCCCTCCCAGAAGCCGGGGGCCTCGAGGACCTCGAGCTCCTGCAGGCCCAGCTCCAGGCCGTCCTGCGCGACGACCGCCGCGTTGTCGAGGATCTGCTCGCTCATTGGCTGTTCTCCTTCGTGTGTCGAGTGGTGGTGTGGTGGTGGTGCGTGGGTGGTGAGGGTGGATCAGGTGGCGATGGTGACCGTCGAGATGGCGATGCCGATGGACACGCCCTCCCAGAAGCCGGGGGCCTCGAGGACCTCGAGCTCCTGCAGGCCCAGCTCCAGGCCGTCCTGCGCGACGACCGCCGCGTTGTCGAGGATCTGCTCGCTCATTGGCTGTTCTCCTTCTGTCTGGTGGGAAGTGAGAGGTGGTGCGCGTGCTGCGGGTCGTGCCGTGCGTCGCTTAGGTGGCGACGACGATGGAGACCAGGGAGACGGCGATCCCGGTGGAGACGCCCTCCCAGAAACCGGGGGCCTCGAGGGCCTCCAGCTCCTGCAGGCCCAGCTCCAGGCCGTCCTGCGCGACGACCGCCGCGTGGTCGATCTGCTGCTCGTTCACGAGTGCTCCTTCCAGAGGTGGTGCCGGTGTGTCAGGGGTGGTGCGGTGTGATCCGGGTCGGATCAGGTCATGACCACCGAGACGAGGGAGATGCCGACGACGACGCCACCGGTCGTCCACCAGCCCGGAGCCTCCATGACCTCGAGCTCCTGCAGGCCGAGCTCCAGGTGGTTCACATCGGCGGCAACGTCGAACGTGTTGTTGTCCATGACGGTTTTCCTTCCGTGAGGGGTGGTGCGGGTTGTGTCGTGCAGGGGGGGTGGTGCGGTGTGATCCGGGTCGGATCAGGTCATGACCACCGAGACGAGGGAGATGCCGACGACGACGCCACCGGTCGTCCACCAGCCCGGGGCCTCCATGACCTCGAGCTCCTGGAGACCGAGCTCCAGGTGGTTCACATCGGCGGCAACGTCGAACGTGTTGTTGTCCATGACGGTTTTCCTTCCGTGGGAAGCGAGTGGTGCGGTCCCCGCGCCAAGCCGGCGCGGAAGTCTGTGGGTGCGGCGCGGGAGTTCAGGCCGCTTCGCTGAGCAGGGCGTTGACGTCGGCCGCGCGCAGGCCGCCGAGCATCGGGAGGCCCGCGCCCCAGGCCCGTACGGTCCTGCGGGCCACCGCGTCGAGCAGCTGCGGGGTGACGGCGATGTCGCGGGCGATGCCCCAGCGGTTCATCAGGGCGCTGATGCCTGCCACCGGCTCGGCGGGCAGCGGGTCGCCGCTGCTGTCGGCCGAGCGGAGCAGTTCCCAGATCCCCCGCAGGCGGGCGGCGGAGCCGAGCCGGGTGTCGCCGGCGAGGACGGCCCGCCACAGGGCCGGCAGGATGGCCGCGACGGCGGTCATCTTGCGGATGCCCAGGGCGCTGGAGAGTTCGTTGGCGATCATCCAGCCCTCGGTGCTGAACAGGTCCCTGCCGTAGCAGAGCCAGGTGGACTGGGTCAGTCCGCTCAGCCGGGCCAGGTCGGTGCGGAGCGTGGCGTCGGGGGCCTGTCCGTCGGCCAGTTGCCGGGCCAGTGCTCCGCCGAGGCGGACCAGCTGGGTGGCGGCGGTCTGGGCGAGGGCGTCCTCGACGGCTCGGTCGGTCAGGTTGCCGACGTAGGGGCCGACGGTGCGGAAGACCGCTTCGAGGGCTCCTTCGATCAGCAGCTCGCCGGGCAGGGTCTCGGTGGCGGCCGGGTCCAGCAGGGCCGCGTCGGGGGCGAGGGCGTCTCCCATGACGAGCCGTTTGCCACTGTTGTGCGGCAGGCAGGCGACCCGGCTGAGTTCGGATCCGGTGCCGACCGTGGTGGGTACGGCGAGCAGCGGGCGGGTGCGGCGGGTGCGCGGGTCCAGGGTGAGCAGTCCGCTGCGGCCGGTGGTGCGCAGGGCCGCGCGGGCCCGCTCGTCCGCGTGGGCCACGGACAGGAGCTTGGCCCGGTCGAGGAGGGCTCCGCCGCCGATGACGGCGATGAGTCCGGCGCCGGCGGTGGCGCGGGCCAGGGCGAGGATCTCGTCCGGGCCTCCGTCTCCGTCGGGGACGATGGTGTGGGTGGTGTGTCCCGCCCGGTCCAGTTCCGCGGTCACCAGGGCGGTGATGCGGGAGTTCGCGACGGCCGGGTCGAGGAGCAGGGCGGTGACGGGACGGTTCCCCCCTGCCGGGTGGGCGTCGTCGAAGTCCGCCAGCCAGTCGCTGAGCCCTTCGGGGCCGATGAGCAGCCGGGTGGATCCGGACCAGGCGATGTTCACCGCAGTCCTCCGGAGAAGCTTTCGACTCCGGTGCGGACGGCTTCCATGAGGGCGTCGATCTCGGCGTCCGTCGCGGTGAGCGGCGGCATGATCTGGATGCCGTGGACGCCGGCGTGGACGATGGCGCCCGCCGCCCGGATGGCGGCGATCAGGTCGAGGACCCGGGCCTGCGGCAGTGGTTCGCCGTCGGCCGTGAGGAGGCGCATGGAGCGGAAGAGGCCGCGGCCGTCGTGGGAGTCGAAGAGGGGGTGTTCGGCGACGAGCCGGTCCAGGTGGGCGCCGAGGGTCTCGGCGGCGCGCCGGCCCCGGGAGACGGCGTCGAGGCGGCGCATCTCCTCGATGGTGGCGATGATCGCGGCGCAGGTGACGGGGGTGCCGGCCTGGGTTTCGCCGTGGGTCAAGGTGGCGTCGGCTTCGCGGAAGGCGTCGGCGATCGTCCGGGAGACGATGACGGCGGCGGCCGCGCAGGTGCCGTTGGTCAGGCCCTTGGAGGTGACCAGCAGGTCGGGGCGTTCGGGCCACAGCTGAGAGGCGAACATCGATCCGGTGCGGCCGAATCCGGTGGCCACCTCGTCGGCGGCGAGCAGGAACCCGTGTTCCTCGCGGAGCCGGAAGAGGGTCTGGAGGTACTCGTCGGTGAGGGGGACGGCGCCGCTGCCGAGGACGGGTTCGATGACGACGGCCGCGATCTGGGAGCCCTGGGCCCGCATCAGCTTCTCGATGTCGGCGGGGTCGTTGGGGGTGACGTGGCGCACCAGGCGCTGGTCGACTCCGTAGAGCTGCTGGCCGAGGTTCTCGCCGGTGAGGGCGAAGCCGCCGAAGGTCAGGCCGTGGTAGCTGCCGCGCAGCCCCACGATGATCTTGCGCTTCTCGGCGCCGCGCAGGGCGTGGTAGTGCCGGGCGGTCTTCATGACCAGGTCGTTGGCCGCGCCGCCGGAGGTGGAGAAGAGGACGCGGGCGAAGTGGTCGGCTCCGCAGAGCTCCACCAGGTCCTCGGCGGCCTGCCGGGCGTAGGGGTGTTCGTAGCGGAAGACGCTCAGGTACGAGGCGTTGAGCAGGGCCTGGTGGCAGGCCTCGGCGATGTGCCGGTTGCCGTGGCCGAGGTTGGCGTTCCACAGGCCCGAGTCGCCGTCGAGGAGTTCGCTGCCGTCGGCGAACCGTACGTACATCCCCTCGGCGGAGACGGCGCAGATGGCGTCGTCGCCGTGGGCGGAGGGCGGGAGCAGGGAGGTCCACAGGGCCGGGTGGCCGTGGTCGGGAGCCTCGTCCTGTCCGGGCAGGGTGGGCAGGGCGGTGGTCATCACAGGGCCTCGGCTTCCAGGAGGACGTCGTGGTGGCGCCCGCCGCCCGGGATGGGCGTGGTGGAGCGGATGGCGAAGCCGGCGGCTTCGAGCTCGGCGACCAGCAGCGGTGCGGGCATCACGCCGATGGTGGTGGTGGCGACGTGGACGGGGCCTTCGGCCGGCGGGTCCGCGGGGATGACGGTGACCGTGCGGGAGCTGTTGCCCGAGGTCCACTGTTCGATCATCCGGTAGGAGCGGCCGGTGATCTCGCCGGGGGCGAGGATCTCGCTCTCGTCGCTGCCGTCGTCGGCGGCGTCCACCTCGACGGTGGTGAGCAGGAACCTGCCGCCGGGCGCCAGGTGTTCCCGTACGCACCGATAGAGGCCGGGGCGGGCCTCCGGCGGGAGGAGCGAGATGGAGGTGGTGCCGAGGACGACGGCGCCGAAGCGGCGGCCGAGCGAGAAGTCGCTCATGTCCGCCTGGACGGGGGTGCAGCGGCCCTGCAGGGAGGCCGGGGTGGCGGCGAGCCGTTCCCTGAGCAGTCCGATCATGTGGCCGGAGAGTTCGAGGGCGGTGACCTCGCGGCCGAGGGCCAGGAAGGGGAACGTCAGCCGGCCGGAGCCGGCGGCCAGGTCGAGGACCGGGCCGGGGATGCGGCGCAGGGTGGTGAGGAGTTCGCGGACCTCGTGCGGGGTGGTGCCGGCGATGTCGTGGTAGACGGGGGCGCCGGCCTCGTCGTAGAGGTCGCACAGGACGGCCCGGTCACCGAGTTCGGCGACGGCCTCGGCGGCGCGGCCGGTGAGGCCGGTGCCCGCGGCGGCGGGGCTGAGCAGCATGGCGCCCATCAGCGGGTCGCTCCTTCCGTGGCGTCGGGGGTGGCGGTGCGGGGGGCCGTACGGGGGGCGGCGGACTCGGTGAGGGGCAGTCCGATGCCGGAGAAGTAGGCGGCGACGGCGTCGACGGTGGCCGGGTCGGCGTAGTCGGCGGCGGCCCGGGCGGTGCCGGTGACGAGCAGGGCTTCGGCGGCCTGGGCGGCGTCCGGGGAGAGGGCGATGGTGCGGCGGTCCCCGGGGTGGTGGATCAGGGCCTGTTCGGCGTTGAAGAGCAGCACCGGGGTGTCGCCGGAGCTGTCCTGGGGTGCGGCGTGGGCGGCGAGGGCGGGGACGAGGCGGCCGCCGAAGCCGGAGACGCGGGGCTGTTCGAGGCCTCGGGTGACGGCTTCGCGGATGGCGCCGACGGCGGCCAGGTAGCGGGAGATCCAGGGCCGGGCGGCGAGCTGCTCGCGGCGCAGGTCCTCGTCGAGTACGCCGTCCAGGGCGCCGGTGGAGTCCTCCCAGGCCCGGTGCAGTTCGGCGGCGGGGGTGCCGACGGGGCCGAGGGGTGCGGCGCCGGGGGCGACGCTGACGGCTCCGTCGGCGCAGACGTAGAGGCGCAGGGCCGGGCCGTCGCCGTCGCCGTTGCCACCGAGGGCTCCGAGGTCGGCGAGCTGGACGGAGGGGTGGGTCAGGAAGGCGGAGAACTCGCCGTCGTTCAGGGCCCGGTCGGCGTCCTCCAGGAAGGCCTGGAAGTCGGCTTCCTCGACGATGCGGACCAGGGTGGGTCCGAGGACGGAGAGGTAGGGGGTGATCGAGTAGGCCTGCACCTGGAGGTAGAAGTCGGGGTGCAGTCCGGCCTCCGCGCCGGGTTCGCCCAGCGAGCCCTGCCAGACGATGACCTGGGCGCCGGTGGCCTCGTGCGGCTCGGGCTCCGCGGTCGGTTCGTCCCCGGGGACCAGGACGACGGTGCCGGGGCCGGCCACTCCGCTGCCGAGCAGGGCGTCGAGGTGGGCGGCGTCCTCCAGGACGACCGTCGCGGTGAACGGCGGGCGGGGGGCGAGTGCGGCCAGGGGGCGTCCGGTGCCCCACTGCAAGGCGTGGGCCTTGACGGAAGTGAGTGTCATGAACATGCCTAACGTGAGTGCGTGGGTGGACGCGGGCGCCTGATGACGCGGAGCTGGAGGGGGATCGGCCGGGCGGCCGGAAGTCTGCGGGGGTGCGTGCGGGCAGGGGTGCGTGCGGGCAGGGGTGCGTGCAGGCAGGGGGTGCCGGCGAGCGGAGGTACGGGGGGTGCGGGCACGGGGGTGCGGGCACGGGGCCCGGGCCGCCTCGGGTCAGGAGGCGAGTCCGAGGACCGTGAGCAGCGTGCGCAGTTCACGGCTCGCGACCTGGGCGCCGTACAGCTGGGCCACGCCCGTGACGTTGAGGACGATCTCGTCGACGCCCGCCTCGCGGAAGGCATCGAGTTTCGCGAGGAGTTCGGCGGGCTCCCCGTAGAGGAAGGCGTCGCCGGCGACCAGCGCCGCGCCCCGCGCCCGCTCGTCGTCCGTCTGCGAACCGGTGGCGGCGGGGAGTTCGACACCGCCGCGCCGGAGCATGTCCTGGTAGTGCGGCGCCTTCAGGTGGTGCCGGTTGGAGGCGAGGGCGAGGCTTACGGGGTCCCGGTCGGGCGCCGCCAGGGCGATCGGCACCATGGCCACCACCTTGGGCGCCGGCCGGTCCGCGCTCTCGGCGCTCTTCTGCACCTCGGGCACGATCGTGTCGGCCAGGTAGCGGGCGGGGGTGAGCCAGCAGATCGCCGCGTCGGCCACCTCTCCGGCCACCCTCGCCATGCCGGGGCGCAGGACACCGAGCCCGATCTCGACGGGCGGTCCGGGCACCGGCGGGAGCAGCGCCTCCTGGTGCAGGTACTCCCCGTCCAGCAGCGTGTCCGTACCGTCGAGGGCGGCGCGTACGGCGGTCAGGTACTCCCGGGCGGCGGTGAGCGGGCTCCGGTACGGGGCTCCGAGCAGCGCCTTCTGCACCGCGGGGGCTCCCGGCCCGTAGCCGGCGAGTACCGGCTGACCCGTCACCAGCGCCAGCGAACGGGCCTGGAGGGCGGCCTCCGTGGGGTGGCGCAGCGGCATCAGGGTCACTCCGAGCCCGACGGGGACCCTGAATCCGGCGCCGGCCGCGTGGGCGAAGGCCTGGTGGGTCTCGGTGACCAGGCTCTGTCCCTGCCAGAGGCGTTCGGCCCCGGTCCAGTGGACGAGCCCGGCGAAGGGCAGGAGCTGCTCGGGGCGGCTCGGAACGAAGGGGACGAGCACCGAGTAGGCGGTCATCGGACTTTCTCTCCTTGTGCTCGGGGTCCGGGAGTTCGTTTCCCGGGAGCCGGATGATTGAAGATCGCAATGGTCGAGGAAGATCGGATATCGCGGGACCGGGCCGGGAATTGCGGGGCGGAGATCATTTCCCGGTCCCCTCCGGCAGGAGCCTGCCGGAGGGGGTACTAGTCCCAGTTGTGGGTGTCGCGGCCCGGGATGATCACGCAGACGTCGGGGACCGGCAGACCGGCCGGAATCGGTACGCAGACCTGGGTGCCGGGTGCGGGAAGCGGGGTCGGAGCGTCGGCGTTCGCGGTGCCGGCACCGGCCAGGCCGATCAGTACGGCGGCGGCGAGAGTGACGCTGAGGCGCTTCATCACGGTGGTTCCCCCTTGATTTGCGGTCCGTCCCGGATCCGGCCTTTTCCCACCCGGTTCCGGTGGCCTCCGGTGTTTTTCCCGGCGGCTCCTTGTGACCACAACTCTGCCGTTCGGAAAGGCTTCGTTCGAGGGCTGTCACGCGCAGCTTGCTGCGTTCTGCGAGGTCACTTACTGCACCGTCCGCGGCCCCCTTCCGCACTGGACCTGGAAGCGGAATGGATCATTGCCGTAGCCTCGACCCGGGGTAACAGGTAGATCTAGGCCAGGTAATGACCGGCCACGGCGTTGGGGGAATCCATGGGGGATCCGGATCTGGCGTTTCTCGATATCGATCCGGAGGACGAACGCTTCTACCGCGTCCTGCTCAGGAGCGGCGGCGCCGATCCCGAACAGCTCGTGCGGCACGCCGATCTGGACGAGGAGGCGGTGTGCGCCCTGCGGCAGCGGGCCACGGCCCTCGGTCTCGCCGCGATGACCGACGGGCTGCTGCGCCCGGTCAGTCCCGCCAAGGCGGTGCAGCACCTGATCGACGCCCGGCTCGCCCGGATGCGGCAGGAGATGGAGACCAGGGCGGCGGCGGACGCGATCGTGGCCTCACTGCTCGCGGAACGGGACGCGGCCACGACCTCGGACGCGATCGCGGGGGCGGACCGGCCTCCCATGGAGCGGCTGATGGGCATCGAGCAGGTGCGGGCGGCCATCGACGAGCTGACGTTCTTCACCCGGTCGGAGTCCATGACCACGTGGCCCTCGGGGGTGATGCGGCCCGAGATCATCGAAACCTCCCGGCCGGCCGACGCCCGCATCCTGCGGCGCGGGATCCGGATGCGCAGCCTGTTCGGGGCGGCCGCGCTGGCCGACCCGGCCACGATGGCGTACTTGCGGGAGATGGTCGGCAAGGGGGCGGAGGTACGGGTGTCCCGCCTCGACCTGGAGCGCATCCTCATCTTCGACCGGGCGGCAGCGCTGACGCCGATCGACCCCTCCGACAGCAAGCGCGGAGCGCTGCTGACCCGTGAACCGGGCCTGGTGACCACGCTGGTGTCGCTCTTCGACCGGATGTGGGGCCAGGCGCAGGAAATACCGGCGGCGGCGGACGAAGAGGGGCCGGCGGCGGAGGGCGAGTGCCCCACCGAACTGGAGCGCCGGATCCTGGAGTCGCTGTGCACGGCCGACAAGGACGAGAACGGGGCGCGGGACGTGGGGATCTCGGTGCGGACGTACCGCAAGTACGTGGCGACGCTGATGCACCGGCTCGACGCGTCGAACCGGTTCCACGCGGCGCTGCTCGCGCGGGAGCGCGGCTGGATCTGAGCGGGGCGGCCGGGGCGGCCGCCCGGTAAGCACGGAGTCCGCGTCGGAGGTGCTCCCCCTTCGCGGACTCCCGCTAAGACGGCCACGGCTACGCGCGGGACCGCTGGAGCGCGCGGGCGCAGGAGAGCACGCCGACGGCGAGCACACCCATGACGACGTACCGCGCGGTGCCGTCGAACAGCACGGTGGACGAGGCCAGGAGGGCGATCAGCACACCGGTCGTGACGGCGAGCGGGTTCTTCTGGGTCTGGGTCTGGGCCATGGTGGTGGCTCCTTCGGAAGCGGGGATGGCCATTCCACTCTGACAGCGGGTCCCGTCCGCCCGGCCCCGTTCCGGGTGCAGCTTCCGGCATTCCGGCTCGCAGCATGCTGCGAGCCGGCCACGGGAAAGCACCCTCACGGCGCGGTCGCCGCGCGCGGTCACTGCACCGGCGTACGGGCTCCCCCGGCCGGGCGCACGGCGAGTACGGGGTCCACGTCCCGGGTCTGCGCGGCGAGGATCCGCAGCGCCGCCTCCGACGGGGATCCGGCCTCGGCGGTGTACATGATCAGCTTCTGGTCGGGATCGCCGGGCAGGTTGAGGCTTTCGTACTGGAGGGTGAACTCGCCGGTGGCGGGATGGCGCAGGTGGTAGCCGCCGTGCGTCTTGATCAAGCCGGGGCAACCGGCCGCCCGAGAGGGCGGGCCGCGCGGGGCGGGCCGGGGCGGCGGATGCGGCTGCGCCCCTGTCGTTTCAACTTGGCTTCGGCCACCGGGACGTGGAACACGCAGCCGGCGTTCCGGCAGCGCCTGCGCACCGCCGCCCGCCGGCCGGCCGGGAGGTTCCTCTCCCGCTCCTTCGGGTTGGACCAGGTACTCGGCCTGTGGTCCTTCCCGTCCTTCAAAGCTCAGGGTGCAGCCAGTGGCTGCACCCGGGGCCGGGCTCGCTGCAACGAGATCCGACCAGTTTCCCCTGTTGGTGTCGAGTGGCAACGGCCCGGGGAGACCGCGTCTGAGAGATCCGCCCCATGGAGGCGGACATGGTTCGCCAGGTCCCGGACATGCCTCTGAGCTGCGGGTATGCGGCATGCGGACACGTGGACATGAGGGCATGTGGGCATGGGGGCATACGGCTCCGGAAGTCGTCCGGAAAGACCGGCACGGTCAGAGACCGCGTCCGGGAGTTCCCCCAGGGAAGGCAGGCGGGATTCCCCCCATCCCAGACATGCCTGACCTGCCTGACCCGCCTGACCTGCAGGCATGCGGACGGGGCTCCGGGATCATCCGGGAGACGCGCGGAGCAACCCGTGCCACGTCTGCGTGGCCGAGTCCCGTGGCGGCGCGAAGGTGCCCACGAGTGGCGCGGAGGTCCTCCACGGAAGGAAGCCGGCGCAGAGCAAGACGAGGGACTGAAGCACTGGCCATGGATTGATCCAGGTCGTGACGTGCATCGCCTTCACTCCCCCTCCGTGGGGCCCGAGTCTTTCGGGCTACGGATCGAAGCGTCGGGGTTCCAGACCGGCGGGACAAGGCCTCATGGCCTCAGCACGTGGGACAGCACCGGCATCTCCCGTGCGCGCGGGCGGAACGGTGGGCCGTTGGCCTGCGGGATTCCCCCTGACGCCATCTCAACTTCCAGTGGGACAAAGTGGAATGGGGCTCCGAGCGACTGTAGACGCGTACATGAGGGCTCCTGAACGCTGTGGGAAGGTCTACGACCTTCGGCCCTGCAAGGCCGTCGGCCATCTGGTGGGCCTGTCGAGTGGCAACGAGACCCCCTCAGGAGAATCAGTTGAAGAAGAAGACCGCGCGCGCAGCCGCGGCGTGCGTGGAGGCTCCGACGACGAGCACCGGAACCCTGGTTCCGGTGCCCGCCACGATCATCGTGGTCATCGTCATCCTCCTCACCGCCGCACTCACCCTCTACGGAATGCCGGTCGAGACCGTCATCACCGTCCTCGCCGTCGGAGGCCTGCTCGCCATCGAGCTGATCCGCCGGCTGGTCGACACGCTCACCGCCGCCCGCCGCCAGGCCTCCTAGGAGACCGCGGTGGGGCGCATCAACAGCGCCCTGGCTGAGCACACCCGAGGCCTGTCGCAGTGGCTGCTGTCACTGCGACAGGCCTCGGGCCTCACCATCAGCCAGGTGGCGGAGCGAACCGAACAGGTGGGCCTGCCCACCTCCCGCAGCACCCTGTACCGCGCCGAGTTGGTCCCCGCCTCCGGGCAGCGGCCCAGCGTCCCGGCGTGGCGCGTCGTCGAGGCCTACACCAAGGCGTGCGGCGGCAGCATCACCGAGGCCCGGCGGCTGTGGACGAAGGCCGCCTCCATCCGGACCCCCGGCAAGACCGGCTCCGTACCGCGGCGGCCGGCGATGGCGCCCCAGTACATCTCCGAGCCGGCCGACCTGCTCCACGCCATGCGAGACCTGCGTCTTCGCGTCGGAAACCCGTCCCTGCGCGAACTGGGGACGCGGGCCACGCCCGGTTCGAGCACCGTCACCATGCTGCCGCGCAGCACGCTCGGCGCGGTACTCAACGGCACACGGCACTGCCGCCGCGACCTCCTGGCCTACTTCGTGCGGGCCTGCGGGGTGACCAAGGAGTCCGAGGTCATGCGCTGGCTCGCGGCGTGGGACCGCATCGAGGCCGCCCGCAACGGCACCGCCGACCACAACATGCACCAGCGCCTGACCGCACTCGAGGAGGACCTCCACCAGACCAAGTCCGCCCTGGCCACCGTACTCACCCTGCCGGGGCCCCGACCCGAGGTGGAGCCCGTACCGGTGCCGGAGCTCTCCCACCGCGCGGACACCACGCCGACGCGCACCCCCGAGCCCGTCACCGAACCGGCCGCCGGCGCCCCCGGCCGCCCCCGGCCGACGCGCACCCGCCGGCCCGGACAGTGGCTGTCGGGACTGGTCAGAGGCATCACAGCCGCGGCCGGGGCCGCCGCGGCCCTCTGAAAACCGTGGAGGGAGCGTCCGACACCAGGACGCTCCCTCCACGGCCATGGGGCGGCGTGTCAGACCATGGCGAGCCGGTCCACCAGCAGCTCCACCCTGCGCTCGGCGTCCTGCGGCGGGAGCCGTCGCGCCCGGGTCAGGGTGGCCAGTCCGTGCAGGGCCGCCCAGAACGTCTCGGTGAACAGTCCCGGGTGGACGCCGTCCCCGGCGGCCTCTCCGAGGCCTTCCTGGAGGGCGGCGAAGCCGTCCTTCAGGGGTTGCGGGGTGTCCTCGTCCGCGAAGGGCAGGCCGCCGTCGAGCTGGAACATGGCGTCGTAGACCGCCGGGTTGCGTGCGGCGAAGTCGAGGTAGGTGCGGGCGAGGGCGGCGACCCGGGCGCGGGGGCCGTCCGCGGCGGAGGTCGCGGCCCGCAGCGCCGCGGCCATCTCGGTGGCGCCTTCGAGGGCGACGGCGCCGATGATCTCGCGTTTGCCACGGAAGTGGCTGTAGAGGACGGGCTGGCTGTATTCGATGCGCTCGGCGAGCCGGCGGGTGGTGACCGCGTCCCAGCCCTGCTGCTCGGCGAGTTCGCGGGCCGTCGCCACGATGAGGCGCTCACGCTCCGCCCGTTCGCGCTGCTTGCGTTCCTGTACCGACATGATTCGATCCTAGCATCGCTAGACAATCGAGCGGCAATAACGCTAGCGTTGCCTCATCACCTAGCAGCACTAGATTCCGAGAGGGTCATCATGCTCAACGCACTCGAGGTCATCACCACCGTGGTCGTCGGCGTGATGGTGGGGGTGGAGTTCTCCGTCGCCTTCGTCATGAACCGGATCCTCGACGCCCTCCCGGAGGACAGCGGCCAACTCGGCAAGGCCCACGGGGGCCGGATGCTCGGGGCCGTGATGCCGGTCTGGTACATCACCTCGCTCGTCCTCGTCGCGGTCTGGGCCGTCGCCGGATGGCACCACCAGGGCACCGGCCTCGTCGTCACCGCCGGCGCGCTGCTGATCCTCAGCGTGGTCATGTCGCTCCTGCTGCTCGTCCCGATCAACAACCGGAACAAGACGTGGACCCCCGAGAACCGGCCCGCCGACTGGAAGGAGCAGCTGAACCGCTGGGAACGCTTCCACTACGTCCGCGTCGCCGTCATCGTCGCCGCCTTCGCCCTGCTCGTCGCCGCCCTCGTCTGAGCCCGCGGTCCTGACCACCCTCGTACCGGAATCCGTCTGCCAGCGCACTGGGGAGAACACTCATGACGATGCATCGCCTGACCACCCTGCTGTCCCTGCTCGCCGGGGCCGCACCGTTGCTCTTCGGCCTGAACTTCCTGCTCAATCCCGGCGGCGCCCCCACGAGCTACGGCATCGACCCCTGGCCGACGGGCAACGCGGACGGCTACTTCATCGTCAAGGGCGTGCGCGACATCGCCACGGCGGGCGTCACGCTCCTCCTGCTCGGCCTCGGCCGGCGCCGCATCCTCGGCTGGGTCGTGCTGATCAACGTGGTCATACCGGTGGGCGATGCACTGGCGGTGGTCACCCACGGCGGCACCGTGGCAACGGCGCTGACCGTGCACGCCTCGGCAGCCACCTTCCTCGTGCTGACCGCCACCCTCCTGCTGACGGAGCGGCCGCACGCCGCGAAACCCGCCGCTACCGCCGCCCCGTCCCTTGGCTACACCCCTCGATGACCTGCGCTACCCGCACCGCTACTTCGGGTCACTGTTGAACTTTGCGGCCGACCAGAAGTAGCCGAGGACCGCGAGACCCAGGCACCAGGCGACCGCGATCCACCCGTTGTTGCCGATCTCGCTGCCCAGCAGCAGACCGCGCAGGGTTTCGATGGCCGGAGTGAACGGCTGGTACTCGGCGATCGGCTGGAACCAGCCCGGCATCCCCTCGACCGGAACGAAAGCACTCGACAGCAGCGGCAGCAGGATCATCGGCAGCGCATTGTTGCTGGCCGCCTCCGCGTTCGGACTGATCAGCCCCATGCCGACCGCGATCCAGGTGAACGCCAGGGCGAACAGAACGAGCAGCCCGAACGCCGCCAGCCACTCCAGAGCCGTCGCGTCCGTGGAACGGAACCCGATCGCCACCCCGACAGCGCCCACCAGGACCACACTCGCGATCGACTGCAGCACACTGCCGATGACGTGCCCGATGAGCACCGACCCGCGGTGGATCGCCATCGTCCGGAAACGGGCGATGATGCCCTCGCTCATGTCGGTGGAGACCGACACCGCCGTACCGATCGTGGTCGAGCCGATCGTCATCAACAGCAGGCCCGGCACGAGGTAGGCGATGTAGTCGGAGCGGCTGCCGCCGCCGATGCCCGCGCTCATCACATCTCCGAAGATGTAGACGAACAGCAGCAACAGCATGATCGGCGTGAGCAGCAGATTCAGCGTCAGGGACGGGTAGCGCCGGGCATGCAGGAGGTTGCGGCGCAGCATCGTGGACGAATCACGGACCGCGAGGGACAGGGAACTCATCGGACGTTCTCCTTCAACTGAGCGGGCAGGGTGGAAGAACTGGGGCGCGGATCGGTGCCGGTCAGGGCGAAGAACACGTCATCGAGGTCAGGCGTGTGGACGGTCAGCTCATCCGCTTCGACTCCGGCGGAGTCCAGCCGGTCGAGGATCGAGCGCAGTGCGCGCTGACTGCCGTCACTGGGGATCTGCAGCGCCAGCGCCTCGTCGTCCCGGCTGACCTCGCCGAGTACTGCGGTGGCCGACCGGTAGCCGGCCGGGTCGGAGAACCGCAGTCGGACATGCCCACCCGGGATCATCCGCTTCAGCTCCTCGGCAGTGCCCTCCGCGGCGATCTTTCCGTCGTTCAGCACCGCGATCCGATCGGCGAGTTCGTCGGCCTCCTCCAGGTACTGCGTGGTCAGGAAGACCGTCACACCACCGGAGACCAGCTCACGAATGATCTGCCACATGTTGTGCCGGGAACGGGGATCCAGACCGGTCGTCGGCTCGTCGAGAAAGATGATCCGCGGGTTGCCCACCAGGGTCATGGCGATGTCCAGCCGGCGCTTCATCCCGCCGGAGTAGGTGGAAGCCGGCTTCTTAGCCGCCTCCACCAGGTCGAACCGCTCCAACAACTCGGCGCTGACCCGCCGCCCCTCCCCCTTCGACAGGTGGTGCAGATCCGCCATGAGGAGCATGTTCTCCTCACCGGTGATCAACCCGTCCACCGCCGAGAACTGCCCCGTCACACCGATCGCGGCGCGCACCCCGCCCGGGGAGGCCGCGATGTCGTGGCCCGCGACCTGGGCCTGACCGCCGTCGGCGGTGATGAGCGTGGACAGGATCTTCACGACGGTGGTCTTGCCGGCGCCGTTGGGCCCGAGCAGTGCGAACACGGAACCGGCCGGGATGCTCAGGTCGATGCCGTCGAGGACGGTCTTGTCGCCGTAGGACTTGCACAGACCGACGGTGGAGACGGCGGCCGGAGACGGGCGACCGTCCCGTCGACTTGATGTGGGCATGACAGAAGAAGGCATGAGGCCCTCCATTCGAAGGCTTAAGTGACGGGGGAGAGGAGCCGAGAGAGAGGGGCGGTCAGGCTCCGGCGGCGATGGCGCGACGGACGTCGATGTTGCCGTACTTCGTCCGGGCCCGGACCTTGACGGTGTCCGCGCTCGCCTCCGGGCTCCCGGACGCGGTGAGCGTGTTGCGCACCTGACCGGAACCCGAGCTGACGTCGAGCCAGGCGGCCGTACCCTCGCGGACGCCGACCTCGATGGCCCCGTAGGAGGTCTCCAACTCCACGGTTCCACGGGCGACTTCGCCCACCCGCAGGGTGCCGTGGGCGGTCTTGGCGGTGACCGAGTCCTCGGCGCGCCGGATCTCGATGTCACCGTTGGCACCGCTCACCCGCAGCTCGCCGATGGCGGCGCCGACGGTCGTGGTGCCGTGCGAGTTCTTCAGGACGGCGGGGCCGTCGACGAAGCCGAGGCGCAGGCTGCCGGAGCTGGTGGTGATCTCGGTCGCGCCCTCGGCCCGGTCCACGGTGATCGAGCCGTGCGACGCGGTCAGCTTGAGCGGGCCGGTCGTGTCGAGGCGGACGTCGCCGGACGAGGTCTTCACCCGGACCTCGCCGAGCCGGCCCTCGCCGAGCACCTGGGTCCAGGAGCCGGTGGTGTCGACGTGTGAGCCCGTGGGCAGTTCCACCGTCACGTCGACGATGCCGGGGCGGCCGAACGGATTGGACTTGGGCGTCCTGATGGTCAGTACACCGCTCCGGTACGCGACCTCGGTCTGCTCGGCCGCCCGTACGTCCTTGTCCCGCTTCGGGTCCCGAGGCTGCACCGCGACGACTGTGTCGAGGCGGTCGCCCGCGGTGAACTGGATGGAGCCGGCCTCCACGTGTGCGGTGACCGAGATCGCTTCGGAGGTGTCGAAAGAAGGCATGGCTGTCCCGTCCTCTTGAGTCTTCTGGGCGTCCCCGCTGGTGGGACGTGGTGTGGGAGAACTGATGGCGGTGCAGTGCGGTGCGGTGATGGAACCGATGGGGGCGTGGGTTAACGCACCCAGCCCGTGAAGCTCTGCCCCACGCTCTGGGACTTCTCCGCCGTACGGGGCTGGGCGCCGCCGTCGACCGCGGCCGATACGGCGCGCACCAGCCACGCGTTGACCGACAGCCCCTCACGGCTCGCGGCCTCTTCAGCACGGGCCTTCAGGTGGGCCGGCAGCCGCAGGTTGACGCGGGCGATGCCACCCTCGTCGCCGTCGGCGGACGCCTGCGGCGCGAGCGGTTCGGCGAACGGAGCCGCGGTCGGCTCCGCGGGGGCGCGGCCCTCGCTGGAGGGCACTGTCACCACGAACTCGGGGTCGAGCCCTCGCAGCCGTACGTCGACCGAGCCGGGGGCGAGTTCGCGGGTGATCTCGTCCATCGCGGCGGAGAGCACATTGAGCAGGGTCAGCCGGGTTGCCGACTCCAGGGGAGCAGTGAGCCTCTCGGCCAGCTTGCGGGCTTCGTCGCCGCCGGCCTCGGCGGCGACGGCGAGCTCTTGGCGGAGGGTGGTGACGTAGGGCGTGAGGTCCATGTCGCCCAGCATGGCACAGACATGGCGCCATGTCGAGCCAATGTGGCACCACGCTGCTGAGCAATGACACCACTACACACAAACATGCTGGTCAGACCGATGACGCCATCGTGCGCCACAGTGACACCAGACGACACCACCGCTGCGCTCGCTACCACGGCTTAGGTGGGCACGGCCTCGCGCATGGTCCGGTAGCCGCGCGGGGTGAGGCCGTACCGGTCGCGGAAGAGCCTGCTGAAGTGCGAGGCCTGGTAGAGGCCGGACCGTCCGCCGATCACCCCGACGGGCAGGTGCTCGAGCCGCGGGTCGCGCAGCTCCGACCGGCAGCGGGCGAGGCGCTCGTCCCGGATCCACCGGGCGGGACTGGTCCCGCACTCCTGAAAGATCCGCTGGAGGTAGCGCAGCGAGATGTTGTGGTGCTCGGCGACCGCCCGCGGGGTGAGCTCGGGGTCGGAAAGCCGTGCTCGGATGTACGCCTGGATGCCCAGCATGAGGTCGTGCCGGGCCACCTCATCCTCGGCGGCCACGTGGCGCAGCCGGTCGGCGAGGACGGCCGCGGTCAGGCCCGCGACGGTGGCGCCGACCCGGTCGACGGCGGAGTGGATCTCGGTGCCGTGGTCGTGGAGTCCGGCGAGGAGCTGGGAGAGCAGGGCGCCCGCGCCCATCCGCCCGCACCAGCCGGTGGCGGTGAGCTTCGCGGTGTCGCCGGCCGACATGCCGAGGTGCCGGTGCGGGAGCTGCACTTCGACCAGGTGGAAGGGCCCGGGCAGCAGGAGGCGGTACTGGCGGCTGGTGTCGCAGCAGATGATCTGCGGGCCGCTCGCCCGGCCCCGGCGGCCGTCCTGGTGGACGTGGATCTCGCCGGCCAGCGCCCGGAACACCCGCAGTGGCGCGGTGGGGTCGGGGCGGATGTGGCGGCCGGGGCGTACGGCCTCGTGGGCCTCCCCGGTGACGAGGGAGATGGTGACGTCGCCGAAGTCGCGCCGGACGGTGGCCCCGTACACGAACTCGCCGTGTGTGCGGATGACGCGCGCCGTGCTCGGCCCGCGCAGCGGCAGCATGTCCATCGTTCTCCTCGCTCCGGGAAGCGTGCCCTCGTGACAGGCAGGCCTTATAAAAACATACCTGCATGCAGGTACTCACTCCCATCAGATATTCCAATGAGGCAGGCACCAAACCCGACCTTTACGCGCAAACAGGCAATGAATAGCCGTATTTGCGCAAGCCAGCCGACCTGCCGACCGGTACGGTCGAGGATGAGGACCGGCCGGACAACACGGCTTCACATGCGGTCATGGATGTAGTTTCGAACGAGGAGTTTCACCTGACGATCAAGGTCGGCATCAACGGATTCGGCCGCATCGGCCGCAGCTTCTTCCACGCCGCCCTTCAGCGGGGCACCGGCCTGGAGGTGGTCGCCGTCAACGACCTCACCGACCCCGCGACGCTGGCGCATCATGACCAACTGCCTGGCCCCGCTGGCCAAGGTCCTCGACGACGCGCTCGGCATCGAGCACGGCCTGATGACCACGGTCCACGCCTACACCGCGGACCAGAACCTCCAGGACGAGCCGCACACCGACCTGCACCGCGCCCGCTCGGCGGCGACGAACACCGTGCCGACCACCTCCCTGCTGATCGGCGCCCGCTGACCGGCGCCGCGTCCGACGGCTCCCCGAGCGCATACGAACGAGGCGGCGTACTCCGACGTGTTGTCGGGGTACGCCGCCTTCGGGCGGAGCGGGGCGCGGGAGGGGGCCTGTGCTGCCCGGCCGCTACTTCGGGTCACTGTTGAACTTTGCGGCCGACCAGAAGTAGCCGAGGACCGCGAGACCCAGGCACCAGGCGACCGCGATCCACCCGTTGTTGCCGATCTCGCTGCCCAGCAGCAGACCGCGCAGGGTTTCGATGGCCGGAGTGAACGGCTGGTACTCGGCGATCGGCTGGAACCAGCCCGGCATCCCCTCGACCGGAACGAAAGCACTCGACAGCAGTGGGAGCAGGATCATCGGCATCGCGTTGTTGCTGGCGGCCTCCGCGTTCGGGCTGATCAGCCCCATGCCGACGGCGATCCAGGTGAGCGCCAGGGCGAACAGGACGAGCAGCCCGAACGCCGCCAGCCACTCCAGGGCCGTCGCGTCCGTGGAACGGAATCCGATGGCCACCCCGACAGCGCCCACCAGGACCACACTCGCGATCGACTGCAGCACACTGCCGATGACGTGCCCGATGAGCACCGACCCGCGGTGGATCGCCATCGTCCGGAAACGGGCGATGATGCCCTCGCTCATGTCGGTGGAGACCGACACCGCCGTACCGATCGTGGTCGAGCCGATCGTCATCAACAGCAGGCCCGGCACGAGGTAGGCGATGTAGTCGGAGCGGCTGCCGCCGCCGATGCCCGCGCTCATCACATCTCCGAAGATGTAGACGAACAGCAGCAACAGCATGATCGGCGTGAGCAGCAAGTTCAGCGTCAGGGACGGATAGCGCCGGGCATGCAGGAGGTTGCGGCGCAGCATCGTGGACGAATCACGGACCGCAAGGGACAGAGAGCTCATCGGACGTTCTCCTTCGACTGGCCGGGAAGGGTGGAAGAACCGGGGCGCGGATCGGTACCGGTCAGGGCGAAGAACACGTCATCGAGGTCAGGAGTGTGCACGGTCAGCTCATCCGCTTCGACTCCGGCGGAGTCCAGCCGGTCGAGGATCGAGCGCAGTGCGCGCTGACTGCCGTCACTGGGGATCTGCAGCGCCAGCGCCTCGTCGTCCCGGCTGACCTCGCCGAGTACTGCGGTGGCCGACCGGTAGCCGGCCGGGTCGGAGAACCGCAGTCGGACATGCCCACCCGGGATCATCCGCTTCAACTCCTCGGCAGTGCCCTCCGCGGCGATCCTCCCGCCGTTCAACACCGCGATACGGTCCGCGAGCTGATCGGCCTCCTCCAGGTACTGGGTGGTGAGGAAGACCGTGACGCCGCCGGTGACCAGTTCTCGGATGATCTGCCACATGTTGTGCCGGGAACGGGGATCCAGACCGGTCGTCGGCTCGTCGAGAAAGATGATCCGCGGATCACCGACCAGCGTCATCGCGATATCGAGACGGCGCTTCATCCCACCCGAGTAGGTGGAAGCCGGCTTCTTCGCCGCCTCCGTCAGGTCGAACCGCTCGAGGAGTTCGGCGGCGACCCGCCGCCCCTCCTGCTTCGACAGGTGGTGGAGATCCGCCATGAGGAGCATGTTCTCCTCACCCGTGATCAACCCGTCCACCGCGGAGAACTGACCCGTCACACCGATCACCCCACGGGCCCCCCGCGGGTCGGCGGCCAGGTCGTGGCCGCCGACCCGGATCTCGCCGGAGGCGGGATCCGGGGAGACGAGGGTGGAGAGGATCTTGACGGCTGTGGTCTTGCCCGCGCCGTTCGGGCCGAGCAGGGCGAAGACCGTTCCTTCGGGGACTGTCAGGTCGATGCCGTCGAGGACGGTCTTGTCGCCGTAGGACTTGTGCAGACCGTTCGCCGTGATGGCCCAGGTGGTCATGAGCGGTGCTCCTTCGTGAAGGGATGTCAGAGGCTGCGGGCGGTGATGTCGCCGTAGGCGGTGGTCGCGTGGATGGCGAGGGCGGCGGCGCCGCCGGTGTTGTGCAGGGCGTTGTGGATCCGGCCGAGGGAGGTGCCGGCGTCGAGGGTGGCGCTGACCCCGCGAGCGGCGCCGACCGAGATGTCGCCGTACTCGGTGCGCAGTTCGACCGTGCCGCTCAGGGCCTCGGTGATGCGCAGGTCGCCCTTCTGGGTGCTGATCCGGGCGGGGCCGCCCAGGCGGCCGATCGAGACGTCGCCGGCCGCGAGGGTCAGGTGGGCGCTCGCGGCCTCATCGAGCTTGACCGAGCCCTGCGCGCTCTCGAAGAGGACGTCACCGAGGCGTCCGACGCCCCGGAGTTCGGCGCTGGCCGCCTTCGCCTCGACGCGGGAGCCGGCGGGCAGTTGGACGGTCACCTCAATGGAACCGGAGGCGCCCAGGTGCTGGTTCTTCACCGAGGCCTCGATCCGCAGGACCCCGTCGGCGTACTCGACCCGGGTCTGCTCGGCCGCCTTCACGTCGCGGCCCTTCGAGGCGTCGGCGGGCCGGACCTCGACCGCGGTGTCCGCACGGTCCGCGGCGATGAAGCGGACGATGCCGGCGGGGATGTCCAGAACGGTGGAGATCGGGGCGGTGGTGGCGAACTTCTGCATGATCTTCTCCTGCGACTCGTTGTTTCCGATGAGGGAAAAGCTACGTTGCTTTCCAACTCCCAACAAGCAGTTCGTTGCGACTAACCTTAATAATCGCAGGTCAAAGGCATTTAATCGTTGCGCAAGCCTGGAATCAAATGCAACGACACCACTCAAGACGTTGCAATGAGATGGAAGTAAACGCTATACTGGGGGCACGACACCCCACGAAGGAGACCGCGATGCCGGGAGGCAGGCTCACCCAGCAGGAACGCCAGCAGATCGCCCTGGGAGTGGCGGACGGCCTCGCCTACGCGGAGATCGCCAGACAGTTGGACCGACCGACCTCGACTATCACGCGCGAGGTCATGCGCAACGGCGGCCCCGGCACCTACCGCGCCGACCTGGCCCACCGCGCCACCGAAGCCCGCGCGCACCGGCGCAAGCAACCCGCGCCCCGCGGACCGCAGGCGGCCCCGCAGGCCTACGGACGGGACGCCGAGGCCGTGCGCGCCTACGAGGAGGTGTTCACCACCGTCATGATGGCTTCGGGCATGCCCGGCATGACGGCCCGGGTGATGGCCTGCCTCACCCTCACCGACACGGGCAGCCTCACCGCGTCGGAACTCGTCCAGCGCCTCCAGGTCAGCCCGGCGTCCGTGTCGAAGTCGATCACGTTCCTGGAGGAGCAGGGCCTCGTCCGCCGGGAACGCGGGGAAGGCCGCCGCGAGCGCTACGTCGTCGACGACGACATCTGGTACCAGTCGATGATGGCCAGTGCCCGCTCCGCCGCCCAGATCGTCGAGACGGCACGGCAGGGCGTCGCCGTCCTCGGCGCCGGCACCCCGGCCGGCACCCGCATGGAGAACATCGCCCGCTTCCTCGACTTCGTCTCCGAGAGCATCGCCCGCGCCGCGGAACAGGCCCGCGAGATCCTCCACACGAAGCCGGAAGCACCCTCGGACGCCGCCGAACCGAGTGCGGACCGCGACTGAAGACGACGCAGGCGACGCAGTTCGCACGCCTTTGGAGGACTCGCGCCTTTCCCGGAAGAAATTTCGCAGGGACCGATGAGTTTCCCGGGGGACTGCGGTCTTAGTTCATGAAAGGTGCGCCGCGGCAGCCACGCAGGTGGTCGCGGGGCGCGCCGGACGGACCGCCGAGAGCCCGACACGAGATTCCGAGGAACCCCAGATGCGCACCCTGATCAGCTCCGCCTTCATCTCACTCGACGGCGTCGTGGAGGCCCCGGGCGGCGAGCCCGGGTACCGCAACTCCGGCTGGACCTTCAAGAACATCGAGTTCCTGCCCGAGGCGTTCGAGATCAAGGGCCGGGAGCAGAAGGAAGCCTCCGCGATGCTGCTGGGCCGGACCAGCTACGAGGCGTTCAGCCCGGTGTGGCCCGGCATGGAGGACTTCGCCGACTACAAGGAGATGCCGAAGTACGTCGTCTCCACCACCCTCGCCGAGGACGACCTGGTGTCGAACTGGGGCGAGACCGCGATCCTGCGCTCGCTCGACGAGGTCGCCGCACTGAAGGAGACCGAGGGCGGCCCGATCATCGTCCACGGCAGCGCCACCCTGAACCGGGCCCTCTCCGACGCCGGCCTGATCGACCGGTACCACCTGCTGGTCTTCCCGCTGCTGCTCGGCGCGGGCAAGCGGCTCTTCAGCGCCACCGACAAGGACGCGCAGAAGCTGAAGCTCGTCGAGCACGAGGCCTACGCCAACGGCCTGCAGCTGAACGTCTTCGACGTCGTCCGCTGACCCGCGCCCGTACCCACACGCCTACGGACCCCCGGTGGGCCATCCGTTGCGGGAGCCTGCTTCGCCAGGGTCCTAGACAGGCTCGCGGACCGCGGAGGGAACGGTCTCGGCCGCCTGCACCTCGGGCGCCTGTGCCTCGGCCTCCTCGCTGCCGGCGGCCTGGTGGCCCTTGGTGAGGCCGAAGAAGAGCAGACCGCCGGCGCCGAGGACGGCGATGACGATGCCCATCGGAACCGCGCTGTCCTCGCCGGCGAGGCCGACGAGCGGGACCACGGCCGCGCCGATCAGGTGCTGGGACAGGCCGAGCAGCGCTGCGGCCGAGCCGGCCACGTCGCCGTGGTCCTGGAGGGCCAGCGCGAAGGAGTTCGGCATGACGAGGCCGACGCTGGAGACGACCAGGAAGAGCGCGACGAGCAGCGGGGCCAGACCGGCGTCGGTGAGGACGACGGCGAGCAGCCCGAGGCCGCCGGCCGCGGAGAGCGCCAGACCGGTGGCGAGCAGGGCGCGCGGGCCGGTCTTGTGCACGATGCGGCCGCTGACCTGCGCGGCGATGACCAGGCCGAGGGCGTTGACGCCGAAGACGGCGCTGTAGGCCTGCGGGGACATCCCGTGGATGGACTGGAGCACGAAGGTCGAGCCGGAGATGTACGCGAACATCGCGGCGAAGGCGAAGCCGCAGGCCAGGTTGTAGCCGACGAACACCCGGTCGCCGAGCAGCCGGCGGAAGATCGGGCCGGTGGCCTTGAGGCCGCCGCGCACGCGCCGTTCGGCGGGGTGCGTCTCCGGCAGGGCCCCGGCGACACCGAAGAGCATCAGGGCGCCGATGATCGCGAGACCGATGAAGATGCCCTTCCACGAGGTGACGAGCATCAGCTGGCCGCCGAGGACGGGCGCCAGGATCGGCGCGATGCCGGTGATGAGCATCAGCATCGCGAAGAACCGGGCCGCGGCGGGCCCGGTGTGCCGGTCGCGCACGACGGCGGAGGCGATGACGATGCCGGTGGCGCCGCCGAGGCCCTGGAGGGCGCGCAGCCCGACCAGCGTCCAGATGTCGGGGGCGAAGGCGCACAGCAGCGCGGTGACGGCGAACAGCGCCAGACCGGCGATGAGCGGACGGCGGCGGCCGAGCGCGTCGCTGACCGGCCCGGCGATGAGCTGGCCGATGCCGAGGCCGAGCAGGCAGGCGGTGAGGCTGAGTTGGGCCGCCGAGGCACTGGTGTCGAGGTCCTCGGCGATCTGCGGGAGGCCCGGCATGTAGGCGTCGTTGGCCAGCGGGCCGAGAGCGGTGAGGGCACCGAGGATGATGGCGAACCGGACGATGCCGGCGCCCTTCGGTGTCGCGGGTGACGTCATGTTTCTGATCCCCTCCGGGGAACGCGGAATCAGTAGGCGACGGTGATGCGGGACTGGATCGCTTCGCCGCGCTCCAGTACGTCCGCGAAGGCGACCGCGTAGTCCGCGATGCTGATGCGGCTCTTGCCTTCGGCGTCCACCAGGAGCTGTTCACCGCCGACGCGATAGGTCCCGGTGCGCTCACCGGGCTCGATCTGGGCCGCCGGGGAGATGAACGTCCAGTCCAGGGAGCCGGCCTGGCGGTAGAGGCCGAGCGCCTCGCTCTGGGCGAGGGCGTTCTGCTTCCAGACGGCCGGGAAGTTCGGGTTGTCGATGACCTTGACGCCCGGGGAGACTTCCAGGCTGCCGGCGCCCCCGAGGACCACGACACGGCGTACGCCACTGCGCGTCAGGCCCTCGATGAGCGCGCCCGCCGCACCGACGATGATCTTGTGGTCGTCGTCGACGCCGAGTTTGGGGCCGACGGCCGAGCCGACGGCGTCGTAGCCCGCGGCGGACAGTTCGGCCACGGTGTCGGCGTTGGTGGCGTCACCGGCGATCACCTTCAGGCCCTCGTGGCCGTTGCCCGCGATCTCGCCGGTGCGGGTCACGCCGGTGACGGCGTGCCCGCGGGAGAGCAGTTCGCCGGCTATGGCGCTGCCGATGTGTCCGCTGGCTCCGAAAAGCAGGATGTTCATGGTGGTGCCTCTTCTCCTCGGTGATCCGGTGGTGCTGCCGGAACCAGTGCACGGCCTCGCCGAGCTCCTCCGTACGCGACCACTGCCGGGCGCACGGTTCGATCGGCCCGAGCGTAGGTTCGGCCGCCGATCAGCTCTTGTTGGGCTGCGCACGGCCCCTTGCCCATCCACGCCAACCTGGCGGCATCACGCTCGAGGGGGTGCATCAACAACGAGTCGGGGAAGCCTTGTTGAGGGCACGGAGACGGTCACCACGGCTGGTCAGGCGGCGGGACGGGCACTGCCGGCGGAGGCGGCGTCCACACGGGCGGCCTCGGCGATCAGGATGATCTTCTCTACGTGCGGCAGCAGTCGCATGCCCGCCTCGGTGAGCTGGACCCGGCCGCCGGCGCGATCGAACAGCGCGACCCCGATGTCGTCCTCGAGGTTCTTGATGTGGGCCGTGACGCTGGGCTGCGAGTAGTGGAGGTTGCGAGCGGCGCGAGTGAAGCTCATCTCGGCGGCTACCTCACGGAACGAGCGTAACTGCTGGAACTGCACGGCAGGGGCTCCCTTCTGCGAGGCTCAGAGCCTCGAAGGCCAGAAACATACCACGGTGCAGGTATAACTTCGGGGCGATGATTCGCACTTCCCTTCCCCACACGACTGCGGACATACCTGTGGCCATGCCCCCAAGGAGGGCATGGCCACAGGATCAGAATCCCGATGCGAGACCGATGCGAGACCGGTGCAGGAGATGCCGAGGGCGGGCGCGGGCGCTCATCGCGACGGCGAGCTGCCGGCTCTTCCCACGGGACGTACTAGGCCTGGAGCTCGGCCGGATCGACGGGTTCGGCGTCGGCCCGTTCCCGCAGGTGCTTCTCCAGGTCGGCGACGACCCGGTCGGCGCGGCCGGGAGCCATGTCGAGTTCGGCCAGTACCGTCGGCAGCGCGATGATCGGCATGATGTGCCTGAGCAGCACGGATACCCGCACTTCCAGGTCCTCCCAGCCGGACATCACCTCAGAGAGCACCTGCACTCCGGTGAAGGCGCCGACGATGAGGTTCGCGACCGCGTCCAGGTCCACGTGCGCGTGGAGTTCGCCGCACTCACGGGCCTGCCCCAGGGCGAACCGGTTGTGGTCGATCCAGTCCTGGTAGGGCCGCAGACGGTGCTCGTGGTGGCTGCCGCGCTCCAGGGAGAGCCTCAGGCTGCCCTGCACGATCGGATCACTGCGGATCTGAACGGCAAAGAGCATGCCCTTGTCGATCATCTCCTGGAGGCGGGTGCTCCGCGGCAGGACCGGGAAGCCGACCGTGTCGATCTGGCTGGCCAGGACGGCCTGGGCCAGCTCTTCCTTGCCCTTGAAGTAGTAGTAGAAAGCGCCCTTGGTCAGGCCGAGCCGCTGGTAGACGTCCGCGATCGTGGCCCCGTTGAAGCCCTTCTCCGCGAACACGGCGCCGGCGGCCTCGACGATGAGTCGCCGGGTGCGCCGAGAAGCCTCCCTCTGAGACACCTTCGCTCCTTCCATGGTGCTGGCAGCCATCGATGCACCTCCTCGGAGGTAGGAGCATGTCACCGAAAACAGCCGGTGCAAATTATACCAGGCAGCACGTATCTTACGGCGAACCCAGACATGCCACGGCTGCAGGGCGGCGGGTCATCGCGGCCGGCCGGGTGCCGGGTCAGCGCGGGCCGTTCCCCTCGCCCCGGTCGTGCAGGATCCGGAAGCGGCCGAGCTCCTGCGGGTCCCGGTCGACCACACGGACCGGTGTCCAGGCCCACTGCCAGACGCTGATCCCCGGCGTCCGGGAGAACCGGATCGGTCCGCGGGTCCCCTCGACCTCCACGCGCGGCCATGCCCCGGCGATGGCCGCCCGGTCCGTGCCGTGCGAACGCAGCACCTCGGCGAGGACGGTGACGCTGTCCCAGCCCTCGAACGCCACGAACGAGGGCTCCTCGCCCAGCCGCTCGCGGAGCTCCTTCCCCACCCGGTCGCCGAGGGCACCGAGTCGTTCGGGCAGGTAGCGCAGGAAGGGGATCCCGGCGCCGTCCGCGCCCAACGCCTCGGCCCATCCAGCGAACTCCGGCTGCCCGGCCGGGGCGCCGATCAGGACCTCCCCGAGCCGCCGGTCCCCCCGTACGGCCCTGACGATCGGCGCCGCCGGCTCCGGATACCCGACCAGCAGGAGGAGCGCCGTCGTCCCGTGCTCGACGAGCGCGTCGCACAGCTCCCCGGGGGCGAGCCCGTTGGCGTCGATCTCGACCACGGCCCCGCCGCGGGAAGCGAAATGATCCCGCAGGATGCGGGTCCCGGAAGCCCAATAGACACTCGGCTGGGTCGCCACCGCGATCCGGCTGTGGCCCGCCCCGAGGAGGAAGTCCGCGTACGTCCGCCAGCCGTGGGACTGGGCCGGGGCCAGGCGCGCGACCCACTCCGTCGGCTCCTCGGTGAGCGCGTCGAGGACCGCGGAGGAGCAGAGGAACGGCACGCCGAGGGCGTCCGCCCGGGCGGCGGCGGCCCGTGCGACGACGCTGTGGTACTCCCCCACCACCGCTGCCACACCCAGACCGGCCAGCTCCTCCACGGCCGCCGCGGCCCGCTCCGGATCGGCCGCGGTATCCCGGACCACGAGCTCCAGCGGCCGGCCACCGACCCCTCCCGCGTCGTTGACCTCGCGCACGGCCAGCTCGAGCCCCGCGAGCAAGTGCCGCCCCGCATCAACCCAGCCGGGCGGCGTCAACGGCGCGAGGGCCCCCAATCGCACGGCCGGCCCGCCGGCCCGCTCCCCCGATGACGGCAATGCCGAGGCGTTCACAGTGTGGCGCTCCTCTATCCCCACGCCGACGCGACCGAAGTCGGCCCGACGCGCCCGTTTGATCATCCGCCCATTGGATCCACCCCCACGTACCCAAGGCAACCGCTTACTCCCCGGACGCGGACGCACACCTCGCGGGAACCGGCCCCCCGCCCCCAACGTCGTCGTACCAGCCGCCCGACCCACCACCCCCAGCCAGAAACGGCCCCATGCCCCAAACAAACCCGCCCCCACCCCCCAACCTGCCTCCTGGCCCCACACCCAGCCCAACTCCCCGCCCAACCACCGGCCCCACACCCCGCCCAACCCCCGACGCGACCACCGGCCCGACCCCCAACCCCACACCCGGCCCCACTCCCCGCCCAACCACCGACCCCACTCCCGGCCCACCGCCCAGCCCCACACCCTGCCCGACCCCCGACCCGACTCCCGGCCCCACTGCCAAACCTCTCCCCCGCCCCCTCCTCATCCCCCTCCGCCGGCCGCCCCGCCCCGGCCGCCGCCCGCTCCCCCGGCTCGCAGCCCACACGGCAGCCCTCCCCGTACTCCTCCCCGCGCTCCTCTCCCTCCTCCTCGCCGCGCTCCTCACCCGCCCTTCCCTCGTCCCCAACACCCCCGGCCATCCCGGCAGCTTGCTGGAAACGTTCCTCCCCTGGCTCGGCCTCGCCGTCCCCCTCCTCCTCGCCCTGGCCCTCCGACGCCGCTCCGCCGCCACCGCCCTGGCCCTCCTACTCCCCACCGCCGCCTGGCTGGGCCAGTTCGGCAGCCTCCTCCCCCACCCCGCCACACCGTCCACTTCCCACCCCGCCACACCGTCCACTTCCCACCCCACCCTCACCGCCGTCCAGCACAACATCGGCGACGAGAACCCGAACCCCTCCCGCACGGCCAAGGCCCTCGCCGCCGACCACCCCGCCCTCATCGCCGTCGAGGAGCTCACCCCCGCCGCCATCACGGCTTTCGCCGCCACCCTCGCCGCCGGCTACCCCCACCACGCCACGCACGGCACGGTCGGCCTCTGGTCGACCCACCCGCTCACCGACGTCCGCCCCGTCGACATCAGGCCAACGGCCCTCGCCGGCGACCCCCACTGGAACCGCGCCCTGCGCGCCACCGCCGCCACCCCCGGCGGACCCGTCGCCGTCTACGTCGTCCACCTGCCCTCCCTGCGCCTCGGCGCCTCCGGCTTCGGCTCCGCCCGCCGTGACGAGAGCGCCCTCCTCCTCGGCGCCGTCCTCGCCGCGGAACCCGCCGACCGCGTCGTCCTGCTCGGGGACCTCAACGGCACCGCCGACGACCGCGGCCTCGCCCCTGTCCGCACCGCCCTGGCAGCAACGGCGACACCCACCCCCGGCTTCGCCTTCACCTGGCCCGCCGCATTCCCCCTGGCCCGGATCGACCAGATCCTGGCCCGCTCGGGCAGCGTGCACCACGTCCGTACGCTCCCCGCCACCCCCAGCGATCACCTGCCCCTCACCGCCGACATCCGGTTCGATTAACGTACGTTCATGACTGACTTCGTACTGGTGGCAGGCACCTGGCTGGGAGCGGCGGCATGGGACGAGGTGGCCGCCGAACTCCGCACCGCACTGCGCACCACGGGCCGCGGCGACCACGAGGTCCACGCGCTGACCCTGTCCGGCCTCGCGGACAAGCAGGGCGTCGCGGCCGGCCAGCAGACGCACGTCACGGACATAGTCGACGCCATCGACGGACTCGGTCTGCGCGATGTGGTCCTCGTGGGCCACAGTTACGCCGGCATCCCGGTCGGCCAGGCCGCCGAGCGGATCGGCGCCCGCCTGAACCGGGTGGTCTTCGTCGACGCCAACGTCCCCACCCACAATGGATCCTTCGTCTCCGCCTGGCCGGAGGGCCGCTCAGCCGTGGAGTCCTCCATCGCGGCGAACAACGCTTTCTGGCCACCCCAACAGGCCGCCGACTACGAGGACCAGGGCCTCACCTCCGAACAGATCGCCAGGCTCCTCGCGGACGCGACCCCGCACCCGGGCGCCACGCTCACCGAGCCGGCCGTACTGACCCACCCGCTCGCCGAGCTCCCCGCGACCTACGTCAAATGCCTGCTGGACGGCGCCGAACCCCACCCCGACGTGGCGGAGCTCCTGTCCACCGGCCCGGACTGGCAGCTCGTCACCCTGGACACGGGCCACTGGCCGATGTTCTCCGCCCCCTCCGCCCTGGCCCGCGTCCTCCTCGACGCCGCCGCCCAGGACACCCCGCCGCCTGCTTCCTCCCTCCGCATCGACCCGGTGCACGCCGCCTCCGAAGCCGCCCTGAACGACTGGCAGCACGTCCACAACTCGGTCATCCCGACGGCCGTCCTCTCCCTCGAAGAGATACGGGAGCGCTCCGCGCGCCACGTCCTGCACATCGCCCACCTCGGCGACACCCTCGTCGGATGCACGACGGTCCGACCCCCCACCGCCGGCTCCACGACCGCCACGGTGATCGCACGGGTCCTGCCCGCATACCGGGGACGGGGGTTCGGCCGAGAGCTGTACGCCTACGCACTCACCCAGGCACGAGCCCGAGGCGGCGAGGTGATCGAGACCGTGGTCCTCGCCTCCAACCCGGAGGGCCTCAGCTTCGCGCGACGAGCCGGCTTCATCGAGTTCGACCGCTACGTCCTCCCCGGCGACACCGTGCCCTTCATAGACCTGCGCCTCGCGTGAGCGTCCACTGGGTCCGCCTCGAACTCACGGTCCGCACCTTCGACTCCGCCCGTTCACGCCGTACGTCGACCGGCGCCGCGCGGCGGGCTTCAGCTTCACGACCCTCGCCCGACTCGGCGACACAGAGGACGACCGCCGCAGGCTCTACGACCTGAACAAGGAATGCTCGGCCGATATCCCCGAGCGAGGCGCCTCGACCCCCCGCCCACCAGGCTCAGCGACCTGAAGGGCTCCCCGGCCGGCCGGCAAGCCAGGCAGCGACCCGCTGCGTGTACTCACGGTTGACGTAGGGAGAGCCGTCGCGCGCGATTCGTTCCAGGTGCCGCAGGATGTTCTCCGAGCGGTCCGGGTGGCGCACGGCGAGCACGCCGATGCCGGTCTCACCCGTCGAGGCACGGACGTACACGCTGCCGTCGAGGGCCATCATTGCGAAGCCCGGGTGACCCGAGTGCACGCCGAGGAACGCCGACGCGGCGCCCCGGCCCATGATGTCCCAGCGGTCGAGGAGCCGGACCCGGGTCCAGAGCGCCGGTGCCCAGTTGCCGGAGTGCATGTGCTCCAGGGCGGCTCGGTGTGAACGGGTGCCCTGTGGGAGCTGCAGGAGGAACTCGCGCCGATGGTCGAACAACCCTGAGGACGCCGCGAGGTCGTACCAGTCGGCATTGAGCCGTTCGACCAGCCGCGGGGTGTCGTACCGGTGCGAGAAGCCATCGGTCACGTCCTCCACGCCGCATCCGGGGACGTACGGCATCGTGCCCGCCGGCACCGAGTTCGGGATCACCTGGAGGCCGGCCCTGCGCAGAGGCTGGTACACCTTGCGGTCGCGTTCCCGGATACCCATCGAGGCGCACTTTAGCAACGGCCGACCACTCCCGGCTGGCCACGCCCTCCCCCCTCCACGTGATCGGCCGGACAGCTCCTAGCTAGGCCGGGACCCGGCGTCTCCGGGAGACGGCGACGCCGGTGAGGCAGACCGCACCGCCGAGCAGGGTCAGCGCGGCCGGGATCTCGTCGAGGGCGATCCAGGCGATGAGCACCACGACGGCGGGCACCGCGTAGGTGGTCGCGCCCATCTTCCCCGCGGTGGTCCGCGACAGCGCGTACGTCCAGGTGGTGAAGGCGAGCGCGGTCGGGAAGAGCCCCAGGTAGAGCATGTTGAGGACGGCGTCGAGCGGGGCCCCGGGAAGCTGGTCGACGAGCTGCCCGACGAACGGCAGGGTGACGGCCGTACCGACGAAGCAGCCGTACGTGGTCACCTGGATCGGGCTCGCGTACGCCAGCGCCGGCTTCTGCGCGACCACCCCGGCTCCGTACGTGAGCGCGGCGACCAGGCAGAGCAGCACCCCTCCCAGCGAGGCGGTCCCACCGTTCGAGGTGGACAGTCCGACCAGCACCGCTCCGGCGAAGGAGACCGCCATGCCCGCCAACAGCATGGGCGGGAAACCCTCCTTCAACAGCCAGCCGCTGAGCAGGGCGATCACGATCGGGCCGATGTTGACGATCATCGCCGCGGTGCCGGCGTCCACGAGCTGCTCGCCCCAGTTCAGCGTCACCATGTAGAGCCCGAACCAGAGCACCCCGGAGAGAAGGATCCCGGGCCACGCCTGCTTCGGCGGCGGCGGCACCCGCTTGACGACCAATACCAGCCCGAGCGCGGCCGAGGCTGTCAGCAAGCGCCCGAACGCCAGCGCTCCGGGCTCGAAGTGCGCGGCCGCCGAGCGGATGGAAACGAACGCGGAGGCCCACAGCACGACGGTCACTCCGGCGGCTATCAGCGCCCGCCAGTCGGTCCTGACCTGATCAGACGTCTTGTCCATGCGAGCAAGCTACCTGCCCCGCCCGAAAACCCCGTTGCCCTTTTCCGGCGCCCTACGCTCCGCCCGGAGCCAGCACACCCCGCAGCAGCTCCGCATAGCCCCGGGGGTGCGTGGTGTTGCCGTTGTGGCCGCCCGGGAAGACCCGTATCTCCGTGTCCAGGAGGGCCGCGAGTTCCGTCGCGCACCGGTGGTCGAAGACGGTGGACGGGGTGGCGGTGCCCAGCGCCGGGATGATGCGCGTCCGGGTCCGGGTGAGGGCGTCCACATCGAGGGTGTCCTCGACGATCGCCGTGAAGTCGTGCTCGATGAAGTAGCCGAAGTTGGCCCGCCTGCGCTCGTCCAGGGGTTGCGGAGTCAGGCCCGGCTCCGCGTCACGCCGTGCGAGGTCTATCCCGAGGACCCGCGCCATCTCCGGAAAGACGGCTTCGAGGCCGCCCGTGCGGTAGATGCCCTGCAACCCCTCGAGCTCGGCCACGTGCCGGCCCCGCTCCCCCTCGGGCAGCAGCCGCGGGGCCACCGGCTCGTGCGCGATGAGGGTGCTCACCCGCTCCGGGTGCCGAACGGCCAGGTGCAGGCCGATGACGGCCCCCAGGCTGCACCCGAGCATCATCACCGGCTCGTCGGTGACGGACGCCAGCAGCCGGTGTACGTCTTCGGCGTGCTCGGCCAGCGACGCGGTCCGGCCGGGCTCCTCCGGCCGGCTGCGCGAGAGTCCACGGCGGTCATAGGTCAGTACGGTGAAGGCGTCGGCGAGGTGCGGGACGAGATCCGCCGTGCGGTCGGCGTCCCCCTCCCCGCTCTGCGCGATGAGCAGCAGCGGGCCGGAGCCCTGCAGTTGGTAGTGGATCACGGCACCCTGAACCGGAAGCGTGCCGGTGACGGCGGACTCGACGCTGACAGACATGATCACTCCTTGCTCGCGGCTCCGGACCCCCAGTCCGTCCACTCTCTGCAACCACCCTAACCCATCGAATCAGATACATCAATATAGATGGATCAAAAAAGATACATCTCCTTCGATGCTTCGACGGTTCCGATGTACCGTGCTCCCGTGGACGGAATCGAACTCTTCCTGCTGGGCCGCGCCTTGATGAAGCTCGGCGAAGAGGCCCTGCCCGAGCCCCCCGGCGGCCCGGGACAGTACGCCGGCGGCACCCGCTCCGTCGTGATCGTGGCCGGCGACATCGCCGCGCACCCCGACACCACGGTCGGGGAGACGGCCCAGCGCACGGGCCTCCCGCAGAGCCAGGTCTCCGGGGCCGTCGCCCGCCTGCGCGAGGCCGGCTCCGTACAGACCTCGCCCGACCCGGCCGACCGCCGCCGCACGCTGGTCCGCCAGTCCCCCGGCACCTCCGCGCGCGTGGCCGCCGTACGCGCCGCCGGGGCGTCCAAGGTCGAGGACGCCCTCGCCCGCGCCCTCGGCGAGACCGAAGCAGAACGGCTGCCGGAGCTGACCCGCGCCCTGGAGGTCCTGGCCCGCCACCTGGTCCCCCGCGACACCCACTAACCCGGGGGCCCAGAAGGGGGCAGGCACGACAGGCCCGCCCGCGCCGATACACACACCGTCAGGCGTCGCCCAGCAGCAGCTTCTTCTGCGGCTTGCCCATCGCATTGCGCGGAATCGCCGCCACGAACCGCACCTCGCGCGGCCGCTTGTGCACCGACAGGTGCGCGGCGACGAAGTCCGTCAGTTCCGGACCCGTGACGCCCTCGGCCACCACGAAGGCCACGATCCGCTGCCCGAGATCCGCGTCCGGCAGCCCCACGACCGCCGCCTCGCTCACCTTGGGGTGATCCAGCAGAGCGTTCTCGATCTCGCCGGCGCCGATCCGGTACCCACCCGACTTGATCATGTCGATGGAGGCCCGGCCGACGATCCGGTGTACTCCGTCGGCCTCGTCGACGGCCGCGATGTCGCCCGTACGGAACCACCCGTCCTCCGTATAGGCGGCGGCCGTGGCCTCGGGCCGGCCCAAGTACCCGGAGAACAGCGTCGGCCCGGTGAGCTGGAGCTCGCCGATCTCCGCGCCCGCCTCCGCCGCGATCCGCGTACGGATGCCCCGGATCGGAGTGCCGACCGTGCCGGGCCGCACCTCCCCGCCCGCGCGCCCGCTGACGGTGATCAGCGTCTCGGTCATCCCGTACCGCTCCACGGGCCGCAGCCCGGTCAGCCGCTCCAGGTCCCGGAAGACCGGCGCGGGCAGCGCGGCACTGCCCGAGACGAGCAGCCGCGCCCCGCCCAGCGCGGCGGCGGCCGCCGGCGCCCCGGCGATACGGGACCACACGGTCGGCACCCCGAAGTACAGGCTGCCCCCGGCCTCCGCATAGGCCTCCGGGGTGGGCCGCCCGGTGTGTACGAGACGACTGCCGGTCCGCAGCGCTCCGAGCACCCCGAGGACCAGGCCATGCACATGGAACAGCGGCAGCCCGTGCACGAGGGTGTCCTCGGCGCTCCACTGCCAGGCTTCGGCGAGGGCGTCGAGATCGGCGGCCACGGCTTCGGCGGTGAGGACGACCCCCTTGGGCGGGCCGGTGGTCCCGGAGGTGTAAAGAATCAGCGCCGGCTGCCCGGGGCCCGCCACCACGCCCGCGTCCCCGTCTCCGCGCCGTTCGAAGTCCACGTCGACGAGCACCGCGCCGGAGTCCCGCAGGATGTGCTCCCGCTCGGCGGGCCCCGCGTCGGGCGGCAGCGGTACGAAGGGCACCCCGGCCAGCAGCCCGCCGACGACGGCGGCGACGGTCTCCAGCGAGGCCGTCGCGGTCACCGCGAAGGCGGGCGCCCCGGCGACATCGGCAGCCACGGCCCGCGCCGCGCCGAGCAGTTCCTCATAGGAGGCATCCCGCCCGGCCACCCGCAGGGCATCGGGCCGGTCTCCATACACCCCGGTGAGCGCGGTCAGCACTGATCCCCCTACGGAGTCGATCACCATCAACCGCCCCACCCTAAGACCGCCCACCCCTACCCAGCCCACCCAGCCTCGCCCACCCCGGCCTCGCCCACCCCGGCCTCGCCCACCCCAGCCCCGCCGGCGTGTGAGGCGCGGGGTCCAGGGCGGACCGCCGGGAGCCCGGGCGCAGCCCCGGCTCCCGGCGGTCCGGGCGCAGCCCGGGGAACGGAGGAAGGGCGGGTAGGGGACACACACCCCCAGCCCCCTACCTCAGCGCGTCAGGGGCGCCAAAGGCGCCGGCGCGTCAGATCAACCCCTGCGCCAACATCGCATCCGCCACCCGCTCAAACCCAGCGATGTTCGCCCCGGCCACATAGTCTCCGGCGGAGCCGTACCGCTCGGCGGTCGCGTACGACACCGCGTGGATGTCCCGCATGATCCCCGCCAGCTCCGCCTCGACCCGCTCCGCGCTCCACGCCACGCGCCCCGCGTTCTGCGCCATCTCCAGCGCGCTCACCGCGACTCCGCCCGCGTTCGCCGCCTTGCCGGGCCCGAAGGACACCCCGGCCGCCTGCAGCAGGTGCACCGCCTCCGGCGTGGTCGGCATGTTCGCGCCCTCCGACACCGCCCTGACCCCGTTGGCGATCAGCGTCCGTGCGTCATCGGCGTTCAGCTCGTTCTGCGTGGCCGACGGGAAGGCCACCTCCGCCGCCACGTCCCACACCCGGCCGCCCGGCACGAACCGCGCCGACGGCCCGCGACGCTGCGCGTACTCGCTCACGCGCCCGCGCTCGACCTCCTTGATCTGCTTCAGCAGCGCGAGATCGATGCCCTTCTCGTCCACCACGTACCCCTGCGAGTCGGACGCGGTCAGCGGGTTCGCCCCCAGCTGCTGCAGCTTCTCGATCGTGTACAGCGCCACGTTGCCCGAACCGGAGACAACGGCCGTCAGCCCGTCGAGCGACAGCCCCTTGACCGCCAGCATTTCGGCGGCGAACAGCACGCTGCCGTAGCCCGTGGCCTGGGGGCGGATCAGCGAGCCGCCCCAGCCCTGGCCCTTGCCGGTCAGGACGCCGGCCTCCCAGCGGTTGGTGATGCGCCGGTACTGGCCGAAGAGGTAGCCGATCTCGCGGCCGCCGACGCCGATGTCGCCCGCGGGGACATCCGTGTGCTCACCAATGTGACGGTGGAGCTCGGTCATGAAGGACTGGCAGAACCGCATGACCTCGGCATCGGACCTGCCGCGCGGGTCGAAGTCGCTGCCGCCCTTGCCGCCGCCGATGCCGAGCCCGGTCAGCGCGTTCTTGAAGATCTGCTCGAAGCCGAGGAACTTCACGACGCCGATGTCCACGGACGGGTGGAAGCGCAGGCCGCCCTTGTACGGGCCCAGCGCGCTGTTGAATTCGACGCGGTAGCCACGGTTGACGTGGACGCGACCACGGTCGTCCTGCCACGGCACCCGGAAGATGATCTGCCGCTCCGGCTCGGTGAGCCGCTCCAGCAGGGCCACACCCGGTTCCGCGTACTCGGGACGTGCTGCGAAAACGGGGGCCAGGGTGTCCAGGACCTCCCGTACGGCCTGGTGGAACTCGGGCTGGGCGGGGTTGCGGCGCTCGATGTCGCCGCGCAGCGCGTCCAGCCGGCCCTGCGGGTCCTTGGGGTCCGTCACGGTCTGTTCCTCCTGGTGTCTACGCCGGGACCGGCTCCGAGATGCGGCTCGGAGCTCCGGACCAGACTTCCGCATCGCGGAATCCATTATCCGAACACAGCCCCAGCCGGAGGGTACCCCGCCCACCGACCACGACCACGAGCCTTTCCGGCCTGCTCGGCTCGGCCCCTACTCCACCGTGGACCACTCGGCTCCCACTCCACCATGGACAGAACCAGGAGCAAGGACGTAGACAGGCCGCATGGACATCGCACGGCTCGCCGCCCTCGTCGCCGCGACGCTCACCACGGGCCTGATGGCCGGCCTCTTCTTCGCCTTCGACGTCTCGGTGATGCCGGCCCTCAAGCGCTCCGACGACCGAACCCTCGTCTCCGTCATGCAGCGCGTGAACACCTCCATCATCAATGGCTGGTTCATGCTGGCCTTCCTGGGCGCGCTCCTCTTCACCGGCCTCGCCCTGGCCCTCCACCTGCCCGCAGGCGAGCACGCGCCGCTCCCCGCGCTGACGGGCGCCCTCGTCCTCTACGTGCTCGCCGTCGTGGTCACCGGCCGGGTGAACATCCCGCTCAACAACGCCCTGGAGGCGGCCGGCCCCGCCGAGCGGATCGCCGATCCGGCCGCCGTGCGCGCGGCGTTCGAGACGAAGTGGGTACCCGCCAACCGCTGGCGTACCGCCCTGTGCACGGCCGCCCTGGCCTGCCAGTCCTGGGCCCTCCTGGCGACAGCCGCCTAGCCCGTCAGCGACCGGCCCCGGCCGCCGCCGACGCCGCCGCCGCCCCTGTCGCCCGCCCGTACAGTACGAGCGCCCGCGCCAGGGCGGTCAGCGCCGCCGCGCAGAGCAGGGTGCGCACGATGTTCGCCGTCTCCCAGGTGCCCTTGAACTTCTCGACGACCGAGAAGTCGGTCAGCTTCGCTGCGTCACCCAAGTCGGCGAGCTCGTTGTTGAGCGGGATGTTGACCGCGAAGGTGACGACGAGCACGACGAGGTACGCCGCCGCGGCCACCGCCGCCCACAGAGCGACCGCACGGCGCCCCGCCCGCGCCTCGACGAACGCCGCCGCGAAGGCGGCGAGCAGCGCGACGACGAAGACCGTCCCGAAGAGCGGGTTGCCGTCGATGACGGCGTTGAAGCTCTGCATCGCCGTGACGTACGTACGGTCGTCGGTCTTCGCCAGTCCCGGCATCACCGAGACGTCGAAGGCGAAGAACAGCCCCGCCATCAGGCCGACCAGTACGGTCGACAGTACGAGCAGTGCGGTGGAGAGTCTGGTGCCGGTGGATCCCATCAGCTGTGCCCCCGTAAGTCCGAAACCCGAAACCCGAAATCCGAAACCTGAAACGCGGGAGGCTCCCACCGCCCCCCGACGGCTGTTGATCGTGCCACCGCCCACCCCATCGGGCCAGTGAACCTTCGGTGCCGCCCAGCCGCCGCCAACTCACATGTAACGCACACGTAGGCTGCGCGAATGAGCACACCCGTGAAGTCCCTCCACCTCGCCCCGGTCACCCCCGACAACTTCGCCTCCGTCTGCGCGCTGTCGGTCCGCCCCGACCAGGAGCACCTCGTCTCCCCGGTCGCGAAGTCACTGGTGGAGGCGGACGCCCACGGGGAGACGGCCTGGCCCCGGGCGATCGTCGACGGCGACGAGGTCGTCGGCTTCGTGATGGCCTTCCTCGACATCGCCTGGAGCCCGGCCGAGGACCCCCACGACATCCGCTCCGGCCTCTGGCGCCTGAACATATCGGCCGCCCACCAGTCCAAGGGCTACGGCCGCTTCGCGGTCACGGCGGTCATCGCCGAACTCCGCCGCAGAGGCGCCTCCCACGCCTACGTCACCTGGCACCCGGGCCCCGGCACCCCCGAACCCTTCTACCTCGCCCTCGGCTTCCGCCCGACGGGCGAAGAGAGCGACGGCGAAACCGTGGCCGTCCTGGACCTCCGGACTCCCTGACCTCCGGCTCCGCCCCCTACCCCGCGGCCGCGGCCGCGGCCGCGGCCCCCGCCCCCGCCCGGTATTCCCGCGGGCTGACCCCCCGTACCCGCTTGAAGGCCGTCGAGAGCGCGAACGCCGAGCTGTAGCCGACCTGGTGGGCGACCGAGGCGAGCGTCGCGGACGGGTCGCGCAGCAGGTCAGCCGCCAGGGCCAGCCGCCAGCCCGTCAGATACGACATCGGGGGTTCGCCGACCAGCTCGGTGAAGCGGCGGGCCAACGCGGCCCGCGAGACGCCGACTTTGCGGGCCAGCAACTCCACGGTCCAGCCGTACGCGGGGTTCTCGTGCAGCAGCCGCAGCGCCGGACCGGTGACCGGGTCGTTCTCGGCGCCGCCCCGCTCCGCGAGCCAGCCGCGTACGACGCCGATCAACAGCAGGTCCAGCAGCCGGTTCAGAACGAGCTCCTGGGCCGGCTCCGTACGGGAGATCTCGACGCCCAGCAGCCCGACCAGCGTCGGGTCCACCGGGCCGACCAGCACCGGCGGAAGCGCGGTGAGCAGGCGGCTGCCGATCTCGCCCGGGTCCTGGTAGGTGCCGCTCAGCAGCACCGCCGAGCCCGCCGCCGCGCCCCAGGTCCGTACTCCCAGGGCCATGGAGTCGGACACGTCCTCCCCGCCGTCCACCCTGCTGCACCGCTGGTCCGGACCCACCCTGATCTGCGGGGGCGTGTCCTTGGCGTCGGCGAGGGTGTACGGACCCGGTCCCCGCACCAGGACCGCCTCACCCGGCGCGATGAGCACCGGCTCGCCCCCGTCCGGCATCAGCCACGCCGATCCGTGCACCATCGTCATCACCGACAGCGGGGCCCGGTCCTCGATCCGGACCGACCAGGGCGGGTCGAACGCGCACTTGATGAGGAAGGCGGATTTGGCTTTGGGGCCTTCGAGCAGAGCCGTCAGCGTGTCCATCGGCCCATTCTCCCCACCCGGCCCCCGCCCGCCCACTCCCCGCCCGCCGGCTCCCCACTCGACGACTCCCCAACCGCCCGCTCTCGAACGGCCCATTGCCTACACGTCCCAGACCCCGCGAGCCGCCGCCTCCCGCGCGAAGTCCGCGAAGTCCCGCGGCCCCCGGCCCAGCACTTCCTCGACCCCGTCCACCAGGTGCGCGTTGCGCCCGTCCGTGATCAGCGTGAACAGCTCCACGAACTCCTCCGGCAGCCCGTTCTCCCGCAGCACCTCCCGGTAGGCCTCGGTCGAGACCGGGACGTACGAGATCTCGCGCCCGGTCGCCTTCGACAGTTCGGCCGCGATCTCGGAGAAGCTGAGCAGCCGCGGGCCGGAGAGCTCGTACGTCCGGCCGATGTGCCGGTCGTCGGTCAGCGCGGCCACCACCACGTCGGCGATGTCCTCGACGTCGACGAACGGCTCGACGCAGTCGCCCGTCGGCAGGGCGATCTCGCCGGCGAGCACCGGCTCCAGGAAGAAGCTCTCGTCGAAGTTCTGGTTGAACCAGGCCGCGCGCACCACCGTCCAGTCGGCCCCGGACTCCTTCAGCGCCTCCTCGCTCCGCTGCGCCGCCTCCTCGCCGCGCCCCGAGAGCAGCACCAGGCGGCGCACCCCGGCGGCCACCGCGACCCGGGCGAAGGCTCCGACCTGCTCGGCGGCGCCGGGGAAGCCGAGGTCGGGGTAGTACGTGACGTACGCGCGGTCCACGCCTTCGAGGGCCGGTCCCCAGCCCTCGGGCTCGTTCCAGTCGAAGGCCGGCTCACCGGAGCGCGACCCGATGCGGACCGGACGGCCCAGGGCGGTGAGCTTCTCGGCCACGCGCCGGCCTGTCTTGCCCGTGCCGCCGATGACCAGCGTGCGGAGGTCGGTGTCGTTCTGCGTCTGCTGCGTTGTCTTCGTCATGGGGACCAGTCAACTCCCCCGGCATGAGACGGAACATCGCCGAGAAGCTCAACCGCATACGCGCGCGTCCACGGGCCCTCGCCCCCTCCTCCGGGCGGCGGCTCCCCTACCGCCCGTCGAGCGTGTGCTTCACGAGCGCGTTGGCGTGCCCGTGCCCGATCCCGTGCTCGCTCTTGAGCCAGGCGACGAGTTCCATGTGCTTGGTCAGCGGCGAGGCGCGGATGAGCTCCTGCCACTCCGCGATCGGACGGCCGTACTTCTTCTCGATGGAAGGGAAGTAGCTGGCGGGGCCCTTCACCGGCTCGGTCATCACGGTCCTCTTCCTCACGTTCCTGACGTTCCCGATGTTCCTGCGGTCGGCATACGAAAGGTAGACCCGGACCTCCGCCAAAACTCGTCGGTCCCACCGCGAAAATGTCGGATGATCTCCGCATGATGTGGACCGAGCGCACCGTCACCCGAGCCGGCGTCCGCCTGACCTGCCGCGACTGGAACTCCCGCCACCCCAACTCCGCACCCCCCGTCGTCCTCCTCCACGGCCTCGCGGGCCACGCGGGCGAATGGGACGCCACCGCCGCACACCTGGCCCCGCACCACCGCGTGGTGGCGGTGGACCAGCGGGGTCACGGAGCCAGCGAGCGCCGTCCCGCCGACGTCTCCCGCGCCGCGTACGTGGCGGACGTGCGGGCCGTCTGCGAACAGCTCGGCGTGCACCGCCCGGTGTTGGTGGGCCAGTCGCTCGGCGGCCACACCGCGATGCTCACCGCCGCCGCCCACCCGGACCTCGTACGGGGCCTCGTGCTGGTCGAGGCGGGCGCCGCCCGCGCCGACCCGGGCACTCCGGACGAGATCGGCGGCTGGCTGGACTCCTGGCCGCTCCCGTTCCCCACCCTCGCCGAGGCGCGCACCTATCTCACCGGTCAGGGGCTGAACGGCGATGCCTGGGCGGCGGGCCTGGAGCAGCGCGTCGACGGCTGGTACCCGCGCTTCGAGCGCTCGGTGATGGTCGCGGCCATCACCGAGGCGGTGCTCGCCGCGGGCACCCGCGACTGGTGGCCGCAGTGGCGCGCGGTCCGGTGTCCCACCCTGCTGATCATCGGGGAGAAGGGCATCATCCCGCCCGAGGAGTCCGTCCGGATGCTCGAGTCGGCTGAGGCAGCTGAGTCGGCCGCCGCGGGCGGCCCGTCCACCCTGACGACGGCGGTCTCCGTCCCGGGCTCCGGCCACGACGTCCACCTGGACCGCCCCGCGGTCGTGCACGCCCTGCTGTCCGCGTTCCTCACGGAGTTCCGATCGTAGTTCCGGTCGTAGGTCCGGCAACCGGGTGGCCGTAGTGACCCCCGTTCGACGGCGTCGTTCACCAGGACATGATCAAGCGCATCGTCACCACGGCCCTCATCGCCGGTACCGCGGCCCTCGCCGTCGCCGCCCCCGCCATGGCCGCCGAGCCGCCGCTCGCCGACGCCGTCACCAGCACCGTTGCAGACGCTCCCCGGGACACGCAGGACATCACGGGCCTGGTACCCGGCCAGGCCGGCGACGACCTGACCGACTTCTCGGGCGCGTTCGACGCGTTCACCGCGGGCAACGCCCGGCAGACCGTCTCCAACGGCTGACCCGCACGCTCACCCCGGACCCCCGAACCGCCCCCGGTTCGGGGGTTCGTCACGTCCCGCCACCTCGAGTACGCCTACTGCGCCCACCGCACCTACGGTGCGTACCGCGACCTTGCTCAACCACAGGTCAATCAATATGATCACATTGCGGTATGACCACGACGAAGACCCTCTACCTGCTCTGCTCCGCCGCCCCGCCCGTCTTCGACGTGGCCCGTGTCATCGAGGACGCCCAGTCCCGAGGCTGGGACGTCTGCCTCGGCCTCACCCCCACCGCCGCCCACTGGCTTTCCGGCAGCCTCGACGGTCTCGCCGCGCTCACCGGCCATCCCGTCCGCTGGCAGTACAAACTGCCCGGGGAGACCGACGTGTGGCCGACGGCCGATGCCCTGCTCTTCGCCCCGGCCACGTTCAACTCCGTCAACGCCTGGGCCCTCGGTCTGACCGACCGGTTCGTCGTCGGGGTCGCCGCCGAGGCCATCGGCAAGGGCACCCCCGTCGCCACCATGCCCTGCGCCAACGCCGCCCTCGCCGCCCACCCGCAGTTCGACCAGTCCCTGGCCGTCCTGCGCGCCGCCGGCGTCTCGGTCCTCTTCGGCGAGGGCGGATTCGTCCCCGGCCCGGCCGGCCCGGACGCCCCGGCGCACTTCCCCTGGGCTGCGGCCCTGAACGAGGTGGACCGCACCACGGCATCCGCCGCCTAGGCCGGGGCCGCCGCTACTCCCCCGTGGTCCCGTCGATCGCCTCGCGCAGCAGGTCCGCGTGCCCGTTGTGCCGGGCGTACTCCTCGATCATGTGGGCCAGTACGTAGTGCAGGGAGTAGTCCTGGTCCCCGTAGGAGCCGGTCACGTCCAGGGACTCGGCCGCGTCCACGATCTCCCGCGAGCGCGCGCAGGTGTCCTCCCAGATCTTGAACGACCCGGCGACATCGGCGTCGTCCACGTGGAACTCGGTCCACTCCCCCGCCTCGTTCTTCGGGAAGTACCCGCGCACGTCCTCGCCGCCCACGACGTTGCGGAACCAGCCGCGCTCCACCTCCGCGAGATGCCGTACCAGTCCGAGCAGACTCAGCCCCGACGGAGCCACCGCCCTGCGCCGCAGCTGCTCGTCCGACAGGCCGGCGCACTTCATCATCAGGGTGTCCCGCTGCCACTGGAGAACGCTGGTCAAGGTGGCCCGTTCGTCGCCCACCAGCACGGGCGGGGTCCGCTGTTCATCGATCATCGGGTGATGATCACAGCCCTGCGGCGGCCCGCGCGCGGCCATTTCACATCCTGGTCGCCCCGTCCACGGGCCGGCCCGTCAGCCCGGCCACCTTCTCCGGGTTCACCTGCAACCGCAGGTTCACGACCCGCCCGTTCACCGCGTCCAAGTCGTAGGTCAGCGCCGCGCACGCGACTCCTCCGTACACGAACACCACCGACTCCTCCCCGTTGACCTGCGCGGACTCCAGGGTCACCGCCTGCAGCGAGGGCTTGGCCAGCATCCCCAGCAGCCAGCGCGCCACGTGGTCGGCCCCGTGCAGCGGCCGCCGGGCCGCCGTCACCTTGCCGCCGCCGTCCGACCAGGCCGTCACCTCGGGGGCGAGCAGTTCCATCACCGCGTTCAGGTCCCCGCCCGCACACGCCGCCAGGAACCGCCGGGTCACCTCACCGCGCTGCCCCGGCTCGGTGGCGAACCGCGGCCGCCGGGCCTGTACATGGGCCCGTGCCCGGTGCCCGGTCTGCCGTACGGTCGCCTCCGCGCGGTCCAGTACCCCCGCCACCTCCGCGTACGAGTACCCGAACACCTCCCGCAGCACGAACACGGCGCGCTCCAGCGGGCTCAGGCTCTCCAGCACCACCAGCATCGCGGTCGACACCGTCTCGGCCATCTCCGCCACCTCCGCGCCATCGGCCACCGTCGGCAGGGGCTCGGTCAGCAGCGGCTCGGGCAGCCACGGCCCGATGTAGGTCTCACGGGCGGCGCGGGCGGAGGTGAGCCGGTTCAAGGACAGATTGGTGACCGTGCGCACCAGATAGGCCCGCGGGTTGAGGACCGCCGACCGGTCCGCGCGGTCCCAGCTCAACCACGCGTCCTGGAGGACGTCCTCGGCGTCGACGACGCTGCCCAGCATCCGATAGGCGACGTCGAACAGCAGCCGCCGATGGGCGGTGAAGGGACCGAGTGCATCGAAGGAAGCTCCCGGGAGGTGCTCAGCAGTGCTCACGAACGGTCATGCTGCCGCCGCCCCCGCGGCTTCCGCAAGCGCACCCGCCCCGGCCGCGCTGCTCGCGTACGTCGGAGCCCAGCCCAGCTCACGCTTCGCCTTGGTGTTCGACAGTCGTAGATCCGTTCCCATGATGGTGTGCGCGAGCGGGGCCGGCTTCAGCACCCACATCGGTACGGTCATCGGCGCTGGCGCCCCGAACGCCGCGGCCACCGCCCGCATGTGCGCGTCCCACCCCAGCGGCTCGTCGTCGACGATGTTGTACGCCTGCCCGGGCAGCCCCGACTCCACGCCGGCGACCACGGCGTTCGCCGCGTCGGCCACGTCGACCCAGCTCAGCGCCCGCCCCTTGGCCGCCACCACCGGCAGGGCACGCTTGCGCAGCATCGGCACCACCTGTCCATCGGTGATACCGGCCCCGTAGAACAGCCCGAAGCGCAGGCTCACTCCCTCGATCCCGTCGGCGGTGAAGGCCAGCTCCTCCTTGGTCCGCATCGCGCCCACGTGCCGCTCCAGCCAGACGTTCGCCCCCTGCGGCCCGAAGCCGTCGTCCTCACCGAGCACGGCCCCGCCGTGGTCCCCGTACCCGTAGCCGAACATCATCGACTCCACGACGAACCGCCGCGCCCCGGTCTCCCGCGCGGCGGCCAGCAGGTTGACGGTCCCCTCGGTGCGCAGGGCGTTCGTCCCCGCCATGTCCTGGTGCCGGGCCATGGTCTTCCCCGACAGGGCCGTGGCCGCGTGCACCACCACGTCGAAGCCGAGCCCGTCGACGGCGCGCAGCAGGCCTTCACGGTCGAGCAGGTCGGCCCGTACGTCCATCCCGGCGCCCCGGCCGAGACCGGCGACCTCGTGCCCGGCCGCGCGCAGAGCCCGTACCGCCTGCTGCCCCAGGACCCCGCTCGCACCCGCCAGTAGAACCTTCATGGCCGTCTCCTTCTTCGCTCGCTCTTCGCTCTGTCATCCATGGGACAGACGGGAGGCCCGGAACGTGACACGGCACAAAAGAGACCTGGGTCACAGAGAGCGGAAGAAGGCCCGGACGTCACCCACCAGCAGCTCCGGAACCTCCATCGCGGGGAAGTGCCCGCCCTTCTCGTACGAGGTCCAGCGCACGATGCGGTCGGTCCGCGCGGCGATGTGCCGCAGCGGCACGAAGTTGTCCCGGGGGAAGTCGGCGAGTGCGGTCGGGGTGCTCGACACCTCGGGCGCCGCGCCCTGGTAGTCGGCGTGGGCACGCTCGTAGTAGATGCGGGCGGCGGAGCCGGCGGTCCCGGTCAGCCAGTACAACGTCACGTTGGTCAGCATCTGATCGCGATCCACGGGACTGCGCGGGTCCGCCCACTCCGTGAACTTCTCGCCGATCCAGGCGAGCAGCCCGACCGGCGAATCGTTCAGCGCGTACGCGAGCGTCTGCGGCCGGGTCGCCTGGATGTCGGCGTAGCCCTGCCGCTCCCGCGCCCAGACCCGGTAGCGCTCCCAGGAGGCGAGCGTGCGCTCCCGCTCGGCCGGGCTCAGCGCGGCCAGCTCCTCCGGCCGGGGCTCGGCGGTGGCCCCGCCGCCCGGGAGCAGGTTCAGGTGCACCCCGCGCACGTTCCCCGGCCGGATCCGCCCCAGCTCCCGCGAGACGGCAGCGCCCCAGTCGCCGCCCTGGACCCCGTACTCCTCGTACCCGAGCCTCTCCATCAGCACACCGAAGGCCCGCGCGACCCGCTTGAACTCCCACCCCCGCTCGGTGGTCGGCCCGGACAGGGCGAAGCCGGGGATGTGCGGCAGCACCAGATGAAAGGCGTCAGCCGGATCCCCACCATGCGCCCGCGGATCCGTCAGCGGACCGGCGACCTTCTGGAACTCCACGAAGGAACCCGGCCAGCCGTGGGTCATGAGCAGCGGCGTCGCGCCCGGCTCGGGCGACCGCAGGTGCGCGAAGTGCACCCGTGCCCCGTCGATGACCGTGGTGTACTGCGGCCATTCGTTCAACCGCGCCTCGGCGGCCCGCCAGTCGTAGCCGGTCCGCCAGTACCCCGCGAGCTCACGGAGCTCCCCGAGCGGCATCCCGTACGCCCGGCCCGCCCCCGGCAACTCATCGGGCCACCGCGCCAGCTCCAGCCGCCGCCCCAGATCGTCCAACTCCGACTGCGCCACGTCCAGCCGGAACGGCGCCGCCCACTGCCCCACATCACTCATGCCCTCACACCTTCCACCCACGGCCGACCACACCCACCCACACCCCGCCCCACACCGTTAACGCCGTTAATGCCCGCCCCACCACCAAGCCCGACACCCCTCCAGCGTTAACGCCGTTAATGCCCCCGCCCACGACCACGCCCCACACCCCCCGGCGTTAACGGCGTTAATGCCCCCGCCCCCACCACGCTCCACACCCCCCGGCGTTAACGCCGTTAATGCCCCACGCCACCACCACGCCCCACACCCCCTCGGCGTTAACGGCGTTAATGCCCCCGCCCCCACCACCGAGACGCACGCCCCTCAGCGTTAACGCCGTTAATGCCCGCGCCCGCCCCACGGCCCACGCCACCGATGCCTACGCCCCTCCGGCGTTAACGCCGTTAATGCCTCGCGCGCCGCCCCGCCGGCGCCCCCACCCCACGGCCAAGGCGTTAACGCCGTTAATGCCTGACTACCCCCGCTCACCCACCCGCTCCGCCACCAGCAGCCCGAGCCCGTCGAGGATCCGCTCCAACCCGAAGTCCAGCGCCTGGTCCTGCCCGCCGGCCTCCGCCACAGAGGCCAACGCGGCCCCGAGCGCCGGGTACTTCTCCCCGTGCACCCGCATCACTTCCCCGAGCACCGACGTCAGCTGCGCGTCCGGCCCCTCCCCCGCGGCCCCGCCCGCCATCGCACGCTCCTGCTCCGCGATCCCGCGTACGTGCCCCGACACCAGCACCACCGCGTCGATCGCCTCGGCCCCCGTCAGCCCGCACCCGTCGAGCGCGGCGAGCGCCCGCTCCATCCACCCGACCTCGACCGGCCCCATCACCCGCGCCCCGACCGTCGCCTCCAACAGCCACGGATGCGCCCGGAATCCGGCCAGCAGCTCCCGCGCCCACGCCGCGAGCCGCTCACGCCAGCCCTCCCCCACCGGACGGCTCTCCCCCACCGGACGGCCGTCCAGTACCGAGGAGTCCGGCATCGCGGCCTCCACCATCAGCGAGACCAGTTCCGCCTTGCCCGGCACGTACCGGTACAACGCCATCTTCGTGACGGCCAGCCGCCCGGCCACTCCCTGCATGGATACCCCGGCCAGCCCCTCGGCGTCCGCGAGGGCGACCCCCGCGCCGGCGATCCCCTCCAGCGTGAGCCCCCGTTTGGGCCCGCGCGCGGGCTTCACCGGCGGCCCCCAGAGCAGCCGCACGGCCGCGCCCCACTGCTCGTCCGCGTCCGTCATCGAATCCCCTCGCACTCCACCCACCACAAAACTGCGTCTACCGTACACGTTAACGGCGTTAATGCCGGTCCGGCGTTAACGCCACCCCCACCCACTCCCCACCCACCTCCCCACCCGCCTTCCCCACCCACCGCGTTAACGCCGTTAATGATCCACTTCCATAAAAAGTACTGGTCGACTGGTTTTCTTCAGGACCATCTGCCTAGATTGGACCTGGCCGAACCACGGTGACCACTCCCCCGTTTCCGCCCAACTACCGCGACCCCGAGGAGAACCCGCATGGCGAGGGCCAGACAGGAACGAGCCGAGATCACCCGGCAGGCGATCCTCGACGGCGCGGCCATCGCCTTCGACCGGACCGGTTTCCACGGCACCAGCCTGACCGACGTGGTCGGGCACGCCGGCGTCACCAAGGGCGCCCTGTACTTCCACTTCTCGTCCAAGGAAGCCATCGCCCGGACCTTGATGGACGAGCAGTTCCAGATCTCCGAAGGCATGCCCTCCATTGCGGAGCCGGGCCTCCAGACCGCCATCGACCTGACCCACCGGATGGCGTTCGGCCTCCGCTCCAACGTCCGGGTCCGCGCCGGCATCCGCCTGGTCATCGAGTTCGGCTCCTTCACCGACCCGGACCCGAGCCCGTACAACACCTGGATCGACACCTGCCGCAGCTGCCTGACGCCGGCCCAGGAGCGCGGCGACGTCCTGCCCTCGGTCGACGCCCACAGCCTGTCGACCATGCTCGTCGCCGCGTTCTCCGGCATCCAGGTGACCTCACACGTACGCACCGGCCGCACGGACCTGCACGCCCGGGTCATCGACCTGTGGAACTTCCTGCTCCCGGGGATCGTGCCCGCGGAGCGCATCTCCCGCTTCGACCCGGCCGGCTCGCCCGAGTGCCGGTCCGAACTGCACCTGTCAGCCGCGGCCTCTGCTCCGACCTCAGGCTCTGCTCCGGCCCCGCACTCTGCTCCGACCCCAGGCTCTACTCCGGCCCCGCACTCCGCTCCGGCCCCGCACTCCGCTCCGGCCCCGCACTCCGCTCCGGCCCCGGACTCCTCCCCGGCCGCAACCGTCTGACGATGCATCCAGGGCCGCCTCGCACACGCCGTGGTGAACCACGGGGGTGCTCACCACGGCGCGTGCGAGGCCGCCCTGTCCCAACAACCCCGCCCCCGCCTGGCAGGCGATTCCGGGGCCGATCCACACCACTTCGTTAGCAAAACTCAAGCGTGGCGCCCACAACCACCCTTGAACGTTAGTAAAGTCCCTCGCATGACTTCGCCCTCATCACCGAGCGACCGTGAGAAGGTCGTCTCCAAACTCCCTCCGTGGCTGCGCCAGGAGCTCAAGATCCGCACCGCCCAGCTGCGGGTGGACATCCAGGACGCCGTCCACCAGGGCATCGCCCACTGGAGCGCGCTCGCCTCCTCCCCCTCCCCCGTCGACACCTCCGGCGCCGAATCCTTCTCCACCTGGCTGCCCGCCGGCCAGTGGGAGTCCTTCCGCACCGACTCCAAGCACCGCGGCGTCTCCCTCATCCAGGGACTCGCCCAAGCCGTCTCCCTCTGGCTGGAGATGAACCCGGCCCCCACCGTGAAGCGGCCCTCGGTCGTCCGCCGCATCGTGGTGTGCAACCAGAAGGGCGGTGTCGGCAAGACAGCCATCACCGCCGGCACCGGCGAAGCCCTCGCCGAGGACCCCGACAGCCTCCACCCGGTCCGGGTGGCCCGCCAACTGGCCCGGCTCTCGGCCGTCGAGGACGGAGACGAGACGGGCCAGGAGGCCACGGCGTCCGCCCCGCCCGTCGACCTGGAAGACTTGCCCGGCCTCGGCATGCGCGTCCTGCTCGTCGACTTCGACCCCCAGGGCCACCTCACCAAGCAGCTCGGCCGGCAGCCGCTGCCCATCGGTGGCGACAGCCTCACCTGCCACATGGCGGGCGAGGCCAAGGGCCCCCTCGCCGACCTGATCGTCCCCATCCCGGACGAGAAATTCGGCGACCGCCTCCACATCCTCCCGGCCTGCACGGACGCGTTCCTCCTCGACGTCCGCCTCTCCACGGTCCGCGCCCGCGAGGCCGCGCTCGAACGGGCCCTCGCCCCCGTCGAGGCCGACTACGACGTCATCCTCATCGACTGCCCGCCGAGCCTCGGGCTCAGCATGGACGCCGCCATCTACTACGGCCGCCGCCGCGACGCCGAACAGCCGGGAGCCTCCGGCGCGCTGATCGTGGTCCAGGCGGAGGACTCCTCGGCGGACGCCTACGACCTCCTGACCTCCCAGATCAACGACCTCCGCGACGACCTCAGCCTCGACATCGACTACCTCGGCCTCGTCGTCAACCTCTACGACGGCCGGCGCGGCTACATCGCGACCTCTTCCCTCCAGGCCTGGATGGACATAAAGGATCCGCGCGTGGTGGCCATCGTCCCCGACCTCAAGGAACAGCGCGAAGCGGTCCGCGTGAAGCAGCCGCTGTTCGTCTACGCACCCAAGGGCGAGCAGGCGGTCGCCCTGCGCGCCCTCGCAAGGGAGATCTCATGAGCAAGGCCGACAAACTCGGAGTCTCGAGCTCCTTCGCCCGCGCCCAGCCCGTAGGCGTCAGTTCCCGCCGCGCGGCCATCGCCGAAGCCACCGGCGCCCCCACCTCCGGTGTGGTCCCGCCGTCGGAGGTGCCGATCGAGGCGCTCGCCCACAACCCCTTCAACCTCCGCGAGGACCTCACGGAGCTCGAAGAGCTGGCCGCGTCCCTCACGGTCCGGGGCCAGCTCCAGCCCCTGGCGGTCGCCACCCGCATGGCCTTCATGGAGGCCCACCCCGGCAACACCGACGGCCTGGGCCGCGCCCCGTACGTGGTCATCGACGGCAACCGTCGCCTGGCGGCGGCCCACCGCGCAGGCCTTCGCACCATCCAGATCCACGTCAACGACTCCCTCGCCTCCTCCGCGGCGGACATCCTGGAGTCGGCGCTCATCGCCAACGTCCACCGCGTCGACGTGGCGCCCATGGACCAGGCCCGCGCCCTTCAGGAGCTCGTCGAGGTCCACGGCTCCCAGGCCCAGGTCGCCAAGCGCCTCGGCAAGACCCCGGCCTGGGTCTCCCAGCGCCTGACCCTCCTGAACCTCACCCCGGAGCTCCAGGACAAGGTGGAGACCGGCGAACTCAAGGTGGAACCGGCCCGCCGCATCGGCCGCCTCCCCCAGGAAGACCAGGCCTCCGCGGCAGAGGAAGCCGTTAACGCCGTTAACCCCCCACGCCAACGCACCCGCCCCACCCCGGCCCCCGAGCCCTCGCCGTCCCCCTCCTCTTCCCCTACCCCCGGGCCCTCCCCCCGCCGCATCACCATCACGGCGGACTCCCCGGACACCATCGCGGACGCCCTCACCGCCCACCTGACCCCGGACGACCTGAAGGCAGTAACAGAGCTGCTCCTGAGCCGCATCTAACCCACACCAGACCCGAACCCCACCCGACACGAAGGGGGCGTTGGCCCGGTCGGACCACCACACCCCCACGTGTGTTTCACGTGCGTTCCATGGTGCGGTTCGCATAAGCTGCGCCTGGAGGTGCCCATGCCCAACGCGCACGAAAACGAACAGACCACGCTCTTCGCCGCGGTCGACGCCCTTTTGGAAGAGGCCGCGGCACAGGACGCCCTCCCGCACCCGGTCGAGCGCAAGCGCCTCCGCGAGGCCGCGGGCCTGAGCCAGGACCAAATCGCCCAGGCCCTGGCCGTCCGCCGCGAAACGGTCACCTCCTGGGAAACCGGCCGCACGGCCCCCCGCCCCCCCAAACGCGCCGCCTACGCCCGCCTCCTCAACGGCCTGGCAGACCTCCACGGCATTAACGCCGTTAACACCCCACAGCCCACAGCAGAGCAGCCCTCCACACCGCAGATCGCGGCAGAGCAGGCTGCCGCACCGCAGGCTGCGGCCCCTGCCCCCGCCACCCCGCAGGCCCGCGCCGAAGGCGCCGGGCCCACCCCCAACGGCGCCGCACCCATTAACGCCGTTAACGCCGGCCCCGAGGCCGCACCCCCGCAACCGGGGCCTGGGGCGGAGCCCCAGTTTCGCGAAGGGGCGGGTAGGGGAACAGCCCCGCAGGGCCCCACCCACCCCCACCCCACGCCCACCACCCCCCACCCCCAGACGGGAGCGGGCACAGGCGCGGCCCCGTCCAAGGCCACCCCCCGAACCACTCCCCGCACGGGCTCCGCCCCCAGGACCGCCCCACCCCTCCTGGAAGGCAACGGCCCCCTAGCCGTCCTGGACGGCACAGGAAAGGCCCACGCCGCCGGAGGCACGGTCCTCACACCCCCCACCACCCTCCCCGCACTCATCGAGTGGGCCCTCACCCCCGCCGCCAACCTCCGTTCCCCCCGCCTCCACCGCAACGGCAAGGACGGCGACCCCCTCCTCGTCCTCACCCCCGCCGCCACCGAGGCACTCGGACTCCCCCTGGTCCTGGAAGACCGCCGCGGGCTGCGCCTCCCCGACGACCACCCGGTCATCAAGCAGCTCACCAAATCGAAATGGCAGCTGACCCGGCGCGGCTTCGGCCCCTGGCCGCGCATCTACCGCCCCGCCACCCCCACCACCGGCCGCCAGTGCGTCCAGCTCGCGATCCTCCCCTGGGGCGCCCTCGACCCCCGAGCCTGGGGCGAGCAGACCGCGGACCTCCCCGCACCGGAACTCGCCGAGCTGCTCACCTCGTACGCGACCCGCGTCCTCACCCCCCGCGGCTCCACCGCCGTCTCGGGCCTGGAGCTGATGACGGCGCTGCGGCCGCCCACCCGCGCCGCCCGCGACGAGTCCACGAACACCTGGGTCTCCGCCCCGGTCCCCGGCTCCCTCACCCGCCCCGTCGATCCCGCTCCCCCGGAGGCCCCCGACGAGCACCCGGTCGTCGCGGCCCTCTATCCCCGCTCCCACCAGCGCACGCCGGACCAGGTCCTCGACGAAGAGGCGTACGACTGGATCCGCGACCCCCAGCTCCTCACCGACGCCGAGTGCACCCGCACCCACGCCGTCGGCATCGACGTGAACATGGCCTTCGCCGCCGCCGCCAACCGTCTCCTCGTCGGCACCGGCCCCACGGTCCACACCGACGGCCCCCGCTTCGACCCGAAGCTCCCCGGCTGCTGGCTGGCCGACCTCTCCGCCGAAGCCGCTGCCCTCGACCCCCGCCTCCCCAGCCCCTTCACCCCGCACGGCCGCCCGCCCACCGGCCCCGCCTGGTACGCCACTCCGACCCTCGCCTACGCCCAGGAGCTCGGCCTCACCGTCCAGGCGACCGAAGCCTGGCTCCGCCCGGACCACGGCCCGTACCTCGACGCCTGGTACACCCGCCTGCGCGACGCGTACATGGCGACGATGGCCGAACTCGGCGTCCACACGTCCCTCACGGACTCCGCTTTCCTTCAGGCGATGGCGGAGTACAAGGACGACCCCGACCACCCCCTCCCCCAGACAGCGGTCCTCTCCGCGATCAAGTCCACCGTCAAGGGCGGCATCGGCAAGCTCCGCGAACGCCCGCAGGGCGCCGGCTACCGTCCCGGCGAAAGCTGGCCCGCCCTCGAACGCCCCACCTGGCGCCCCGACATCCGCGCCGCCGTCATCTCCACCGCCCGCGTCAACATGCACCGCAAGATGCAAAAGCTCGCGACAGCGGCCGACCTGTACCCCATCGCCGTCCTCTCCGACTGCGCGGTCTACCTTTCGGACGGCCCCAGCCCCCTGGACTTCCTCCCCCGCACCCCCGAGGGCAAGCCCCTGCCCGGCGGCTTCCGCCTGGGCGTCAGCCCCGGCATGGTCAAGCACGAGGGCACCCAACCCCTCCTCTGGGCCGTTCAGCTCCTCGACGAACGCCACAACCCCGCCCGCCACATCAAGGGCCACGACGCCGCGGCCGACGGAGAGTAAGAGCCACCCATGTCCGAGATCAGCGACAGCCTCGACCGCGCCGACGAGCAGAACTTCACCCGCCCCATCCCCAAATCGGCGGGCGCCCAGATCCGTTACCTCGTAAAACAGCTCAAATCGACGAAGGCCGTAGCGGACCTCCTCGCCATCTCCCGGCGCACCGTCGAGCGGTACGTGAAGGACCAGATCAAGCAGCCCAAACCGGCCCTCTCCGCCCGCCTGGAGCGCGAGGTACGCCGCCGCTGGCAGCCCCTCGTCCGCAAGCGGGCCCGCGCCAAGGCCGCGAAGCAGACCGGCCTCGTCATCGAGACCCGCGCCCGCTTCGGCTTCAGCGCCGCCCCCGGCACGACCGACGACGGCCGGATGCGGCGCATCACCCAGCATCTCCCCCCGGAGTACGCCTCCCGCCTCTTCACCGCCCATGAGGCCGGAGCCACCGAAGCCCAGCTCCGCGGCATCACCGCCGAAGGGCTCCAGGAGATCTACTTCAAGGACCACGGCGCCCGCGCCCAGGGCCTCCTCGTCGAGTTCACCGACATCGACTACGTAGAGCTCAATTTCTAAGGCAGCAAACCCCCAGACGCCCCCCTGAGCCCCTCAGGAACCACAAAGGGCCCCGGAGTACTCCGGGGCCCCCACAAGCTCCTGAGCACCCCTCAGAAGCCCTACAAACACCACCTACTCAGCCAACCGCGTGCAGCGCCCTACGCCGCTTCGATTCGGCCGCCTTCTTCGCGTCGGCCTGAGCCGCCCGCTTCTTGCGCTGCTCGGCGAGCTGGTCCTGATACGCCGCCACCGCCCGGTGGTAGCTGGCCACATAGCCCCGCGCGTCCAGCCGCTCCTCCGAGTCCATCTCGTTGACGGCCGCGACCGCATCCTCGAACGAGGTGTACCCGGCGAGCATCGGGTTGATCTGGTAGACCCCGTTCCGGATCTTCCTGACCAACTTCGCGAGCTCCAGGCTCCGCAGCGCGGCGTTCACGCTCGGCCGGCTCAGGTCCAGCATCCCGCCGACCGTCGCCTGGTCGATGAGGATCCGCCCGCCCGGCTCACTGAGCGAACGCAGCTTCAGCAGTACCCGGTAGGCCGCCGGCGGCAGGTCGAGGTCGGAGAGCAGCCCGTCGGCGTTGACCGCGGCGAATCGCAAGGTGCTCACTGAGCCGTCCCTTCTCCCGTGCGCTTCGTCCGGCTCACCCGACGCGCAGCGCGCTCTCTTGCCCGTTCGGCCCGCAGTTCCGCGATGGCCTGCCTCATGTGATCCAGCGAGGGAAAGCGCACCAAGTCCGGCAGGCTCGTATCGCTACGAATCTGCGAGATGGTCCCGTGCTGCTCCACCTTCACGAACTCACCCGTCATCTCGGTACCCGGGATGAACTCCGCCACCCGGTAACTGTAGGGCGGGTTGAACTGATACACACCCCGCCGCACCTTGAAGACGATCCCATGAGACATCACCGTGTGCAGAGCTTCCGACGTCTTCGTCCGGCTGACATCCAGGATGGTAGCCATCTCCTCCTGGGTAAGTGGAATCCGCCCCCCCGCCCGCTGACAGGCGATGAGCAGCAGGATCAGCCGCAGAGGCAGCGCTTCCCTGAAGTACTGGGCGATGACGAGGAAGAACTCGAGGCTGTCCATCGAGAACGCATTCGGCTGATTCTCGGTCCCGTAGAACTCCAGCGGCTTGCGCTCGCCGTCCAGGGTCAGCTTCCGCGTCGGATACCGCTTCGCGAGGCTGTCCAGATCCTTGACCGGAGCCAGGGGCTGACTCCACGCGGAGATCGCGTCGTCCACCGGCAGATCGGGACGCGGGGTCCCTACCGGATTGCCCCGGCGGCGCTGTGGCTCTGATGACACGAGGCTGCTCTCCACTCCGTTGATCTGCGGAGATCAGTATGTCAACAAGGGTGACACAAGTGTCACGCTCGTTGACGTTCGGCGTGTCTTGTGTCCCCTCACAGGTGACATATCTCAGCCACACCGTTCCCCGACCCTCCTCCCGACGCTCCCGCGCCAACCCCACCCGCCCCGCCACCAGTTAGTCGGCACACCTCCCCCCATACGTCAGCCCCCCTGACGTTTTAGCGCATATTACGTCAGCACCAATGACATTTTGCAGCCGTTGTGTCCCCCTAGCAGCGACACAACCCCCGAGATATGTCCCTCCTGAGGGGACATATCTTTTCCCCCGCACCCCCTCTGACCTGCGACAACGCATCTCCGTACCTTCTATAGGCCGGTGGTCGCTCCCGCCCAGGCCTTGAACGCCGTCTCAACCAGCACGCAAGACTCCCCTGAAGCCCCAAAAACAAGCCCCTCCCCAACGCCCGAACCCTCACCACAACCCCCCAGCCACAACCCCGCAGAATCTGACTGATTCCCATCTCTATCCACACCAAATTTTGAATCAACCCCCTCACGCAACCCTTAACGCCGTTAACACCCCAAACACCCAACCCCTGTTAACGGCGTTAAGACCACACCCGAAACCCCAGCTCAAGAGCCCCCAGACCAACCCACACCACACAACGCCCGACCAACCACCCTTCACCACTGCGAAGGCCACACCCCACCTCAAAGGACACATCCAAACCCCCCAAGAATGCCTGTGGCTGATTCCAATCAGCCCAAAGCAAACACAGAGAAACTGCTCCAGCTCGAAACGAGCAGGGCTTCGGCACCCCTAGGCCACGTTGGTCCATAGCCCGCGGGCTACCTCCTAGAAAGGGAGGCCCTGAGCCACGAAGAGGCCCGTCTGAGTACAGAGGGGACAGTCCGAGGCCGGCAACGTTTCGGTACCCCTTGGGGGCTGTTGGCCCCCAGTCCTACTGGGGATCGCAAGGTCACCTTCCTGTATGGGAAACCCCGCGCTGTGAAGCAGCCTCGCCTGAGCGCAGCGAGGGCGTTCCTTTCTCCAGCGCGCAGCGCTGGAGAACTCGTGGGGGGGGCCAACGGCCCCCCCCACGGAGCGAAGCGGAGGGGTGCCTCCCCTTTCAGCGGAGGCCCTGGCCCGCGAAGCGGGCCGCCCGAGCGCAGCGAGGGCGCTCCCTCCCCAGCGCGCAGCGCTGGGGAACCCGTGGGGGCCAACAGCCCCCACCCCGGAGCGAAGCGGAGGGGTGGCTCCCCGAAGGGGAGGCCCTGGCCCGCGAAGCGGGCCGCCCCCGGAGCGAAGCGGAGGGGTGGCTCCCCGAAGGGGAGGCCCTGGCCCGCGAAGCGGGCCGCCCCCGGAGCGAAGCGGAGGGGTGGCTCCCCGAAGGGGAGGCCCTGGCCCGCGAAGCGGGCCGCCCGAGCGCAGCGAGGGCATTCTCTCCTCAGCGCGCAGCGCTGAGGTACC
>NZ_JBYQMC010000002.1:0-537709 GCF_057834205.1 Streptomyces sp. GL_148 | reverse complement strand
GGGCCTTCCGGCTTCGCCTCCAGGGTCACATACAGCCACCAGGCCACAGAAGACCTCGACCCACGTCTCTAGCCCAGTCCGATAAACGAACAGTAAACGCCGGAGGCCGCCCCACGACACGGCAGGGCCTGACGTGTGACAACACCACCCCCACCCCACGACACCACCCACCAACACCCACCCCACCCACACAACTAGGGGCAAAATCAGCCCAAACAAACCAAAACCATCTGAAAGCCGGGAGTACCCCACATGCCCAACACCACCACCCCGCCCACCACACCCGGCAAAAATAGGGCGCCCCGGCCACACAGACTCCACACCCGCGCAGCAACCTGCGCCATCACCCTCCTCGCCACCACCACCCTCACCCTCACCACCCCCGCACACGCACACGCACAAACCCAACCCACCTGCGGCACCGTAATCGGCACACACGGCACCACCCCCACCCCAGAAACCGTCACCGACCCAAACACCGGCGCCATCACCGTCACCTGCACCTACACCGGCCTCACCATCCTCAACGGCCCCAACACCGGCCAACCCCTCCCCGGACAAGACGGCGGAGGCGAATACAACCTCACCCTCCCCAACAGCGTCACTTCACTCGGCATCACCGAAGCCACCGGAGCAAAAGGCGGAAACAGCGGTGGCGTTAACGTCAGGCCCGGCGGACTCGGTGGCACCATCACCAACGCCACCCTCACCACCACCCCCAACCAAAACCTCCGCATCCGCATCGCCGCCCCCGGCACCAACGGCAACAACAACACCTCTGGCACCCACCCGGGCGGATACAACGGCGGAGGCAACGGCAACAACTTTGGCGGGGGCGGCGGAGGCGCCACCACCATCCAAACCTGCGGTGCCGGCGGCCCCTGCACCCCCACCGAAACCAACTACCTCCTCGCCGCCTCCGGCGGCGGCGGCGCTGCCAGCCTCGCCGGAGGCGGCTCAGGCAACGGCCCCGGCGGCATCAGCAACAATGGCACGAACCGCGGCGGGGACGGCGGCGACTTCGGCACGGGCGGCGGCGGCGGCGGCAGCGGCGGCATCGGCATCGGCGGCGGCCAAGACGGCCAACCCGGCGGCATCGGCGGCATCGGCGGGTCCGGTAACCCCGACGGCGGTGACGGCGGCGGCACCGGCGGCACGACCGCCCCGAACGTGGCCGGAGGCGGCGGCGGCAGCGGCAGTCTCTTCGGAGGAGGAGGAGGAGGAGCCGGCAACACCGGCGGCGAAGGCGCCGGCGAAGGCGGCGCCACCGCAGAATCCGGCTCATCCGGCCTAGGCGGCAACGGCCTTGGTAATAGTAATGCTGGTGGTGGCGGCGGCGGCTACTTCGGCGGCGGCGCCGGCAGCGAAGAAGGAGGTGGCGGAGCCGGATCATCGTTCCTGACCGGAACCCCCGCCCCCGGCCAGGCCACCACCGCAGCACCCGCCGACATCCCCACCCTCACCCTCACCTACACCATCCCGGCCGAGCAGACCGAAGTAACCGTAACCAAAACAGCCGAACCAGCCGTCAGCGTAGGCAGCCTCGCCACCTACCACATCACCATCACCAACAACGGACAAACCCCAGCCACCAACGTAGCCCTCACCGACACACTCCAAGGCACCTCACCCGCCCTCATCACCAGCATCACCCCCGACGACCCCACCCAAGGCACCTGCACCATCACCCCCAACAACCACCGACAAGCCACCTGCAACCTCCCCACCCTCGCCCCCGGCAACAGCGCCGACATCACCCTCACCGCCGAACCCACCCGCGGCCCCACCGGCACCGGCACCACCAACAACACCATCAACAACACCGCAACCGTCACCGCCCAAAACGACGCCACCCCCGACACCGCCACCACCAGCACCCTCCTCACCAACACCAACAACTGCACCCTCATCGGAACCACCGGCAACGACAACCTCACCGGCACCAACCAAAACGACGTCATCTGCTCCCTCGGCGGAAACGACACCATCAACGCCGCCAACGGCGACGACCTCATCTACGCCGGCACCGGCAACGACACCATCAACGGCCAAAACGGCAACGACACCATCAACGCCGGACCCGACAACGACACCGCCAACGGAAACAACGGCAACGACACCCTCAACACCATCGACGGCCAAACCGACACCGCCAACGGCGGCACAGGCACCGACACCTGCAACACCGACACCATCGACACCCGCATCAGCTGCTAACAAACCCACCCACCAGCACCCCGGCTATGCCCCGGCACCCGCACACAAGGTGCCGGGGCGCAGGTCTATACGGACCCTCGCTGCGAAGATCCTGAGGGGCACCAACGGCAACAACATCATCTTCGCCCTCACCCTCACCCGAAACGACATCGTCAACGGCATGGGCGGCAACGACCTCATCTGCGGCGGAAACAACACTGCCACCGTGAGGTGCCCCGCCCGGCCCGGTGTGACCGCCCCCGGTGACCGCTCACCTCGGACACACCACCACCAATCACCGGACATACAAAACAAATCAGGTATTTATTGACATGTAGCCCCTCCCGAGGCTGCGCATCGGACCGGCCCCGCACCGTCCCATCCGTTCGGGCGGGACCGGCTCCACATGCCGCCCGAGAGACCTGGGGCTGGGTGCCCCGGGCGGCACCCAGGAAGAACCAACACACCTTCCATACCGTCAGCAACGACCCGTCCCGCACGGCCATTGACCAGCCGCCTCACCCCGAGGCGCCCACCGGTCCGTCAGCTCGACGTCCCGGCGGCGCCGCTCGCACGGCTCCTTCTCCGCCCCGCGCCACCGGTAACAGGTGAACGAGGCGATGAAAGGTCCCGGAGGACAGGCTCGCCCCCACGCGCGGATGCGTCGAGCAGTCCTGTCACCTGGGCCGGGGCCTGCCCCGCCCTGCTCCGGGGAAACCGGTGCCCGTCGCATGAAGCCCGAAGGAAAGCCTCAGGACCAAAGACTCTCCAGGTAAGGACTAAGGACCCCGCGCCCTGCCCTCCAAGATCACATACAATCATGGAGCAGGGAAACCCCCGGGGACCAGTGGAAACAGCGGGCCAATGGTCCTCCACCCCCCGAGACCATTCGCTTGGCCGCGTTCACACATGGCCTCGGGGGCACCCTCACAGCCACACCACCGAATTCCGCCCAGTCACCAACCTTGAAGACGTCTCGGGAATGCGGAGCTCCGGTATGACTGAGCCAGTTCCGAGCTCGCTCCGCTTGCCAATGAGGTATCGGCCGAAGGCATGGATCGCCGCATGTCTTCCACTGCGCGGTGTCCACTACCCGGCCAGTCGCACGGTGCCGCCGCCAGCCCTGACAGCTCGCCGCGGCCAACAATACGGGCCCAGTACGGTGGTCTTGCATGTACTCGGGAGCGTTGAGGGGTGGCATCATGGCGGGCGAAACCGCAGTCACGGTCGTGGGCAACCTGACCGCCGATCCAGAGCTGAGGTTCACCGCCTCCGGCATTGCGGTCGCCGACTTTACAGTCGCATCCACTCCACGCGTCTACGACCGTGACCGCAGCGCGTTCACCGACGGCGAACCCCTGTTCCTGCGATGCACGCTATGGCGGCAGGCAGCAGAAAACGCCGCCGAAACCCTGACCCGCGGCATGCGCGTCATCGTCACCGGACGCCTCAAGCAGCACACCTATAACGACAAAGAAGGACAACAGCGCACCGTCGTCGAGATCGACGCCGAGGAAGCCGCCCCGTCCCTCACCTACGCGAAAGCCACCGTCACCAAAAAATTCCGGCCTGTCCGCGGACCCGCCACCGGCAGGCTCGCCGTACAACCCGGCACCCCGGCGCCGGCGCCGGCGCCGGCGGAACAGTATCCGTTCTGACCTGACCGCCCGCCCGCCCCTGAACCTCAAAGCCACAAGCCAACCCCCGGCCGGCTGAAACGAGAAGTTCGCGGAAGCATTCAGCGAGGGGGCGTATTGACCCCTCCCCTCCCTAAAGGAAGGGGATTCCTAGCTCACTTCGCCTGACACCTAGCAGGTGGCAGGTGGCAGGGCTTACAAGATCAGCACTAGCCGGGTTGAGACCAGCCCGGACGAGCACCACGCGGGCGGAGTTCTTGTCCCTGGGGGACACGGTTCCGCAGGCGGTGCACGCATATGTTCTCTCGGCGAGGGGGAGGCGGTGCTTGGCTCTCGCTCCGCAGTGTGCGCAGTCCATGGTGGTGTGCGCGGGGTGGACAAGGTACACGGTGCGTTCGTGCTTGCGGGCCATCTCGATCAGGGCCGTCTTGGTGGCGCCGATCGCGGCATCGGCCGCTTTGCGGGCCATTGTGGTCTTCGCGAGGAACTTCGGGCGGAAGTCCTCCACGGCGAGGTGTTCGAAGTCGCGGACGACGGACTTGGCCCACTTGCGTCCGGTGTCCTGCCGCTGCCGGGCGATCTTCTTGGACACCTTCGCCGCTGCCCGGCGGGCCTTGCAGTAACCCTTGGTGTCGGGCTTGTTCTTGGGGGTGCGGCGCCGGGCCATCATCCGCTGGTAGTGCGCGAGCTTCGCAGCAGCAGTCCTGCCGTGCTGGGCGTGGGGCAGGTCGTGGGTGTCGCTGGTGGTGGTCGCGGTCTCCTTCACGCCCCAGTCGACGCCGATCGCGGCGCCGGTCTCCGGCAGGGCCTCGGCCACGGTGGGGACAACGAAGCTGGCATGCCAGTGGCCGAGGCTGTCCCGGTACACGCGGACGCTGGACGGCGGCTTGGGCAGCTCACGCGACCACACCACCGTCAAGACGATCCCGCCGGCCAGGTGCAGACGACCGCCCTTGAGCCGGAAGCCGCGCTGCGTGTAGTTCAACGACGGCGCCGCGCCCCGCTTCCGCTTGATCCGGGGCATCCCGGCCCGCTGCCTCATCGGCATCTTCGCTTTGATGCCCCCCAGCGCCTTCGCACGGGACTTCACGAAGTCCCGGATGAACTGCTGCTGAGGCACCGAGGCGCCATCGCGCAGCCAGGACATCGAACGACGCGCGTCGGTCAGCATCTTGCCGAGCTGCGCCGGACCACACGTCGTCTTCGTCTCGGTGGCTTTGTTGAGTTTGTGGACCTTGCGGGACATCGCCACGCACTCGTTCCACACCCAACGACACCGACCCCACTCCGCTTCCAGAGTGGTACGGGCGGTGGACGACAGGCGCAGCCGGTAGGTGTACCGGGCGCGCCCGGTCACCTGCTCGGCCATCGCTGCTCTCGTCACGACCGGAACCTAACACCCGCCACTGACAACGGAAGAGAGTGCAGGTCAGAACAGATGCGCAGAGAACTCCGCCGCTCCGCGGCTCCGCCCCAAGGACCCATTCCTCCCCAGGCTGAAGCCCAGGGCATCCTGGGAGAAATCAGGTGAACTGCTCCTGAGGCCGACGAAAGAAGACAGAAAGCCGGAAGTCCTTGATCATTCACGGGATGCTCAGGAGCACCCCGTCCCACAGCTCACCTGATACCAGGCCACCGGCCCGGATCAGGGGTGCAGAGCCAGACTCGCAGAACGCACCAGACGGGGCAGGCCCGCTTATGCCCCAGCAGCCTCTCGCTGGGCAACGGTTCGCATCACCCTCGAGAAGTCCGTGTGACCACCGCACGCATCTACCGTACGGCGCCAGCCTGATGCAACACTTCTGTAAGTGACGCCCCCCCACAGAAATCATCGGTGGTCGCTGTGGGTGAGCCCCGCCAAACCCGGGCGGGGCCCACCCACATGACCCAGCATCAGAGACAGGGACCGCCGGACACCGCCTCCTCCCGGCTCACGGGCGCATGCTCGCGAGCCGCAATGAGCCAGTCGATGACGGCCTCCCGCTGCGCTCCGTCCATCTTCTCGATGATCACCATGGCGATCTTCTCGGGATCGCTCCAGTCCATTCGCTTGACCTTGGCGATGTGGATCCAGTCGTCGTCCGAATCCGGGGCGCCCGCGGGCGCAGCATCCACCCGCGGGTGCGGAACCTCCGCCGCAGCACTGGTAGCGGCGGAACCCATCGACGGTGCGGTCGAAGCGACTTGCTTGGCGTGGCCGGCTGAAGCCTTCCGCCTGGCCTTACGCTCCTCAGCCTGTGTCTGCCGGTCGCCCTGCTCCTGCTCCCACCACGCGAGTTGCTTGGCCTCGTCCCACTTCTGGTCCCGGGTGAGCTTGCCGAGCCGGCGGGCCGGCTCCAACGCCATGGCCCGCGTTCTCACGAGGTTCTGAACGGCGGGGGCGAGTTCCAGAAGGACCCTGCGCTGGGACACCCAACCGTCGACGCGCTCGTAGTGCTGTGCGACCGCACGGCCTGTTCCGAAAGCGGCGACGAGGGCCTCTACGGCCAGCGCCTCCTCGATGGGGTCGAAGTTCTCGCGGTCGAGGTTCTCGGACACCACGGCGTCCATGAAGGACTGGCGGTCTTTGGCGACGTCGTCGTTGATGACACAGTCGAGGGTGAAGCTTCCCCTTGGTCTTGGACACCTGGAGACTGGGACGTGTGGTTCCAGAGGAAGTAGTGCCAGGTGGGAAGTAAGTACACGAAGCGGTACTCGGCGGAGTACCGGCGGGACGCGATCGCGCTCGTCCGGTCTTCCGGCAGGACGGTGACCGAGGTCGCCCGGGAGCTCGGGGTCAGCCCGGAGAGTCTGCGCAACTGGGTCCGCCGCGATCAGGCCGACCGTGGCGAGGGCGCCCCGGGCGGGCTGACCAGCGCCGAACGCGAGGAACTCAAGCGCCTGCGCAGGCAGAACCGTGAGCAGCAGCAGACGATCGAGATCCTGAAAAAAGCGACGGCCTTCTTCGTGAAGGAGAGCGACCGGTGAGCGTGCTGTACCGGTTCATCCACACGGAGAAGGCCTGCTATCCGGTGACCCTGCTGTGCCGGACGGTGAAGATCGCCCGCTCCTCTTACTACGCCTGGTGCGAGGGCGAAGCCGGCCGCCAGGCCCGCCGGGCAGCCGACGACGCTCTCGCCCACGAGATCACCGTCCTGCACATCGCCTCCCGCAAGACTTACGGGGTGCCGCGGATCCACGCCGAGCTGCGGCGTGGGGGCCGGCGGGTGAACCGCAAGCGTGTCGCCCGGATCATGCGCCAGGCCGGCATCCAGGGTGTCACCCGCCGCAAGCGGCGTTCACTGACCCGAGCGGACAAGAAGGCCCGGCCGGCCCCGGACCTGATCGGCCGCGACTTCCACGCCGAGACCCCTGGTACCAAGCTGGTCGGGGACATCACCTGCCTGCCCACCGCCGAGGGCTGGCTCTACCTCGCCTGCTGGCTGGACCTGGCCACCCGCGAGATCGTCGGCTACGCCATGGCCGACCACCACCGGGCCTCCCTCGTCACCGACGCCCTGAAGATGGCCCAGGGGCGGGCTGAACTCCGCCCCGGATGCGTCATACACAGCGACCGCGGCAGCGAATACACATCAGCCGAATTCCGCAGTGAGATAGCGGAGTTGAACCTGCGGCAGAGCTGCGGACGCACCGGATCCTGCTTCGATAACGCCGCCGCGGAAAGCTTCTGGGCCCTCCTCAAAGAAGAGATCGGCACCCGCATCTGGCCCGACCGGGCCAGAGCCCGCGCCGACGTCTTCAACTTCATCGAAACCTTCTACAACCGCCGCCGCCTGCGCAAACACAAGACCCTCGGCTACCTCACCCCGGCCGAGACCAGGCAGCGACACCAGCACGCCCTCGCAGCGTAAACATCGAGTGTCCAGGATCACGGGGAAACTTCAGTGCCGTACTTCTCCGCCAACGCGCGCTGTGACAGCGAGGGATCAAGACGCTTGTCCCTGCGGATATTCGCAAACAGTTCGACCCGCGACGAACCCACCCCGGCCTCCCGACATGACCGTGTACCCGAACGACACGGCCCCGACATGACCGTGAACGACGGACCACACCCTGTCGTCGCGAGGCGGACGGCCCACAGCATTCACTCCAACGTGGGCACGTCGCCCTGGGGTTGTCCCGGGGCCGAACGGGGCCGAAGCCGCGGCGTCCGGGCTGATGGCCTGCGCACTGCACCGTTCTGTGTGCAGCTCCAGGGCCTCGCTGATCCGTTCCGCCCTAGTCACTCCAGTCGTAGATCGTGATCTTCATACCTGAGCGGCTTGCGCTGTAGCGGCTGGCCTGGGATCGGGCCTGGTGGCGACGTCGCCAATCGGACCAGCCGAGCCGGGGGGAGGCTCGGCCCCTGGGGTTTCCTACACCGATTTCGCGGCGGTTCGGATCGTGTCGAGTACCAGTGCGGGGTTGGAGAGCATCGTGACGTGGCTGGTGTCGGCCTCGACGGTAGTGGAACCCATGCGCTTGGCCATGAAGCGTTCCAGGTCCGGGTTGATGGCGTGGTCCTGCTTGGCGACGATGTACCAGCTGGGCTTCGACCTCCAGGCGGGATCGTCGGTCTTGGCGGTGGAGAGAAGGTCCGCGGGCGGCGCGCCCTGGGTCGCCCAGACGAGCTGCTGGTCTTGCTCGGACAGGTCTCCGCAGAAGTGCGAGATGCCGTCCCGGGCAATCCAGATACGCCCGTCCTCAACGTCGAGGTGGGAGAACAGCGGCGGGGCGTCGTACTTGGCGATCAGGTCCTGCGGGGTCTCGCCGGCGTCCGGGCCCAGTGCGGCGATGTAGACCAGTCCGGCGACGCGGTCGTCGGTGCCGGCCGCGGTGATGACGAATCCGCCCCACGAGTGACCCACCAGGATGGCCGGGCTGCTGACCCGCGCCAGCGCGCGGGAGACCGCGTCGACGTCGCCTTCCAATGTCTCCAAGGTGTTCTGGGCGGACACCACCTCGTACCCCTCCTGCTGCAGCACGGGGATCACCTTGCTGAAACAGGAGCCATCGGCCCACAGCCCGTGCGCGAATACAATGCTCGGCTTGGTCGCCGTCGACATAGCGTGCTCCTCCGCTCGGCACGGATCGCAGGTCCGCGCTTTCTTCTGGGATTCCACACCAGGAACGGCCAGGGGGCACCTCCGGTAACCCAACCGGGCATCCCGAGCGGTGGCCAAGGGCCTACTCCATGGCCCTCGGCTACCGCACGAGCTTGAAGAGCCTCCACACACCGCAGCAAGATCAGGCGATGTCCGTGTAGCTCCCGCTCGCGAGCACGAACCGCTCCGGCCGTGGGTCGCTCAACTACGCCACCGGTCGCGAAGTAGCCAGGGCGGGCGGGTCCTCCCTTTCGTGGGCGTCACTGGAACACCCCAGGTGGAGCCAAATCAACTTGGTACATCAATGGGGCCAGAAACCACTGTCACGGTGGGGCCCAAAGAACTGCTTACAGACAGCCCTCTTCATGATCAAGGAAATCGGGCTACGAACCCCCCTGAATAAGCCTCCTTGTACAGGCCCCCCATTACCGTTTTGGTTGCCCCGCAACGGGGCGCCCGGCCTCCGGAGTTGGCATGACTTTCTCCCCCTGTCGAACGCATGGCCTGGGGGGTGGTGTCACCGGCTCCGGAGGCATCGACAGACCGCTGATTAGGGGCATGACCACCGGCCTTTCTGCAGGTCGGGAGGCTCTTCGTAATGTGGATGTGGCGATCGGTGCCGTGGGACGGCCGGGCGATGGGGACGAGCGGAGGACGCACGTGATCGACATCAGCGGCATCGGTGCCTTCCTCGGCCTGGACGTCGGCAAGGGCGAACACCACGCCACCGCCGTCACGCCGGCCGGGAAGAAGGCCTTCGATAAACGGCTGCCCAACAGCGAGCCCAGGCTCCGCGAGGTCTTCGGGAAACGGCAGGCCAAGCACGGGACCGTGCTCGTTGTGGTCGACCAGCCGGCCTCGATCGGGGCCCTGCCGCTAGCGGTGGCCCGTGACATGGGCTGCCCAGTCGCCTATCTGCCGGGCCTGACGATGAGACGGATCGCCGATCTCTATCCAGGCGAGGCCAAGACCGATGCCCGCGACGCATTCGTCATCGCGGACGCCGCCCGCGTCATGCCCCACACCCTCCGCTCGGTCGACCTCGAGGAAGAGACCATCGCCGAGCTAGTGCTGTGGCCGGAAAGGTTCACCGGGTCGCGGCGTTCGGTGCGGTGCATCGCAAGGCGGAGGACCGCGCCTCGTACTGGACGTACCGGCGTGGTCCGACAACGCGGCGAGGTGCCGTGCCGGGCGTCGCGACCCGGTGAACCTTTCCGGTCACAGCACTAGAGATGATCGTCGGCTTCGACGACGACCTCGCCGGTGAGGCAACCCGGATCAGCAACCGCCTGCGGGGCTTGCTCACGCAGATCCATCCCTCGCTGGAACGGGTCCTGGGCCCGCGAGTGCAGCACCCGGCCGTGCTCAAGCTCCTCGACCAGTTCGGTTCCCCGGCCCAGATCCGCAAGGCCGGACGCCGCCGACTCGTGACCTTGATACGTCCCAAGGCGCCCCGGATGGCCGAGCGGCTCGTCGAGGACATCTTCACGGCGCTAGACGAACAGACCGTCGTCGTCCCGGGCACCGACGCGGCCGCATTGATCGTTCCCAGCCTCGCCAGCTCTCTCCAAGCGGCGCTTGACCAGCGCAAACTCCTCGCCGCCCGAATCGAGGAACTGCTGGAGAACCACCCTCTTTCCAAGGTCCTGACGTCCATGCCGGGGATCGGCGTCAGGACCGGAGCCCGCATCCTCATCGACGTCGGTGACGGCAGCTCGTTCCCGTCCGCCGCCCACCTCGCCGCCTACGCCGGCCTGGCCCCCGCGACCCGCAGCTCGGGGTCGTCGATCCGCGGCGAACAGCCGTCCAGGAGAGGAAACAAGCAGCTCAAACGGGCCTTCTTCCTCTCCGCCTTCGCCGCCCTCGCCGACCCCGTATCCCGGGCCTACTACGACAAGAAGATCGCGCAGGGAAAGCACCACACCCAAGCACTCCTCTGCCTCGCCCGCCGACGAGCCGACGTCCTCTTCGCCATGCTCAGAGACGGCACCTTCTACGAACCCCAACCCGCCCCATCACCTTGACCAAACCCATAGGGGCACCCCCCGCAACCCCACCCAGGGCACCAGGGGCCCGGGGTCCGGAGCCCGGGCCCCTGGTGTGGGCACAAAGTGCGGGTGTGTCAGCGATCTTGTGTAAGTCGTCTGGTGTTATTGGATGCTGAGCCGGTCCTCGAAGAAGAGTGAGAACTGGTTCAGTGCCTCTTTCCAGTGTGCGGCGACGTGGTTCGCGTCGCGCGCTTTCGGGTTGATCTGCTCGCGGACCGCGAGGTAGAGGACCTTTAACGCGGCCTGCTCCGAGGGGAAATGGCCTCGATTTCGAGTGGCCTTGCGGAGCCGGGCGTTCATGGATTCGACCATGTTCGTGGAGTAGACCACGGTCCTTATGGCCGGCGGGAACGCCAGGTAGGGCGTGAACTCCGGCCAGGCCGACCGCCAGGTCCGGACGATCGCGGGATAGCGTTCTCCCAGCTGAGAGGCCTCGAAAGCATCGAGGGCCTGCTCGGCCGCGGTCTCGGTCGGGGCTGTGTAGATGGCCTTCAGGGCCGGGACCAGCTTGGGGTGGTCCCGCGACGACGAAAGCCTGAGCGAGGCTCTCGTCAGGTGGATCACGCAGGTCTGGACGGTGGCTTTGGGCCAGGTCGCGGTGACCGCGTCGGGCAGGCCCTTCAACCCGTCACAGACCACGATGCAGACGTCCTCGATGCCCCGATTTCGTAGCTCGGAGAGGACCGCCATCCAGGTGGTGGCGCCTTCACCCTCGGAGCCGACCCACAAGCCCAGGACGTCTTTGCGGCCGTCCATGTCGACGCCGACGGCCAGATAGACCGGCTTCGAGGTCACCGAGCCAGAGCGGATCTTCACCCACAACGCGTCGATGTAGATGATCGGCCAGACCGCGTCCAAGGGCCGGTTCTGCCAGGTCACGAGCTCGTCGATCACGGCGTCGGTGACCTTGCTGATCAGGTCCGGGCTGACCTCGACCCCGTAGATCTGGGCGAGGTGGGAGCGGATGTCGCGCACGCTCATGCCGCGGGCGTAGAGGGAGAGGATCCGGTCGTTGAACCCCGCCAGGCGGCGGGCGTTCTTCGGTACCAGCCTCGGTTCGAAGTCGCCGTTGCGATCCCGCGGCACCGCCAAAGTGACCGCGCCGGCGTCCGTCAGCACCGTCTTGGACGAGGTCCCGTTGCGGGAGTTCCCCGACCCGTGACCTGCCAAATCTCCGCGTTCGTAGCCGAGGTGTTCGCTCATCTCGGCTTCCAGGGCCCGCTCCAGAACGGCCTTGGTGATCTCCGTCAGCAGCCCGCCCTCACCGAGCAGAGCCGCCCCCGAGGAGTCAGCCTTGTCGAGCAGCCGCTCGACCACCTCGTCAACCGTCTTGCCGTCGGCCACGGACGCGGCCGCTCCGTTTTTGTCTGCCATGACTCGTCCGATCCGCCTGGCCCACAGGCCCGAGGCCGAGCCCCGGGCCAGGCTTCCACATCACGGACTTACACGAACTTTCAGACACGCTCCAAAGTGCCTCTGCCAGGTGCGAAGTAAGGGCCTGGAAGGTCCTTACTTTTTACCTGTCAGAGGCACTTTCTGTTGTTCTGATTACTGCTTGGACAGCTCGTTCAGGGAAACGCGAGGTTAGTTGTTGTTGATGACGTTGTTGCCGGGGCCGCCGTCGAGGGTGTTGTTGCCGGGGCCTCCGAAGAGGACGTCGTTGCCGTTTCCACCGATGACGGTGTCGTCACCGTTTTCGCCGCGCAGGACGTCGCTGCCGTCTTCTCCTTCGATACGGTCGTTGCCGTCGCCGCCGCGGATGGTGTCGTTGCCGTTTCCGCCGCAGAGGAGGTCGTCGCCGGCCTGGCCGTTAATCTGGTCGTTGCCGCCGTGGCCGAGAATGATGTCGGGCCCGGCGGTGCCGGTGAGCATGTCGCTGCGGTTGCCGCCCTCAATGAGGGTGTAACGGGCGGGGATGGTGTTGGTGTCGATGGTGGCGCATGTGAGGGCGTTCACTGTGTGGGTGTAGGGGGTGCTGGTCGAGGCCTCGTGGGTGGTGTCGCCGGAGTAGGCGGCGGTAACCGGGTGGTCGCCGACCGTGAGTGTGTTGGTCGTGCAGGTCGCTGTCGCTGACCCCGTACTCGTCTCCGTCAGCTGCGCGTTGTCGCACAGGATGACGGAGCCGTCGGTGAAGTCCACCGTGCCCGTCGGGGTGGTGGTATCGGAGACAGTGGCAGTGAACGTAACGTCCTGCCCCTCGTTCGACGGGTTCGGGGCGGATACCACGACCGTTGTTGTCGGCTGCTGATTTACGGTGTGGGTGACCTGGCCGGTGGAGCCCTGATGTCCGCTGTCGCCGTTGTAGGTGGCAGTGATGGTGTGGGTTCCGACCGTAAGGGTGCTGGTCGCAAACTGTGCTTGGCCGTTGGCGAGGGGGACGGTGTCAAGAACCGTGTTGCCGTCCTTGAACTCCACCTGCCCGCTCGGAGTGGTACCCGAGCTCGTGTTTGTCACCGTGGCGGTGCAGGTCACGCTCTGCCCGAAAATTGACGGGTTAGGGGTGCACTCCAGATCCGTGATTGTGGTGGCCTGGTTGACGGTTTGGGTGAAGGTGTCGCTGGAGGCTGCGTGGGTGGGGTCACCGTTGTAAGTGGCCGTGATGGTGTGAGTTCCGGACGTGAGAGTGCTGGTCGCAAACTGTGCTTGGCCGTTGGCGAGGGGGACGGTGTCAAGAACCGTGTTGCCGTCCTTGAACTCCACCTGCCCGCTCGGAGTGGTACCCGAGCTCGTGTTTGTCACCGTGGCGGTGCAGGTCACGCTCTGCCCGAAAATTGACGGGTTAGGGGTGCACTCCAGATCCGTGATTGTGGTGGCGAATTGGTTGACGGTTTGGGTGAAGGTGTCGCTGGAGGCTGCGTGGGTGGGGTCACCGTTGTAGGTGGCCGTGATGGTGTGGATGCCGGACGTGAGTGTGCTGGTCTCAAACTGTGCTTGGCCGTTGGCGAGGGGGACGGTGTCAAGAACCGTGTTGCCGTCCTTGAACTCCACCTGCCCGCTCGGAGTGGTACCCGAGCTCGTGTTTGTCACCGTGGCGGTGCAGGTCACGCTCTGCCCGGACGCCGAGGGGTTCGGAGCACACTCCAGATTCGTGGCAGTAGTCGTGGCGGATTGGTTGACGGTTTGGGTGAAGGTGTCGCTGGAGGCTGCGTGGGTGGGGTCACCGTTGTAAGTGGCCGTGATGGTGTGGATGCCGGACGTGAGTGTGCTGGTCTCAAACTGTGCTTGGCCGTTGGCGAGGGGGACGGTGTCAAGAACCGTGTTGCCGTCCTTGAACTCCACCTGCCCGCCCGGAAGGTTGCCTGCGCCCGTCACGGTGGCGGTGCAGGTCACGTTCTGCCCGGACGCCGAGGGGTTCGGAGCACACACGAGATCGGTCGCGGAGAGCAAGAGCGGCTGGGTATACAGCTCTGCCGACGACAGCGGTTGGTTGGCTGATGTACCTCCAGCAGCGAGGACGTCTCCGTTGGGCAGCAGTGTCGCCGTATGCCCTGCGCGGGCAACCGTCATAAATCCGGTGGCGTTCCACGTACGTCCGCTGGGGTCGTAAAACTCCGCCGACGATACGACAACCCCGCTAGTGCCGCGGCCGCCTGCAAGGAGTACCGTGCCGTTGGTCAGCAGTGTTGCTGTGTGGAGACGCCGGGGGGTTGTCATAGCTCCGGTGGCGTTCCACGTATCGCTGGTGGGGTTGTAGGTCTCCGCCGATGCAGAAAGACCCCCTGCCACGAGTACTGTGCCGTTGGGCAGGAGTGTCGCCGTGTGATTCGAGCGGAGTACAGCCATGGAGTTGGCGGCGCTCCATGTATTGCTAGCCGGGTTGTAAACCTCAGCCGACGACAAAGCAACGCCGATACTGCTAAGGCCGCCCGCTGCCAGGACTCTGCCGTCGGGCAGCAGCGTTGCCGAGTGATTCGAGCGGGCCGCAGCCATAGGGTTGGCGGCGCTCCATGTATTGCTAGCCGGGTTGTATACCTCAGCCGACGAGAGAGAAACTCCGTCAGCTCCCGAACCGCCGGTTACGAGCACTCTGCCGTTGGGCAGGAGTGTCGCCCTGTGATTCGAGCGGAATGCAGCCATGGAGTTGGCGGCGCTCCATGTATTGCTAGCCGGGTTGTAAACCTCAGCCGACGACAAAGCAACGCCGGTACTGCTAAAGCCGCCCGCCGCCAGGACTCTGCCGTCGGGCAGCAGCGTTGCCGAGTGAGAACTGCGGTTGGTTCCCAGAGGTCCGGTCGTGCTCCAGGTCCCATCGGTGGGGTTGTAACGTTCCGGCGCATCAGCGCTGATGCCACCAGTCGCAAGGACTCTGCCGGTGTTGAGAAGCGTTGCCGTGTGGTTTAGGCGGATCTCCTCCATGGCGCTAGTACTGATCCAGGTACCCGGAGGGGCGGCCTGGGCAAGGCTCTGGGCGAGCATGAAAGTAAATAGCGCACACAGGTACGCGACCCATTTCAGAGTCCTACCGGACGTCCGTCTTCCATACGTCATCGCTCGGCTACTCAGCCTGGCCGCTAGACGTCCGATGTTAGACATTTAACCTTTGCCTCCAGCTAACGTTGTGACGCCCTGAGACGGGCGTGAGGCAGTCGTGGCGACCGCAATCGCTGTTGCCATTCTTTGCAGAACTCACACCCGATACCCGATCATGGAACACTCTGCCTCACCGCACACGAGACGCGCGGGGACTGCACCTGCTTTTCCAGGCAGACGACGGCACCATCGCGGAACCTGACAATGTGACAAGGTGTGTTCAATCGCTGTGCCGGGATCATTTGATCGTCGTGCTGGAAGTCGGTGGGGCACTGAGCCTTTTCCATCTTGATCAGTTGGCGAGTTCGAGGGCGACGACGGCTCGGACGACTGCGGTGATTCGGGTGGTGCTGCAGCGGAGCTTCCGCAGGAGTCGCCAGCACTTGAGGGTCGCCATGGCGCGTTCGCCGAGGCTGCGGATCTTGGCGTGGTCCCGGTTGTGACGTCGGCGCCAGCCGCGAAGGTTCTTGCCCCGGAACGGGACGCGGACGGCAGCACCCGCACCTTGGTAGGCCTTGTCCGCCCAGCACTTGACGCCGTCGGTGGCGAGAGCGGCGGGAATGCCATGGGTCCGGGCCGCGGTCAGGTCGTGAGTGGCCCCCGGCAGCGCGTCCGATGCCCAGATCAAACGCCCGGCCGGATCGGCGATGACTGACCGGCGAGGGATACCACCAGGCCGCCGGTGAACCGCCAGGTCCAGTACGGGGTGGTGTGTGCGGCGCGGGGCACGGCGAGGCTGGTGTTGGACGACACTCTGCGTGGCGATGAAGCGGGGGGACGGCGACACTCCTGTTGGGCACAGGCTGTGTCGGTGTCTGGGTTCTGATGGTTGCTTCGTGTGCGACGACACCGTGTGCACGAAGAGCTCGTGCACAACCGGTGGCTCCGTGGCTCCATCCTCGGGAGGATCAGTTCGTGGAGTCCCATTCGTCTGAGGTCATTGGCCTGGCGTCGGGGTAACGCCGTTGGATCTCACTCAGCACCCAGGCGTCGGCTGTGCGGACATCCCAGCTGGAACTGTCGAACTCCCTCAGGGTCAATACGAGTTCGTTGCCCGCGTAGCCCTCGAAGTCGCCGTCGATCGCCTGCAGGTAGGGCGCGTCCATGGCCAGCAACTGAAGGGTGGGGATTCCGGTGCCTGCTGATGCCTTCATCATCCGAGCGAACGCCGGGTGTGGCTGCTCGTCGAACATCTGAGCCTTCCATGTCAGCCCGAGTCCGTAACTCCCTAGTGCTCTGACCGGGAACGTTCACCGGGTTGTGGCAGCAGAGCAGTGTGTGCCGATATTTGTTTCGTGCCGTGGGTTACGCGCCTTACCGTGGCGCGGTGACGATTCAGATGATCATTCTCAACGGTGGTTCCGGCTCGGGGAAGTCCGGGATCGTACGGTGTCTGCAGTCAGTACTGCCGGATCCGTGGCTGGCGTTCGGGTGCGACTCGTTCGTCGACGCTTTGCCCGCGAAGATGCGGGCGTCGGACGGAGGGATCGTGTTCGCGGTGGACGGCGGGGTGAGCGTCGGGGCGGACTTCCGGGCGCTGGAGGCTGCCTGGATGGACGGCGTCGTGGCGATGGCCCGTGCAGGCGCCAGGGTCATCATCGATGACGTCTTCCTCGGCGGAGCAGGGTCCCAGCAGCGGTGGCAGAAGGCTCTTGGCGGACTGGCCGTGCTGTGGGTCGGCGTCAGGTGTGAGAGTGCGGTCGCCGCAGGCCGTGAGGTCGCACGAGGAGATCGCATCCAGGGGATGGCCGCGTCGCAGGCGGATGTGGTGCACGAGGCCGTGATCTATGACCTGGAGGTGGACACGACGCATACCGAGTCCCTGGTCTGTGCGCGAACCATCGCCGCCCGCGTCAGCTGATCGCTGGATCGGATCCCGGCTGCCCGGTCGGCAGCCGCAGTCCGCTCAGGCTGCGGCGGTGCTGGGGCGGCCTCCCCAGCGGATGCCCTTCTCGCTGCGGATGCGGGAGCGTTCGCGGCGTTGCGCGGCCAGGACGTCGGGGTGACGGGCGTTCGCGTTGCGCCAGCGCAGGTATCGGTGCAGTTCACGGGTCTGGACCGTGTGGTTGGGGTGGTGGGAGTTGGCGAGGGTGAACTGCCGCAGCGGCCCGAAGTGCGCCTCGATGGGGTTGGCCCAGGAGGCGTTGGTCGGGGTAAAGCACAGCTCCATCTTGTTCTTCCGGGCCCACTGGCGGATCTTGGCACCCTTGTGGGCGGAGAGGTTGTCCATGATCACGTAGATCGGGGCGCCGTCGGGGCGGGCGGCGCGGATGGACTTGAGCGCGGCCAGGCTGTTGGCGGTGCCCTTGCGGCGGTGGTTGACGCCCCAGAGGGTGTCGTCGCCGATGGAGTAGCAGCCGTGGAAGTAGGTCACGCCGTGGGTGCGGTGGTAGGTCGCCGGGATCCGGTCGGGCCGGCCTTGCTCGGCCCAGCAGGATCCGCCGGTCGGGCGTATGCCGAGCGGACCGAACTCGTCGAACGCGAAAACGCGGTCGGGGAAGCAGTCCAGGACGTGCTCGATCCGGTCCAGCTTGGCGTCGCGGTCGGGGTCGGTGGACTCCTTCCAGGTCTTGGTCCGCTGGAAAGTGACGCCGCGTCGGGCGAGCAGGCAGCGCAGGGCCTCGCGGCCGAGGCGGATCACCCGGCCGTGGACCCTACGGACGTAGGCGGCGAGCTTGCGGATCGACCAGCGGGTGAAGGGCTGGCCGAGCTTGACCGGGCGGGTGGTGGCCGTCTGAACGACGAAATCCTCGTCCTCAAGACTGAGTTGGCGGGGACGGCCTCCCGCCCATCGAGGGTCCAGACAGGCCAGGCCGATCTCGTTGAAGCGGTGAATGACGTCGCGCACCGTGTCCTCGTCGGCCGCCACTAACCGGGCGATCACCGGCACGCGGTTCCCGCCGGCCGAGGCCAGCAGCATCATCGCCCGCCGGTAGCGCACCGAACTGGTGCTGCCCCGACGCACGATCTGCTGCAGCCGCTGCCCCTCCTGATCAGTCAGTCTGCGGACCTTGACCGGATCTGCCACCACGCCTCCACACGCTGACCGGGATGTCAGCCCCCATCCAATCGGCCCCAGCCTCAGCGCGGGCAGAAACCCGGTGAACCTATGCGGTCAGAGCACTAGACGACCGGCTCCAAGAGCTCGCGGATCGCGCCGGCGTCCCGTACATCGACGGGAAGAAGGTGACTTCCCACGGATGGCGAGCCGGCGCCCATACGGACATGATCGAGGCCGCGGTCTCGCTCGCCGAACGGAACATCGCCAGCCGATGGGCGCCCGGCTCCCACACAGCCGACATCGTGTATGGGCGCCAGCATGGACTGGGTGCCAGCGACCCGCTCGCCAAGGTGCCGCTGCACGGAGGACCGGCCCACGCGGCTTCGGCACAGGCCCGCTCGACAGCTCCGGAGCCATCGACCGAGGCAGCCGAGTAGCTGGCTGCGAGCGATCTGAGCAGGCCGAGACTATGCGGCGGCGGTCACCTTGATGAGTTCGCGGACCCCGCCGACGTGCGGGTGCTTGGCGTAGAGGTCGTCGACGATCTGCCGAATCGCGGGCCGGTCACGGACTTCGCCGGGGGCGAGCCGGGCCGCGGCCAGGAGTTCACCGACCGTCTGCTCCGGCTTAGCGCGCTGCCACCAGGCCCGGGCGAGGTCCGTATGCATGCGGCCCTTGCGCTCGACGGTCGCGAACTGCTCCGCGTGCAGGTTGCGGCCAGCTTCGAGGGCGGTCCCGGCATCCCCGAGAGCCCAGTGGACGCCGACGGCATAGAGGTCGACGGACGCCGGGGTGATCGGGAAGAGGCGGCCGGCGGGCGGGATGTCGGGCAAATCTCGGGCGGCGCGGGCGGCCTCCCGCATCATGGCCAGTGCCTGGTCACGGTCTCCGGCGACGGCGGCCGTGTAGGCGGTGCTGCAAAGCATCTGCGCGAAGGCGGACGCCTGCGCGTCCGTGGTGAGGCCAGTGGCCTCCACGCGGGCGACCGCGGCCTCGATGTGCCTTTGGGCCGCGGCTTCCTGGCCCTGGTGGCGGAGTACGGCGGCGAGCTCACGGGTCGCGGCGGCCGCCGCGAGCGGGGATCCGGACACCTCTGCGTACAAGGTGGCCCGGTCCGCGGTCAGCCGCGACTGCCGATACTGGCCCAGCTTGTTCAGGAGCTGGGAGACGAGCGTGTAGGCCGAGGACAGCCGCGCGTAGTCGAGGTCCCGCCGGGATTCGGCCGCCGCCTGGTGGGTGTCGGCGAGCAGGCTCGGGAGCGTGCGCAGGAGTCCGGCGTGGGAGGCGGCGTCGAACTGTCCCCGGGCAGCGGCCAGGCGGGCGTCGAGCGTGCGGGCGGGGACGCCGCTGGGCTCGGGCGTCGAGGCGAGCGCGGATTCCAGCCGCGACATGAGGCTGAGAGGGACGGCGAGCGCCGCTGCAGCGATGAGGGGACGGCGGCGCATGGGATCCTCCTCGACCGATGTCCTGGATGTAACAACTGTAGGGGCTGGTGGGAAACTTAGCCCTAAGGACGTGCTCAGGAGCTGCGGCGGAACACCAACCGCGTCGGCGGCCTGCTTGAGCAGGGGCAGGTCGAGGTGCCGACCCTGCTCGAGGCGGGAGACGGTGGACTGCGAGCAGGCCAGGCGGATACCGAGGTCGCTCTGGCGCCAGCCGCGGGCTTGGCGGCCTACGCGAATGAGTGAACCCGTATGCCGGCGCTCGGCGAAGTCCAGGACGCGGCGGGAGCTCCAGAGCGGGTCAGTGCTCACGGGCGCCCTCCGTCGACAAGCGCTGGTCTGCCGCCCCCACCTTAGAAGCTGTGACCGGGCGGGCACACTGCGTATGCGGGAACTGCATACGCGATGCAGGGCCAGGGCAACGTGGTCTACGGGGCGCCGCCGTGTGGTCTCGTAGTGACCGGACACCACGGCGCTCGACCACGGCCGGCCAGGTCCGCTCCAGGCACCACCACACCGGAGTGAGACATCTCACGGAGCTAAGCCGTCAAGCCACTGCTGCCAGAGAGGAGGGAAACGCCTGATGCTCGTCGAACAGCGCCATGTGTTTGAGGCAGTGGAAGAGCTGGCCGAGTATACGGTTGAACAAGTGCCGTTGAGCTTGGGCGTGCCAGTCCCCGACTTCTCGTCGGTGGCGGTAGTGGGCGTCTGCTCCAGGCGACGCCCGCAAGGAGGAGAACGCCCAGAGGTAGCCGGCGTGGTGGAGCCGGTTGTTCTTGATCATGCGGCGTCCGACGTGGTGCTTCTTGCCGGAGGCACGCGTGATGGGTGCCGATCCCGCGTAGGCCTTCAGCGAGCGAGCATCGGCGAAGCGGGTTCGGTCGTCTCCGATCTCGGCGAGCACCCGGGCGCCGGTCTGCGGCCCAAGGCCGGGGAAGCTGAGCAGAATCTCAGAGTCCGGGTGCTGGCGAAAAGAGGCCTCGGCCGCCTCGGCGAGCTCGTCAGCAGCGATGCAGACGGCGTCGAGCTGTCGCAGCAGGGCGAGCATCTGCTTGCCCAGGGCGTCCTCGACGAGCGGCGGCTGATGGGCGAAGTCACCTCGGAACACCTCGCGGAGGCGTTCTGCTTCGACGTCGATACCGCGGGTGCGGCCAGCTCGTTTGAGGGCGGACCGCAGTTGGGCCCGGGACAGGCTCGCGGCCTTGGACGGAGTCGAGGCCAGTGCCAGCAGGGCACGAGCTTCGGGCCGGCAGAGGCCGTTCTGCCAGACGGCGAAGGCCTCCAGGGCGGCGGGGTAGTACTCGCGGAGCAGGGACCGGAGCTGGTTGGAGATCTGCTGGCGGTTCCAGGTCGCATCCTGCTGGGCCCGCGCGAGGACCGCGATTGCCTTGGCGAGGTCGCTGTCGTTGGGCAGAGGCCGGTGCATGGGCATGTCGGTGCGAAGGATGTTCGCCAGGACCAGGGCGTCGCCCGGGTCGGATTTCTTGCGCGAGACGCCGTGCCGGTCCCGGTATCGGGCCGCGGCCATCGGGTTGACGGCGAACACCTGCCGCCTGCCCTGCCGCAGAGCGGCGACCAAAAGGCCCCGACTGGTCTCGATCGCCACCGGAATCGGATCTTCCTCGGTGTCGCCGTAGTCGGCGAACAGGTCCAGGAGCAGCTGATAGCCAGCCACGTCGTCCGTGATGCGGCGCTTGGCCAGCAGCTCTCCGATGTCGTTCACCAAGGCCACATCGTGGTGATTTTCGGCCCAGTCGATCCCGCAGTAGATCACTCTCTTCCTCCCCTTATTGCAGGCATCTGTGCTGGTAGCGAGCACATGCGGGCCACGCGGCGACCTAATTCAAGGACTCGACCTCTCCGGTCGGTCCGCCATCTCACAAGCCGTTCGTGGCACCAGCGCACCACACGGGCCTCGGCCTACCTAAGAGCTCAACGGCTCGGGGCTTGCAAGAGGTCACCGCACGACGGGCTCGCACCACGAACATCAACGAACCAACCCAGTGGTGGGTGATGACAACCACGGAGACGCCGGGCGCCGCCACTCTCACTTGAGGCCTTCAGCGGCCAGGGGAGCACAAGGCGTACGCCCGGCGCCCGCGAGGTCATCACCACCCTCACGGGATCTGCCTGCCGTTCTTCCTCAAGGCCTCACAGGCCCGGAACATCTCAGGCATGGCAAAACCCGCCATCGAACAGCCCGGACAGGCAACCCGCCTGATTCGGAACCGCTACGAAGGAATTAGGGGAGCACGTCATGAAGGGCAAGGGCGATGGAAGCACGGGCAGCAGCGGCGGGGGCGGCAGCCACGCGACGCCGAACCCGCCGCTGAGCGGCGGCACGCCGCCGCCGGGCAACTCCGACGGCAAGGTCTCCACCCCCGACCCGGGGCCGGGCACCGGTAAGCGCAGGCGATGACCCGATGACCCTCGCGCGTCTTGACCAGCGGCGCCGCGCGTTCGCGGACGCCATGGACGCCCAGGGTGCATGGCCGGCGGACTCCGCGTGGGTCCGCCGCGCCATCCTGGACACCGTCCCCCGCCACCAGTTCGCCCCCGACCGGCTCTGGACATGGAACGGCCACGCTTACGTGCCCGTCGACCGGGCGATCGATCCCGACGGCTGGGCCGACCTCGTCTACGCGGGGCCTGACGACTCGGCGATCACCCAGATCCGCGACGGCCTTCCCAGCTCCAGCCTCTCCTGCGCATCCGTCGTCGCCGACATGGCCGACTCCCTGGACGCCGACCCCGGCCACCGGGTGCTGGAGCTGGGGGCCGGGCAGGGCTGGAACGCCGGGATCCTCGCCACCCGCGCCGGCCCCGGGAAAGTCACCACCGTGGAAGTCGATGCCAACCTCGCCGACGCCACCCGACACCGACTCGCGGCGGCCGGGCTCGACGTCGCCGTGCACACCGCAAACGGCAACGCCGGCTGGCCCGCGTCCGCACCGTACGACAGGGTGATCGCCACCTACGCCGTTGACCTCGTCCCCTGGACGTGGATCGAGCAGACCAAGCCTCGCGGCCGCCTCGTCATCCCCTGGGGCCGACTCGGACACGTCGCACTCACCGTCGCCGACGACGGAAAGTCCGCGACCGGCTGGATCCAGGGCCTCGCCACCTTCATGCCCAGCCGCGGAGTCGACCAGGGACGCGAACTCCACACCGTCCGCGGCGACGGCCCGCCCGACCGCGCAGTCCGCCTCGACCATGAGCCACGGCCGCTCCTCAACCCACACCTGCTCTTCGCCCTCCGGGTGTCGCACCCGGACATCCGGATCACCACCAAGGACACCGGCGAGGAAGTCACCGTCGACCTGCACGACGGCACCAGCTCCTGGGCCACCGCCACCACCGACCGCGCCGGCAACACCGCGGCGTACGAAGGCGGCCCCCGCAAGCTGTTCACGGAGATTGCCGTCGGCCAACAGCTCTGGGCCGCGCGGGACACGCCGTCGATCTGGGACTTCGGCATGACCGTCACACCCGACGAGCAGCACGTCTGGACCGGCACCCCAAACTCAGGACCGTACAAACCCTGATGACCGTGGTCGGCGCGCCTGTCAGAGGCGTGGGTCAAGATGGAGAAATACCGCGGGGTGGTCCTCCTCGATGACCGCGAGGAGGACCACCCCCGGCAGGGTTAGGTCCAGACCATGCCGCCTAGCAGATTGAGGCGAGGAAGGTCGTCCACGAGGCGTGGGTGACCGCGAAGGCCGGACCAGCCGTCGCCTTGGAGTCTCGGACGCCGACGACCGTGGCCGTCGCGGCTGTTTCGACGCAGTTGCCACCCTGCTGGTCGCTGTAAGACGACTTCGTCCAAGAGCTCTCGGGCGCCAGCTGGGTAGAGACGGCGTAGCTGGTCATTTCCATAGTTTCTTCTCCAGGTTGTGCAGGATCTGCGGCGTCGCGGAAGGCCCTGGCGCCGCCTTGGCCATGGCCTGGAACTGCCTCTGGTACTGACCGACATCGGAAGGCTTGGACCACATGGTCGTCGCCCTGTGGCTGTCGCTCTGCACCACGGCGTCCAGGCCCGTGAACTCCAAGATCGTGAAGTTGAAAGCCGCCCGATACATCCCCTCGCCGAGCTCCGGGAGGATCTGAACATCGACGTTGTCGAGCCTGGCTAGGCGTTCGATCTCGGCATACTGCTCGCGCATGACCTCCGTCGTGCCGATCTGCCGAGTCAGGGCATTTTCAGTGAGAATGATGTGGAGCTCCGGGCCGCCCTCCCCAAGAAGCAGACTCTTCCGCTCCATGCGAAGCCGGACGCTCGTTTCTACCGCGTCTGTGGTGCGTTCCTCGACCACCTTTGCCGAGCCCATGAGGGCGCTGGCGTAGGACTCGCACTGGAGCAGGCCGTGGACGTTGATGTTCTCGTATCCGAAGATGCCCTTGGCGTCGCGTTCCAGGCCCATGTACATGGGCCACCCGGACGGCAGGACGTTTCGGTAAGAGGTGAACGGCTCCTTGTTGAGGGAGTCCTTGTGCATCCTCACTAGCGTGGCCCGGTCATCCAGGTCTATCACCTGTAGGTGGTCGAGCAGCTTGTTGAGGTCCTCGAGCTTGGGCAGAGGAATCTCGCCGGCTTCGATCCTGCTCAGCCTGGGTCGCGACCACCCCAGAGCGACGGAGACGGCTTCTGCGGTCTCCCCCTTCTCCCGCCTCAGGGCACTCAGCTCCTTGCCAAGTGCCACCCGGAGATACGTCGGTCCCTGTCGTGCGGCCACCCGCCTGTCTCCCTACTTCGTCGCCCTGTCCGTCACAGCGAGACCCCTGTCCCCGTAGCCGGGGCACCTGTCCGGCAGATGAAGGTCCCTGACCGGAGTGTGGCACTGCCCGTCCCCCTCGCAACACCCTCTGTAGGACACGTGGCATGTGCCAATTTACTGCCTTTCGGAGTTTCCCTTGAATGTTAACTGGCACTTCCATCACGCTAGTTGAGCAGGGACGGGCAAGGATCCGAAACCTCGGAGATCGCCCCGTTCCCAGTGCTGGCACGACTCCTTGTACACCGCCGACTCGGACAGGTGTGGACCATGACGAACACGATCACCCCGCAGCGAGCCGTGCAGGCGCTGGAGCAGCCGGGCCCGGCCCGTCGTCGAACTGACGCCCTGATGCAGTGCGGGTTCACCGCCAAGTGCGCATCATCGGGGACTGCGTCGGTCCTTGATGCACGTCGTGTCGGCCACATGCGGACGCTCGTGACCGCGCAGCTTCGCCACCTGGACCTTGGTGCTCTGGTGGAGGCCATGCAGCAGATCGTCAGCGAGCTGGTGACCAACGCGATCGAGCACGCCAGTGGACCGGTGACGCTGTCCCTGCTCGTCACCGGCACGAAGGCACGGCTGGAGGTCGAAGACTCCGGGGCCGGCCATCCCCTTCTGCGGTCGGCGGCCTCGGAGGAAGAGAACGGCCGGGGCTTGTTCCTGGTCGACAGCCTCACCACCGAGCTCGGCGGCAGATGGGGGTTCGACGCCGACCGCCGCACGGTCTGGGTCGAGATCCCCACGCCCACCAGCACGCCGTAGCCGTACACCCAACCGCGCCCCATACATCTCTCCTGGAGGTCTCCCTTGTTCGAGGTTCCCCGCGGCGGCTTACCGCGCGAAGTGCAGGTTGAGCGTGCCCCGCTGGGCCCGCGTCCGCCGGGCGAGGCCCGGCGCGGCGCGGAGGCCGGACTGCCGCTCCCCAAGTCGAACCCTTTGGAGGTGCCCGTGCCGACTCGGCGCAGCGACTCGGTGCGCCGGGATTGGGCTTCGTATCGGCGGTCGATGGTCCCGCGCGGGGCCCGCTCCGTCGAGGGGGCATGACGTGGATCGGGTGGGTTCTGCTGGTGGCATTCGGAGTGCTGATCGTGCTCGGCCCGCGGAGACGCCGATGACCGTCCGTCGCGACCGCGGCCGTCTCCCCCGGCTGCGGTGGGCGATCCGCCACCCGATGAAGGTGCTGGATCGGGGCGGGTTCGGGCCGGTGACGACCTCGGTGCTGCTGGCGTTTGCGACCGCCGTCGTGGGCTGGCTCGCGTACACGTACTTCACGTACCTCTCCTGACCGCCGCCTCCCCGGCGCTGCCCACCCTCGCACCTGGGAGACGGCTCTCGAAGGGCCCCGCCCGCTCCCCGGAACCCCGCCCCGCCTCTCAGGCCGAGCGGGGTGCCCCGGGGCACCGGCCAAGCGGCCGGGGCGCGGCGCCTGGCCCACCGTCGCCCACCGGTGGGCCAGAGTGCCCCGGCCGCCCCCTGCTCCCAACTGATCCGGGGGCGGCCGGCCACCCCGTTGTGCACCGTCCACGGACGGTTTCCCATACTTCCACCCGCGAACGGGCCCTGCACCGGCCCCACCTGGAGACCTGAGTGAGCACGATTCAAGCCCCGGCCGTCGCGCGGCGGGAAGGCCGCCATCCCCAGCATCCGCTGGTCATCGTCAGCGATGACGGAATCCAGTACAAGGGCGGACGGCGCGCAGACCAGCTCGACACCCTGTTCCCCGTGCTGTGGGAGCTGTGGGACGGCCCCCGCGGCGGGCTCCCCGTGTATGGGGAGTTCGACGCGGAGATCCAGCGTGAGGCGGCCGACCGCCGGCTGTGCGCGTACTGCATGAAGCCGCCCGAGTTTGAGCCCGTCGCGGGCGGGCTGTGGCTTCTCCACGCGGACCGGGACTGGCGCACGTGGCCGGCCACGATAGAGACGACGACGCCCCCGATCTGCCGCCCTCACGCCAAGCTCGCGCTGGAGCGGTGCGCGACCCTGCGCCGCGGCTACCTGACGGTCCGCGTCCCCGAGGTCGAGCCGATCGGTGTGATCGGCACCCTCTACACCGACGGCAAACCCAGCGCCCCCGACGAGCGCGTCCTGTTCACCGACACCAGCCGCCTGCCCTTCGTCCTGGCCCGCTACCTGTTGCTGGAACTCCGAGACGCCGTCCCGGACACCGTGCTGCACCCTCCCCAGCACCTCAGGCCTCATACCGCGGCCGCACCAACCATCTGTCCGAGAGGAACCTCGTGGTGAGTACCGACCCGACCGAGGCGCAACAGCTGTTCCGAGCGCTGGCGGGCGCCACCCTCATGTCCGAGTCCCCCGCCTTTGTCGAGAATCGGGACGGCTGTCTTCCCTGCCTGCTCTGGCCCATCGGCGTTGGCCCTGTGGGCGCCTCGAACGTGGACGAGTTGAGGAGCTGGCTCGCGAGCAGCCGGATCGAGGCGACGGTCGAGATGGTGGGCCGAGATGGCCAGGATGCGAGGGTGGAGTTCGCCGACGCGGACTCGGGCCACCGGCTGGCCGAGTTGCTGCGTGCACCCGCCGACCGGGCTCAGGTCCTGGCTCGGCAGCTGTACGAAGCTCTCGCCCTTCACCAGGTCGACGCCAAGGTGGCGCCCTCCGAGAAGGGCAGGGTCGCGGTCGATATCGAGGACATCGCGGACATGCCGTCGGCCACGAACCTGGCCGACGCCCTCGGCGCCGAGGACATCGCCGAGGGGCTCGATCTCAATGAGCACGACGGGCAGTACGAATTCGGTGTCCGTATGCGGCGGGTCATCGAGGAGGCCGCAGGCGGCTGCGCCCTCTACGAGCTGCACCCGGACTGCCGCCACACCCCCAGCGCGATCGAGATGGAGTTCGCCGAAGCACAGGCCTTGAAGCTCGTCGGTCTCCTCACCTCCGCTCCTGGGATCCAGACCACGGCAGGCACGTCATGAAGACACCCGCGGACACCGCCATGAGAGCGATCTCGGCGGTGGGCTCGGTGAGGGCTGGCAGCTCCATCGCGTTCACGAGGCGGGAGGTTCAGGTGGTGGCGTTGCTGGCCGACGGCCTGACCGTCAGGGAAGTCGGCGCGCACTTGCACCTGTCGCCGAACACGGTGGCGAGCTACGAGCGGACAGCGAAGGCCAGGATCGGTGTCCGCACCGCGGCCGAGCTGGTCCTGGCCATCTACGAACACAAGCTGCTGTCCAACCCCCTCAAGGCTCCCGGGCCCTTCTGTCTTGATGACGACCTGCAGACGTTGGTTCCGCTCGTTGTACGGGGGATGACGAGCAACGAGATCGCGTCACGGCTGCGGCGTCCGCCCGTTGACGTACGAGCCGATGTACGGATCCTGCTCGGTCAGCTGGGGGCCCGCAACGCCGCGCACGCCGTCAAGCTGCTGCGCTGCTACGGACAGCACGACCTGCTCAAGGGCGAGGCTGAGCCTTAGCCCCGCCCCAGAGCCCCCCACCACCAGAAACCCGATCACTCTCAGCCACCTCAGTGGATACGGCCGAGTAGGAGAACCGCCATGGATAGCGTCCCCGACATGACGACCGACAGTGTGCAGTCCCCCGCGTCCGCAGCCGAGTTGCGTGACCAGATGGTCAACCAGCTTGTCACGATGGGCGCCCTTCGCAGCAGCCGCGCCGAGGCGGCCTTCCGGGCTGTTCCCCGCCATCTGGCGGCTCCCGAGGCCGAGCTGGCCCAGGCGTACAGCGTGGAGAACGCGGTGATCACCAAGACCGACGGTCATGGTGTCCAGATCAGTTCCGTGTCCGCGGCCCGAATCCAGGCCATCCAGATCGAGCAGGCCGGCCTCCGGCCGGGCCAGCGGGTGTGGGAGATCGGATCCGGCGGTGTGAACGCCGCCTACATCGCCGAGGTCGTCGGCCCCGACGGCGCGGTTGTGACCATGGACATCGACCGGGATGTCACCGGCCGCGCGGAGCGGTTCCTCAAGGAGGCCGGCTACGACCGCCGCGTGAAGGTGGTGACGGCCGACGCCGAGGAAGGCGTGCCCGATGAGGGGCCGTTCGACCGGATCATCGTCACGGTCCAGGCCGCCGACATTCCCCCTGCGTGGATCGCCCAGCTCGTCCAGGGCGGCCGCCTGGTGGTGCCCCTGCGCGTGCGGGGCATGACCCGCACTGTGGCGTTCGTCCGTGAGGGCGACCGGCTGGTCAGCGAGAGCTTCGAGCTGTGCGGCTTCGTCCCCATGCAGGGCGCCGGCGAGAACCGCGTTCGCCTGGTCCTCCTGCACGACGTACCGGGTGAGGAGGTGGGACTGCGCCTCGACGGACACCCCGAGCCGGACGTGGAGGCCCTGCGCGCGGCGCTGCACTCGCCGCGTGTGGAGGCGTGGTCTGGAGTGACGCTGGCCGGCGACGAGTCGAACGAGCACCTCGACCTGTTCCTGACCACGGTCCTGGACAACCTGCCGCTGCTCACCGGAACGGTGGCGGCCCGCTCGCGGGGTCTGATCGCGTCCGTCTCCCCCCTGGGGATCCCCGCGCTCGTTGACGGCGGCAGCTTCGCCTACCGCACCGTGCGCCGCACCGAGGACCCCGACCGATTTGAGCTCGGCGCCATCGGCCACGGGCCTGACGCCGACGCGGTCGCGGAGCGGATGGTCGTGCAAATGCAGTCCTGGGACCGCGACTTCCGGAGCGACCGAGCGCGCATCGACGTCTTCCCGGCCAGCACGCCGGACAAAGAGCTTCCCGAGGGCGGTCGGCTCATCGACCGGCCGCACACCCGGGTGTACATCTCCTGGCCGTAGTGGCGCCGCCACGGCCAGGTGAATCCAGAAGCACCATCCCACCACCTCACAGGAGGAATCAGATGGCACAGCACAGCAGCCCCGTACTGAAGGCAGCCACCGACTTCGCATCGGGCAGCGACTCCGACTTCGACCTGAACATCGAGACGTTCGCCTCCGCTCCGGTCGTCGCCGGCCTGCTCAACGACACCGGCGACGGCTGCGGGGGCACCTGCCAGTCGGCCTGCTCCAACAGCACCTGCATCGGCGGCTGACCCAGCGCTGAACCTCTCGCGGGGCCGGGCCTGCTGTTGGGGTCCGGCCCCGCACCATCCGGTGACGACGAAGGAGGAACGACCGTGTACCGAGCCCTCGACGCGGCCCTGATCAGGGTCACAGCCAGGCCGTTGGCGGACGAGCTGCCTGCCTGGCCCGACCTGGTGAACGGCAAGGTTCCCGCCTGGACAGCCTGGATCGCGCAGGTCTGGGCCGACGAGGCGACCGTGGCCGCAGTCGAGGTCGCAAGTCCCCCTCTGGCCGAAGCCGTACGGAATCTGCTCGATGGGAAGACCACCGGCACGCGGCCGGCACGGCGTGTGGCGTTGTCCCTGACGCGGTACCTCCTGCGCAGCAGGTACCGGGCCACCCCGTTCGGACTGTTCGCCGGCCCGGCCCCCGTCCGTCTCGGAGCAACCGGTCGCGCCGTCTGGGGTGAGCGCCACCAGAGCAGTGTCCGTGCCGACGCGCAGTGGATCGCCGAGACCATCAACCTGCTGGAGAACATCCCGGACCTGCTGCGGCTCCTGCCGGTCATGGCGGATACCACCCATGTGGTGCGCGGTACAAAGGTGGTCGTGCCGCACCAGCCGGGCAAGGACGGTCCGGCCGAGAAGACGATGCGGCGTACCCGCGTCATCGAGACCGTCCTGAGGCTGGCTGCCTCGCCGATCACGGTGTCCGAGCTCGTCGACAAGCTCCGCGGGCACTACCCCGCGGCCCCGGCCGAGGTGGTCGAGAGCACCGTGCACGAGCTGGTCTCCCACCGGATCCTCCTGTCCTGCCTTCGGGCTCCCATGACCTGTGAGGATGCTCTCGGTCACCTCGTGGCGCAGCCGGACCTCCTGGAAGCTACCCGGATCGCGCAGGCGGCGCCGCTCGTGGAGGAGCTGCGGCAGATCCACGGACTCCTCTCCCAGTCACAGCACGCGGCGCTCCCCTCCGGCGACCGGCGCGGTATCCGCGGTGAGGCGACCAGGCGCATGACGGAGGTGACCGGGGTGGCCGCCAACCGGACCCTGGTCGTCAGCATGCGCCCGGACTGCGACGTACGGCTTCCCTCCACTGTGGTGGCCGAGGCGAGGAGGGCTCTGGCAACGATCGGGCGGATCTCTCCCTACCCGGCCGGGCCACCGGCCTGGCAGGACTACCGCACCCGGTTCCTGGAGCGCTACAGCATGGGCGCCCTGGTCCCGGTACGAGACCTGACGGATCCGGGCATCGGGCTGGGGTTCCCCGCCGGCTACCGAGGGTCGGTCCTGACCCGCCCCGTGCTGGCCACGACCCACCGAGACGAACACCTCCTCGCCCTGGCCCAGGACGCCGCCCAGGACGACCGGCGCGAGATCACCCTCACACCCGAGGACCTCGACGCTCTCACAGTCGGCACCCCGAGCCAGGTACCCGCGCACATCGAGCTGTGCTTCACCGTGCACTCGCCATCGCTGGACGCCCTGAACAGCGGCCGGTTCGAACTGTCCCTGACCGGCCTGTCCCTCGCGGCCGGCACCACCACCGGCCGGTTCCTGCCCCTGCTGGAGCCGGCCGACCGCGACCGCATGCAGCGCGTCTACGCCACCGTGCCCACCCTCACCGAAGGCGCTGACCGCGCACAGGTCTCCAGCCCACCCCTGCGGCTGCGCACACAGAACGTCAGCCGCTCCCCCGCCGTTCTGCCGCACGTCTTGAGTCTGGGCGAGCACGACCCGGCCGCCACACTCACGCTGGACGACCTCGGTGTCGGCGCCGACTCCCGCAGCCTGTACCTGGTCTCCCTCTCCACCGGGCAGGTCATCGAGCCGTGGGCGATGAACGCGGTCGAGCTGTCCAACGCCACCCACCCGCTCGCCCGGTTCCTCGCCGAAGTGCACCGCTCGCACACCGCCGTACTGACCCCGTTCACCTGGGGAGCCGCCGCCAGCCTCCCCTTCCTGCCCGGGGTACGCACCGGCCGCACCATCCTGACGCCCGCCTGTTGGCGGCTGCGCCAGCACGATCTCACCCGCGACGGCGCCGACCGGTGGCCGCACCGCTTCGAGGAGTGGCGCGCCCGCTACGGCGTCCCGCGCACCGTCTTCCTCGGCTCCGACGACCAACGCCTTCGCCTCGACCTCGACATCCCCGCCCACCAGCACCTGCTGCGTCTGGAGCTGGAGCGCACCCAAGGCGTGACCTTGCACGAGGCCCCCTTGGAAGCGGCCTACGGATGGCTCGGGCATGCCCACGAGGTCGCCATGCCCTTCGCCACCGACCAGACCCGGATACGCCGCCCCTCCACGACGACGGTCGTGCGCCGCGAGGACGGCCGGCTGCCCGGCACCTCCCGCTGGGCCTACCTCAAGCTCTACAGCCACCCCGAGCGGGCCCCTGAGCTCCTGGCCTCCGCACTCCCTGCCCTCTTCGACACCTGGAAGGACGGATCCGCATCGCTGGACTGGTGGTTCACCCGCTACAGCGACCCTGCTCCACACCTGCGCATCCGCATGGATCTCGGCGATGCGGACGCCTTCGGAAATGCCACGCAGCAGGTCGGCGCCTGGGCTGCCGCCCTGCGCGCGGACGGGCTCCTCAGCCGGATGCAGTGGGACACCGATGAGCCGGAGAGCGGCCGCTACGGCACCGGCGAGGTGTTGGCGGCCGCGGAGCAGGTCTTCGTCGCCGACTCCGCGGCCGCCCGCGCCCAGATGCTGCTGGGCACGCCACCCGAACTGACCCCAGCGGTCACCGCAGCCAGCTTCGTCGACATCGCCACCGCCCTCACCGGCAGCCCGCCCACCGCCCGCGCCTGGATACTGGCCACCCTCCCCCAAGCCGACGGCACCGCCGCGCAGCGCACCGTTCAGGCCCAGGCCCTGCTCCTGGCCGCCCCCGACCAGACCGCACTGCGCGAGCTGCCCGGCGGCAGTCTCCTCATGGACACCTGGACCCAGCGGCGCAACGCGCTGGAGGCCTACCGGGACGTGCTCGTCGTCGCGGGCCGTGATCCGTCCGATGTGCTGGCGTCCCTGCTGCACATGCACCACAACCGGGCAGCCGGCCTGGACCCCGCGGGCGAAGCCGACTGCCGGCGCCTGGCCCGCACCATCGCCCTGTCGCAGACAGCACGATCCCAAGGAGCACGACAGTGACCGCCACCCCCGGAACAGTGGCCCCGGCCACTCGCCAGTCCCTGGCCCACGGCCCCCTCGGCACAGCGCTCCTGGACATCGAGCGGGCCCACCGCGGCACGGTCTCCTGGCACTCCGTCCAGCAGCAACTCGCCGACATCGGACCCCTCATCGACGGCGACCAGGCCAACCTGTTCCTCGGCGCCCCCGCCATGGCCTTCGTCCTCCATCTCGCCGCCGCCGACACCCCCCGCTACACCAAGGCCCTGACCGCCCTCGACAACGCGGTCACGGCCCACATCAGCCGGCGTCTGGCTGCCGCCCACACACGCATCGACCAGAGCACCCCGCCGGCGTTCGCGGAGTACGACGTGCTGCGGGGCCTCACCGGCCTCGGCGCACTGCTCTTGAAGCGCTCTCCGGCCGGTGACGACCTCAAGGGAGTCCTGGAGTACCTGGTCCGGCTCACCCAGCCGCTTCCCGACGGGCGGCCGGGCTGGTGGGTCTGGCACGGCCCCACCCACCTGCACCAGCCGACACTGGCCGGACACGCCAACGCGGGCCTCGCCCACGGCATCACCGGGCCCCTCGCTCTCCTGGCTCTCGCCGCGCTGCGCGGCGTCACCGTGCCCGGCCAGGACGACGCGATGCTGCGGGTCTGCCGCTGGCTCGACCACATACGCCAGACCAACGACGGCGGGACCCGCTGGCCCCGCTGGATCACTCCGGACGGTGCCGTGGACCGACATGCAGGAGCTCCGTCCTGGTGCTACGGAACTCCCGGCATCGCCCGTGCACAGCAGCTCGCCGCGCTCGCCTTAGACGACCTTCCCCGCCAACGTGCCGCCGAGCGAGCGCTCCTGTCCTGCCTCAGCGACCACGCTCAGCTCTACCAGCTCGCCGACCGCGGCCTGTGCCACGGCCTCGGTGGACTGCTTCGCACCGTCCAGCGAGTAGCCGCGGGCGCCCTGGACCCGCACCGCTTCCTCCTACACGTCCCCCAGCTCACCCAGCGCTTCCTGGCTGCGCCACCCCCGCACAGTCCTGGCTTCCTGGAAGGAACGGCCGGCGCGGCCCTGGCCTTCCAGAGCGCCGATACCGCCGCGCCCGCCTGCGACTGGGATGCCAGCCTCCTGCTGGTGTGAGAGGAAGTGACCCAATGATGCCGCCCGAAGCCGCCATCCTCGCTGTCCTCGCCGGACAGCCCCTCACGCAGGCCGCCGCCCAACACTCCTGCCCACCGCAGCAACTGGCGGACGCCGTGGACCTCTACCGCGCGGGCGGGCGGGCCGCGCTCGCCCGCCGGGGAGACACCGAACGGTGGCAGCAGGTGAACCTCGAGTTCTCCGACTACTCCATGGCCAGAGAGACGTTCACCGCCTACCTGCTGCCCGCGCTCCGCCAAGCCCACGCCGACGGCCACATCAGCTCCTGGTGGTTCGTGCGCAAACACCCCTGCTGGCGACTGCGTGCCCGACCCGGTCCCACAACAACGAGCCGCGAGCTGAGCGGGCTACTCGCCACGAGCCTCGACTCCGCCATCTCATGGGGTGTGCTCAAGAGGTGGCAGCCCAGCCCGTACGAGCCCGAGACGGCAGCCTTCGGAGGAGCAACCGGTATAGGGATCGCCCACGACCTGTTCCACACGGACAGCGACGGAATCCTCGCTTACCTACACGCGGCCGGTGCCCGTGATTCCGCCTTGGCGGACGCGAAAGCCACTTCCCTGCTCATGATGACGCTGCTCATGCGGGCGGCGGGACAGGAGTGGAGCGAGCAGGGCGACGTCTGGGCGCGAGCAGCGGGACGCCGACCGTTGCCGGCTGACGTCCCGGCCATGTCGATGGCCGCCATGCCGCCGAGGACCCGCACCCTCCTGACAGTCGACGCCACCGACCTTCTGGCCCCGGGTGGACCGATGAGCCCCACCACTACCTGGGCAACCGGACTGGAGGACGTCGGCCGGCGCCTTGCCGACGCCAACCGCAAAGCCCACCTCACCCTGGGGTTGCGAAGCATCCTGGCCCGGCACATCACCTTTCACTGGAACCGGCTGGGGCTCACCCCACGGCAACAGGCGATCTTGGCCCACGCAGCACGCGACACGATCCTCGGCGACTGACAAGGGCGGTCCGCTCCGTGACCCCTACTTGGATCAGGGCGCTGGCCGGCCCGCGAGTTCAGTGATCATCACGAACAGCTCCTTCGCGAGGATCTTCGTATCGGCGAAGACCGATACGGATGCGAGGACTTCCTCCTCACGCAGCCAGGTGAAGGGGTGCTCCGCCTCGCAGACGGGCTGGGTGTCGTCCGCGACGGCTACGAAGACGTGGTCGATGTGGACGTGGTCCTCGGCCAGATGGTTGTCGCGCGGAACCCGGAGCTCGGTGATCCACCAGGGCTGGGCCATCACCGGATGCGGGTACCCGACCGGCATCGCGGCCGTCGGCGCTGGTAGGGGCCTCACCTCAAGCCCGGTCTCCTCCCGCACCTCGCGCCACGCGGCCTCGGCCGCACTCTCGTCCTGCTCGATGTGCCCTCCCGGGATCATCGTCATCGCCAGACGCGGGTGCTCGATCAGGCCGAGCCTCCATTCCCCCCCGACCCGCGCAAAGACGAACGTGGACGCCGTGCCGTGCTTGATCATCTACAGCCCCTCGAAGTCGGCTACCGCACCCGAGCCTTCCCCACCCGCAGAGCCCACACCCCCATGAACTCCGCTGAGCCAGAGCTCCGTTCAACCGCAGCTGGCACTCGCCATACCAGCGGACAGGGAAAACAGTCCCCACAGGGCACGCTCTTGCACACCCGCTGCTTCCCGCCGGCACCCACGGGGTGTAACAGATCCCTGAGATCAGCGTTGGGAGTGAAGGGCGTGCTTCAACGCTGAGGTCACCCCGGCCATGCGCGCGCTCAAGCGGATGGAGGAGGCCGGGCACATGGTCGGCCCGTTCATCACGAACAACTTCGATGCGCTCGGTGCCCGCGCCGGGTTCGAGGAGCAGTTCATGCGCCGCTACGACCAGCGGATCCCGCCGGTCACCTTCCACCCCGACGCGAAGGCACTGGTCGTGATCGGGCTGCACGCCGACCGGCGGTGGGTGGCCAAGCGGGCCCGCGCGGCCGGCCTGAAGGTGTTCCTCGTCGACCCGGAGGGGGGTTCCCCCGTCCGGACGGTTCCTGGTTCGCCTACCCGCTGGAAGCCCCGCAGACCGGCGACGTCGTCGTTCGGCGGACGGCAGCCGACGCGATCAGCGGCCTGGAGCGGATGCTGAACCCCGCGTGACCAGCGCGTGAAAGAGAGGGTCGGGGAACGGCGCTAGTGTGATGCGCCGGAAATCTCATGGCTAAGTCTGTAGCCTGTTTGCATGTCTCCGGGTCCTCGTGCTGTTGAAGTCCGCCTGTCTGATGAAGAGCGTGCGGAGTTGTTCCGTTGGGCGGGTGGGGCTGTGGCGCCGCGGTTCGCGGAGCGTGCTCGTATCGTGCTGGCCTGTGAGGGTGGGGTGCCGAACGCGCGGGTCGCCGTGGAAGTCGGTGTGACCGCGGCGACGGTGCGGAAGTGGCGTGGGAAGTTCGCGGTGGAGGGCATCGCGGGGCTTGAGGACGGGATGCGCATCGGCCGGCCGAAGCCCGACCTCGTTCTGAGCGAGTCCGAACGGGCTCAGCTGACCCGGTGGGCCAGGCGTGCGAAGACCGCCCAGTACCTGGCACTTCGCGCGAGGATCGTGCTGCGTTGCGCGGACGGTGGGACGAACAAGCAGACCGCGGCCGAGCTCGGCATCGACACCTCGACCGTTGTCCGCTGGCGTGGTCGTTTCATCGCCGAGCGTCTGGACGGCCTGGCCGATGAGCCCAGGCCGGGCCGGCCGCCCTCGATTCTCCTCGACCAGGTCGAGGAGGTGATCGTGGCGACCTTGGAGTCCACTCCGGGCCAGGACACCCACTGGTCGAGGGCCTCGATGGCAGCCCGCACGGGCCTGTCGAAATCGACGGTCGGCCGGATCTGGAAGCGGTTCGACCTGAAGCCACACCTGCAGGATTCCTTCAAGCTGTCCACCGATCCGCAGTTCGTCGCCAAGGTCGTCGACGTCGTCGGCCTCTACCACAACCCACCCGAGCGGGCCGTGGTGTTATGCGTGGACGAGAAGTCCCAGATCCAGGCGCTGGACCGCTCGCAGCCGGTGCTGCCGATGATGCCGGGCATGCCCGAGCGCCGCACCCACGACTACCTGCGGCACGGCATCACCAGCCTGTTCGCCGCCTTCAACATCGCCGACGGCACCGTGATCAGTGAACTCCACCGCCGCCACCGGGCCATCGAGTTCAAGAAGTTCCTGGTCACGATAGACAAGACAGTGCCCCACGACCTCGACGTGCATCTGGTCTGTGACAACTACGCCACCCACAACACCCCCGAGATCCGGACGTGGCTGGCCAGACACCCCCGCTTCCACGTCCACTTCACCCCCACCGGATCGTCCTGGATCAACCAGGTCGAGCGGTGGTTCGGCCTCCTGACCGACAAGCTCATCCGCCGCGGCGTCCACACCTCCGTTCAGGCTCTCGAGAGCGACATCAAGGAGTGGATCGCCACCTGGAACGAGAATCCCCGGCCGTTCACCTGGACGAAGACCGCCGACGAGATCCTCAAATCCCTCGCCGACTACCTCACCAAAATCACCCCACCAGCAAGCAGCAACCAACCACAAACTTAAGCCTGAGATTTCCGGCGCATCACACTAGTGCTGTGGCCGGAAAGGTTTGCCGGGTCGCGGCGTTCGGTGCATGGGGTCTCCCCAGGCCCGAAGGGCCGAGGGGACGCATCGCAAGGCGGAGGACCGCGCCTCGTACTGGACGTACCGGCGTGGTCCGACAACGCGGCGAGGTGCCGTGCCGGGCGTCGCGACCCGGTGAACCTTTCCGGTCACAGCACTAGCCTCTGGGCTCGTTCCCCGGCCCCCTGCACGGGCCCCTTTCAGGATGAGAGTCAAGGAATGCGCGTTTCAGTAATCGGCTGCGGACACCTCGGCATCCCGCACGCCGCGGCGATGGCCGAACTGGGTCACGAAGTCATCGGCGTGGACGTCGATCAGGCCAAGGTCGACCGGCTCAACTCCGGCCAGTGCCCCATTTATGAGACTGGCCTCCCCGAGCTGCTCGCCGCCCACACCGCGAGCGGACGCCTGCGGTTCACCACCGACATCCGCGAGGCGGCCGAGTTCGTCGAGCTGCACTTCATCGGTGTCGGCACGCCGATCGACGCGGACGGCCGCTCCTACGACACCAGGCAGGTCTTCGGGGCGATCCGCCAGCTCGCCCCGCACCTGACCCGGCCGTGCACGATCGTCGGGAAGAGCACGGTCACCGTCGGGACCACAGTCCAGGTCACCGCCCTCGCCCAGCGCCTCGCTCCGGCCGGCACCGCGGTGGAGGTGGTCTGGAACCCTGAGTTCCTCCGCGAGGGACACGCCGTCGAGGACACGCTCCGCCCTGATCGCCTCATCGCCGGCCTGACCACCGCCGAAGCCGAGAAGGCGATCCGCGCCGTCTACGCCCCGATCCTGGACGTCGGGGTCCCGCTGTTCGTCACCGACCCGCAGACCGCGGAACTCGCCAAGGGAGCCGCGAACACCTTCCTCGGCCTGAAGATCAGCTACATCAACGCCGTCGCCGACATGTGCGACGCGGCGGGCGGCGACATCTCCCAGATCGTGGAGATCCTCGGCATCGACCCGAGGATCGGCAGCGGCGGCATGAGGCCCGGCATCGGCTACGGCGGCGGCTGCCTGCCCAAGGACGTCCGAGCCTTCACCGCCTCCGCCCGCCAGCTCGGCGCCGACCGGGCCGCCACCCTGCTGCGCGCCGCCGAGGAGATCAACGAGTCCCGTACCGACGTCGCCATGGACCTCATCCGCAACGCCCTCGGCGACCGACCCGTCAAGAACACAAAGATCACCGTGTGGGGCGCCGCGTTCAAGCCCGGCACCAACGACGTCCGGGAGAGCCCCGCTCTCGCGCTGGCCCATGCCCTCCAGCAGGCCGGCGCCACGGTCACCGTTCACGACCCGCAGGCCGTGGCCACCGCCATGACCCGCAACCCGGAGCTGGAATACACCGACGATCTGCCCGCATCCCTTAACGGAGCCGAGGTCGTCGTCCTGGCCACCGAATGGCCCGAATACGGCCAGGCAGACCCCCAGGACCTGGCCGGCCGCGTGGACAGTCCCCTGCTCGTCGACTGCCGCACCACCTTGGACCCAGAGCCCTGGCGCACGGCCGGCTGGACCGTCCGCCAGCTCGGACGCCCCGGCAAGTAGCACCGCGCGAAAGCCTTCGCACCACGTCATCAGCCCCTGGATCGCCGGAGGTACCGCACGATGTCCAGCAACGACGTTGTTCTCCGCCGCGCCGGCGACCCCGACGCCCGCGCCGCGGCTGACGTGTGGCTGCGTTCCTTCGCCGCCGCGCTGCCCAGCGTGCGCTGCGCGCACGACGACGCCGACGTACACGACTGGTTCGCACGCGTGCTCGTGCCGCGGTACGAGACCTGGGTCGCGGTCACCGGAAACGAGGTGGTGGGGGTCATGGTGCTCAACGAAAATGAGCTGAAGCAGCTCTACCTCGACTCCGCGTGGCGTGGGCGGGGGCTCGGTGACCGGTTCATGAACCTGGCCAAGGAGCAGCAGCCGGACGGGCTGACCTTGTGGACGTTCCAGGTGAACACCTCGGCGCACCGGTTCTATGAGCGGCACGGCTTCATCGCTGTCGAGCGGACGGACGGGTCGCGCAACGATGAGCGCGAGCCGGATGTCCGATACCGCTGGCAGCCGACAGCGGCACGCTGATGCTGAAGGAGGTCACCCGAACTCCTGGGTGACCTCCTTCATCGTTGTGGAGGCGGTCTACGGTGGCGCGATGACAGTTCTGATCGTCGGCGGCAGCGGCTTCCTTGGGACCGAGCTGGTCCGTCAGGCGAGAGCAGCGGGGCATACGACCGTCGCGACGTACGCGACCAAACCCGGCACCGCCTCCCCCACCGCGTGACGCCACCTCGATCTGCGGGACGCCGCAAGCCTGGACGCCGTCCTGTTCGAGGTCCGCCCGCACCTCGTCCTCAACGCATCGAGCGGATCGGCCCACTGGCCGACCACAGCAGAAGGACCCATCCGGCTCGCGATGGCCGCGGCGAAGTACGGAACCCGCATGGTCCACGTATCCAGCGACGCGATCTTCTCCGGGGCACACGTCCACTACGACGAGTCCAGCCTCCCCGACCCCGTCACCCCCTACGGCGCGGCCAAGGCCGCGGCGGAGACCAGGGTCCTCGCCGTGCACCCGAAGGCCGCCGTCGCCCGGACATCACTGATCATCGGCCACGGGCGGTCCGCGCACGAGAAGCTCGTGCACGAACTCGCCGACGGCATCCGCGACGGTGTCCTGTTCACTGACGACATCCGCTGCCCCATCCACGTCACCGACCTGGCCGCCGCCCTCCTGGAGCTGGCGGCGTGCCGGCCAGTCCTTCACGTACTGCCCGGCAACCGGCCCACACCCTGCGGTACGCGCGCCTCCACGAACTCCACCGGCCAGATGCTGCCCCTCCCCGGTTGCAGCCACCGGCCCCGAGGACCCGCCGACAGCCCACCCCACCACAATGTGATGCAGGTCACGTTTCACAGATACCCCCCAGGGGTATATTAAAAGTGTCATAAGTTAGATATCGGACTCTGGTTGGCTTTACAGGAGAGCACCATGACTTCCACAACGACGCCCCGCACCTGCTGCTCCAACACCCCCCGCGACACAAACCTCGACAGCATCAAGATCGGCATCACCTCCGACTACCAGATCACCGGCATGACCTGCAGCACCTGCGAGAACACCGTGACCGAAAAGATCGAAACCCTCCCCGGCGTCGCCGCGGCCCGCGCAACCGCCACCACCGGCAACCTCACCGTGCTCTCCATCACCCCCATAGACACCCACACCCTCCGCACCGCCCTCACCGAAACCGGCTACGAACTCACCCACCAGGCCTGACACCCACCCAGTCGGCGTGGCTGTGGGGCGGGGACGGTGGCCCTTCGATCGGTTACACGTCGCGATGGTCCCGGCACCACTGGGGAGTGTCATGAATCATTCGATTGGCTCTTCCAAGATTTTCGTAGGCGTTGATCGTTGGGGTGGGGCGTCAGTTGAGCAGGATGAGCTGGCGAAGAAGACGATGACCTGCACGGCCATACATCAGACGCTTGATGAGTTTGATCTTGTTGTTGACGCCTTCCGTGCGGCCGTTGTGGTGGGGCAGGGTCACAGCGGCGTCGACAGCGGCGCGGTCGCGTTCCAGGCCGTTCGCGAAGGAGTGCAGGAAGGGCAGGTCGGCGGCGCGAGCCCGGGTGATCCAGCCGGTCAGTGCCTCTGCATTGCTCCCGTCCGGGACCAGCAGGTCGGCGAAGGTGCGGAGCTGGCCCGCCAGCGCGGCCATCTCGGGACAGGCGCCGGCGAGCTGGTCACGCAGGGTGCGCTGATCATCGTCGAGGCGGTCCGGGCGGGTGGTCATCAGACGGGTGACGCGGCGCGGGGAGAGGGCGGCGTGGTCGGCTTCGACGCGACCCTGGTTGATGTAGCGGACCAGGAGATTCGCGCTGCCGGTGTAGCCCATGTCCCGGATCTCGGCCAGCAGGTGGGTGGTGGGGACTGCCGCGCCTCCGGCACGGCGTTCTCGCAGGTGATCGCGGTAGGGGTCGACCAGGCCTGGCCGGTAGGTGGGAGTGCGGACGAGCCGGTCGGGCTCGCTGTGGCGGGCGTAACGCTTGACGGTGTTCAGGGTCAGGCCAAGCCGACGCGCGCACTCAAGGAGACTCACCCCGGCGTCCAGAAGCTCACGGATCTGGCGCCAGCGTTCCGTGTTGTCGCAGCCTGCTTGCCCTCCCGCAGCGGTGGTCCGAACTTCCCCCAGCACGAGCCGTGGGCACTCACTTCCTTCCACGCAGCCTCGGCGAGCCCGTGCCACAGGTGCCATCTGTCCATGACCTGCACAATCGTCGGGTCGGCGGCGCGGGTCGCCTGGGCGAAGCCGCCGGAACCGTCCCGACAGACGACCCGGACTCCGGGATGCTCGCGCAGCCAGGTGGTGATGGTCGCGGCCCGCCGATCCGACAGCACCTCGATCCGCTCGCCAGTCTCCGCGTCGATGACGATCGTGGCGTAGCGGTGGCCCTTGAGCAGGGCGAACTCATCGATCCCGGCTACCCGTGGCACCGGCCGGTCCGGCGGAGCGATCCGCATCAGGCAGTTCAGCACCGTCGACCCGGACAATGCGTGGTGCAGGACGGTGAGTAGCCGGGCGCCGGCCGAGCCCGCCAAAGCCACCGCGACCGCCTCGACCACTCGTCGCAGCGCCGGGGTCCGCCGCTGGTAACGCTCCGTCAGACCAGCGACCTGCTCAACGAAGGTCACCTTCGGACAGTCAAGGTTTTCGCAGTACAACCGCCGTACCGACAGGTCGATCACCAACGAACGCCCGCCCACCGCCTCGCCCGCGACATGACGCACGTACCGCGAGTGCGTCCACTGCGACATCTGCCCGCACTGCGGGCAGGCCCGGGGTATGCCGTCCCTGGTCACGGCGGTGATCCGCAGCGCCTCCGGGCTGGTCTCCACCCTCTCGATCCGTAACCCAGCCAGCTGCGGCAGTAGTTCCTCGACAGCAACAACACACGTCACCAGCCTGGCAGCAGCGGCCCCGCCCCCGTAACGGATCACCGCAACGATCAACGCCTACGAAAATCTTGGAAGAGCCGCTCGTTTGACAGACCCCCTCTTAGGGCATCGCCGAGGACCTGCTGTGGCCAGCCTCCGGCGGCGCGTACGCGGTCTGGTGGGCGGACCCACTGCGGACAACTACTTGTCGGCGTGGGTGCGCCGTGCACTGCTGGATCACGTCACCTCGTTGATGCGGTCAATGCCGTTCATGGAGCCGCGCCTGTTCGTCCTCGCCGACCGCACCAATACCGGCGAGGTCGCCGAGCGGATAGTCGAGGGCCCTGGCCTGCAGCGGATGCCAGCCTGGACGTGCGCTGCCAGGGTCGACATGCTCGCGGACGCCGAGACGCACGAGCGGGCCCTATGGCTGGTCGCTCCGCTGTCCGGCGGCGCCAGCACCCTCACGGCGCCTTTGGGGGCCCTGTACGGCAAGGTGTCGACCGTGCTTAGCCTCATATGCACATAGGCCAAACATCCCAGGTGCTCTACCTGTGGGTAATCAATTGCCCTAACATCCGTACGCCAACGGTTCGGCGGATCAGAACCCGTCGACCGGATCGGTGATCAGCCACTGTCGGCCGACACAGAGACGGATCAGCATGCGTAGACAGCGGGACCTCACCGCACGCCGTGGCGTCGCTGCCCTCGTGGTAGCGGTGTTCGCCCTTACAGCACTCGGCGGGGGAAGCGGCACGGCGGCAGCGCTGCCGGGTCTGTCCTCGTCGGCCTTCAACAGCCTGACCGAACAGTCCCATACGGACTGGATGCGGAACTTGCCGAACTGGCTCGGCCTCGGTGCCATGTCGATACCCGGCACTCACGACACCCTGGCGATCCATGGAGGCTTGGCGCCATGGGCCTACGAAGCCCAGGAGAATCACGGCGACGGCGCCGCGACGCTCAATGCCCAGCTCACCGCAGGTGTTCGCGCAATCGACATCCGGGTACGGGTGGTGAACAGTGGCGCCGCTTTCGCTATCCACCACACCAATGTCTATCAGCACGCCAACTTCGACGATGTGCTCGCCAATGCCCGCAGCTTCCTGTCCGCTCACCCGCATGAAACGATCTTGATGAAGCTCACCGGTGAGTGCGACGCCAACTCAACCGAGGGTGGCAGCGGCACCGACTCGATCGGCCACTGCGTCGACGACCCTTCCACAACCACGCGTGACGACCGGATCCGGATATTTCGCAGCTATCTCGCCCGCTATCCAGGCCTGTTCTACGCGCCCACCGTCGCTGGTAACTCCACCGCTGACGTGCCGAACCTCGGCCAGGTCCGCGGCCGCATCGTGCTCACGGACTTCAGCGGCCCTGGCGGCCGCTACGGGGGCTACGGGCTTAGGCAGTACACCAGTAACATCGAAAACGACTGGCAGCAGTGCGACACCGGCAAGAAGTGGGCAGTGGCACGCGCCAACATCGCCTCAGCCTCCGCCGATACCACGAGCCAGATGTATACCACCTACCTCTCTGCAAATTGCGCACCGTTCGGCCCTGGTCCGGCCGAGGTGGCTGGCGGCGGCCTGTTCACCACCGGCGTGAACCAACTTGCCCTGAACGGTCTACTCGGCAACGGCTCGACCCAGCTGCCCCGCACCGGGGTGGTCCTCATGGACTATCCCGGCCATGCCCTGATCGGTACGATCATAGCCCGCAATAGCCTCCCAGCCACGGCTATCAGCTTTCGCGCACACGCTAACGGCCGCCTCGTCACCGCAGAAGACGGAGGCACCTCCCCACTCATCGCCAACCGAACAGCGATCGGCCCCTGGGAAAAATTCGACGTCCTCCACAACACAGACGGCAGCGTCAGCTTTCGCGCACACGCTAACGGCCGCCTCGTCACCGCAGAAGACGGAGGCACCTCCCCACTCATCGCCAACCGAACAGCGATCGGCCCCTGGGAAAAATTCGACGTCCTCCACAACACAGACGGCAGCGTCAGCTTTCGCGCACACGCTAACGGCCGCCTCGTCACCGCAGAAGACGGAGGCACCTCCCCACTCATCGCCAACCGAACAGCGATCGGCCCCTGGGAAAAATTCGACATCCAGTAAGAGGTATTGAGGCGGAACTGTTGAGTTGCCTACTCGATGGTGTAGCGGACTGAACCGCCCCGGTGTGTTCGGAGGCTCCACTTCGTGAGGAGATGGAGTCCATGTCACGTCCTTCGAGGAACTACCCGGCTGAGCTGCGGGAGCGTGCGGTGCGGCTGGTGGCCGAGGTTCGGCCCGATCATCCGACCGAGTGGGCTGCGATCTGCTCGGTCGCCGGCAAGCTCGGCATCGGCGCCGCGGAGACGCTGCGCAAGTGGGTCCGGCAGGCCGAGGTCGACGCCGGCACCAGGGCGGGGACCAGCACGGCAGAGTCGGCGGAGCTGCGCCGGCTGCGGGCCGAGGTGCGGGAGCTGAAGCGGGCGAACGAGATCCTGCGGGCATCCTCGATTTTCTTCGCGGCCGAGCTCGACCGGCCACGCAGGTCCTCGTGAACTTCATCAGCGCCCACAAGGACACTACCGGCGAAGCAGGGGTGCGGTGGGGAGTCGAGCCGATCTGCCGCGTGCTGAGTGAGCACGGAGCGCCGATCGCGGCGTCCACCTACTACGACGCCGCAACCCGGCAGCAGCGTCACTCCGGCTCCGGCGGGATGTCCTCGCGGGATGAGGTGCTGAAGCGGGAGATCACCCGCGTGTTCGACAAGAACTTCCGGGTCTACGGGGCGAGGAAGGTGTGGCTTCAGCTCAACCGGGAGGGAATACCGGTAGCCCGGTGCACCGTCGAGCGGCTGATGCGCGAGCTGGGCCTGCGCGGCGCGGTCCGCGGCAAGAAGCACCGCACTACGGTGCCGGATCCGGCCGCTGCCCGCCCCGTCGACCTGGTGCAACGCCGATTCAACCGGCCGGCGCCAAACCGGTTGTGGGTCACCGACTTCACCTACGTGGCCACCCTGACCGGCACGGCCTACGTCGCGTTCGTCATCGACGTGTAGGGGTCCCGCCGGTAACGCTGCTGGATTGAACGCTAAGGAATGATCATGGTTCGAGGGGTCTCGGTTCGATCACTGCCGGGGCGGCTGTGACACCTGTTGCCTAGCGTCACGGAATGTGACTGTTGAGTATCTTTCAGAAGATCAGATAGCCCGGTACGGACGCTTCGCCGGGGAGCCGTCGGCGCAGGAGCTGGAGGAGTTCTTCCGGCTGGACACAGTGGCGCTGGAGCAGGCGGCGGCCAAGCGCCGCCCTCACAACCGGCTGGGCTGGGCGGTTCAGTGGGGCACGGTACGGATGCTGGGCGCCTTCTTGTCGGCGCCGGCCGAAGTGCCGCCTGGGGTGGCCGAGTTCGTCGCGGACCAGTTGGGGGTCGACGATCCGTCGTGTCTGAAGCTGTACCCGGAGCGGCTGCCGACCCAGCATGAGCACGCCCGTGAGATCCGGAAGCTGCTGGGGGTCCGTGACTTCGAGGACGGTGACCTGGCCCTGCGGGAGTACATCGCGGGGCGGGTGTGGGTGTCGAACGAGGGGCCTCGGGCGCTGTTCGACCGGGCGGTGACGTGGCTGCTGCGTAACCGGGTGTTGATGCCGGGGCTCACTCAGCTGGCCCGTCTGGTCGGTGAGGTCCGTACCGGCGAGCAGGCGCTGATCTACTCGGTGGTGGACGCTCCGGTGGATCCGGAGTTCAGGCGCTCGTTGCTGGAGCTCCTCGATGTCCCGGAGGGGGTCACACGGTCTGTGCTAGAGGGGTGGCGCAAGGGCCCGCAGGATGTGTCGGGGCGGGGGCAGAAGGCCGCGTTGGAGCGGACGCGGGACATTCACGGGGTGAAGTCGGGCGAGCTGGATTTGTGGCGGGTGCCGCCGGTGAAGCTGGCGGAGCTGGCCCGGTACGGGATGAGCGCGCACGCGCCGACGCTGCGCAGGCTGGCAGAGCCGCGGCGTACGGCGACGGTGCTGGCCACGATGCGGCATCTGGAGGGGTCCTCGGTTGATGACGCACTCACGCTGTTCGACGTACTCATGGCCACGAAGCTGCTGGCCCGCGCGGAACGCGAGGAGGACAAGGCCAAGCTGGTGGGGCTGCCGCGCCTGCGGAAGGCCGCGGCGAAGGTGAGGGACGCGGTCTCCGTGTTCCTCGACGTCCCCATCGAGAGTGACGGCGGCGAGGTCGGCGGGGAACCGGTGCCGCTGAGTGTGGCCCAGGCGTGGGAGATCATCGAGCAGCTCATCACCCGCGAGGAACTGGCCAGGGCGATCGTGGAACTCGGCGAGCTGTTGCCCGAGGGTACGGACGAGGATGCGGACACCGCCTGGCGCAAGCAGCTGCTGGAGCGGTACGCGACGGTGCGGCCGTTCACCTCACTGCTGGCCGAGGTGATCCCGTGGGGTGCGACGCAGGCCGGCACACCGCTGGTGGAGGCGCTGCGGGAGCTGCCGAAGGTCCATGCCCGGCGCAAGCCCGGCCCCGAGCACATCAACGCGTCGCTGCTGGACGGCACGTGGCGGCGCCTGGTGCTGGGCAACCCGCTGCTGGCACCGAACGGGTACATCGACAAGCACGCGTGGACGTTCTGTGTGCTGGAGGGGCTGCACACGGCGCTCAAGCGCCGGGATGTGTTCGCCAGGGGTGCGGACAACTGGGGTGACCCGCGGGCAAGGCTGCTGTCGGGGCCGGACTGGCAGGTCAACAGGCCAAGGGTGCTGACCGCGCTGGAGCTGTCGGGCAGTGCGGATGAGCACCTGGGCGAGCTGGAGGTGCTGCTGGACGAGATGTACGCGCATGTCGCCGAGGGCCTGCCCCACAACGCGGCGGTGGACATCGTGGACGGGAAGATCCGCCTGGACCGTCTGGAGGCGGAGCCCGAGACCGCCGGGTTCAAGCCGGTGCACGACGCGGTGCAGGCGATGCTGCCGAGGATCGACTATCCGGAGCTGCTGCTGGAAGTCCACGCCCGTACCGGCATGTTCGACCCTTTCGAGCACATCGGCGGGAAGGTCGCCCGCCCCGCCGATCTGGATCTCACGCTCACCGCGCTCCTGGTCAGCAAGTCCACGAACATCGGGTTCGAGCCGGTGATCAAGCCCGGTGAGAAGGCGCTGACCCGCTCGCGGCTGGCCGCTGCGGAGTGGGGTTATTGGAACCTGCCCGGGATGAGTGCCGCCTCCGGGCTGCTGGTCGCCCGGCAGGGTGACATCGACCTCGCCTCCGACTGGGGTGGCGGCCATGTCGCCTCCGCGCGACGGGATGCGCTTCAACGTACCCTTGCGCTCGATCCACACCCGCCCGAACCGGAAGTACTTCACCGGGCGCGGAGCGACGTGGCTCAACGTCGTCTCGGACCGGGTGATGGGCCTGGGCGGCATCGTGATGCCCGGCACACTGCGCGACTCGCTCGGCATCCTGGACGCGATGTTCAACTTGGACGGGCCGGTCCGCCCGGAGATCGTCATCACCGATACCGGTTCGTACAGCGACCTCGTCTTCGGGCTCTTCGCGATCTGCGGCTACCAGTTCTCCCCCAGGATCGCCGACATCTCCGACGCGCGGCTGTGGCGGCTGGACATGTCCAAGGACTACGGGCCGCTCCAGCTGGTCTCCCGCCAGCGCGTGCAGGTCGAGCGGATCCGGCAGAACTGGGAGGACATGCTCCGCGTCGCCGGCTCGCTCACGACCGGCAAGGTGCGGGCGTACGACCTGCTGCGGATGATGACCAGCGGCGACCGCATGACGGGCCTCGGCGACGCGTTCGCGCACTACGGCCGGATCTTCAAGACCCTCCACCTGCTCCAGTTCATCGACTCCGAGGCATACCGGCGCATGATCGGTGTCCAGCTGAATATCGGCGAGGGCCGCCACGCACTGGCCCGGAGCATCTTCTTCGGACGGCTCGGCGAGCTCAGGCACGCCTACCGGGAGGGGATGGAGAATCAGCTGGGGGCGCTGGGCATGGCGCTGAACGCGGTGGTCTGGTGGAACACCCTCTACATGGACGCTGCCGTCAAGGAGCTGGAGGCTGGCGGGCTGACCATCTCACCGGAGATCCGCTCCCGGCTCTCTCCGCTGGTCCATGAACATATTAATTTCCATGGCCGGTACCCGATCGTCCGCTCCCACGGCGACGGCTCACTGCGCCCGCTGCGCGACCCGGCCGCCTCCGAGGAATAGCCCCAGGCAGCAGCCGGCCCCGGCCGCGCCCCACGGAGGGAAGGGCGGCGTCCGGGGTCGATGGTGCGAACACTGCGTGCTCCTCGGGCGCGTTGGTGCCGTGGTACATGGCCAATGGGCGCGGGCGGATCGAGCTGGTTTCACCAGCTCGATCCGCCCGCGTGGCTCATCAGTGCCCACTTATCTGACGGTCGCGTCCGGTCAGCTGCTCACCGGGCAGACGCGATCCAGGTCACGGGTCGATGTGGAGGAGGCAGTTGTAGTCACCCGGCGGCAGGTCGTTGATGTTGAGCTGGACCGGGTCCGAGGGGCCGGCGCTGTTGCCGTTGCACGTGATGGTGGAGCTGATCTCGCCCGACTCCTGGCCGTCCACGCGCACCAGGACGTCAGCGAGCGGGTCGTTGGTGAACGTGGCGGTGGCGGCAGCGGCGGGCGGACGGTTACCGCAGTCCGTCCCGGCGACGACCTGCACGGTCACGTCCGTCTGGCTGGCGTCGCCGTATCCCGGGGGAGGCGTCGTCTCGTTGACGGTGTACGTGCCGGGCTGAAGCCCGGATACGCAGACCTCGCCGATGGTCGGGTCCTCATCTGGGGCCGCCATGGTCGTGTCGTCGGTCACGCTGGCGCTGTACTCTCCGGGACCGGTAATCGAGAACACCGCGCCGGCCTGGCTGACCAGGGGGTTGCCCGCCTTGGTGCTCTTCTTCAGGATCTTGAGTGCACCGGGACGCGGGGCCTCGCCGATGCAGAACGAGATGTGGCTGAGGCCGTAGAAGCGGTTGTTTTGCGGGTTGACCGGGGCGTGCAGGTTGGTGTCGTCCGTGTTGCCGCTGGGCTGGTAGTCGTAGAAGTTGGCGTTCGGGCCGCCCTTGACGATCACACCGAAGGCGGTGAAGTCGCCGTCGAAGTTGTAGTCGAAGACCTGCCCGCTCGAGGTGTTCCTGACGTCGACATCGAGCGTGCCGGTCAGCCCGTTGAAGGACAGCGGGATGTTGTTCGCGTCCACGGGGGGATCCTGTCGGAACTCGAACAGGAACGCGCCCGGCATGAGGTCGTCGCAGTCAGGGTTGCCGGTCCGCTGCACAGGCTGCTTGCCGTCCCCGCTCGGGGCCCCGGCCACGGCCTGCTGGGCAGTCGCGAAACCGGCGAACGGGACGGCGAGTGCCGTGACCATGCCGACGCAGAGGAGCGAAGCCCTGAGCGTCGCCCGCCTCGGCTGCTTCTTGCCCCGAGATACTCCAGCGGTTACTGCCATGAAGTTTGCTCCACCTTTCGCGCACGAGACCCCCGGCCGTTTCTCTGGCCGATCAGGTATCGAGTCACGGCAGAGTCTGGCCAGAAGTCGAGCTCGCGCGGCCGCGCCACTCACTTCCATACACCGACCGAACGCGTATCAGGGGCCATTCGGAGCAGCCGAGGCCTCACCGTCGTCAAGATCCCCTACGAGCCGACCAATGCATGGGCAGTTCCTCGCTGACCCGCCGACCCAGGACCGGCCGATCGGCGGGCAGCAGCTGGCCGGTCGAGCGCGGCACCTACCGCAACCAGCCCCTCGGCGGCCCGCAGGACGCGGTGGCCGACTGCAAGCTGCTGCTTGTGAAGCTCGAACAATGGCCGCCACGATGCCCGCCGGGCCCTGGTGATCATACGAGTGCACGGGACGGACCGGCGGGAGCCCGGATGTTTCATAGGTGTTCGCCTGTGAAACGCCGTCACCCGACGGACGCGTCCAGGGCGAACCGTGTTTCATGAGTTGTTGCAAACGACTCGACAGCTTGAAACCACTCATGAAACAGTCGAGGCTCGTGAGCGACGACTTCAAGCGCGTGGAATCGCACGACTGCCCGATGTCCACCTGCGCCGCCCCCGCGGGCTCGCCGTGCCGCACCGGCAAGGGCAAGGTGGCCATCCAGTACCACACCGCCCGCTTCCGCCTGGTGCCCCAACTTGGCAAGGTGCTGAACGTGCCGACCCCCGCCGTGCGCAAGCCCGGCGCGGTCTGGACCGAACTGCCCCGCCCGGTGAACATCGGCGCCGAGCCGGTCGGGCACGTCCGCCTCGGCTACGCCCGCGCGTCCACCGCCCGCCAGCTGCTCGACTCGCAACTCGACTCCCTCACCGAGGCCGGGGTGACCCGGATCTTCTCGGAGAAGATCTCCACCCGCGCCGCCAAGCGGCCCGAGCTGGAGGCGGCCGTCAGCCTCGCCGGCGAACTGCGCGCCTCCGGCGTGCGCGTCACCCTCGTCGTCCACGAGCACAAGCGGCTGGGCCGTGGCATCGAGCTGGCGACGCTGGCCGAAGAGCTGAAAGCCGGCGACGTCGGCCTGGAGTTCCTGACCGGAGAGCTCAAGGGCTCGCACGACCCGTCGGGCGTGGTGTTCACGGTGCTGGCCGCCCTGTCCGGCATGGAGCGCGAGTACATCCGCGACCGCACCCTGGAAGGCCACGAATCCGCCCGCACACGCGGCAAGACCATCGGCGGGGCCAGCGTCGCCGACGACGCCATGCTTTCCATGGCCCTCCACCTGCGCGACCAGAAGATGAGCCTGCGCGACATCGCCGCCCGGCTCGTCATCACCACCGGCAAGAAGAAGGGCCAGCATCCCTCGCCCGCGACCGTCATGCGGATGCTGCGCGAACACGATGAGCAGACGGCCGCCGCTGACGGAGCCCACCCACGGTGAACTGCGGTTCCAAGTCGTGCTGCTATCCCTTCCGGCCGTATCTCGGCTGGCCCCATCAGGCGACGCCGGACCATGATCATTCCTTAGCGTTCAATCCAGCAGCATTACCGGCGGGACCCCGTGTACGCCCGCCGGATCATCGGCTGGTCCGCGGCCGGCCACATGCGCACCGGCCTGGTCCTGGACGCCCTGGAGATGGCGGTCGCCGCCCGCTTCCGCACCGGTGCAACCGACCTGCACGGCCTGGTCCACCACAGCGACGCCGGGGCCCAATACCTCGCTATCCGCTACACCGACCACCTCAAGGAAGCCGGGATCGCCCCGTCCGTGGGCACCATCGGTGACGCGCTGGACAACGCCCTCGCCGAGACCACCATCGGCCTGTTCAAGACCGAGATCATCAAGCCGAACGGCCCGTGGCAGTCCCTGACCGACGTCGAGATCGCCACCCTGACCTGGGTCGACCGGTACAACAACAACCGCCTGCACAGCGCCTGCGACGACCTCACCCCGGCCGAGGCCGAGCAGGCCCACTACGATCACCACCACGGCCCCGTCCGGGCCGCTCATCCAACAAACTGAGTCCCCGGACACGCCGGGGCGGTTCAGTACGGGGAGCGCGAGGACCAGAGGGTGGTCCCGGCACCGGGGCCGCCACCTCTGGACAGCGGACGATCGCCAGAGGCAGGCAGGCGCCGGGACCACGTGGGACCCCTCCCCGGGCGAGACAGCAGGAGTACGAGAGCCCGCCCCGGGCCGGGTGTGCATTACCCAGCACCTCAACGACCCACCCCCGCCCCAGACACGGCACCACCCCGAACCGCGCCGCGGAGTACGCCTCCCCCCTTCGCAGGGAACTTCCTGAACTCTCCGCCACGCCCCGGGCGGTCCTGGGACCGTGGCTACATGGACACCGCCGCCGGCCCCCAGCCGGCCATCGCCCAGCGGGCCCGGACACGGTGAGCGCGGGGCGCTCCCGGGTCTGGCTATCGGGAACGTACGGATCCGGGCCGACAAGGTCACCGCGGTCACCCCGGCGGATGGCAGCCTCCACTCCGATGTCACCGGCCACCCGAACGGGCTGATCTTGTGGCTCCCGCCGGGGGCAGAGCGCATCGGGCGCAACGGCCAGCCGGTCGACTGGGCGGACGAACTCCTCCGTGTCATCGAACAGGCCGCGGCGCTGCCGGTCGGGACGCTCGTCACGTTCGCGGCCGTCAACGACTTCCACGCCGCCGGCTTCACCGCCCGCGCGCTGAGCGGTGACGACCGAGCCCTGATCGAACCGCCGCTGCATCCGGTGGCGGACATCATGCCCCCGCGCCCGATCCCCGACTCGTGGGCCCGGCCGATCCCTTCCCCCGGCAGGAAGTCGGGGCCGCGCGCGTCCCGATGAGCTGGCTCGGGGTCTACAGGTTCACCTCGATGTAGTCGATGTCGGTGAACTCGACGAGGAGGCCCTGAGCGCGGTTTCCACCGTCCTTGAAGTACGCCTCTTGGAGGCCTTCCGCGGCGATCGCCTGAAGCTGCGCTTCGGGGGCGCCGGCGTCCTGGGCGGCGAGCAGCCGGCCCGACGGCTGCGAAGATCAGGGCCGCGGCGGTGGGGCCTGCCCGCCACGGCAGCTGCGGTCCCGCGGGCTATCTCCCGGGACCGCAGCCCGCCCACTCCGCCACAGCAGACCCGCACCGGACTCTGTCCGCCTTTCGGATGTCCGCCCCACTGCCCACGCAACCACCGCCCTACCCGCGTCGTTGAACGCCCGGGTACAACCCCGACCCGCACAAACATTCGAATCCCAGAGCCCGCACTCTGCGTACGGATTGACCAGAGCACGGGCCACCCCGCAACGACCGAGCACACAGGCTGTCGCCCCCGCGCCTGCCCTACCCGGCCAGCAACAAGGGCAGAGCCACGGAAGTGCGGGGCTCTCCGGCAGAATGACGGCATGAGCAGCGACGATTCCCTGGAAGCGGCAGACCAGGCCCTGCGCCAGGCACAGGAAGCCCTGCGCGCAGCCCGCCGACACCTCACCCAGGCCGTCCTGAGCGCCTACGCGAACGGCGAAAGCGTCGCCCGGATCGCCGAACGCACCCACAGGACCACCACCGAGGTCTGGAACACCCTCGCCGTCCACGGCATCACCCGCGGCAACGCACACCTCAACGGCACCGGACCCCACCAACCCACCGCCTAAAACCCACACCCTGTCGCGGGTTCCTGAAAATTCAGGAGCCGTTGCCCCCACCACCAGCCGGCCGCCCAGTGGGGTGGGTGGGACTTGAACCCACGACCGACGGATTATGAGTCCGCTGCTCTGACCAGCTGAGCTACCACCCCAGCATCAGCACCTCTGATTAGAACACTCAGCCGATCACATGTCCTGCCAGCCACAGGCCCGGCTGTACCCGGCCAGGATGGGCGGCTGCCAACAGCCCTCCCGCCGTCTGCGATCACGGAATACCGGGAAACGGCCTTCGGACCGGCCCCCTGGACGGAGCCAGGCGGGAACCGGATCGCTTCACACGCCCCAGCACCCGCCCGGTCCACCACCCGGCAATCGCACTCCAGGGGCATCAGTGATCCCGGGCAGCCGGTACGCCCCCGGGCCGCGGCCCGGGCAACCATCCCGCCTGGGCTCGTTGCCACCGGGGGAAGGCCTCCCCCAGCTGTGGACCGGCCGTCCACGGTCCACCCCACAGCTGACACAGAGCGCCCCCGCCACCGAGCCGCCTACGCTGTCCTCATGGACCAGGGCCGATCCTCACCACAACCGGGCGTCTGTCGGGCGGACCCCGTCCTGGCACGCGGCTGCCGGCTCTGCGACGCTGGGGCACCCTCACCGAACCCCGCACCAGCCGCCTGACCCTCTGCCCCCGCTGCCAACCCCAGAACACACCCCAGGACAACACCCCACCATCCACAAACCCACACACAACCTGTGAATAACAGGCAAGACTCACCTTTTCGTTAATTCGCCAGACCGGTGTCCAGACACCGCGGCCCGATGCCGGTAAACTGAACGACCGGCATCAAGCGCGCAGTGACCTCCAATGCGCCCGACAGCACGGCCGCAAGCAGCGGCCAAAGAGACCTGTGCCGCGCTGTGGGGCCGGCGCACCATCCGTCGGAGCCCAGGAAGCCGGGCGCGTCCCCACCCTGTTCAACTTCAACGACCGAACAGCCCCATAGGCAGCGCCCAGCACAGACTTTTCCACTGCTGGAGACTTCCCCGGGGACACCAGGCCCGATCCGGCACCGCCCAGCGTGCCTGCCTTCCCGCCCCAGCCGGGCGAGGGAAGCCAGACAGCGTTCAGAACGGTGCGTCAGCACCCACTGGCCCTTCAGGGCCCCGCCCGGGCGGGGCGGGTGGGGCGGGCTGGGCAGAAGCCCAGGGATCGCCCGGTGCGCTCTCCCGTGCCGGGCCGGGGCGCGCGGTGCGGGTGACGTGGACGGTCGCGAACATCATGGACGCTCCGATGTCGTCGACGTCCAGCACTGTCTTCGAGCGTTTCTCGCCCTCCGGGCTCTCCCACCGCTCGGTCCGCAACCGGCCCGCGACCACGACCCGGGCACCCTTGCCCAGCGACGTGGCAGCGTTCTCGGCGAGCTGGCGCCACACCGTGCAGTCCAGGAACGTCGTCTCACCATCCCGCCACTGCTCCGTATCCCGGTCAAAGGAACGCGGAGTCGAAGCCACCGTGAACCGGGCAATCGCTATCCCGTTCGGCGTGAACCTGAGCTCCGGCTCCTCCACCAGATTCCCGATCACCGTCAAAGGCAGATCATTACGCATCCACCCAGACTGACACGCCCCCACCCACGAGCACGCCACAGCCCGGCAAACCCGGCCCAGGCACCCCGAGCCTTCCCGGACAGCGACCCCACCCCGGCAGGACGACATGCCGGAAATAATCAGCACACCCAGCACACCTTTCACGCTGCCCGGAACCACGGCCCGGCACAGTCGTTGGCACAACTGCCTTCCCCCGAGGCGCTCAGGGCCCCGCGCAGCCGTAGCCGCGGCGCCCTGAGCATGAACCAGGACACCCGGACAGCGCACAACCGATGCCGCCGGCAGTCGTTGGACAGCCCGCCGTAGCCCGGCACACACATCAGGGCCTCGCAACCGTCGGCCCCGCGAGGCCCTGATTGCTTTGCCCGAACCGAGCTCATCCCCAGAGCCCATCGCGCCCCAACTCAAAAACCTACGCCGCCGCAGTCGATGAACGCGGGCGCTGCCGTCCTCGGAGTACGCCTCCTGCAGCCCTTCGTCTCTCGGCGGCAAGGGGCCGGTCAGGGGACGTCCAGGTCCGGGGTGGCCAGGATGTGCAGGGCCCGGTGTTCGGCACCGGCCTGCGCAGCTCCCGCGCCGAGCAGCCCTGCGGTCGCTGCCTGTTTCAGTGCCCCGCTGAGCTCCTCGCAGCGTGCGCAGCTCGCGAACCATCCGGGCAGGAGATCGGGGTGACGGTTGGCCATGTGGCGTGCCAGCCTTGTCACTGGCGGGCCGGGTGTGTCACGAGGGGAGGGTTCCCCGGAACGGGCGGGCTGCTGCTCGCTCTGGCGCAGCCGGACGCATTGCGGACAGGTCACCGGCGGGTCTGCAGAATCGGCACTCATGCCCGCGAAAATAGCGTCCCCGCGTCTCCTGCACCCGTCCCGGCTCGGCTTCATGGACCGGCTGGCCGACACCACGCGCACCGTGGCGGGCGCCCTCCATCCGCCGGGCCTCGGACAGCGGTCGCCTTGGCCGCATGGTGTGCGCGGTTCAGCTGACGGCGGCCTGGGATGGCAGGGGGTGCCGGGTCCGTTGGCGGGCGGCCGCGCTGGCCATCCGGCTCCGGTGCGCCGCTATCCCGTACTCGGCGGGGGTGCTTGCGGTCAGTTGCCCGTGAAGGTTCTGGATCGCCTGGTCGAGGGCGAGGGCGATGCGCGGGCGTTTACGGCTGCGGATCACCCCGATGGTCTGGGTGCTCGTCTGGAGGCGGCTTGCCAGGAAGCTGGTGGGCCAGCCACGCTCGGAGAGATCCTGCAGGCACGTGGCGCTCGTGCCGGAGGGGGCCAGTCCCGGATGGCGGCGCCGTCCGGTGAGACCGGCCAGGGGTACGCCCAGGATCGCTTCGGCGGTGGTGCGGTGGACGGGCGGCTGCTGATCCGCAGGCTGGCGCAGGAGACGGCGGACCAGAGTGACCGATACTCCCGAGATCTCCGCGATGTCACCGGCCGACAACCCGGCATCACGCAGCATGGCGGCGCGCAGTGCTGCCCCGGAAGCGGGAATTCTGGCGGGACGCCCCGCCTGGAGGTCCCTGGTACGCCGGGCACGGTCCCGGCGGGCCGCGGCCCTGCACTCGGGCAGGAGGCATCCGTAGTCCGCGCAGGAGGGACTGCCGTGCCGGACACGTGAGCCTGCCGGCCGCCCGCGGCCAGCACCGCCGGCGCCGGCGCCGGACTGTGCCGGAGTCGCAGATGCTGTTGAATTCATCTCGGCTGGGGACCCGTTCCAATCGCTCTCAACCCCGCATCCTACCGGCGCCCTCCGATGCCCCGCAGACCGGCTGCATCAGCACCAGGGGGTGCGCGGGGTCATCGGATGCACCGGCCCGCCATCCGCCCAGGACGCAACGACTGCCCGGTTTCAGCCACCTGTGGACAGTCCATGGACACTGCGGTCCGGAACCGCCGGGACAGACGGCCCCTGTCCGGTACTCATGGACGAGATGGCTCCCCTCCCAGATACGCAGGGGCCGTACCCCGGCCCGGACTCCTCCCAGCCGGCCACTGCCCGCAGGGGCGGTGCCGGGCCGGTCTCACGGTCTGCCGCCGCACCGGCAGACCGTGAGATCAACACACCTTTCACACCGCCCGTAACCCGCTGCCACGCCCACTTGTTCACCAGTTGCCTCACCTCCGAGGCGCCCAGGGCCCTGCCCCTCTTCCATTTTCGTGGCAGGGCCCCAGGCATGGTCAGGAGCACCCGGTCGGTCCACATGCTCCTGGCCACACTCGGCACCGGAATGCCGGCCGCAGCGAAGTGGGTTCCAGAGTCGGCCACGTCCAGCGACCCGTGCCAGCTTGATGGAGTCTCCATGGGAACCACTCCGGCGCGAATCCCCGGGCAGCCAGCTCGTGTCCGATACCCATGGACTCTCAGGCCCCTGTGTCCTCAGGGCGCCTGACCGGAGTACCGGCTCCACCAGTTCTCCTCCGATCCGGGAAGGGGCCGGTACCCGACCCAGCGGAGTCTGGTGTATCCATGGCGTACGGGCCCATCCACAGGGCCCGCCCCGGGTACCGGCTCCCTGGTTCTCCCCCCCGATCCGGGTTGAGCCGGTATGCCGGTACGTGTACCCTCTTCGCGGGACTCTTCCTGAACTAGCCTCCGCGCCCGTACGGTCCTGGGATCGTGGGTTCATGGACACCACCACCGGCCCCTGGCCGGCCACCGCGCAGCAGGCGCAGCCGTGGTGAGCGCGGGACGCGCGCGGGTCTGGTTGCTCGCCGCTCGCGTACGGATCCGGGCCGACAAGGTCACCGCGGTCACCCCGTCCGATGGTGGCCTCCACCTCGACGTAACCGGCCACCCGGGCGGGCTGATCCTCTGGCTGCCGCCCGGGGCGGAGCGGATCGGGCGGAATGGTCAGCCGGTCGACTGGGCGGACGAGCTACTTCGTGTCATCGAGCAGGCCGCGGCGCTGCCGGTCGGGACGCTCGTCACGTTCGCGGCCGTCAACGACTTCCACGCCGCCGGCTTCACCGCCCGCGCGCTGAGCGGTGACGACCGAGCCCTGATCGAACCGCCGCTGCATCCGGTGGCGGACATCATGCCCCCGCGCCCGATCCCCGACTCGTGGGCCCGGCCGATCCCTTCCCCCGGCAGGAAGCCCGGCCGCGAGTCCCGCTGAGCGGGCCGGGGTCTACAGGTTCACCTCGATGTAGTCGATATCGGTGAACTCCACGAGCAGGCCCTGGGCGCGGTTCCCGCCGTCCTTGAAGTACGCCTCTTGGAGGCCTTCCGCGGCGATCGCCTGTAGCCGCGCTTCGGGGGCGCCGGCGTCCTGGGCCGCAAGCAGCCGGGCCGCGAGTTCGGGCCCCAGGTGCTGGGTGATCCGGCGCATCCGGCCGTCGTCGCTCGTGCCCGGGGCCGCGGTGAAGCCGAACCGGGCGCGAGTCTCGATGACCATGCCGGTCCACTTCGCGGCCTTGTCCCGGGCACGCTTGCGCACCAGGGGCTGCCACCGGCGCCGCACTTCGGCCGCCAACCGGTCCGCAAGCGCCTGCTTGGGCCGCTTGATCTGGTCTTTGACGTACCGCTCCACGGTGCGCTGCGCGACGCCCAGAAGGGCCGCTACGGCCTTCGTGGAACCCTTGTGCTGCCGCACGAGGTAGCGGACCTGCGCGCCCGCCGACTTCGGTATGGGGCGGGTGAATCCTGCTTGCGAGGCCCGGTCCAGGCCGTCTCCAACGATGCCCATGAGGTTCTTCACTTCCGTCTCAGATGTGCACTCAGGTAACACAAGGCCGCACACGCCGCGCTGAGCGGCCATCAGGGACTCTCCGTGCCGGGAAGGGTCGGGTTGCCCTGGGGGGCGCTCAGCGGGGCGTACAGCGGGGCGTACAGCGGCGTTGCGGGGGCTGCGGGTGGTCAGTCGTCCATGCGGTCGCTGCTCATGTCCCGGATCCGCGAGTAGTGGAACTGGTGCGCGGCTGTGATCACGGAGGTGGGCCCGTTTCGGTTCTTCGCCAGGATCAGATCGCTCTCTCCGGCCCGGGGGCTCTCTGGGTCGTAGGCGTCCTCGCGGTGCAGCAGGATGATCCCGCTTGCGTCCTGCTCCAACTGCCCGGAGTCGCGCAGGTCCGAGACGGCCGGCTTCTTCCCGTCGCGCTGCTCGGAGCCGCGGTTGAGCTGTGCGCAGCAGATGATGACCGCGCCGGTCTCCTCCGCGATGATCTTGATTTCGCGGCTGACTTCACTCACCCGCTCGTACGCGCTCTGCCGGGTGTTGCGCTGGTCGGTGTACATGAGCTGGACGTAGTCGATGATCACCAGCGGTGCGCGGCCGGTCTGCCGGATCAGGGCTTTGATCCGGGAGCGGACGAGTCCGGGGGTGACGCGGGGGGTGTAGTCCATCCACAACGGAAGTTCGCTGAGGTCAGGCAGGCGCCGGGCGATGCGCGTCCAGTCGTCTTCCGTGACGGCCGGCCCGCCCTCCATCAGGTGATGCAGCGCCACCCGGGCCTTGTGGGCCAACACGCGGTTGGTGACTTCCGCGCGGCCCATTTCCAGGCTGTGCACCAGCGTGGGCCGGCCCGAGGACGCGTTGGCGAGCGCGACACCGAGCGTCATCGCGCTCTTGCCCATCGCCGGGCGCCCCGCCACCACAATCACGTTCCCCGGGCGCAACTTCAGCACGTAATCCAGGTCGGTCAACCCCGTGATCGCGGAAGCCTCGACCACGGTCTCCAGGCCGTCCAGGTGCTCACCAAGATGGTCACCGAACCGACCGAACAGATCGTCCGTCTCCGTGGTGTCCGCGGCCAGGTGCTCCAGTTCAGCCTGGTGCGCCGAAATCGCGTCCGTCACCCCGCCCGGGTCGGCCTGACGGGCCATCTGCATCCCGCGCACCAGGGCCTGCTGGTAGCGGCGCAGCCGGGCATACCCGTGGATCAGACCGGCGTAGTGGCTGGCCTCCACCGATGTGCAGGCCTGCGAGGCGATCCGCGAGAGCCGCACTGCTCCGCCGACCTTGTCCAGGTCGCCGCTGCGCCGAAGCTCTGCCTCCACCATCGGCACACCGGTGGGCTTGCTCCGGCCGTGCAGGGCCAGGATCGCCCGCCAGATCGTCTCGTGGTGCGGGTGGAACCAGTCACCGGAGTCACGCAGGTTCTCGGCAACGGCGACGACCGGGTCGTAGTCCGGCGTGGCCATCAGGCAGGCACCGAGGGCGAACGTCTCAGCCTCGGTACTCGCTTCCTCGGTGGCCGACTGCTGCGCGGGAATGTCCAGGGTGGTCACTGCTGGGTCTCCTTCGCGGTGTCGGTGCTGATGCCGGGGTGTGTGCAGCGAACCGGCGGGGCGTCGTCGCTGAGCGTCGGGTCATCAACCCAGCCGTACTGGTCACACGCCGGGCAGGCCGCGCGCAGCGCCCCGATGCTGCGGCGGTCGGGGCCCGCGTCCGCCGGCGCGGTCGCCGCGGCCGGCTTGCGGTAGCGGCGCAGATCCGCCACCCAACCGGGAAGGCACTTCGGCCAGGACACCGCCCCGCCGGTGTTCTTCAGGATGTCTTCCTCCAACAGCACCCGCTGCGCCTGGTCCAACTCTGCGACCGGCGGCCAGCCCTGCTCGCGCATCGTCCGCACAAGACGCGGTGCCGCATGCCGCGCGGTGGCTGCCCCCGGCTGCCACTGGCTCATCTGCTGCAAGAAGTCCGAAGCGGCCGCGATCTCTTCCTCGTCGGACTTCGTCTCCTCCCGCTGTGACGGGAGCGCCCCGGAGGGACCGGTGAGGAGGTTGGAGGAGGAGGAATCCTCCTCCTCCGTGGGGGGGGCAGAGCGGAACCGGGTTTTTCCGGATTTCGGCTCTGACCTGCGGAAACGTCGTCTGAGGGAAACCCGCTTTTTGCGGTTACCGCTCCGGAAGCCGGAAAAAGCGGTTTCCGGGTCTGACCAGGCGAAACCCGCTTTTCGCGGTTTTCGCTCGCGGGTCCTGGCTCCGAACCCCGCTTTTTGCGGTTTTCGTCGCTGACCTGCGACAACGTGTTGATCCCGTCAGCTGTGTACTGGGGGTTGTTGGCCGGGTTCCGGTACGCTCGGTAGCGCCACTCAGGGCGCTTCGTCGCGGGGTTGTAGACCGACGTGCGGAGCAGGTGGCCGGCCTTGGTCAGACGCTTGGAGATCTTCGCGAACCGCTCGTCGCTCATCTTCCAGCCCCGGGCCGCGCGCATATCGGCCACCAGGTCCTTGCCGGCAGCCTGCGCGGTCGCAGGGAGCAGCAGCAGGTGCACCAGGACCCCGATGTCTTCCGGCTGGAGCCCCTGGGTCTCGGCGACAGGCCGAGTGATCACAGCCTCTTCCGGGTCTTCCTGCGCACGCTCGAAAACGCTGTTCGCGAACCGTTCCGTCACAGGGCCACCCCCGTAGCCAGCGCTGTGACGTTGCCCTCTGTCCTACGGACCTGCTGTGCGCGTACCCTCAAGGGAGCGCCCTCCTGACTTTGCTCGATTCAATGGAGGCGCTTCTCCGATCGGGTCTCGACACCCGGTCGGGGCCTCCAGGCCTTGCCATCGGCAGGGCCTGTTGTGCTGTGTGGGGCCGTCTTCGGTGTTACTCCTGGGCGTTCGGGTCGCGGCCGACCTGAAGAGCGGTGAGCAGCTCGATGATCGTGGCCGTGCCGCTCCGCATCTCGTCGCGCAGCTCGGCCACCGTGTTGTCGAGCGCGTCCAGTCGGCCGTTGACCGTGGAGAACCCGTCACGGACCTCACGGCGAAGCGCGGCCTGTCCCTCGATCACCGCCGCGAAGTTTCCGCCGGTCTGCACCTGAAGTGCTTCCACGCGGTCTTCGACCGCTTCCACGCGGCGGGTAAGCGCGTCGACTTCGCTCTGAGCTGGGTTCTTGCTCATGACTCCCCCTCGTTCTTCCTGGCGGCCGGCTGCTTGGGTCGGACCTCAATGCCTGCCTCGTTGATCAGCGCGTACAGCGTTTTGCTGCTGATTCCCGCGATTTGCTTGATGCGGGTCCGGTTGGCGCCCGTACGGGCTGCGTCGATGACGCACGTGGTGACGGCGTCCTGCGCGTCGTCGCGGACGCGGACAGCGTTGGCCAGCGCGCGCAGCGCTGTGGCCTGCTGCTCTTCCGGAATTTCAACCATGCCCCCGAGCATAGCCGATGCGAGCAAAAGGGCAATTGATTGTTTCCGAGGGGCATTCTGTGTAGCGTCGTTCTTGCACGACGGACCGGCCACCACGGCGGGAAGCCTCCGGGCATTCCTATGCCCGGCACAACTGAATGCGGCCCTGACCTGGTGCTACGAACACCTGGCCAGGGCCTGAGACACACACCCATTCCTGACAGAGACAGGGAGGTGCGGTCCTGCCATGGATCGTATCGAGGTAAGTGATCACAACGAAGACCCGGCCACCGTGCCGGTGGCCGTCCGCGACCCGCTCCGTCGTCTACGACGCGGTGCTGACCGGGATCGGTCGGGCGTACGGGGGCGGCCGGCTGACGGTGCTGTCCTGGACGCTGGCCCCGGAGTCCCTGGGCGGTGCCCGATGACCGCGCAGCCCGGGGCGTACGACCCCTCCGTTGAATCGGCCACCGCGGCCGCCATCGCCAACGCCACCGCCGCGGCCATCGCGGCCGACGCCGCGCGCCAGGCCGCCGAGCAGATCCGGGCCGCTGCCGCGCAGCAGTCGGGCGGTGCCAAGTGAGCGCCCGCACGTACGGTCCGGGGTTCTACCAGTGGGCGCTGGCCGCCGAGTTCCGCAGCGCGGTCCCGGCGTCGGTGTCCGGCTACGGGGTCATCGAGTTGACCGAGGCGGAGTCGGAGCTGTCCGTCTGCGCGCGGCTGGTGCGCGAACTGGGCGGTCCGAACCTGGCCGGCCTGGACTCCACCGCCGCGTTCACCCTCCGGCCCGCACGGGCCGGATCGGGCGCCGAGCCCGTCGCGGCCCCGGTCGAGACCACGGTGACCTACACCCTGACGCCGGGCTGGATCGACGTGGACGTCTTCGGCTGGGAGTTGACCAGCGTCGACCTGGCCGACTGCCACGCCACCTTCGCCCCGGGCGCTGACCTGGATGTCGAGATGGCCATGAGCTGGGCCGAGTCGCTCATCGGCTCCCGCCAGGCCTGGCGCCACGTGCGTGAGCGCGGCTTCGACCGGTGGGAGGCGTAGTGGCCCGGGTCAGCCGGTACCGCGCCGGTTTCCCCTACGGGGGCTCCCTGATCACCCCGGGGGGATCAGGGAGTGAGTGGCAGGTTGTCGTACGTCAGCCGGAGCCGGTCCGCCGGGGCGACGGACCGCAGCACTTCGAGGGGCCGGCCGTCCGCGTCGCGGGTCACGCGCTCGATCGTGATCACGAGCAGGCGCACGCTGATGCGGAGCTGCGCGGCTTCGGTTTCCGTCGGGGGCCGCGCTTCGACGGACTCGCTTGCGGTGTCCGGGACGTGGCCCGCCGCGGTGAGCGCGGAGTACGCGCCGGACTGCACCTTCTCGAGCCGGTCGAGCCCTGCCGCCTGGGCGATCGCCTTCGGGTAGTAGGCGTGCTGGACCTGCACGACGTCGTTCGGCCGAATGATCGCGTGCCGTAGCCGGTAGACGATCGGGTCGCCCTCAGCGAGTTCGAGGAGGGCGGCCAGATCGGCGGGGGCTTCGACGGGGTCGACCTGGACGAGCACCATCTCGCCCTCGAGGCCGGCGGCTGCCGTGGTGCTCTCCCACGGGCCCCTGGGGCTGCCGGGCGCGAGGACGCTGCGGTACCGGCTGAGCGGCAGCCGGACCGGGGTGCGGTGCCGTACGACGGTCCCCGCCCTCTTGGACGCGACGACCAGACCGGCGTCGGCCAGCACTCCGACCGCCTTGCTGATCGTCTCCTTCGAGACCCCGAACTCCGCCATCAGGGCGGGGTTCGTCGGGATCTTCTCGCCGACGACGTATTCGTCTGCGTCGATGCGGCGTCGCAGCTCGGACGCCACTTCCTGGTAGCTGGGCAACTCCTCACCTCCTTCTCTCTGTCGACACCTTAAAGCCTATCGCCTAGGCGTTGACAGGGGTATCGCCTAGGCGATACTTTTTGTGACGTAGCCACTACGCACCACGGCTCCACCGCACGAGACGCCCGGACTCCGACCGCCACGGCGCAAGGACAAGGCAGCGGCCGTTACTTGAGAACTCCATCAGAGGACGCACCGCACCCTGGACCGCAGCCACGGCTGGGCAAGGGGAGAGCGGGCGTCAGAGGTACAGGCAAATGCGACAAGCCGCAGGCCCTGCCGCGCAGGCAGCACGCACCTTCTCCCATGCCGCCCCCGCGGGCGGACAAGTGATCCATATGCGCGGTGAGACAAGGGCAAAGATCGCGGGCCCCGTAGGTATCGACCGGTTCGACTCCGGTCCGGGGCACTCCGCACCCTCCAGGCCGTCATGGCCTTGGCACCCACACGCACTACGACATGCCGCTGCCCGAGAGGACACCCCGCCGTACTGTTCTTCTGCCACACCGCCCCCGCTCCGGCTCCCGAGCCGGTGCCGCTGCCGGCTGAACCCGCCGCAGCCCCGCTGATCCGCTTCCTGACCGTTGGCGGTGCCGTGGTGGTGGTGAGTACCACCCGGTTCACCACCCACTACACGTCGCACGGCCGTCCGTACTCCGACCCGAAGAACCCCCGCGAGGTCGAGGGACTCCGCTGGGAGTGCGGTGGCTGTGGCGCGACTGGCACCACGGACGGTTCGCGCGGTCCCCGTTGGGACTACGGGCGGTATCTCCCGGACGAGAGGGACCTGGCCCGTACCGACGCCAACGACCACGCCAACAAGTGCCGGGCGATGGCCCCGGCCGCGCTCTGACCCGAAGGGATCCGACATGACCGCCACGAACAAGAACTTCACGGCTGCCGAACGTGCCGAGATCGCGCAACAGTTCGACGGCTACGCCGATGGTCTGCTGCGCGTCGCCGCCGACCTGGAGGCCCAGGGCCACGACATCGCGGCCGAGATTCAGAGGAACACCGCCGCCGTGAATCGGGAGGTCGCGCAGGCCGCCCGGGACTCGAACGCCCGGGAGGCGAACTTCCGGCTGAACGAGATCTTCAACGGCTGACCCGGAGGCCGGCCCGCCCTCCCCGGCGGGCCGGCCCCAGTCACCTCCTTACCCGGCCGTCCGTGTGGCCGCCATACCGACTCGGAGGAGTCGCCCGATGGTGAATATCCCGATCGAGGACGACGGCCCCGTCGTGCTCTTCGACGTGCCCGACATCCAGACCTTCGGCGCCGCCTACAAGCTCCAGGTCCATAGTGAAGTTTTTCCCCTGAACTTGGACAGCCTCATACTGGGACGAATCGTTCCGGAGGAAGCAGTTCCAGGCAGTGAGTAAGAAGAGCAACAGCAACAAGCGATACACGGCCGAGTTCAAACGGGATGCCATCGCGTTGGCCCGCTCGTCGGACAAGACGGTGACCGAGGTCGCCCGCGACCTCGGGGTCAGTCCCGAAGGCCTGCGGGGTTGGGTAAAGCAGGAGGCCGTTGACCGAGGTCAGGGCAGTTCCGGGGCGCTGACCAGCGCCGAGCGGGAGGAACTGGGACGGCTCCGTCGGCGCAACCGCGAGCTGGAGCAGACGGTGACCATCCTGAAAAAAGCCACGGCTCTCTTCGCGACGGACACGTTGAAGTAGACACCGCCACAGTGTGCGGCTTCATCGACGCGCAGAGAGCCGATTCCCACCCCGACACCCCCGATGACCAGCCGATACCCGGGCTGTCGCTGCTATGCCGCGTGCTGGAGGTGCCACGCTCGACGTACTACGCCTGGAAGGCCGCGCGCCCGGCGGCCCGGGCGCGGCAGGCCTCCGAGGACGAGCTGGCCAACGAGATCCGGGCGATCCACGGCGGCCCTGGCTCCCGAAGAGCCTACGGCGCCCCACGCATCCACGCCGAACTGCGCAGACGAGGCCGGACGGTCAACAGGAAGAAGGTGGTGCGGATCATGGCCGAGCGTGACATCCATGGCGTCACGCGCCGCAAGCGGCGCGGCCTGACCAAGCCCGACCGCAAGGCCAAACCCGCTCCTGACCTGGTCGGACGCGACTTCACCGCTCCTCAGCCGGGCGTGAAGCTGGTCGGGGACATCACGTTCCTGCCGACGCTCCAGGGCTGGTGGTACCTGGCGACCGTGCTCGACCTGGGGACACGCGAGATCATCGGGTACGCGATGGCCAGTCACCACCGGGCCGGACTGGTCACCGACGCACTGCGCATGGCCGCCGGCCGCGGCGACCTCCAGCCCGGCTGCATCATGCACAGCGACCGCGGGTCGGAGTACACCTCGGGCGAATTCCGCCAGGCGGTACAGGAGTTGGGCCTGAGGCAGAGCATGGGACGAACCGGCTCATGTTACGATAACGCCGCAGCTGAGAGCTTTTTCGGCTTGATGAAAGCGGAGATCGGCACCACCGTCTGGGAGAACCACGAGGCCGCCCGCACCGACGTCTTCCGCTTCATCGAGGTCGAGTACAACCGCGCCAGGCTCCGCAAGCACCCCGAGTTCGGATACCTCACCCCACTCGAAACCCGGACCCTGCTGCAGCAAGACCTCACCCCCGCAGCGTAAGCACACGCTGTCCAAGTTCAGGGGTCAACTTCAATAGAGCTGGACGGCCCCGGCTTTCACCACAGTGTGCTGGCCGGCTTCCGTGACCGTCTCACCGGGGGCGACCGCGCCGACCGCCTCCCCGACCTGGCGCTGGCGCGGCTCAAGGAGGCCGGGCTGGTGCGTGAGCGCATCACGCAGCGCACCGACTCCACCCACGTCCTGGCCGCGGTCCGCGACCTGACCTGAGGTTCCCCCGGTGAGCTGGGGGTGCTGATCAGCTGGCCGTGATGGGTTGATGGGTATTCAGGTTCGCTCGTTCGGCCGCTGCCTGTTCGGCGTAGAACTTCTCCTCGTATTCGATGGGGCTGAGGTAGCCGAGGCGTTTTTGGATGCGGGTGGTGTTGTAGAAGCCGTCGATGTACTCGAACAGGGCCTGGTTGGCCTGGGCCCGGGTGGCGAAGACGCGGCCGCGGATCCCTTCGCTCTTGATGAGGGTTCACAGGTTCTCGGCGAGGGCGTTGTCGTACGAGTCGCCCACCGATCCCATCGAAGCCGCGATCTGAACCGTTCCGGGTTTCGTAGAGACTTCAGATTGTGGTTGTGACCTGGGGTTTCACGATTGCTTCGTAGTGTTTGGCTTCGTATTCAATGGGTGGTGTGACCTATCTCGCCGTGGAGTCGCCGGTGGTTGTACCAGTCGATCCATTCGGCGGTGGCGAGCTCGATGTCGGAGAGTGTCTTCCAGGGGCGTCGGGGTTTGATCAGCTCGGTTTTGAACAGGCCGATCATGCTCTCCATCAGGGCATTGTCGTAGGCGTCGCCGACGGATCCGATCGAGGCGGCGATGCCGGCGGCGTCCAGATGCTCGGCGAGCCGGAAACTCGTATATTGCGACCCGGCATCGGAATGGTGGATCAACTCGCCTGGCTGGACTGGGTGTTGTTCGCGGTCGCGTTGCCAGAGAGCCATTTCCAGGGCGTCGAGAACGAAGACGGTTTCCTTCACGGTGGCCGCGGACCAGCCGACGATCCGGCGGGAGAAGGTGTCCACGACGAAGGCGACGTAGACGACCCGGCCCAGGTTTTCACGTGGGTGAAGTCGGCGACCCAGCAGCGGTTCGGGGCGCCGGCGACGAAGTCGCGGTCCAGCAGGTCCGGAGCCCGCCCGGCCTGTCCGCCGGGGAGCGTGGTGATCACTCGCTTCCCGCGGACCACGCCGGCGATCTTCAGCTCGCGCATCAGGCGCTCGACCGTGCAGCGGGCCACGGCATGTCCCTGCCGGTTCAGTTCGCGCCAGATCTTCCGCGCTCCGTAGACACGGTAGTTGGCCTCGGAAGCCTCGCGGATCAGCTCTTTCAGTTCGGCGTCACGCACGGTCCTGGCGGATGGCAGGGCTGTGCGTTTGTGGTGGGCGTAGTAGGTGGAGGGTGCGATCTTGCAGTCGTGTGCGGTCAGCACGCGGCAGATCGGCTCGACGCCGCCGAAGCGGTCCCGGTGCTCGTCGATGAACGCTACGAGCGTGTGTGTGGCCGGTCGAGCTCGGCCGCGAAGAAACTCGCCGCGGCTTTGAGGATGTCGTTCGCCCGCTTCAGCTCGGCGTTCTCCTTCTTCAGCGCCTTGAGCTGGACGGATTCCTCCGTCGTCGCCCCCGGACGCGTCCCCGCGTCGATCTCTTGTTGCTTGACCCAGTTTCTCAGGGTCTCGCGCGACCCGATGCCGAGTTTCTCGGCCACCGTCTGCAGTGCGGCCGTCTCGTTCGGGTGATCGTCGCGGACCTCGGCGAACATGCGCACCGCACGGCGTCGGAACTCGAGGGGGTAGCGGGAAGGTCGTGCAATGACTCGATCCTTTCACGGAATCGAGTCTCTATCCAACCCGGAACGGTTCGGGCAGGACGTCCTGGACCCTGCGGGCTTTGCGCTGCTCGATCCGCCACAGCAGGTGGGCACCCTGTTCGCGCAGGCGGTGCCACCTGACCAGGCCCCACAGCCCCCGGTCCGCCAGCAGCAGAGTTCCTGCGCCGGCATGCCTGTCGAGTTCGTCGGAGATGATCCGCTCGGAGTCTTTCCATCCGCCGATCGCCGCGTCCAGCACCGTATGGGACGAGCATTCCGCGACGGCAACCACCCGTGCCATGGGATAGCCCAACGGGCTGCGCTGCGAGCCCGACTTGCCGAAGGCCTCCCGGTTTCCGGCCGAATCAGGAACCGCCAGCAGCATCCCGTCCAAGGCCAGTACACGCAGACCTTGAAAGAGATCGCTGTCCTGGCCCAGCGGCCGGACAACGGCCCAGTGCAGGTCGCGCATCACCTGCCACCCCAGCCGTTGCCGGGCTCTGGTCAGCGACGACTTGTTCACCCCCGACCACTCCCGCAACCCCGGCTCGCCTGCTTTGAGCAGCCGCAGGACCTCGAGGTAGTCGACCCGCGGGAACAGGCACAACGCGAGGACGAAGTACACGGTGAACCGGGCCGACAACAGACGTCGGCGCTTCTCACCGCAACCCGTCACACCAACGACCTGGTCCACCAGCTCCGGCGGGCACGATCGGGTCAAGCTCCCAATCCCCAGCCGCTCCAGACGCGACACCAACACGAACGGCTCAACGCCCGCCCCACCCCAAAAGCAACGGCATTGGAAGGCGTGACCTGGGGGGTGGTGTCGCCGGGTCCGTGGGGTGCCGTCACAGACGCTGATGAGAGACCCGGCCACCGCCCGGTCCGGCGCAATGCCGGGCACAAGCGTGGGCGGCAGGTCTGCATAACGTGGATGCGCGAGCACGGTGCCGCCGCCGAGGCCGGCAAGGTCAACCACCCGGGAGGGGTGCGATGTTAGACACCGGTGATGTGGGCGTCTTCCTGGGTATGGACGTCGGCAAGACCGCCCATCACGGCCACGGGCTGACCCCGGCGGGCAAGAAGATCTTCGACAAGCCGATGCCCAACAGCGAACCGAAACTGCGGGCCGTCTTCGACAAGCTGATCGCGAAGTTCGGCACCGTGCTGGTGATCGTGGACCAGCCCGCCTCGATCGGGGCTCTGCCGCTGACCGTCGCCCGTGACGCGGGCTGCGAGGTCGCCTACCTGCCCGGACTCGCGATGCGGCGGATCGCTGATCTGTATCCGGGCGAGGCGAAAACGGACGCGAAGGACGCCGCGGTGATCGCGGACGCCGCCCGCACCATGCCGCACGTCCTGCGGTCTTTGGAGCTGACCGACGAGATCACCGCCGAGCTCACGGTACTGACCGGCTTCGACCAGGACCTCGCAGCCGAAGCCACCCGCACCAGCAACCGGATACGCGGACTGCTCACCCAGTTCCACCCGTCGCTGGAGCGCGTGCTCGGGCCCCGGCTGGACCACCCGGCCGTCACCTGGCTCCTCGAACGCTACGGATCCCCGGCCACACTGCGGAAAGCCGGCCGTCGCAGACTCGTCGAACTCATCCGTCCGAAAGCCCCGCGGATGGCCGCCCGGCTGATCGACGAGGTCTTCGACGCTCTCGACGAACAGACCGTCGTGGTCCCGGGAACCGGGACCCTCGACATCGTGATCCCGTCCCTGGCCGCCTCCCTCGCGGCAGTTCACGACCAGCGCCGGGCCCTGGAAGCGCAGATCAGCACCCTGCTGGAGGCCCACCCTCTTCACCCGGTCCTGACCTCGATGCCGGGAGTCGGCGTCAGGACCGCCGCCGTCCTGCTGATCACCGTCGGCGACGGCACCAGCTTTCCCAGCGCCGCCCACCTCGCCTCCTACGCCGGCCTCGCCCCCACAACAAGATCCTCGGGGACCTCGATCCACGGCGAACACGCACCACGAGGCGGAAACCGGCAGCTCAAACGCGCCATGTTCCTCTCCGCCTTCGCCTGCATGAACGCCGACCCCGCCTCCCGCACCTACTACAACCGGCAAAGAGCCCGCGGCAAAAACCACACCCAGGCACTCCTCCGGCTCGCCCGCCAACGCATCAGCGTCCTCTTCGCCATGCTCCGAGACGGCACCTTCTACGAGTCCAAAACCCCCACCATCACCCTCGCCGCATGACCACCCCAAACAGCCCCATACCCGACACCACGTTCTTGACGAAAGACATAGAGACACCCCCCCGGGCCGCGGACGCACGCTGGCGGATATCCACGACGAGAGCTTCCCACCCGAGGCCTAAAACAGGGGCGGGCCCCCGGCCGCGTCTTGTCAGGGAGGCAGCCCAGAGCCCGTCTCCACAAGCTATCGACACCCCCACAGCCCCGGCTCCGGACACTCCGCGCCGCCGGGAAAACTCGGCCTAGGACAGTGTCCCTTCTCACCGGACTCGGAGAGAAGCCCGTGATCGGTGAGCTCGACTACGAGAGAGGCGCACAGGGAGGGGCGTTGTTCTGGAGTGAGGTGATGGACTGAAGCCCGTCGGCTCTGTTGGTCCGGGCCGGAGACCTGGGCACACTGGAGATCGGCCTCCGTCTTGCTTAACCCGTCCTGCCCCAGGAGGGCCTTCCGACAGGATGGGATACCCCTTTGTCGGGAAAGGTACTGGGTCCCCGTCGGCCAACAAGTGCGCAGGGTACCGGACAGTGGGAATCCAGTCGGCACACCACCCTGCAGCCGCGCTCTGTACAAGGTCCACCTCGCGCTTCCTCGCCCGTGTCGAGGAAGAAACAACGCCCACCGACCCAGGCGGCCCGCGGGCACCAGCACTCGCTATGCCAAAAGATGACCTGCCGGGCGGCTCGTCCCACAGCGAACGCTGGCTACGTGCCGTCCTTCGCGCTGCTCAGGGGAGGAAACGCGCCTTCTATTGTTCGTGGAGGTTGGCGGCTGCTCCTGCTTCTCGGGAAAACGGCCAGCCTACAAGCTGACCAACCGCCCCCGGACTCTCGCTCAGAGAGCCCCCGGCCGGGCGGCTGGGCTTGGGCCCAGCTTCTTTGATTCAGTCCCTCTGCGAAAACATCTGCAGAGCTGCAGGTCAGGAGGGTTGTACAGGACGGCCGGAGGGACTGGAGGGACCGGAGGGACTGAATCTACCAGTTCCTTCTATCGGGTGTGCGTGCGTATGCGCACGGGCGATACGCAGAACCAGGGTACGTGATGACCTGCTCATAACTAGGGTTTCTCAGTCCCTTCAGTCCCTCATCTGGGTGGATGTCACCTCTGACCTGGTCTTTTCCCCCGGGACTCTGTGGGGACCAGAGTCCAATCAGCCCCCTTGGCCAGTCCAAGGGATCTAACCGTTGCTCTGGTCAGGCGTCCGACACGCCCGGGTTTGAGAAGTTCCCCCTGGCACCTCGGCCTGTGATTCCTTTGCCCAGTACGTGGCGAAGGGACTGAAGGGACTGGGGGACTGATACAACGGCGGTGCTGATGCCACCACTGGGGTAGGCTCTAGAACTCATTTGAAAAACTCGGTCCCTTCAGTCCCTCCCAGAGGGGTTTTGAGCCCTCTGACCAGGGCTTTACCCCACGGGGTCTGAACCAGCTGTTGGGTCCCTCAACAAGGACAGTCAGAGTGTCACGCCAGGGTGAGAGCCGTAGGGCAGCGCCATCGGGGAGCATCAGCCCCCTCGATGTTGCGCTGTGGTGCGCCTTGAATGGCTGGCCTGTGCATCCCTTGGCGGCTGGTCGCAAGACACCAGCCGCCAACTGCCCAGCCTGCCGGAACCACGATCATGCCCCGCAGGTTTGCCCTTGCACAGCTGAAGGCAGGTGGTGCCACGGTTTCCATGCCGCGACGACGGATACCTCTCGCCTGAGGGCCTGGTGGGGCAATGAGGAGTCCTACGGGGTTGGTGTCTCCTGCGGCCCTGCCGGGCTCGTGGTCCTCGATGTCGACGCGCACAGTGCCGCAGTCCCTGACCGCAACCGGCTTTTGCCAGGCATCACCATTCCTGAGGAAGTCAACCTGGCTGGTCTTACCTCGGGGTTCGACACGCTCGCTTTGCTCGCGGCCTACCGAGGCAAGCCGGATCCCTCTGAGGATGAACAGACTTTGCGTGTCAGGACGCCCTCAGGGGGTCTCCACGTCTGGTACCAGGCCCGGCCGGCCGGGATTCGGTACCGGTCATCGACCGGTTCGAGCAGCAAGGTGGCTCTTGCTTGGCAAGTCGATGTACGGGCGACTGGCGGCTACATCGTTGCCCCGGCCACCAAGACCCAGGCAGGCACGTACCTCCCCCTTGGGGAGGCACGAAAGCCAGCCGCACTGCCACGCTGGCTGGCCTCAGAGCTTGAACGGACCGGCCATGTGGTGAACGACACCCCAAACCGCACTGCCACGCTGGTGCCGCACTGCCAGGACACGGAAAAAGGGGTCACAGCCGCGCACCGGCTACTGCATCCGCTGCTGGCTGAAGTTCAGGACTGTGCAGCGGTTCCGCAGGGAGCGAGTTTCACGGAAAAGCTCAACCGGGCGGCCTACACGGCCGGAGGCCTGGTGGCCGGCGGGTACTGCACACAGACCCAGATCCGCGAGCTCCTGACGGCGGCTGCGGAGGCGGCTCGCCCACATCAGATCCACCGCAGCGTCTCTGTCATCAACTCTGCCCTGTCCGCCGGCCAAAGCCGGCCGCTTCATCTCAAAGGACGCACATGAGCAGCGCCGACGGCCCGCGTTTCGACGCCATTGCCGCCGCCCAGCAGATGCTCGACCTCGAAGAACAGCAGACTGCGGCGAAGCCGCCTGCTCAACAGGGCACAGTCACAGTGCGAGAGTTGGCGCGCCCGAGTGGACAGCTGCCCGGCCTGCTCACCGACCGAGGTAACGCGAAGTTGTTCGCAGTGATGTACGGGGATCAGTTCCGTCATGTCGAAGGGCTGGGCTGGTACCACTGGAGTCAATACAGGTGGAAGCGCACCGGCGGCGAGAAGTCCGCGCTCTGGGCCGCCGGAGACATGGCAGAGCAGATGCCGGCCAGCGATCCCACAGGTCTTTTTAGCGACCGTGATCTTCTTCTGCATCGTCGCAGGTCGATGTCGACTCCAGGCCTCAAGGCCATGCTGACTCAGGCGAAGGCCTCACCCACGCTCGCCCTCGACCCTGACACTCTGGACGGCGACCCGTACGCCCTGTGCACCCCGGCCGGTGTCGTCGACCTGCACACCGGGCAGTTGCGCAAGCCCGACCCCGAACGCGACATGCATTCGCGGGCCGCCAGCGTAGGGCCTGAGGCCATGCCAACCCCCCGCTGGTACCGGTTCCTTCACGACACTTTCGGTGACGACGCCAAGGGTCTGGAAACCATCCAGTTCCTCCACCTGCTCCTGGGGTACTCCATCACCGGAGACGTCGGCGCGCAGGTCCTGCCATTCCTCTATGGCACCGGCGCCAACGGCAAGTCCGTCCTGTTGGATGTCATGACGCAGATTCTTGGCGACTACGCTCAGGCGGCCCCGCCCGGATTCCTGATGGAGAAGGGCAAGTTCTCCGAGCACTCCACCGAGCTGACCGAACTGCACGGCCGGCGCATTGTCGTGTGCAGTGAACTCAAGCCCAACGACAAGTTCGATGAGTCCCGCGTCAAGCTGCTGACTGGTGGCGACCGGATCATGGCCCGCCGCATGCGCCAGGACTTCTTCTCCTTCACACCCACACACAAACTGTGGCTGCTGGGCAACCACCGCCCCGAAGTCGGAACGGGCGGCCACGCTTTTTGGCGTCGCATCCGCCTCATCCCCTTCGAACGTGTCGTCCCCGCCTCACGTAAGATCGACAACCTAGCCAAGCAACTCGTCGACAGCGAAGGCCCCGGTATCCTGCACTGGCTGGTGGAAGGGGCCCAGCTCTATCTCCACACCCGCGACCCGCTGACGGGGCCTGCATCTGTGCGGATGGCCACGCAGGCATACGCGACGACCGAAGACCACATCGGCCGCTTTCTCACCGAGTGCTGCACCAGCGCCACCACCAGCCGTGCCGGCGATAGAACCTCAGCCGACCTCAAGGTGGAGCAGGGACTCCTCTACGCCGCCTACAGCAGCTGGTGCAGTACCGGTGAGGGCATCAGGCCTGCTACCGCTCGGGCCTTCGCGACCCGCGTGCGCCAGGAGCTCGCCCTCGCCTCACCGGCCGACATGATGAAATCCAGCGGGAAGAAGTACTACCCCGGTCTAGCCCTCCTTGCCGACGACGAGCCCGAACATGTCTAAACCATGCGGCCTGAGTATCCGGCCCGCACCTCTCTACTATCGACACGGCACGCCCCCACCCGACCGTTCCCAAAGCCACCCCGGCCCCTACCCGGCCGCCGACAACGAAAAGGGGCCGCAGCCATGAGCTCGCTGCTGAACGAGAGCGACCTCCTCCACGAGAACACAGTGGTGTGGCTGGAGAACCCTGACCATCTCGACTACGTACGCCAAGCCCTCGACAAGACCGCCCGCCGCCGCGGAAAGCCCCGCTACGCCCGAGACGGGCGCATGGTGGGCTACACCGAACTCGACGAACACGCCGAAGCCGATCCTGACAGCGGTCTCCAGCTCCGACGGGTCTTCTTCCTGCTGCCGCACGACCGGGACACCGACCCCGACGGTGTTTATCATCAAGGCGCGCCCGGCGAAGCGATCGACCCCCGGACGGTCGAGCCGCGCTGTGTAGGAGCGAAGACGCCCCGTTCTCAAGGCGGCTTCGATGTGTCGGCAACTGCCAGAACGGCGGAGAGGGACTGTAAAAGAAACGGCCCTGTCTCATTTTCGGTGGTGACGGGGAGTGCTTCTATCCGAGGAGGATCCGGTGGCGAAGCAGGGTGAAGCTTGCTCGTCCGTGCATCTGGCGCGCGATCCGCTTGGTCTTGGTGTTGACACCCTCGGTGGGGCCGTTGGTGTACGGAAGCGTGAGGGCGGCGTTCACGGCGGCGCGGTCTCGTTCCAGACCTCGGGCGAAGGCATGCAGGTGGGGCAGGTCCGCGCCGCGGACCTGGACGATCCAGCGCGAGAGTGCGTCGGCATTGTCGGCGTGAGGCGCAAGGAGCGGGGCGAAGTCGCTGATACCTGTCACCAGTTGGGTCATCCCGGGGCAGGCGGCGGTGAGCTTGGACAGGAGCTCGTGATGCTCGGCCTTGAGGTTGTCGGGCCTGGTCAGCAGCATCCGGGCGAGCCGCCGCGGAGAGATATGGCTGCGGTCGGCGTCCGCACGGCCTTGGTTGATGTACTTGTGCAGGAGGTTCAGGCAGCCCGTGAAGCCCAGGGCTTTGATCTCTTCGAAGAGGTACTTGACGGGGACGCCAGGGTCCTCGGCCCGGCGTTTGCGTAGATGCTCGCGGTAGTGGTCGACGAGGCGGGCGCGGTACTTGGGGACGCGGAGCATGCGCTCGGGCCGGTCGGCGCGGGCATAGCGTTTGACGGTGTTCAGGGTCAGTTCCAGGCGGCGGGCGCATTCGAGCAGGCCCACGCCCTGGTCGAGCAGGCCGTGGACCTGGTGCCAGCGTTCCAGGGTGGTCTGGGCGCGGGGTCCGTCGTAGATAGGCGCGTCCAGTACGGTGGCCCAGCAGGTGCTGTGGGCCTTGACCTCGCTCAGGGCGGCTTCGCACAGGTTGTGCCACACATGCCAGCGATCACCAACCTGCACCGCATCGGGCAGGGCGCGACGGATGGCCTCGGCGTAGGTCGCAGAGCCGTCCCGGCACACGATCTCGACGCCCGGATGCTCGCGCAGCCAGGTCTCCAGGGTGTCGGCTGTGCGGTCGGGCAGCACCTCGATCCGTTCATGGGTCTCGGCGTCGATGATCACGGTGGCATAGCGGTGCCGCCGGCGCAGAGCGAAATCATCGACGCCGATCACGCGAGGCACCCGCCCGGTGGGCAACGCAATACGCAACAGGGTGCGCAGGGCAGTGTGACGCGACAGTCCCATGGCGAGTATCGCCAGCAGCCGTGCCGCTGCACGGCCCGCTAACTCCTTGACCACAGCCTTGACTTGCCTGGTCAAACGGGCTGTGCTCCGCTGGTATCGCTCCAATACCCCTGGCACCTGCTCGCGGAAGGTGTGGCGGCAGCCGCGCGTGGGACACACCAGACGCCGGACCCGTACACGGACCACTACCCGCCGCCCGTCCACCGAGACATCGGCCACCGTCCGCAGGTGATAGCTGTGCACACGGCCGGACGGCGCCCCGCAGCCCGGACACGGCACCGAGTCCTCCGGAGTCCGGGCCCGCACCATAATCCGCTCGACCTCGTCGGTCACGTCCTCGATGACCAGCGGCGACAGCCCCGAGAACACCACATCTACAAGCTCGTTGACGTTCCGCATGTCATGTCAACGACGAACCGGCACCCTCCATTACCACCGAAAGTGAGACAGGGCCAGTTTCTTTTACAGTCCCAAACAGGGGCAGGAGCAGGGGCGAAGCCGAATCTGATCACCCACGTGCACACGACCGACGCGACTGTGCCGGAGGTGAAAGCTACCGCTCCCATCCAGCACAAGCTCGCGGAGCACGGCGTGAAGCCGGCCGAGCATCACCCCGACTCCGGCTACCCGTCGGCCGACCTGATCACCAAGGCCATGCAAGACGGTATCCGTATGGTCACCCCGGTGCTCCTGGACCACTCCGCGCAGGCCAAGGCGGCCGAAGGCTTCGAGAAGATCGCCTTCACCATCAATGGAAGACCCGGCAGGTCCGCTGCCCCGCCGGCCGCACCAGCTCCCACTGGAACCCGGTCAAACAGCACGGCAAGGACGCCATCGTGATCACCTTCAGCGTCCTGACCTGCCGCGACTGCCCCTTCCAAAGGCAGTGCACCACCTCGAAACCCGGACGCCGCATGCTCACCCTCAGACCCCGGGAACTCCACGAGAACCCCGCCAGAGCCCGCGCCGAGCAGAAGACCGACACCTGGAAGAACAAGTACGCCCTCCGCGCCGGCGTCGGTGTGGGCTTGATCCGCTTTGACGGACATCTGAGATCAGGGGCTTGGGCCCCGGAAGGATGATGTTCATCATGGAGAGCATGGGGAAGAGGAAGCCGCGCCCTCGCCGTTCGTTCACGCCGGAGTTCAAGGCGGAGATCGTCGAGCTGTGCCGGCGGGGCGCGCGCTCGGTTGGTCAGGTCGCCAGGGATTTCGAGCTGACCGAGACCGCGGTGCGGAGCTGGGTGAGGCAGGCCGAGGTCGACGCCGGCGAACGGGACGGCCTGACCAGCGGCGAACGTGAGGAACTGGCCGCGCTGCGGCGGGAGAACCGCCGGCTGCGCGAGGACGTCGACATCCTCAAGCGTGCGACGGCTTTCTTCGCGACGGAGACCCGGTGAACGTGCACCCGTTCATCGAGGCGGAGAAAACCGCAGGTCACAACGTCAAAAGGACGTGTGAACTCCTCAAGGTCTCCCGGACCGCCTATTACGCCCGACGCATTGCCTCCCGTGGCCCGCGTGCGGTGCGGGACGCCGAGCTGACCGAACAGATCACCGCTGTTCACCAGCGTTCCCGCGGCACCTACGGGGCCCCGCGCGTTCACGCCGTCCTGAAGCGTGAAGGCGCCGGCTGCGGGCGCCGCCGGGTGGCCCGCCTGATGCGACAGGCCGGTCTGACCGGCAGGCACCGACGACGCCGGCACCGCACCACCATTCCCGACCCACACGCGTCCACCCGGCCTGACCTGGTACTTCGTGACTTCCAGCCCGATTTGTCGGCCCTCGACACCCGCTGGTGCGGGGACATCACCTATATCGCCACGAGCGAGGGCTGGCTCTATCTGGCCACCGTGATCGACATCGCCTCACGCCGCGTCGTCGGCTGGGCGACAGCCGACCATCTGCGAACCGAGCTCGTCGCCGACGCGCTGCGGACCGCCTGCCGAACTCGCCGTCCATCCGGTCCGGTGATCTTCCACTCCGACCGAGGCTGTCAATACACCAGCCGTGAACTCGCCGTCCTGGCAGATGAGTTCGGCATCCGCCTGTCGGTCGGACGGACTGGGCAATGCTGGGACAACGCGCTCGCGGAATCGTTCTTCTCGACCCTGAAGAACGAGCTGGGCGACACCGACCCCTGGCCGAGCCGGGCTGCTGCCCGCACGGCGATATTCGAGTGGATCGAGAGCTGGTACAACTTGCACCGGCTTCACAGCAGCCTCGGCTACCGCAGTCCCGCTGAATACGAGACCGCTCTCGCGGCCTGACCACCACACCAAAGGTGCCCGTCAAAGCGGAACAAGCTCACAGACCCATCTGCGGCCCCTTCATCCCGAGCTGTCAATTATTGGGTCAAATAATTACGATCACGAGAATTTCGACATACCGCAATATCTCCTAGAATTTCGGTAACCCGCCGAACCAATACTTCGTGAGGTTTTAATATGCTCTTCTCAGTCACGCGTAACGCTGGCGGTTCTAGGCGTCGCCTTCCACTGCTTCTTGCTGTGGCCGCGGCAGCTACGGCGACCGCAGTTTCTGTCGCCGCCGGCCCGGCCTCAGCCGCGGAGGCCGTAGCTAGTGGCAGTAGGACCTTCAATTGTCAGAACATTCGCGAGGTCTTCCTCGTTCCGGACGGAGTGAATCGGATCTCCGTCACAGCTGATGGTGCACAGGGCGGCGGGTCGCAGGGGGGCCGGGGGGCTCATGTGACCGCTATGGTCAATGTGGTGCCCGGTCAGGAGCTGCGGGTACTGACGGGCTGCACCAAGGCGGACTCTGATGGTGCGCCTTTCGGGTATGGCCGCGGTGGAGCGCATGGCGTCGCTAAGCAGGAGACTGCGAAGACGGGCGGGACTGGTGGTGGTGGCAGTGGCATCGTCACCAAGGGGCCGGACGGGACGTTCACGGTCGACGTTGTGGTTGCCGGCGGCGGCGGAGGCGCAGGGGGCGCTGGAGCGTGGCCTTATGAGAACACCGGTGGGCATGGCGGTAATGCGGGGTCCACTGCTGAGAGTGGCAGCGGTGGTAACGGGAAGACTGCAGGATCGGGCGGGTCGGCTGGCGTTACTGTCGATAAGGCGGGGACGAGTGGTGGTGACTCCAGCGTCGTACAGGCCGGTGGTGGCGGCGGCGGTGGTGGCGGCGGCTACAAGGGCGGCCTTGGCGGACGCGGCGCTGGCTCGTTCAGTGGCGGTGGCGGTGGCGGCGCCGGCTCCTCTTACGTCAACCCGGACACTGGCGTCGTCGGCTCTATCACCACCAGCACACGAAGCGGTGCCGGCCAGGTGACGATCTCCTGGTAACCCTGCTGACCTGGCCGCTAGCCTCGCCGTTTCACCTGGTATGAGGCCGATTGGTGGACGGGAACGCGAAAGTGCCTTCTGAACTGGGACGATGAACCTTGTCGAGGGGTTCTGTCGGTCCAAGCGGAAGGCACTTTCTGCGTGCAGGGTATCGGTTCGCGTCCCAGGCTCCATGTCTCGGCTGGCGGCACGGGGGCAGTTGGTCACGCCGGGGCACGTTTGCCGGCTGATCTCGCTGATGCCACCGGGCTGGCCAGCGCGTACTCCATCACGTTGAGACCACTTCGGCCACGTGAGATTCCCCCGGGGTGCGGAAGTGGCTGGTGGAGTGTCAGATGGGGATCGTGAAGGGAGATGTCACGATGTCCGCACCGATGAAGTACCCGCTGGAGTTGCGTGAGCGGCGGTGGCCATGTATCGGGCCGCTGATCCGGAGCCGGTGATCCGTCACATGGCGAGGGATCTGGGCGTGCACCACGAGGCCCTGCGCAACTGGATCCGCCAGGACGAGGCCGACCGCGGTGAGCGCGGGGATCGGCTGACCAGCGAGGAGAACAGCGAGCTGGTGGCTCTGCGGAAGGAGGTCCGGGACCTGCGCCGGGCAAACGAGGTCCTGCGCACTGCCTCGGCGTTTTTCGCGGCCCAGCTCGACCCGACCCGGCCCAGGTGACCGCGCTCATCGACGAGCACCCCCACCTGGGAATCGAGCTGGTACTCCGGGAGACGAACACCCTGCCCTCCACCTACTACCGTCGGCGCCGCAGGCAGAAGAACCCGTGCCGCCGTGAGCGCGAGGACGCTGCACTCCTGGAGATGATCAGAGAGATCCACACCCAGTCGCACGGTGTCTACGGCTCGCCGCGAATCCACGCGGCACTGGCCCGGCGCGGGATGAGGGTGGGCCGCAAACGGGTGGAGCGGCTGATGCGCCAGGCCGGCATCCAGGGTGTCAGCCCCCGCACCCGGCGCTGGAAGACCACCATCGCCGACCCGTCCGCCACTTTGGCTCCCGATCTGGTCAAGCGGGACTTCACCGCCCCGGCCCCGGACCGGCTGTGGGTCACCGACCTGACCGTGATCGACACCGCCGAAGGACCCTTGTGGCTCTCGGCGATCCGTGACGCGTTCTCCCGCCGCGTGGTGGCCCGGGAAACCTCCGCCCGAGCGGACACCGACCTGGTCCCCTCGCGTCACTCGAGTACGCCCTCGCCTCCCGCAGCCCCGAGCACGGACGGCTGGTCCATCACGCCGATCACGGCTGTCAATACACGAGCATCAAGCTCACAACTCGCCTGCTCAGAGCGGGGATCGCGGCTTCGATGGGATCGGTGGGCGACTCGTACGACAACGCCCTCGCCGAGAACCTGTGGACCCTCATCAAGAGCGAAGGGATCCGCGGCCGCGTCTTCGCCACCCGGGCCCAGGCCAACCAGGCCCTGTTCGAGTACATCGACGGCTCCTACAACACCACCCGCATCCAAAAACGCCCCGGCTACCTGAGTAGCCGTTGTCGTACCGAGAGGTTCGCTTGGTGGTCGAACGAGGGTTCCCGGGCGGGTGGTCTTCTGGTGGCACGGGCATGAAGGCAGGGCCTCCTGCACAGCTCGTGGGTGTCGAATCCATCCGAGCAACAGGAGGCCCTGTTGTCGCAGTCTTCCGTGCCGACGCCCGCCGGGTCCAACTCGGTTACCCGGTCGTGTGATTGCCTCGCCCATCAGTACGGGAACGCGGGCGACCATGCCGAGCGTGCGCCCGCCTATCCCTCCGACATGACGGATGAGGAATGGGCGGCGGTGCGCGATCAGCTGCCCGTGCCCGCATGGCTGAACGGGAAGGGCAGACAGCCTGAGGGCTACTGCCACCGGCAGATGATCGACGCGATCCGCTACCTGGTCGACAACGGCATCAAGTGGCGGGCGATGCCGGTCGATTTTCCCACCTGGGACCGGGGCTACGCCTTCTTCCGGCGCTGGCGCGACAAGGGGCTGATCACCGAGTTCCACGACCGGCTGCGCGGGAAGGTCCGCGCGAGCGAGGGCCGCGCCCCGGAGCCGGCCGCCGCGATCATCGACTCGCAGTCGGTGAAAGCAGCCGCGTCGGTGCCGGCCGCCTCACGCGGCTTCGACGGCGGCAAGAAAATCAACGGGCGTAAGCGGCACGTCATCGTGGACACGCTCGGCCTGCTGCTGATGGTGCTGGTCACGGCGGCCGACGTGACCGACCGCGATGCCGCCTGCAGCATGCTGGAAAAGCTCCGTGCCCGCTACCGGAAGATCAGCCTGGTCTGGGCCGACGGCGGCTACACCGGCCGCCTGGTCGACTGGGCGAAGGAGACACTCCGGCTCACGCTGGAGATCGTCAAACGCAGTGACGACATGAGCGGGTTCGTGGTGCTTCCGCGCAGGTGGGTGGTGGAGAGGACGCTGAGCTGGCTGATGCGCTCGCGGCGCCTGGGCCGGGACTACGAGACCCGGCCCGAAAGCAGCGAAGCCGCCGCCCTGTGGTCGATGACCATGCTCATGGGGCGCCGCCTCGCCCGCCACCGGAGCCGAAACGTCACCCGGCCACCCGCCGCGGCGTGAACACCCCAGGACGCTCCTCGGCCAGCCAGCCCCGCTCCACCAGCCGCTTAACCTTCGACCGCACCCCCTCAACCTTCGCCGGCACCCCCTCCAGACCCAGCCGCCCGGCCAACTCCCGTGCCCGCAGCCCGGACCCGCCCGCCTCCGCCTCCAGCACGCCCACCAGCCGCTGGTAGTCCGGCGCGAGCGCCTCCACCGCCAGGCCCTCCCGCCAGTGCGGCACCACCGACCCCGCCACCGGCGCCTTCGCCACAGCCGACCCCGCCTCCGGCGGCTGTTCGGCCTCCGGCTCCGGCGCGGCCAGGGCCTCGGCCAGCTCCACGCGGGCGATGGCCCGCCGCTCCAGCACCGCCTCCGCCTCCGCAAGCTCGGCCAGCACCCGCTCCACCTCCTCGCGAAGCTCTTCGACCCGAACCTGCGCAGCCGTCTCGCGTGCTTCCAACAAGCCCATGACCGAAGCCATCGACGACCTCCGTGTCATCCCGACAAACGTGACGGCCCGACTCTTCCTCGATGCCACGGAGTGCATGCCTGACCAGCGGAAACCCACCGATCACGTCCGGAAAGACAACGGCTACTCAGCCCCATCGAATACGAGGAGAAGTTCTACGCCGAACAGGCAGCGGCCGAACGAGCGAACCTGAATACCCATCAACCCATCACGGCCAGCTGATCAGCACCCCCAGCTCACCGGGGGAACCTCACGGCGGCTTGACCCGCAACGTGACTGGCCGTGTGCCTTGGCGCTGATCTGTCGGCCGCCTGCTCGGAGCGGCACGTGCTGCCGCCGGGCAGGGGACGTGTCCCGATAGGGGCCTCGCGACAGGCACCGTCACAGTCTTGACCGCCCCGGCCCGGCGGCGGCCACCCGGCTTCCCAGGCGATCAGGAGAGGGCGACCATGCCCAGCATCACGTACCCCGATGCCCCGTGTCACTTCCCGGGCCAGCCCGCCGAACAGGTGCTGCTCGGCGTCGACTGAAGTTTTCCCCTGAACTTGGACAGCCTCATACTGGGACGAATCGTTCCGGAGGAAGCAGTTCCAGGCAGTGAGTAAGAAGAGCAACAGCAACAAGCGATACACGGCCGAGTTCAAACGGGATGCCATCGCGTTGGCCCGCTCGTCGGACAAGACGGTGACCGAGGTCGCCCGCGACCTCGGGGTCAGTCCCGAAGGCCTGCGGGGTTGGGTAAAGCAGGAGGCCGTTGACCGAGGTCAGGGCAGTTCCGGGGCGCTGACCAGCGCCGAGCGGGAGGAACTGGGACGGCTCCGTCGGCGCAACCGCGAGCTGGAGCAGACGGTGACCATCCTGAAAAAAGCCACGGCTCTCTTCGCGACGGACACGTTGAAGTAGACACCGCCACAGTGTGCGGCTTCATCGACGCGCAGAGAGCCGATTCCCACCCCGACACCCCCGATGACCAGCCGATACCCGGGCTGTCGCTGCTATGCCGCGTGCTGGAGGTGCCACGCTCGACGTACTACGCCTGGAAGGCCGCGCGCCCGGCGGCCCGGGCGCGGCAGGCCTCCGAGGACGAGCTGGCCAACGAGATCCGGGCGATCCACGGCGGCCCTGGCTCCCGAAGAGCCTACGGCGCCCCACGCATCCACGCCGAACTGCGCAGACGAGGCCGGACGGTCAACAGGAAGAAGGTGGTGCGGATCATGGCCGAGCGTGACATCCATGGCGTCACGCGCCGCAAGCGGCGCGGCCTGACCAAGCCCGACCGCAAGGCCAAACCCGCTCCTGACCTGGTCGGACGCGACTTCACCGCTCCTCAGCCGGGCGTGAAGCTGGTCGGGGACATCACGTTCCTGCCGACGCTCCAGGGCTGGTGGTACCTGGCGACCGTGCTCGACCTGGGGACACGCGAGATCATCGGGTACGCGATGGCCAGTCACCACCGGGCCGGACTGGTCACCGACGCACTGCGCATGGCCGCCGGCCGCGGCGACCTCCAGCCCGGCTGCATCATGCACAGCGACCGCGGGTCGGAGTACACCTCGGGCGAATTCCGCCAGGCGGTACAGGAGTTGGGCCTGAGGCAGAGCATGGGACGAACCGGCTCATGTTACGATAACGCCGCAGCTGAGAGCTTTTTCGGCTTGATGAAAGCGGAGATCGGCACCACCGTCTGGGAGAACCACGAGGCCGCCCGCACCGACGTCTTCCGCTTCATCGAGGTCGAGTACAACCGCGCCAGGCTCCGCAAGCACCCCGAGTTCGGATACCTCACCCCACTCGAAACCCGGACCCTGCTGCAGCAAGACCTCACCCCCGCAGCGTAAGCACACGCTGTCCAAGTTCAGGGGTCAACTTCAGAGCGGTCGCGGCAGATCACCTGGACGCCCGGGTGCTCGATCAGCCAGCGGGCGACGGTCTCGACGGTGCGGTCGGGCAGCAGATCGACGGGGCGACGCGTCTCGATGTCGACCAGGATCGTCGCGTAGACGTGTCCTTTACGCAGTGCGAACTCGTCCACGCCAAGCACGCGGGGCGTCGTCGGCGCGCTTTCGGGTAACGCTCGTATCAGCCGCAGCAACGTGGAACGGCTCACCGGAGCGGCGAGCGCGTCCGCCAACCGGGCGCCGGCACGGCCCGCGAGCATGAGGGCCACCTGCTGCAGAGCGCTCTGCAGGCCCTGACTCCGCCGCCCGTGACGGAAGGTCAAACCTGGCACCTGCTCTGCGAACGTTGCCTGAGGGCAGGCCTGTTGGCGGCATCGGAACCGTCGGACCTGCAACTCGATGACCACACGGCGCTGGCCCGCCGCGGTGTCGTCGAGACGGCGCACGTACCGGCTGTGCACCCGCGTCGAGCTGGTTCCACAGGCCGGGCACTCAGCCCGGCCGGCCCTCGCGGCGGCCTGGACGGTCACCAGCTCGCCGGGGATGGCGATGGTGTCGAGCACGACGTCGTCGGCCCGGTGGAACCAGAGGTCTTGGAGGAACGCGTCAGTCACGAAGGTTCATGATCGCGGTTTCGGTGACCCTCCGTGGCCCTGGCACGGAAAGTGATCCAGAACCACGGTTCAAGCGACGCCGACAATGGGACCGGTCCCCGGGCGGGACAGCAAAGATACGAGGGACCCGCCCGGGCCGGTGTGCATTTCCCAGCCCTTCAACGACCCGCCCCCGTCCCGGACACGGCATCACCCCGAACCACACCGCGGGTATGCGTACCCCCTTCGCAGGGAACTTCCTCAACTCTCCGCCGCGCCCCGGGCGGTCCTGGGACCGTGGCTTCATGGACACCACCACCGGCCCCCGGCCAGCCACCGCGCAGCGGGTGCAGCCATGGTGAGGGCGGGTCGCTCGCCACCTCAGGCACCAGCGCCGGACCGTCTCGTAGGAGACGGTCACCCCGCGCTCGAGCGTCAGCTCCTCGACCTCGCGGAAGCTGAGCGGGAAGCGGAAGTACAGCCACACGCAGTGCGAGATGATCTCCGCCGGGTACCGGAACCCCTTGTGCGACGGCGCCGCCGTGTCCATGAACAGCCCATCCCCAACACCCCACCACCGGCAAGATGATCATCCTACGGGCAGGCCTCAGCCAAGTTGACAGTGCCCTCTACAAAGCGTAGACCTGCCCGGTCTGGGCGCCCTCGACGGAACGGACGTAGGCCTGGGCGACATCGGCTACATCGACCGACGCCATGCCCGGGAAGTAGTCCCCGTACCTGGCGAGGCTCTCGGTGAAGACCGTGGGGCTGACCGCGTTGATGCGCTGCGGGGCGATCTCGATGGCGGCGGCGCGTACGAATGCCTCCAGCGCGCCGTTGGCCATGGAGGCCGCGCTGCCAGTGGGGATCGGCTCGCGGCTCAGGATACCTGTGATCAGGGTGAAGGAGCCGCGCTCCGCAATGCGGGGGATCCCCTGCCGCACCAGGTCGATCTGGCTGAGCACCTTGCCCAGGAAGGCCGCCAGGTAGTCCTCGGCCGTCATCTCGGTGAGCGGTCGGTACGGCACGCTACCGGCGGCGCTGACGACCGCGTCCACCCGGCCTACCCGGTCGTACAGTTCCGTGATCTGTGCCGGGTCAGCGATGTCGTAGCGCAGGTCACCGCCAGTGCGCCCAACGGTGAGGATCTCGTGGCCACGCGTAGCCAACTCCTTGTTGACGGCCGTGCCGAGCATGCCGGTGGCGCCTATGAGAAGAACCTTCATGACTGCGACACTAGGCCTCGCCCGCACGGCAAGGGAAATGCCGACTTGTGGCGCCAAGCCCGCATAAACCGCTCCTGGGTCGGCAGAGATCTCAGATTGTGGCTTTGACCTGGGGTTTTATAGTTGCTCGAGGCGTTGTCACGTTGCCCGGGCGGGGGTGGGATGATCTTCAGGTTGTCCGTGTCCTGGGAGGGGGCCGTCGTGTCCGACGTGGTGCCGTCGTACAGGAATCACCGGTACCCGGTCGAGGTGATCTCGCACTGTGTGTGGCTGCACTTCCGCATTTTGAAACGATCAGTTGGTCCAGAACCGGCGTGACAAGGCCGCGGCCAGCAGGTTCTTCCGCCGACTCCTCACCACCACCGCGACGATGCCCAGAGTGATCGTCACCGACAAGCTCCGCTCCTACGGGGCTGCGCACCGTGAGGTGATGCCCTCGGTCGAACACCGCTCCCACAAGGGATTGAACAACCGGGCCGAGAACTCCCACCAGCCGACCAGGCAACGAGAGCGCGCAATGAAGGGCTTCCGGTCGGTCTGGGCAGCGCAGCGGTTCCTGTCCGCGTTCACCGTCATCTCACCCCACTTCCGACCCCACCGGCACCTCATGACCGCCAGCCGATACCGCTTCGAGATGAGCATCCGCTTCACCATCTGGAACCACATCACCGGTACTGCCGGCCTGCCCGCCACCGCCTGAACCACAGAGCATTTTCAACTTGGCCACTGATCGGGTGACGAGGTGGTGGTGAAACGGGCAGAGCCCCCGGGCTGTTGAGCAAGGTATCGATGCTCAACTCTTCAGCCTGGGGGCTCTGTTGGTTCCCTGTCGTGCCGTACTCGATGTTGCGCATGCCCTCGTGGAGTGGGTGACGATGCTGATCGTCACCCGGGAGGGTGACCGCCGGTGCAAGCTGCCGCCCTCCGAGCGGGCCCTGGCCGCACTGGTGTACCTGAAGAAGAACGACACCCTGACTCAGATCGCGGCGGGTTTCGGGATCAGCGTGGGTACCACCCACGCCTACGTTCACGGCGTTGTGGCGCTCCTGGCAGGCCGGGCGCCGGGCCTGACCGCGGCTTTGAGAACGGCCGGACGCCCGGTATGTCCTGCTGGACGGGACCCTCGCCGAGTGCGACCGGGTTGGTGACGGCCGCGCCGACTACTCGGGCAAACACCGCCGCCACGGGGTAAACATGCAGGTCATCACCGCGCCGGACGGAGCCCTGGTCTGGATCTCACCCGCTCTCGCGGGCCGGATCCACGATCTCACCGCGGCCCGTCGGCACCGGATCATCGCCACATGCATCCGCCTCGGCATCCCCGTCCTGGCGGACAAGGCCTACCAGGGAGCCGGCGACATCGTCGCCGTCCCACACCGCCGGCGACCCGGCAAAGACCTCACCGTCAAACAGAAGTCCGTCAACCGGGCACACTCCCGACTCCGGTGGCCCGTCGAGAGAGCCATCGCCCGGATCAAGACCTGGCGCATCCTCCGCAAAGCCCGAACCAGCCCGAACAAACTCACGTCAATCACCAAAGCCATCCTCACCCTGGAGGGGCACCGCTGAAAAGGTTCACAGACCGCCCCGGCCCCAGCACACCCTGACGCACCATCAAACCGATCATGCCGCCGACAACGTGACTGTGAGGATGTTGGGGTGCTGTTCCGGGTGGCGGTCTGGCCCGCAACGTGACTGGCTGTAGTGCCTTGGCGTTGATCTGCCGGCTGGCGTCCGGGACGGTGCGTGCTGCCGCCGGGCAGAGGGGTGTGTCCCGATAGGGGCCTTCGCGACAGGCACCGTCACAGTCTTGACCGCCCTCTCGGCCCGGCGGCGGCCATCGGTTCCCGGAGCAATCAGGAGACAGCGGCCTTGCCCAGCATCATGCAGTCCACCATCCCTTGTCATCTCCCGGCAGACACTGCGGAGGATGTCCTGCTCGGTGTGGACACCCATAAGGACGTCCATGCCGCCGCGGTCATCACCGTGCTCGGCGCGGTCCTGGAGGGCCGCAGCTTCCCGGCGACGGCCGATGGATACCGGCAGCTCCTCGACTGGGCCCGCTCGTTCGGCACGCTTCGGCGGGCCGGGGTGGAGTGCACCGGCTCCTACGGAGCCGCCCTGGCACGGCACCTGCGGGCCGGGGGCATTGAGGTGACCGAGGTCAACCAGCCCGACCGGGCGGCCCGGCGCCGTCACGGCAAGACCGACGCTGCCGATGCCGAGGCGGCCGCACGCGCTGTGCTGTCCGGACGCGCCACCGCCACGGCGAAGACCAGCGACGGCCCCGTCGAGACGCTGAGGCTGTTCAAGCTGGCCAAGAGCTCCGCGGTCAAGTCCCGCACCCAGGCCATCAACCAGCTCAAAAGCATCCTGGTCTCTACCGACACGCCTCTGCGCGAGTCACTGGCGGGGCTGAGCAACCCGCACCTGATCAAGCGATGCGCCGACCTCGACGCCACCGCAACGACAGGTCCGGCAGCGGCCGCCCGCCACACCCTGCGGCTCCTGGCCCGCCGTATCCGGCACCTCACCGAGGAGATCGACGAGCTGGGCAAACGGATAACCGAAGCCGTCCAGGCCAGCGTCCCGAGCCTGCTCGAGGTCTACGGCGTCGGCCCGGACAGTGCCGCCGCCCTGCTCATCTCTGCCGGCGACAACCCCGAACGCCTGGCCAGCGAGGCATCCTTCGCAGCCTTGTGCGGTACCAGCCCGGTCGAGGCATCCTCCGGCAAGACCCAGCGCCGCAGACTCAACCGCGGAGGCGACCGCCAGGCCAACGCCGCCCTCTACCGCATCGTCCTCAGCCGCCTGCGCTGCGACCACCGAACCCGCACCTACCTGCAACGACGCCTCACCGAAGGCAAAACCCGACGAGAGATCATCCGCTGTCTCAAACGCTACGTCGCACGAGAGATCTACCGGCACATCGTCACTCCGAGAACCGAGCCAACTCAGCCCAACACCCCCGCTTGACATCCATAGGGGCATCAACACCCCGTCACCGCACTTGCCTTCTTCCGAATCGCCTGGTGAGGCTCGTGAATAACCCTCCCGGACTGGAAAGAGGAGCACAACAAGTCCCACAAACAGGTCCGCGCCCGCGTCGAGCACACCTTCGCCCGCATGCACAGCCTCGCCATCGCCGGATAGGCCAGAGGACCCGACCGCGGCCGCCCGACCCCGGCGACTCGAAGATCACTTACGGGACAACCCTTAGGGGTTGCAGATCATCAAGGTGTTGCTTCCTGACCTGGGGCTCGTTGGTGTGGTATGCGCATCCCGGACGAGACCCGTGACCAACTCTCCGCGAAGTTCGCGGTGTTGTTCCCGCATCTGGACGAGCGGCAGCGACGGCTGCTGATGGGGACCGAGGCCCGGCTGCTGGGGCACGGTGGTATCCGTGCTGTTGCACGTGCGGCCCAGGTCAGCGAGACGACGGTTCGCAATGGCGTGCTCGAGCTGGAATCCGGCGAGGAGCCACTGGGACGGGTCCGGCGTCCCGGCGGAGGACGCAAACGGGTCGCTGATCTGGATCCGCGGTTGCGACCGGCGCTGCTGGCGCTGGTCGAGCCCGATGAGAGGGGCGATCCGATGTCGCCGCTGCGGTGGACGGTGAAATCCACTCGCACGCTCGCGGCGGAGCTGGCGCGGGCCGGGCACCGGATCTGCGCCGATACCGTGGGTGACCTGCTCCGGGAGGAAGGCTTCAGCCTGCAGGCGAACGTCAAGACTCTCGAGGGCAGTCAGCACCCCGACCGGGACGCCCAGTTCCGCTACCTCAACGAGCAGGCCCGCGAGCACGGGGACGCTGGGCAGCCGGTGATCAGCGTGGACACCAAGAAGAAGGAACTCGTCGGCGAGTTCAAGAACAGCGGCCGTCAGTGGCGTCCTGCCGGTGAGCCTGCTTCGGTAAGCGTCCTCGACTTCGCCGACCCGCAGTTGGGCAAAGCCGTTCCCTACGGGATCTACGACCTGTCCGCGAACACCGGCTGGGTCAATGTCGGCACCGATCACGACACCGCCGCGTTCGCCGTGGAATCGATCCGCCGCTGGTGGCTCGGCCAGGGCCAGGCTGCCTACCCGCGGGCGACACGGCTGCTGATCACCGCTGACGCCGGCGGATCCAACGGCTACCGCACCCGGGCCTGGAAGCTCGAGCTGGCCCGACTCGCCGCTGAAACCGGGCTGACGATCACCGTGTGTCATCTACCGCCCGGCACATCGAAGTGGAACAAGATCGAGCACCGGCTCTTCTCGCACATCACCATGAACTGGAGCGGCCGCCCGCTGACCAGCCACGAAGTCATCGTGCAGTCGATCGCGGCGACCACCACCCGCACCGGACTGAGAGTGACGGCCGGGCTGGACACCAACACCTACCCGACCGGAGTCCGCATCAAAGACACCGAGATGGCCGCCCTGCCGCTGACCCGGCATGCCTTCCACGGCGACTGGAACTATGCCCTGCACCCCCAGCCATCCCCCGTGACCCCGTCGGCCCGCACCCTGCAGAAGCCGGAGCCGGAGCCGGAGTGGGATCAGGCCCTGCTTTCCGACCCCGCCCTGACCGGGATGACCCGTCGGCAGCTGATCGACCTCACCGAGACTCTGGCCCCGGATGGGGATACCCGGTGCGGCCGCCCGCCCCGGCTGACCTTCCCCGATCAGGTCCTGGCCACCGTGCTTCATCTACGGGCCGCCCTGGCCGCGGAGCCCCTCGCCGTGCTGTTCGGCACCAGCCGCACCGCGATGCACCGCACCCTCCTGAAGCACCGGCGGCTACTCGAGAAGCAAGGCATCACCATCCCACCCGCGACAACCCCGCCCACAGCCCTCGCCGTTCTCCAGACCCGGGTCCAGGCCCAGACCGGCGAGGACAGCGACACCAAAACAACGTGTTAATGATCTGCAAGCCCTTAGCAATTAGGGGATAAGAGGGCCTAACACAATGAGGTGGCCGACTACATGCAGGCGATGCAGCGGGTGAGGTCTTCGGTGAGGAAGACGATGAACCGCTGTTGTGACCCGATGATGTTGGCCGAGTAGATCCGGTCTGTTCCCTCGGCATGGAGTCTGCCGACGGCTTCGGCCAGTCCGGGCCAATGGGCGGCTCCATCGTCGAGCAAGTTCTGGTGGCGGGCGGACCAGATGGCCCAGAGCAGGCGCGCGGAGGAGCTTTGACTTCGGAAGACCTCAAAGTCTGCGCCTCCCTGGAGTTCGGCCAGGGCGAGACGTGCCAAGGTGCTGTCGTCTCGATCGAGTACGGCTTCCAGGTCGTCGCGGTTCATGCGATCAGTTTGCCGGGCCCTTCCCGCATGGGCGGAGGCGGCCGGTCAGGTAAGCGACAGCACTTGGCGGTGGGCGATCAGGCAGCAGGCGAGTTTGAGGAAGGCTTCGTGGATGTCCGCTCGGCGTTCCCAGCGGACACGAAGTCGTTTGAAGCCGTGGAGCCAGGCGAACGTGCGCTCGACGACCCATCGGTAGACGCCCAGGCCGCTGCCGTGGGGTGTGCCGCGTCGGGCGATGGCGGGGATGATCCGGCGGGCCCGCACCTGGTCACGGTAGATGTCGTGGTCGTAGCCACGGTCGGCGAAGACGGCCTGGGGCTTGCGGCGTGGCCGGCCGGGCCTGCCCCGGACGGGCGGGATGGCATCGAGGAGGGGCATGAGCTGGGTGACGTCGTTGCGGTTGCCGCCGGTGAGGATGGCCGCGAGGGGTGTGCCGTGTCCGTCGGTGATCAGGTGATGCTTGGAGCCGGCCCGCCCCCGGTCGACTGGGGACGGGCCCGTCTGGAGCCCCCTTTTAACGCCCTGACGTGGCTGGAATCGACGACCGCCCGCGACCAGTCGAGTCGGGCCGCGGCGTTCAGTTCGGCCAACAGCACTTCGTGGAGTCGCTGCCAGACTCCGGCCTCGTGCCAGTCCCGCAGCCGCCTCCAGCACGTCATGCCCGAGCCGAAGCCGAGCTCCTGAGGCAAGTGCTCCCACTGGATGCCGGTGTGTATGACGAAGAGGATCCCGCACAGCACCTGCCGGTCCGGTACCGGCTTGCGGCCCGGGTACCTGAACCGTCGCTCCTTCTTCGGCAACAGCGGCTCGATCCGCTCCCACAGGTCATCCGACACGATCCACGGTGAAGCCCCCATGGCCTGGACAACACCCAACCCGCAGAACGGACACGGCTTCCAGGACCGATCTACCTCATTGTGTTAGGCGTTCTAAGCCGCTGACAAGTGGAGTGATTTCAGACTGTTCGTAGTTACGCAACGCCTGTCGTGCCATGTCCCTCAGCCCTGCCACTACTTCCTCGATCCTATCTACAGGTACGAAGAATGAATGGCCATCGATATGTACTTCCACGACTGCCATTTGTTCGTGCACCATGCGCAATGCAACCGGTTTTGCTTCCAAAACACTGCCCTGCGGGTCAATGAAATTGAAACTCACGGTGATGCTCCAATCAAGTTTTTGAGCACACGCGATTATGCATGGCAATGCGGTAGCGGCGTCATATTAAGTGGGTAGTTTGACCTAGAGAATGCTATATGATACCGGCCGCGTCGATGCGAGGTGACTCTATCATCAATAGGTGCGGCCATGATCGCCTGCGCTAATGATCACCAATGGCGTCTGGAGGGTATCGGGGGTGATCATGGAGCGGATCCTGGTTGAATCCTATCTAGTTTTTGCATGAGTGTGAGTCCGTGAACAGCTGCGGTACAAATCGGGTTCGCGGCCGGACGCCCGGTGGATAGTCGGGCAACCGTCCCGCTAGCAGCTCGTCTACCTGGACAGACTCACTAAAAACATCTGTTACCCTATCCTTTCAAGGATAGGCAGGAACGGATGTTGCGTCTAATGCCCTTGCGTGAGCGATGAGAAGTCAACCTCCTCCAGGACTCTGTCTAGCGTACCCTGGGTCTCCGGTGGCAAGAATTTCCGAACGAACTTGAGTAGGGCGGCGGGGTTTTCTAGATTTCTTAGTTCTTTGGGAATCCCTTGAATGCAGCGTCGGCATCGGTTCCGCGTAGGACTGCGAGGGCCGCAAACGTTTCTCGCATTCACGGGATGCTTTATGTGCATGACGGACTCGCATTGAGCTTCACATTCTGGCTTTCCGTCCTGATGAATCCAAACAGGCCCTTGGCGTGAGATGTCAGTCTTGCTGCCGTGCCACGAAAAGGCCAAAGCGTGCATTGTTCGGCACTCGTCCTTATTCATTCCCGAAGCGGCCGCGTGATTACTTCGGGAAGTGTCAATATGGCGTTTTTCCCCCGCTGTACCCGTCCAGTCACTTGTCCTCCAAGATAGTTCGCTCGGCTAATCCCAGGTGAGCAGTGATTGGCGTAGACCGACTGGTATCCTGGGTTACGTCTACACAGTGGGCAGTTTTCCTCCAGAGGCAGCGCGCCCGTCCCCGAGAAGGCTGACACGGCAGCTGTAGTTCGTGACGGGTGAGGTTCCTGGTCATGTGGTGGCTGGTGCGGTGATGTCGTTCCAGCGGCGGTGGCAGGCTGTTGCGCGATGCTGGTGATGGCGACGCCATCGCGACCAGTGCAGGGCGTGGGCGGGGTCGGTGTCCTGGCGGGGTCGGGGCAGGGCGAAGGCCCGGAGCAAGGCGAGGAGTTCACGCGGGCTGACGGGCCCCATCGCCCTGTCGGCATCAGTCTCGTCGGTCTCGGGGTTGGCCCGTTGCCTCTCGTGGAGGGCGCCGATGGCCAGGAGGGCGTAGGCGAGGACGCTCATCAGGCTCCAGCGATGCCAGGAGGTCCAGGAGGTGACCTGGCCGGTGTCGAGGTGGGCCAGGCCCTTGGCTCCCTGGAAGTCCTCCTCGACGCGCCAGCGGCGGCAGACCGCGCTGACCAGCACGGATGTCGGCTGCGGGTCGGGGTGCCAGGTGCGGTAGAAGGAGAGGGTGCCGGTGCGGCGGTGGCGGCGGACCAGGACGTGGCTGTGTCCGGCGGCCTGGCCGGGCGGGTGTCGTCGGCGTTCACGTCGATCACCGCCCAGTCGTAGAGCCGCTCACCCTTTGTGCCGTTGCCGGTCTTCAACCGCATCCAGGCCTTCTTGGGGACCCGCTCCAGCAGGTCGGTGACCTTGGCTTTCCCGCCCGGTGTGGTGACTCGGTGGCTCGTGGGCACAGCGATCGCGTAGCCGTAGCCCAGGCTACGGATCCCCTCGCGCAACTCGCGTCCGCCATAGACCTCGTCGGCGGCCACCCACGCGGTGCGCACGCCCGAGGCATACGCGTCCTTGAGCATGTCGCCGGCCAGCTGCGGCTTGGTGGCGAACACCGTCTCGTCGGGCACCCCGGTAAGTTCACGGCGCTCGTCGTCGCCAGCCCATGCCTCGCCGAGGTAGAGACGGTGGCCGATCAGCGCGTGTCCGTCGGCGCTCACGTAGGACAGATGCACCGCGACCTGACACAACCCGATCCCTCCCAGCGCGCCGGAGTACTGCCGGGCCGCACCGACCGCGTCGGAGGAGGACTTCTCGTCGCCCGTCTCGTCCACCACAAGCATCACGTCCATGGAGCCGAGTTGCTCCACCGTCCATGCCGCGGCCGACCGACGTATCGCCTCGGTGTCGAAGCGGGCACGGGAGAGGAAATGCTGCAGAACGTGCGGACCGGTGTGGCCGATGGCCTCGGCCAGCGACCAGCAGTTCGCCGAGTCCTTGACCATCAGTAGCCCCTGAACCATGTTCCGGCAGGTCAGCCGCGTCTCCCGGCGTGGGAAACAGCCCGCGACCCGGCCCATCAAGGCCTCGAAGGACTCGCCCCACAGGGCGTGTACTACCGTGGCCTGCGCGGCCACCGCCTCTTGATTCGTCTTCACAAACGATCACGATGCAGGTGGCCGCACCTCTGCCCGCAGGCACCCACCCGCCACGCTGACCAGCGACGACGTCCAATGCCTCACGAACTACAGCTGCCGGTTCAGTTCGCGCCAGATCTTCCGCGCTCCGTAGACACGGTAGTTGGCCTCGGAAGCCTCGCGGATCAGCTCTTTCAGTTCGGCGTCACGCACGGTCCTGGCGGATGGCAGGGCTGTGCGTTTGTGGTGGGCGTAGTAGGTGGAGGGTGCGATCTTGCAGTCGTGTGCGGTCAGCACGCGGCAGATCGGCTCGACGCCGCCGAAGCGGTCCCGGTGCTCGTCGATGAACGCTACGAGCGTGTGTGTGGCCGGTCGAGCTCGGCCGCGAAGAAACTCGCCGCGGCTTTGAGGATGTCGTTCGCCCGCTTCAGCTCGGCGTTCTCCTTCTTCAGCGCCTTGAGCTGGACGGATTCCTCCGTCGTCGCCCCCGGACGCGTCCCCGCGTCGATCTCTTGTTGCTTGACCCAGTTTCTCAGGGTCTCGCGCGACCCGATGCCGAGTTTCTCGGCCACCGTCTGCAGTGCGGCCGTCTCGTTCGGGTGATCGTCGCGGACCTCGGCGAACATGCGCACCGCACGGCGTCGGAACTCGAGGGGGTAGCGGGAAGGTCGTGCAATGACTCGATCCTTTCACGGAATCGAGTCTCTATCCAACCCGGAACGGTTCAATCCGCCACAGCAGGTGGGCACCCTGTTCGTGCAGGCGGTGCCACCTGGCCAATCCCCACAGCCCACGGTCGGCCAGGAGCGGTGTTCTCTCGCCGGCATGCCGGTCCAGTCCGTCGGAGACGACCCGCCCGGAGTCCTTCCATCCTCCGATCACCGCGTCCAGCACCGTATGGGACGAGCATTCCGCGACGGCAGCCACCCGTGCCATGGGATAGCCCAACGGGCTGCGCTGCGAGCCCGACTTGCCGAAGGCCTCCCGGTTTCCGGCCGAATCAGGAACCGCCAGCAGCATCCCGTCCAAGGCCAGTACACGCAGACCTTGAAAGAGGTCGCTGTCCTGGCCCAGCGGGCGGACGACAACTCGGTGCAGGCCGCGCATCACCTGCCACCCCAGCCGTTGCCGGGCTCTGGTTACAGTAGCTTCACTGCGGCCCACGCCCGCAGTCCCCGCTCGCCGGCTTTGAGCAGCCGCAGAACCTCGAGGTAGTCGACCCGCGGGAACAGGCACAACGCGAGGACGAAGTACACGGTGAACCGGGCCGGCAACAGGCGGCGACGCTTCTCCCCGCACCCCGTCTCACCAACCACCCGGTCCACCAGCTCAGGCGGACACGACCGGGTCAAGATCCAAAGGCCCAGCCGCTCCAGACGCGACACTAATACGAAAGGCCCAACGCCCACCCCGCCCCAAAAGCAACGGCATTGCATCGCAGGGCCTGGGGGGTGTCACGAAACACTCAACAGAAATATTACGAGCTTGACGGGTTGTCATCCTTGCTGTTGCCATCACGCCAAAAGCGGATGCGTCGCCTCCATAGGAGCGACGCTGCCGCTTATCTTCCATCTTCGCTTCGACCTCATGGAGTCGATAGAGCAGCCTATCCGGAATTATCAAGCCCGCCAAATTTTCCTGGACTTAAGTGCGACACAGGGGGCTTAAAATATGCTGCCAGAATACCGACGATCCCACACGCCAGCGTGGCTAGACCCAAAATAGAGGAGTTGATACGAAGCAGCATAACTGTCCCGCAGACAGTGGACCCGCACGCCGATAGTGCGTAGAGGGCGCTTATTTGCCTGCTCCAGCGAGCAGCAAATCTGGTGCGAAATGTCAAATCAGTGGCGCGATTCTTTGAATTACCAGTGTCTTCCATGGTATTCCGTAAATTCTCTGAATAGGGTGGCGACGGGACGGCGAAAACTTCAGCTACAGTTCATTGATTTGCGAATGCAGGAGAATATCTTGTGCAGCGACCTGGAGACCTGCATCTGGGATATTCCCAAACGAACGCCTATCTCTTCCTGTGTCATGTCTTCGTAAAAGCGCCAATATAGCATTGCCCGCTCTCTTCCGTTAATTGTGGCGCATACTATATTTTTTAGCGTCAAAATGTCGTCGATAAGATCAAGTGTTGGATCTTCGTAACCCGTAAGCCGCCCCAGCATCAGCTCACTACCCACGCCTGAGCTACCTGAATCGAATATTGATTTACACGAAAAACCATTTGCTGCGACGCGAGCCTGATTCACTTGCGTCTCAGTGATTTCCAAATACTCGGAAATCTCGCTACTGGTAGGCTTTCGGGAGAGGGAGCGCAAAAGCGTCTCGTCGGCTTTAGCCACTGCCGCAGCACGTTCTTGCTGTGTGCGAGGGACGTGAACAGCCCACAGGGAGTCCCGATAGAATCGCTTGATCTCTCCAGACACGTAGAAATTAGCGAATTGCCGGAATGGAGTTCCACGATAAGGGTCGAATCTCTCGACAGCCTTAATCAACCCTATCGATCCCACCTGAATTAAATCATCGAGGTCCGCGAAATTCGATCGAAATTTTCTTGCGATTGGGAAAATCATTGATGAATGGATCTCGATTAAGCGATTTCGCACGCGCTTGTAATTTGGAGCGTTTACCTCCATGTGGGCTAGTTGGGTAAATAGCTCGCGACTCTCAGCATTCTCCTTAAGCTCGCTGTGATTCCCGAGCTGCTGAATATCTGGCACGCCCATTTGAACTCCCCAGTGAATCGCGTTGAGATGACCCGTCTAGGACTACTTCGTGTACCTCCCTAGGATGATCAGTGGGTAAAAAGTACTTAGACCGTGTCCTATGTGGTGAGGCGTCGTTGTGCCACTCATGGGGCGGGGTACGTGGAGTTGGATTGGTCCGGACGGATTGTGGGAGATCGCGGAGCCGCTGAGTCCCAACCATCGCGGGTGCGGCCGTAGGGCGGCGGAACACCGGATACGCCTCATGAGACGCTGTTCGCGGCGATCATCTACGTCCTGGCCAGCGGGTGCGCCGGGCGGGCGTTGCCGCCGTGCTTCGGGATATCGAAGTCGACAGCCCACTGCAGGTTCCTGATCTGGTCACGGGCCGGGGTCTGGGCAGGGCTGATTCATAGTCGTGTTGATCATGCTGCGTCGCAGGTCAGGGGCAGCCCGAGGAGGTCGAGTGGGCGGGTGAAGGGTGTGCAGGAGGTCTCTCGGAGTCCGGCGGCGATGTTGTGGTGGCCGACGTCGCGGAGGGTGTTGATCGCGAGGTTGCGCAGGGTGACCATGCTCGGGGGTCCGTGTCCGGTCCGGATCTTGGAGGCGTCCTCGGCGAACGTGGTGTCCCTGATGTGGTGGACGGCCTCGATGCCCCATTATGCTCTGGCGATACGGCCGATGAGCTGCGGTGATGCTTGGCGTGCTGTCATGTCGGTGATGGCGTAGACGGTCTGGCGGGTGACCTTGCCGGTCTTCAGGTCGGTGCGGTGCCGGAGGATTTTCACGGTTTGGACGACGTGGGGGAAGTCCAGGTGGAGGCCGGTGACGGTGCGGGTGCGGATCGGGAGGGTCTCGCGTCGGCCGTGCCCGGTCTCGCGGTCGTAGTGGCGGGCGGTCACTTCCTTCCATGGCAGGGCCTTGATCGCCGTGTGGAGGTTCGGCTGGTTGCCCTTGACCACTATCAGGTAGTGCGCCTTCTTCACCTCCACCAGCCATTTCGCATGCTCGCGCTGGGTGTGGAGGGCGTCGGCGGTGACCACCGTGCCGGTCAGGTCGAACGGGGCGGGCAGGGCGACGAAGCCGGTGATCTCGTTGGTTTTGTCCGGCACTCTGAGCTGGCTGACGGTCCGGCCGGTGGCCGTGACCGCTGACAGGAGGTGGGCGGCCGGGACGGTATCGGTGCGTGAGCCGCGGGAACACTTGCCGTCCACCGCGACCGATTCCGTGCCGGCCGGGCTGTGTCCGAAGAGGTCGGCGAGGCCGCCGGGACACACACCGACCAGCACCCGGCGCACAGTCGAAGGCGAGGCCGCACGGCGAACCCCGAGGGGCTGCGCGGATGAAACCCCAGGCGGGCCAGGGTGTCCTGGGGTGCGTGACGGGCCCACTGCCCGATCGCGGCCCAGGAGCGGGCACCAGCCAGGACCGCGCACGCGGCGGTCAAGAGCACCGGGACGAGGCTATGAAGCTGACCCCGCCGGGCGCGTGGATCCGGCAGGGAGGCCAGCCACGCCGCCGCACCGGGAAGCTCACGGAGTCCGCGCGAGGGCGACTTGAACAGACAGACGGTGTCAGACTGACGGCACATCGGAGCTCCGGTGATCGGGTGACTTGGTCGGTCCCCTTGATCATCGGAGCTCCGGTGCATGTGCCAATGCCGTACTGAAGGTTCGTCACATCCCTGTGACCAGCAGGTTCTCCGGGCCATCAGGACTATGAATCAGCCCTGGGGGTCTGGGGCAGGCTCCACGAGGAGATCCTGCACCGCCTGGACGACGTCGGCCTGCTCGATCTGTCCCGCGTGGTCCTGGGTTCCGCTCACGTGAGGGCCAAAAAAGGTGCCTCTATGCTTTTCGTCAAGCCGTAGCGGGCGTGGGTGTCTGGTAGAAGGTGCCGTCGCGGAGTATGGCGAAGAGGACGTCGATGCGGCGTCGGGCGAGTGCTGTGAGGGCGGCGATATGGTGTTTGCCCTTGCGGCGGTGAGGTCGGCCCGGACCGGCCGGAATTTCACCGCCGACGCCCCCGGCGAAAAACTTGTCGGCGACATAACCTATGTCAAAACTGGGGAAGGCTGGCTTTATCTCGCGACCGTCATCGACTGCTGCACCAAGGAAGTCATCGGATACGCGATGGACGACCACTGCCAAACCCCTCTCATATCGCGCGCCATCCACAACGCAGCACGGAACAGAAACTCACCGACGGCGCGATATTCCACTCCGATCGCGGATCGAACTACATGAGGCTTATTCACGGGGGTTCGTAGCCCGATTTCCTTGATCGTGAAGAGGGCCCTGCTCCGTAGCCTGATGTTTGCGAAGACGTCAGATCATTACCGGGGCAGGGCCGTTGAGCTGGGACGTTACGACAGGGCTGGACAAGGATCAACTGGGCGGGCTGGTGGAACAGGTCCACCGGGCGTTGGTGGAGGATCCGGACCGGACGGTGACGCCGGGGCGGATGTGGGTGCTGGGGCTGTACAAGTCGGTGGTACTGGTGCTGTTCCTGCTGCGGCAGAACCCCGTCCAGGAGGCGGCCGCGGAGCTGTTCGGGATCTCCCAGGCCACTGTCTCCAGGCGGTGGACGACGCTACTGCCGGTGGTGGAGAAGGTCCTGGCCGGACACGTCCCGGACCCCACGGAGATCTCAGCCGGCCGCATCGTCCTGATCGACGGCACCCTGGTGACCACCTGGGACGGGGCAAGCGAGGGCACAACAATGTTCTCCGGCAAGCCCAGGGACACCGGCTTCAACCTGCAGGTCGCGGCCACTTTGTCAGGGGATCTGCTCGCGGTCCCGGCGCCCGTCCCGGGCTCACGGCACGACATGCATGCCTGGCGGCAGTCCCACTTTCCCGGGACGTTCGCCAACCGGGAGGACATCGGTGACCTGGGCTACCTCGGCTCCGGGATGCTGACCGCGAGACGCAAGCCCCCAGGCCGGGAACGGCCCGCCGGAGACAAGGTCTACAACCAGAGCATCGGCAAACTCCGCGCCGCGGTCGAGCGGGCGATCGCGCACCTGAAGGACTGGAAGATCCTCGCCACCCGCTACCGCGGCGCCCTCCAAACCTTCCCCCTCATCACCAGGACCATCACCGCCCTCGCCTTCTACAAGAAGGGCTGGTGAACCCCGTGAATAGGCCTCCATGTCCGCCGAGTTCGCGGTAACGCTGGAGCGGTTCGGACTCCGCCGATCATCCGGGTGACCCGGCGTCTGCTGGAATAACGCGATGGCGGAATCATTCTTCGGCGCACTGAAGATCGAGCGGGTTTCCCGCGTGGCGTACCTGACCCGAGAGGCCGCCCGACGGGACATCACGCGATACATCGAACTCTGGTACGATCACAAACGCCTCCACTCGGCTGTCGGATACCGCCCACCGCGATAAGTCCACGCCGAATATACGGAGTTGCGCATAGCCGCATGAAATAAACGGTCAGATCACTGTCCGGAAAACGCGAGGCCTCTCAGTCACGGCAGCTGTAGTTCGTGATCATGGCTGGTCGTGACGGTCACGGCAGCTGTAGTTCGTGACGGATGAGGTTCCTGGTCATGTGGTGGCTGGTGCGGTGATGTCGTTCCAGCGGCGGTGGCAGGCTGTTGCGCGATGCTGGTGATGGCGACGCCATCGCGACCAGTGCAGGGCGTGGGCGGGGTCGGTGTCCTGGCGGGGTCGGGGCAGGGCGAAGGCCCGGAGCAAGGCGAGGAGTTCACGCGGGCTGACGGGCCCCATCGCCCTGTCGGCATCAGTGAACCTTTTCAGCGGTGCCCCTCCAGGGTGAGGATGGCTTTGGTGATTGACGTGAGTTTGTTCGGGCTGGTTCGGGCTTTGCGGAGGATGCGCCAGGTCTTGATCCGGGCGATGGCTCTCTCGACGGGCCACCGGAGTCGGGAGTGTGCCCGGTTGACGGACTTCTGTTTGACGGTGAGGTCTTTGCCGGGTCGCCGGCGGTGTGGGACGGCGACGATGTCGCCGGCTCCCTGGTAGGCCTTGTCCGCCAGGACGGGGATGCCGAGGCGGATGCATGTGGCGATGATCCGGTGCCGACGGGCCGCGGTGAGATCGTGGATCCGGCCCGCGAGAGCGGGTGAGATCCAGACCAGGGCTCCGTCCGGCGCGGTGATGACCTGCATGTTTACCCCGTGGCGGCGGTGTTTGCCCGAGCAGTCGGCGCGGCCGTCACCAACCCGGTCGCACTCGGCGAGGGTCCCGTCCAGCAGGACATACCGGGCGTCCGCCGTTCTCAAAGCCGCGGTCAGGCCCGGCGCCCGGCCTGCCAGGAGCGCCACAACGCCGTGAACGTAGGCGTGGGTGGTACCCACGCTGATCCCGAAACCCGCCGCGATCTGAGTCAGGGTGTCGTTCTTCTTCAGGTACACCAGTGCGGCCAGGGCCCGCTCGGAGGGCGGCAGCTTGCACCGGCGGTCACCCTCCCGGGTGACGATCAGCATCGTCACCCACTCCACGAGGGCATGCGCAACATCGAGTACGGCACGACAGGGAACCAACAGAGCCCCCAGGCTGAAGAGTTGAGCATCGATACCTTGCTCAACAGCCCGGGGGCTCTGCCCGTTTCACCACCACCTCGTCACCCGATCAGTGGCCAAGTTGAAAATGCTCAGTCTCGTCGGTCTCGGGGTTGGCCCGTTGCCTCTCGTGGAGGGCGCCGATGGCCAGGAGGGCGTAGGCGAGGACGCTCATCAGGCTCCAGCGATGCCAGGAGGTCCAGGAGGTGACCTGGCCGGTGTCGAGGTGGGCCAGGCCCTTGGCTCCCTGGAAGTCCTCCTCGACGCGCCAGCGGCGGCAGACCGCGCTGACCAGCACGGATGTCGGCTGCGGGTCGGGGTGCCAGGTGCGGTAGAAGGAGAGGGTGCCGGTGCGGCGGTGGCGGCGGACCAGGACGTGGCTGTGTCCGGCGGCCTGGCCGGGCGGGTGTCGTCGGCGTTCACGTCGATCACCGCCCAGTCGTAGAGCCGCTCACCCTTTGTGCCGTTGCCGGTCTTCAACCGCATCCAGGCCTTCTTGGGGACCCGCTCCAGCAGGTCGGTGACCTTGAGCTTGTTCCGCTTTGACGGGCACCTTTGGTGTGGTGGTCAGGCCGCGAGAGCGGTCTCGTATTCAGCGGGACTGCGGTAGCCGAGGCTGCTGTGAAGCCGGTGCAAGTTGTACCAGCTCTCGATCCACTCGAATATCGCCGTGCGGGCAGCAGCCCGGCTCGGCCAGGGGTCGGTGTCGCCCAGCTCGTTCTTCAGGGTCGAGAAGAACGATTCCGCGAGCGCGTTGTCCCAGCATTGCCCAGTCCGTCCGACCGACAGGCGGATGCCGAACTCATCTGCCAGGACGGCGAGTTCACGGCTGGTGTATTGACAGCCTCGGTCGGAGTGGAAGATCACCGGACCGGATGGACGGCGAGTTCGGCAGGCGGTCCGCAGCGCGTCGGCGACGAGCTCGGTTCGCAGATGGTCGGCTGTCGCCCAGCCGACGACGCGGCGTGAGGCGATGTCGATCACGGTGGCCAGATAGAGCCAGCCCTCGCTCGTGGCGATATAGGTGATGTCCCCGCACCAGCGGGTGTCGAGGGCCGACAAATCGGGCTGGAAGTCACGAAGTACCAGGTCAGGCCGGGTGGACGCGTGTGGGTCGGGAATGGTGGTGCGGTGCCGGCGTCGTCGGTGCCTGCCGGTCAGACCGGCCTGTCGCATCAGGCGGGCCACCCGGCGGCGCCCGCAGCCGGCGCCTTCACGCTTCAGGACGGCGTGAACGCGCGGGGCCCCGTAGGTGCCGCGGGAACGCTGGTGAACAGCGGTGATCTGTTCGGTCAGCTCGGCGTCCCGCACCGCACGCGGGCCACGGGAGGCAATGCGTCGGGCGTAATAGGCGGTCCGGGAGACCTTGAGGAGTTCACACGTCCTTTTGACGTTGTGACCTGCGGTTTTCTCCGCCTCGATGAACGGGTGCACGTTCACCGGGTCTCCGTCGCGAAGAAAGCCGTCGCACGCTTGAGGATGTCGACGTCCTCGCGCAGCCGGCGGTTCTCCCGCCGCAGCGCGGCCAGTTCCTCACGTTCGCCGCTGGTCAGGCCGTCCCGTTCGCCGGCGTCGACCTCGGCCTGCCTCACCCAGCTCCGCACCGCGGTCTCGGTCAGCTCGAAATCCCTGGCGACCTGACCAACCGAGCGCGCGCCCCGCCGGCACAGCTCGACGATCTCCGCCTTGAACTCCGGCGTGAACGAACGGCGAGGGCGCGGCTTCCTCTTCCCCATGCTCTCCATGATGAACATCATCCTTCCGGGGCCCAAGCCCCTGATCTCAGATGTCCGTCAAAGCGGATCAAGCCCACGTTCTCGTTCTCGTCGGGAGTGTCGTCGGGGCGGACGTCGGGCCAGGCCCAGTCGTACTCGCGGGTGCCCTTGGTGCCGTGTCCGGTCTGCCGGCGCATCCACTGCCCGGGCCGCACTCTGTTGATCAGTTTGCGGGCCTCCCGGCGGTGGCCCGCCCCGTCGGTGACCTGGTACGAAGCCGGGACGGCGACCGCATAGCCGAGCCCCAGCGAGCGTATGCCCCGACGCAGTTCACGGCCGCAGTACACCTCGTCGCCCGCGAACCAGCGGGCTGCGATCCCCGTGGCGAGCGTGTTGGCGACCATGGCCAGCGCCTGCTGCGGTTTCGTCGCGAAGACGATCCGCTCCGGCACCCCGGCGGCCTCGCGGCGTTCCTCGTCTGCGGCCCAGTCCGCCGGGAGGTACAGGACCCGGTCAATGATCACCTTCGTGGTCGCGGTGACCGCCGCCAGGTGCACCGCCACCTGGCACAGACCCACACCACCGATCGCCCCCGAGTACTGCCTGCCGGCTCCCACACAGTCCGTGGACGATTTCGCATCCCCCGTCTCGTCCACCACCAACACCACTTCCTGCCCGGCAAGTTCATCGACGACCAGACCGACAATCTCCCTCCGGGCCAGGCCGTGATCGAACCGGGCCCGAGACAACAGGTGCTGCAACCGGTGAGGTCCCGGATGCCCCAGCGCCTGCCCGAGAGTCCAGCAATTGCGCGTATCCAGCTCCAGCAACAGCCCCGTGATCAGCTCCGCCGCCGTCGCACGTGCCTCACACCGTGCGAAACAGCCCGCGACCGCCTTCATCGCCCTTCCGAATGCCTCGCCCCACACCCGCTCGGTTATCGTGGCCTCCACGGCCACCGCGTCTTGATACGTCGTCACAAACGTTCATGATCACGGTGGCCGCCCTCACACCCGAACCCCAGGGCCCCGGAGTGTTCCGGGAATGTCCGGTTTGATTATGTGATGCCGTGGAGTTGGAGGATGGTGGCGGGGTTGGTGTGGGCGCGTCTGGCGCTTGCGGTGTTGACCCAGCCGGCCGCGCGGAGTGTGCTGCGGACGAGGTCGCCGAGGGTGGCCATGATGGCTGGGGTGTTGCGGGTGCGGATGGTGCGGGCGTCCTCGCCGAAGACGACGTCCCGGACCCAGTGGACGCTGTTCTCGATTGTCCAGTGGTCGCGGGCCCAGGCCGCGATCTCGTCGGCGCTCGCCTGCTCGGCGGGCAGGTCGGTGACCGCGTAGACGATCTCCTCCGTCCACTTCTTCGTGCCGAGTGGGCGGCGTCGGCGGCGGGTGCGGACGACCTGGCGGGCGTGCGGGAACAGGAGCCCGTTGACGCTGGCGACCTGGAGTTCGCGGATCTCCTCGCGGCCGTGGCCGTGGCCGCGTTCGCTGGTGCGGTGCAGGACCGGGATCTGTTTCCAGGGGAGGGACTTCAGCTGCCGGGCGAGGTTCTTCTGGTTGCCCTTCACGCTGAGCAGGTAGTGTGCGCCGCGCTCTTCAACGAGGTAGCGGGCGTGCTCGCGCTGGGCGTGCAGGGCGTCGAGGGTGACCACGGCATCCTCCAGTTCCTCGTCGGGGATCTGTTCCATCAGGGGCTGGATCTCGGGTATCTCGTTGGTCTTGGCGCCGACCTCGCGGGCGGCGACAGTCAGCGCGTCCTGGTGGCGCACCGCGGAGAAGACGTAGACCTTGGAGCCGTCTGGGCGCTTCGCCCCGCGCAGGCACTTGCCGTCGGCCGCGAGAGCCCGTCGCCGCGGGCGGGGCCGGGGTTCGCCGCCGGCGGAGCGGTGGGCACGGCACGGTTCGCGTTCGGCCAGTCCCTCTGGATTCTGCACGCTCGGTTCCTGGGCCGCTGTCTGCTGGGCCAGGACGGCCAGTCGTGCGTAGCCGGCCCGGGTCAGCTCAGCCGGGTCGACCCTGCCGTAGGCGTCGCGCAGGGTCTTCTCGTCGGGGCGCCGCACCCGCCCGCCGATCGGGTCGAAGGGACAGCCGAGGACGGCCAGGACCTGCTGGTCGCAGCGGCTCACCCACTCGCCGATCGCCACAAGGGAGTTGTGGCCGGCACTGGTCATCGCGCACACCCCGATCGCCAGCCGGTAGCGCACCCCACGCGGATCACGTGGATCAGGCACCTGGGCCAAGGCCTGCAGCAGGCCGTCCGGGACGGGCGGCTCCGACTCGGTCGGCGACCGCGCCAGCAGGGGCGCGCACACGGGCGCGACGGCCATACGGGAAGATGAAGCGACGAGCACGGCACCCCTGCAGATCGTGAAGCCTAGAGAACTCCATGATCCACAGGTGCCGTGCTCGCTTCATGCCCAGGACCAGCCGCCGCCCATGTGATCAAACCGGACATTCCCGGAACACTCCGGGGCCCTGGCTCAGCGCTGGATCTGAATTCGCAGTCCGTCCACAGTGGGGGTTCGTCGCTCGGTAACCGGTAGTAGCTGGCCGACCCGGTCCACGGTGAACAGCAGGTAGTGGCCCGGCAGCAAATGCTGGGCGGCGGTCAGTCGGGCGCCCTCGCGCAGTCGGGCCGTCACGGCGGGGCCGAAGAGAATCTGGTCGGGCGAGCCCGCGCTGGCAACTCTCTCTCCAGGGTCGTCGGAGGCCAGGCGATATACGGGCAGCTCGGTGTCCTTGCGCAGTATCAAGGTGGCCAGCGCGTTGAAGTCTTCCTGATGGGTTAGCAGATAGACGGCGGTGATGCTCTCCTGCTCAGCTCCCTCTAGGCTGGCGGTGGCGAGGAGCTCGCCGCGTGCCAGGTCCAGGCCAGCCGCGGTGATCCGCTCGCGTTCCGCCGCGGGGCCGGCCCAGAGCAGCACGTCCAGCCCTGCGGAGCGCAGTAGCAGGGCGAGTTCCACTGCCCATGGTTCGCCGCCGACAAGCAGCGGGCGCGAGCGCGCTGTACGGACCACGCCGAGTCGGTGGGCAACGGGCATTGCTGTCAGGCCGTAGAGAGTGACGGTGGCGACAATAACCACGAAGGTGGCGGGCAGAATCTGGTTGGCCCCGCCAACCCCGCTGGCAGCCAGTCCGGAGGAGAAAGCGGCCGCAGTGGAGGCCGCGACGATGCCCCGAGGGGCCATCCAGCCCAGGAAGGCCCGTTCAGCCAGGCGCAGATCGGTACCGAGGGTGGAGAGCACCGCCACGAGCGGCCGAGCAATCACGACCAGTACGCCCACCAAGCCCAGACCTGGCAAGATCACCGGCTGCAGCTCGCCCCAGGAGACACTGGCCGAGATAGAGATGAAGAGCACCCCGACGATCAGCGAAACCAGGGTCTCGAAGAACAGCCGCCGACTCGGCAGCTCAAACGCAGGCACGGTCGCCACCGCAACGCCCATGACGATCGCCGAGATCAGCCCGGCGTCGTCCCGGATCACGTCGACGCAGGCCGCTACCGCGATCACCGCCGCCAGCTGCACCAGGGTGCCGAGCACCTCACCCAGCCGCATGCGGACCAGCAGCAGCCAGAGCAGGCCTGCTCCAACCACACCCCCGACCAGACCCAAGCCCACGCTGGCAAGCAACTGCTGCAGCCCGCTCCCCACATCGCGCCGGACATGACCGAGCAGCGTGTGGAAGATCAGCGCGCCCATGATCCCGCCGATCGCGTCGATCAGCGAGCCCTCCCAGAGCAAGATCCGCTGCAGACGCTCGTTGGGCCGCACAAAGTTCAGCAGCGGGCCGACCACGGTGGGCCCGGAAACCACCAGGATCGTGCCGAGCATCGCAGCGGCCTCGCCTGAGATACCGAACAGCGCAGCGGCGGCGACCGCGGCGACCGGCACAGTGACCAACGCCCCGATCCAGACCAGCCGCACCACGGTGCGCCGGGTGTGGCCGGAGAGTTTACGCACGTTCAGGCCGAGCCCGGCGTCGTAGAGAATCACCGCCACCGCAAGCGAGACGAACGGTGAGAACGCCGGGCCGAGGAGCTTGTCCGGGTGGACGACGTCAGTGATCACTCCGGCAGCGAAGCCGAACGGAAGCAGCAGGATGATGGCGGGGATCCGCAGACGGGAAGCCAGCACCTGCGAAGCAACCGCGAGCAACAGGGTCAGCCCCGCGCCCATGAGGATCTGATCGGATGTCACGACGGACGACGAGACCAGCGTCCGGTACGCGACGCAACGAGTTTGAGCAACCGCTCCTTCTGGCGGGCCCCCAGCCCCTGGACACGGCGGCGCCCGGAAACCCCCGCCGCAGCCAGGAGCTGACCCGCACGAACGCCACCAACGCCGGGCAGGTACTCCAGCACACGGCGGACACGCGTCCTAGCGACCACAGCATCCTGACGCTCCAGTACGTCAGCGAGGAAGAGGAAGCCAGCCCTCCGGGCGGCCAGGACCTCAGCGCCCTCCTTACGCACCACCAGCGACTTCCTAAGCCCCTCAAACCGGGCCTCAGTAGATACCTCAGGCAAAACCATCTACACCGCTCCATATCTCATCGCATCAACCACAGACTGCCATCATTACTGACTTCGGCTTTCAGGGTGGGAGGTCGAGGGTGAGGGTCTGCGCGGTCAACGGCTCTGTCTCACATTCGGTGGTGACGGAGAGTGCCGCTATTCGAGGAGGATGCGGTGGCGGAGGAGCGGGAAGCCTGCTCGGCCGTACATTTGCCGCTTGATCAGCTTGGTCTTGTTGTTGACGCCTTCGGTGCTGCCGTTGTGGTGCGGAAGCGTGAGCGCGGCGATCACGGCGTCGCGGTCTCGGTCCAGGCCCCGGGCGAAAGCGTGCAGATGGGGCAGGTCGGCCGTCCGGACCTCGACGGTCCAGTGCTCGAAAGCGTCGGCATTTCCTGGGTCGGGCACCAGGAGCTGGGCGAAGGGCGGGATGCAGGCGGCGAGCCGGGTCATTTCGGGGCAGGCGGCGGTGAGTCGTGCCAGGAGGTCGTGGTGTTCGGTCTTGAGGTTGTCGGGCTTGGTGAAGTTGACCCCTGAACTTGGACAGCGTGTGCTTACGCTGCGGGGGTGAGGTCTTGCTGCAGCAGGGTCCGGGTTTCGAGTGGGGTGAGGTATCCGAACTCGGGGTGCTTGCGGAGCCTGGCGCGGTTGTACTCGACCTCGATGAAGCGGAAGACGTCGGTGCGGGCGGCCTCGTGGTTCTCCCAGACGGTGGTGCCGATCTCCGCTTTCATCAAGCCGAAAAAGCTCTCAGCTGCGGCGTTATCGTAACATGAGCCGGTTCGTCCCATGCTCTGCCTCAGGCCCAACTCCTGTACCGCCTGGCGGAATTCGCCCGAGGTGTACTCCGACCCGCGGTCGCTGTGCATGATGCAGCCGGGCTGGAGGTCGCCGCGGCCGGCGGCCATGCGCAGTGCGTCGGTGACCAGTCCGGCCCGGTGGTGACTGGCCATCGCGTACCCGATGATCTCGCGTGTCCCCAGGTCGAGCACGGTCGCCAGGTACCACCAGCCCTGGAGCGTCGGCAGGAACGTGATGTCCCCGACCAGCTTCACGCCCGGCTGAGGAGCGGTGAAGTCGCGTCCGACCAGGTCAGGAGCGGGTTTGGCCTTGCGGTCGGGCTTGGTCAGGCCGCGCCGCTTGCGGCGCGTGACGCCATGGATGTCACGCTCGGCCATGATCCGCACCACCTTCTTCCTGTTGACCGTCCGGCCTCGTCTGCGCAGTTCGGCGTGGATGCGTGGGGCGCCGTAGGCTCTTCGGGAGCCAGGGCCGCCGTGGATCGCCCGGATCTCGTTGGCCAGCTCGTCCTCGGAGGCCTGCCGCGCCCGGGCCGCCGGGCGCGCGGCCTTCCAGGCGTAGTACGTCGAGCGTGGCACCTCCAGCACGCGGCATAGCAGCGACAGCCCGGGTATCGGCTGGTCATCGGGGGTGTCGGGGTGGGAATCGGCTCTCTGCGCGTCGATGAAGCCGCACACTGTGGCGGTGTCTACTTCAACGTGTCCGTCGCGAAGAGAGCCGTGGCTTTTTTCAGGATGGTCACCGTCTGCTCCAGCTCGCGGTTGCGCCGACGGAGCCGTCCCAGTTCCTCCCGCTCGGCGCTGGTCAGCGCCCCGGAACTGCCCTGACCTCGGTCAACGGCCTCCTGCTTTACCCAACCCCGCAGGCCTTCGGGACTGACCCCGAGGTCGCGGGCGACCTCGGTCACCGTCTTGTCCGACGAGCGGGCCAACGCGATGGCATCCCGTTTGAACTCGGCCGTGTATCGCTTGTTGCTGTTGCTCTTCTTACTCACTGCCTGGAACTGCTTCCTCCGGAACGATTCGTCCCAGTATGAGGCTGTCCAAGTTCAGGGGAAAACTTCAGTGGGAGCCGGCAGGCAGTACTCGGGGGCGATCGGTGGTGTGGGTCTGTGCCAGGTGGCGGTGCACCTGGCGGCGGTCACCGCGACCACGAAGGTGATCATTGACCGGGTCCTGTACCTCCCGGCGGACTGGGCCGCAGACGAGGAACGCCGCGAGGCCGCCGGGGTGCCGGAGCGGATCGTCTTCGCGACGAAACCGCAGCAGGCGCTGGCCATGGTCGCCAACACGCTCGCCACGGGGATCGCAGCCCGCTGGTTCGCGGGCGACGAGGTGTACTGCGGCCGTGAACTGCGTCGGGGCATACGCTCGCTGGGGCTCGGCTATGCGGTCGCCGTCCCGGCTTCGTACCAGGTCACCGACGGGGCGGGCCACCGCCGGGAGGCCCGCAAACTGATCAACAGAGTGCGGCCCGGGCAGTGGATGCGCCGGCAGACCGGACACGGCACCAAGGGCACCCGCGAGTACGACTGGGCCTGGCCCGACGTCCGCCCCGACGACACTCCCGACGAGAACGAGAACGAGAACGAGAACGAGAACGAGAACGAGAACGCGGCCGGGGCGAGTGTGCTGGTCGCGCGCCGGCATCGCTACACCGGTGAGGTGTCCTATTTCCGCTGCTGGGCGCCCGGCGACGTCTCGCTGGCCACGCTGGTGGAAGTGATCTGCCGCAGGTGGAGGATCGAGGAAGCTTTCCAGTTCACCAAGGGCTTCACCGGGCTCGACCAGGGCCAGGTGACCTGCTGGAACTCCTGGATGCGCTGGTCACTGTTCTCCCTGATCGCCGCCGCCGTCCTCGCCCTCACGGCCGCAGCCGTCCATGAAGACTCCGAGCCGCAGCCTGGACTTGTCCCGCTGACCTGTCCCGAGCTCATCCGTCTCCTGCGGGCCCTCGTGCTACCCCCGCCAGCCCGCGACCGTGACCACGTCCTGACTGGATCGCTTTCAGACGCCATCACCAGGCCGTCGCAACCGCCTGCCACCAGCAACGACACCACCGTCACGACCAAGCGTGATCACGAACTACAGCTGCCGTGACAGTCCGTGGACGATTTCGCATCCCCCGTCTCGTCCACCACCAACACCACTTCCTGCCCGGCAAGTTCATCGACGACCAGACCGACAATCTCCCTCCGGGCCAGGCCGTGATCGAACCGGGCCCGAGACAACAGGTGCTGCAACCGGTGAGGTCCCGGATGCCCCAGCGCCTGCCCGAGAGTCCAGCAATTGCGCGTATCCAGCTCCAGCAACAGCCCCGTGATCAGCTCCGCCGCCGTCGCACGTGCCTCACACCGTGCGAAACAGCCCGCGACCGCCTTCATCGCCCTTCCGAATGCCTCGCCCCACACCCGCTCGGTTATCGCGGCCTCCACGGCCACCGCGTCTTGATACGTCGTCACAAACGTTCATGATCACGGTGGCCGCCCTCACACCCGAACCCACCCCGGCAAGCCCCCGAACAGCGAAAACAACGGAACTACAGCTGCCGTGACAGTAACCCTCAACACCGCGAGATACACCGCCCCTTTGGCTCTGTCTCACATTCGGTGGTGACGGAGAGTGCCGCTATTCGAGGAGGATGCGGTGGCGGAGGAGCGGGAAGCCTGCTCGGCCGTACATTTGCCGCTTGATCAGCTTGGTCTTGTTGTTGACGCCTTCGGTGCTGCCGTTGTGGTGCGGAAGCGTGAGCGCGGCGATCACGGCGTCGCGGTCTCGGTCCAGGCCCCGGGCGAAAGCGTGCAGATGGGGCAGGTCGGCCGTCCGGACCTCGACGGTCCAGTGCTCGAAAGCGTCGGCATTTCCTGGGTCGGGCACCAGGAGCTGGGCGAAGGGCGGGATGCAGGCGGCGAGCCGGGTCATTTCGGGGCAGGCGGCGGTGAGTCGTGCCAGGAGGTCGTGGTGTTCGGTCTTGAGGTTGTCGGGCTTGGTGAGGATCATCCGGGCCAGTCGGCGCGGGGAGATGTGGCTGCGGTCGGCGTCCGCGCGGCCTTGGTTGATGTACTTGTGCAGGAGGTTGAGGCAGCCGGTGAACCCGGGGGCCTTGATCTCTTCGAAGAGATGTCGGACGGGGGCGGCGGGGTCTTCGGCTCGGCGTTTGCGCAGGTGTTCGCGGTAGGGGTCGACGAGGCTGGCACGGTATTTGGGGACGCGGAGCATCCGCTCGGGTTGCTCGGCTCGGGCGTAGCGTTTGACGGTGTTCAGTGCCAGCTGCAGGCGGCGGGCGCATTCGAGCAGGCCAACGCCCGTGTCGAGCAGGTCGTGGACCTGGTGCCAGCGTTCGAGGGTGGTCTGTGCGCGGGGCCCGTCGTACAGGGGTGTGTCCAGCACGGCGGCCCAGCAGGTGCTGTGTGCCTTGACCTCGCTCAGGGCGGCCTCGCACAGGTTGTGCCACAAATGCCAGCGGTCGGCGACCTGTACCGCGTCGGGCAAGGCGCGACGGATGGCTTCGGGCGTAGGTCGTCGAGCCGTCGCGGCACACGATCTCGACGCCCGGATGGGTTCGCAGCCACGCCTCCAGAGTGTCGGCGGTGCGGTCGGGGAGCACGTCGATCCGTTCATGGGTTTCGGCGTCGATCACCACGGTGGCATAGCGGTGCCGCCGGCGCAGGGCGAAATCGTCGACACCAATCACCCGGTGCACACGCCCGGTGGGCAACGGGATGCGCAGCAGGGTGCGCAGGGCCGTGTGACGCGACAGGCCCACGGCGAGTATCGCCAGAAGACGCGATCCAGCCCGGCCCGCTAACTCTTTGACCACGGCCTTGACCTGCCTGGTCAGACGGGCCGTGCGTCGCTGGTATCGCTCCAACACCCCGGGCATCTGCTCGCGGAAGGTCTGCCGGCAGCCGCGTGTGGGACACACCAGACGCCGCACCCGCACACGGACCACCACCCGGCGGTCGTCGACCGGCACGTCGGCAACTGTCCGCCAGTGGTAGCCGTGCACCCGCCCCGCCGACGCCCCGCACACCGGACAGATCGCCGCCTCCTGCGGAGTCCGCGACCGCACCACGATCCGTTCACCCTCGTCGGCCACATCTTCGATGACCAGCGGGAACAGACCCGAAAACACCATCTGCACAAGCTCGTTGACTTCCTTCACGCGAAGGTCAACGACCCGCACGACTCTCCGTCACCACCGAATGTGAGACAGAGCCGCCCCTTTGACAGACCTTGCCTCGTGTCAGCGGCGAGTCGCCCGCAGCATCTGGACACGCCATCGGGCCACACCGCTGGCCGGTTGTGCCCGGACTCGGGCTGCGAGGCCTTCGGTGAAGCGCTGCCCAAGTTCGGGCACAGCGGCGAGGTCCGCGAACAGCGAAGGTCCGAAAGCAGCTATGAAGGAGGCCGCCACCTCATAGGCATACGCCTTTACGTTCCCGTCTACTACATAGCGCTCCCAGACCGGGTCATCCAGGATAACCAGTTCCGCCTCGGCGAGGCGGAACCTGTCCACGAACGCCCCTCCACGGCACAGTGGGCCAAGGTATTCCGAGGTCGTACGGTTCCACGTGGGTACGGTCATCGCGGTCAGTTGCTCGTCCGAGAGGAGGCCCTGGGCAACCATGCTTTCCAACTCGTCCAAAGCGAGATCAAACAGCTCTTCAGCACCACTGAGCCCGTCATCCGTAGCCGCTCCACCGGCCACGACCAGTTGTCCGCCCGGCATGAGCTCCTCGGCCCGATGTCCGAGAAACGCTGCCCAGTCCACGGCCGCCTGCTCGCGAAGGGCCTCGCGAGGTACGCCAACTGCGCGCGAACAATAGAGGTGCCCATCGATCGGCTGCGGAACACGAGAAAGCCAGTGCACTGCGATTGTGCTCCACGCCAAGTGCAACTCGTCGGGAGGGAATAGCGGCTCGTAGAAAGAGCGAGCTTGCGCGCAACCGAAAACGCCGGGTTGCCGAGTGTAGGAAGCATCCCCGGACAGATTGGCAAAGAGTGCCCCGAAGTCATTTTCGGGAATATCTGTATGCGTTACCAATACGGGCGTACCGGGCCGACGCGCCCGGATCGCAGCAACCACACGCCCCATCGGCACCATGGCGTTCGTACCCGAAGCGCAGCCCAAATCCGCCACACGAAAAGCCTGGCCATCTGCGGGTACAGCGATTTCCTCCAGCGCCCGGTCGAGCATGCCGATCGCCGCCGCCAGCCCCACGCGCTGCGCTGCGGAGTGGGCTCCGTAGCCGCTGCCCATTACGCCGGACTTGCTCCCACCCGATCGTTCTCTCATGACATTCAGGTGTTTCCGATTCGGCCCATCATCAGTCACTGCATCACCTGGCTATGCGCGAGGATCGGTAGATAAGCAGCTGGGTCAGCTGGCCAACATGCATCCAGTAACTGCCATTGGAATTCCCTCTCAATCCGTGCTGCGAGCAGAGGAAGTTCACGCGTTCGCATTATTATCTCTTCTTCCTTTGTCGTAACATCGCCAGCCTGTATACTCAATGAACTTGTCTGTGACGGTCGGGAGAATTGAGTCATAGGAAGTGTATCCGGATTGAGCGGCTGACGAAGCAGGCTCGCGAAGCTACCTGGAGCCAGTGAGGCACACTTGCCCGACACAATCTCTGCCGCTCGTTTGGGCGAATACGGCTGCGCGCGACTCACAGCACTCACGCTAGTTGTCAACAACCTTCGTCAGTTTTATAGTCGAGGCGGGAGATCCCGGGAGGCCTATTCACGGGGTTCACCAGCCCTTCTTGTAGAAGGCGAGGGCGGTGATGGTCCTGGTGATGAGGGGGAAGGTTTGGAGGGCGCCGCGGTAGCGGGTGGCGAGGATCTTCCAGTCCTTCAGGTGCGCGATCGCCCGCTCGACCGCGGCGCGGAGTTTGCCGATGCTCTGGTTGTAGACCTTGTCTCCGGCGGGCCGTTCCCGGCCTGGGGGCTTGCGTCTCGCGGTCAGCATCCCGGAGCCGAGGTAGCCCAGGTCACCGATGTCCTCCCGGTTGGCGAACGTCCCGGGAAAGTGGGACTGCCGCCAGGCATGCATGTCGTGCCGTGAGCCCGGGACGGGCGCCGGGACCGCGAGCAGATCCCCTGACAAAGTGGCCGCGACCTGCAGGTTGAAGCCGGTGTCCCTGTGCTTGCCGGAGAACATTGTTGTGCCCTCGCTTGCCCCGTCCCAGGTGGTCACCAGGGTGCCGTCGATCAGGACGATGCGGCCGGCTGAGATCTCCGTGGGGTCCGGGACGTGTCCGGCCAGGACCTTCTCCACCACCGGCAGTAGCGTCGTCCACCGCCTGGAGACAGTGGCCTGGGAGATCCCGAACAGCTCCGCGGCCGCCTCCTGGACGGGGTTCTGCCGCAGCAGGAACAGCACCAGTACCACCGACTTGTACAGCCCCAGCACCCACATCCGCCCCGGCGTCACCGTCCGGTCCGGATCCTCCACCAACGCCCGGTGGACCTGTTCCACCAGCCCGCCCAGTTGATCCTTGTCCAGCCCTGTCGTAACGTCCCAGCTCAACGGCCCTGCCCCGGTAATGATCTGACGTCTTCGCAAACATCAGGCTACGGAGCAGGGCCCTCTTCACGATCAAGGAAATCGGGCTACGAACCCCCGTGAATAAGCCTCCGGGCCTGGGTCGATCTGTGCAGGACCGAACTGGCAGCTCCTGCGCAGGTCACAGACCCAGGCCTCATGACGGTGCCGAGATGTATGCGTTATCGTGGCTGGTGGCAAAGCCGCGGGATCCTTTGAAACGGTTGATGGCGGGTTCAAAGAGGGCGCACTTCCCACAGCTCTCGCTGCCGAAGGGCGGCGACTGGTCGAATGGTGTGATGGGGGTGTGACGCGTCGTGGCAGATGGTGTTGATGCGCGCCCACGCGGGAGGGACTATTTCGGAGCCGGTGGGAGCATGGCGCTACGCCATCTCAGGCAAGAGAACCCAAAATAGGCGAGAGCCCGGTCGACCTAGAGGTCGTCCGGGCTCCATTTTGCTGTCAGCCACTCACCTTAGCAGTGGCTGTAGCAGCTCCACCTATGCCTTTCTTCTGGAGCACCTGAGCAGATGAGCTGCAAGATGCCGCTGATTCCTCCGGAGTCATCGGGCGCGAGGCGGCGATGAGGCCCACGACGGGCTGAGCGGCAAGTGCATAAGGATTAGATGGCTTTCCCATTTCTCCCGTAATATCAGTCACGACCTTGTACATGCCCGGAAACATATTGTCGGTTACGCCCCATCTGACCGCAGGTACGTACACGTCCGCAACTCCGTGGGAAGTCCCATAGTAGGTAGCCCGTTCCAGCCATCCCACCCTGCCAGGGCTCACATTCACCGTCGTGTTCCCACTCTGAGTGCTACTTGTCCCCCACGCGTAGCTGTAACTGGCCGTGACCGAAGTATTTATTGTGACATCTGCACCGACCCCAAAGGGTGCGACCTTCACTGCCACCGATGCCCCCACAGTCACGGCGCCGCCCACAGTGTTGGTCGCACTATTTGTGTAGGCCCATCCAAGAGACTGGCTTGCGGGCTGATCGGTGCAGTTGAAGACCAGGTCGCTGATTTGCTTTTTGTAGGAAGGCTTCCAGTCATAGCGGCCCTCTTCGTAGAATCCGGTAATTCTACACTGCCCCCATCCGGTGCCGTACCCTACCTTCTCGCAGTAATTGGTGGCCGTACCGTAACGCACTTTCAGTGCTTTATGCGTAGACGTATCCACGAAAAATGAATTCGCCTCCCCATGTGTCAGAAGGTACTGGTCATAAGCAGTGAGCCTGGACGCATCCATTGCGTAGGCTTGCGGGGCTCCAGCTACGATTGCTAGAGAAGCGGAGACGCAGATCAATCCCGACATTCGGCGGAAATTGAATCGTATGCTCATTGAAACCCTTCCGATGGAGTTGGCATAGGCCGAGTGTAGCGATCCCGCTTTACCGCGAGCGAGCCGCACGGCAAAAACCACCGTCACCTTGCCTGTGCGTGATTTGAAATCACGCGGCAATGCATGGCTACCATTAACTTGGGTAGCTATGCGGCACTGCGACTCACACGCCATGTTTACTTATGCCGACGCTAACAAGAAGGGGCGCAGGTGTAATAGATGGGGGCAATGCTTGACGCTAACGACAGATTTTTTGGGAGCCAATGATCCATAGGCCGTTTCCTATGTCACGGCAGCTGTAGTTCGTGAGGCATTGGACGTCGTCGCTGGTCAGCGTGGCGGGTGGGTGCCTGCGGGCAGAGGTGCGGCCACCTGCATCGTGATCGTTTGTGAAGACGAATCAAGAGGCGGTGGCCGCGCAGGCCACGGTAGTACACGCCCTGTGGGGCGAGTCCTTCGAGGCCTTGATGGGCCGGGTCGCGGGCTGTTTCCCACGCCGGGAGACGCGGCTGACCTGCCGGAACATGGTTCAGGGGCTACTGATGGTCAAGGACTCGGCGAACTGCTGGTCGCTGGCCGAGGCCATCGGCCACACCGGTCCGCACGTTCTGCAGCATTTCCTCTCCCGTGCCCGCTTCGACACCGAGGCGATACGTCGGTCGGCCGCGGCATGGACGGTGGAGCAACTCGGCTCCATGGACGTGATGCTTGTGGTGGACGAGACGGGCGACGAGAAGTCCTCCTCCGACGCGGTCGGTGCGGCCCGGCAGTACTCCGGCGCGCTGGGAGGGATCGGGTTGTGTCAGGTCGCGGTGCATCTGTCCTACGTGAGCGCCGACGGACACGCGCTGATCGGCCACCGTCTCTACCTCGGCGAGGCATGGGCTGGCGACGACGAGCGCCGTGAACTTACCGGGGTGCCCGACGAGACGGTGTTCGCCACCAAGCCGCAGCTGGCCGGCGACATGCTCAAGGACGCGTATGCCTCGGGCGTGCGCACCGCGTGGGTGGCCGCCGACGAGGTCTATGGCGGACGCGAGTTGCGCGAGGGGATCCGTAGCCTGGGCTACGGCTACGCGATCGCTGTGCCCACGAGCCACCGAGTCACCACACCGGGCGGGAAAGCCAAGGTCACCGACCTGCTGGAGCGGGTCCCCAAGAAGGCCTGGATGCGGTTGAAGACCGGCAACGGCACAAAGGGTGAGCGGCTCTACGACTGGGCGGTGATCGACGTGAACGCCGACGACACCCCGCCCGGCCAGGCCGCCGGACACAGCCACGTCCTGGTCCGCCGCCACCGCCGCACCGGCACCCTCTCCTTCTACCGCACCTGGCACCCCGACCCGCAGCCGACATCCGTGCTGGTCAGCGCGGTCTGCCGCCGCTGGCGCGTCGAGGAGGACTTCCAGGGAGCCAAGGGCCTGGCCCACCTCGACACCGGCCAGGTCACCTCCTGGACCTCCTGGCATCGCTGGAGCCTGATGAGCGTCCTCGCCTACGCCCTCCTGGCCATCGGCGCCCTCCACGAGAGGCAACGGGCCAACCCCGAGACCGACGAGACTGATGCCGACAGGGCGATGGGGCCCGTCAGCCCGCGTGAACTCCTCGCCTTGCTCCGGGCCTTCGCCCTGCCCCGACCCCGCCCACGCCCTGGGGGGCTCCCCCTGAGTGGTGGACACGCTGATACTGGATCTGCTTGATCCGGAGGAAGCGAGAAGACCGCCGATGGCGATGAAGGACTATTCGGACGAGTTCAAGGCCGATGCCGTGGCCCTGTACGAGTCCACACCTGGGGCGACGTACAAGAGCATCGCCGCTGACCTGGGTGTCAACCGGGCGACCCTGCGTGAGTGGGTGCTGCGGGACCGCGAACGCCGTGGGGTCACCGCCGCGGTCGCGAAGCCGGACGCCCGGCCTCAGGCGGCGGTGCCGTCCGCTGATCCGGACGAGCGGGTCCGGCAGCTGGAGGCCCGGGTGGCCGAGCTTGAGGCAAGTGAGGGACTGCCTCGCGGATGTCGGGATGCTGCGGGCCGAGCCCGGCGTGTTCGGGCCGGTGGCCTCCGACCCGACGGTCTCCCGCCTCATTGAAGCTTCCCCTTGGTCTTGGACACCTGGAGACTGGGACGTGTGGTTCCAGAGGAAGTAGTGCCAGGTGGGAAGTAAGTACACGAAGCGGTACTCGGCGGAGTACCGGCGGGACGCGATCGCGCTCGTCCGGTCTTCCGGCAGGACGGTGACCGAGGTCGCCCGGGAGCTCGGGGTCAGCCCGGAGAGTCTGCGCAACTGGGTCCGCCGCGATCAGGCCGACCGTGGCGAGGGCGCCCCGGGCGGGCTGACCAGCGCCGAACGCGAGGAACTCAAGCGCCTGCGCAGGCAGAACCGTGAGCAGCAGCAGACGATCGAGATCCTGAAAAAAGCGACGGCCTTCTTCGTGAAGGAGAGCGACCGGTGAGCGTGCTGTACCGGTTCATCCACACGGAGAAGGCCTGCTATCCGGTGACCCTGCTGTGCCGGACGGTGAAGATCGCCCGCTCCTCTTACTACGCCTGGTGCGAGGGCGAAGCCGGCCGCCAGGCCCGCCGGGCAGCCGACGACGCTCTCGCCCACGAGATCACCGTCCTGCACATCGCCTCCCGCAAGACTTACGGGGTGCCGCGGATCCACGCCGAGCTGCGGCGTGGGGGCCGGCGGGTGAACCGCAAGCGTGTCGCCCGGATCATGCGCCAGGCCGGCATCCAGGGTGTCACCCGCCGCAAGCGGCGTTCACTGACCCGAGCGGACAAGAAGGCCCGGCCGGCCCCGGACCTGATCGGCCGCGACTTCCACGCCGAGACCCCTGGTACCAAGCTGGTCGGGGACATCACCTGCCTGCCCACCGCCGAGGGCTGGCTCTACCTCGCCTGCTGGCTGGACCTGGCCACCCGCGAGATCGTCGGCTACGCCATGGCCGACCACCACCGGGCCTCCCTCGTCACCGACGCCCTGAAGATGGCCCAGGGGCGGGCTGAACTCCGCCCCGGATGCGTCATACACAGCGACCGCGGCAGCGAATACACATCAGCCGAATTCCGCAGTGAGATAGCGGAGTTGAACCTGCGGCAGAGCTGCGGACGCACCGGATCCTGCTTCGATAACGCCGCCGCGGAAAGCTTCTGGGCCCTCCTCAAAGAAGAGATCGGCACCCGCATCTGGCCCGACCGGGCCAGAGCCCGCGCCGACGTCTTCAACTTCATCGAAACCTTCTACAACCGCCGCCGCCTGCGCAAACACAAGACCCTCGGCTACCTCACCCCGGCCGAGACCAGGCAGCGACACCAGCACGCCCTCGCAGCGTAAACATCGAGTGTCCAGGATCACGGGGAAACTTCACATCAACACCCCCGCCACGGCTGGGCCGAAGGCCCTTCACGCGATACGGGCCGCGCGGGCCGAAGCGCGCGAACGCGTCTGGAACGTGGCCAAGAACGCGGCCCCGGATGCCTCAGGGCAGGTGATCGTGGACCTGGACGGGGTGCTCGTGCTGGCGCACTCCGAGAAGCAGGACGCCACCGCGACCTGGAAGAAGACCTTCGGACACCATCCTCTGATGGCCTTCGTCGATCACGGAAGCGGTGGGAGCGGGGAGCCGGTGGCCGGCCTGCTCAGGCCGGGCAACGCGGGCAGCAACACCGCCGCCGACCACATCACCACGACCCAACTCGCCCTGGCCCAGCTGCCGAAGAAGTACCGGCGTGGACGCCAGACGCTGAACCTTTTCAGCGGTGCCCCTCCAGGGTGAGGATGGCTTTGGTGATTGACGTGAGTTTGTTCGGGCTGGTTCGGGCTTTGCGGAGGATGCGCCAGGTCTTGATCCGGGCGATGGCTCTCTCGACGGGCCACCGGAGTCGGGAGTGTGCCCGGTTGACGGACTTCTGTTTGACGGTGAGGTCTTTGCCGGGTCGCCGGCGGTGTGGGACGGCGACGATGTCGCCGGCTCCCTGGTAGGCCTTGTCCGCCAGGACGGGGATGCCGAGGCGGATGCATGTGGCGATGATCCGGTGCCGACGGGCCGCGGTGAGATCGTGGATCCGGCCCGCGAGAGCGGGTGAGATCCAGACCAGGGCTCCGTCCGGCGCGGTGATGACCTGCATGTTTACCCCGTGGCGGCGGTGTTTGCCCGAGCAGTCGGCGCGGCCGTCACCAACCCGGTCGCACTCGGCGAGGGTCCCGTCCAGCAGGACATACCGGGCGTCCGCCGTTCTCAAAGCCGCGGTCAGGCCCGGCGCCCGGCCTGCCAGGAGCGCCACAACGCCGTGAACGTAGGCGTGGGTGGTACCCACGCTGATCCCGAAACCCGCCGCGATCTGAGTCAGGGTGTCGTTCTTCTTCAGGTACACCAGTGCGGCCAGGGCCCGCTCGGAGGGCGGCAGCTTGCACCGGCGGTCACCCTCCCGGGTGACGATCAGCATCGTCACCCACTCCACGAGGGCATGCGCAACATCGAGTACGGCACGATAGGGAACCAACAGAGCCCCCAGGCTGAAGAGTTGAGCATCGATACCTTGCTCAACAGCCCGGGGGCTCTGCCCGTTTCACCACCACCTCGTCACCCGATCAGTGGCCAAGTTGAAAATGCTCATTGATTCGTGAGTCTGCCATGCCCGCGTCGGTCCTGTCGCGTTCCGTCCTCCCGGCGGGTGATGCGGTGGAGGATGCCGATCCGCGTGGCCGTCGGGGGCGTCGGTATCCGCTGGTCGCGCTGGTGAGGGCGGCGGCCTGCGCGGTCGCGGCCTGGGCACGTTCGTACGCGGCAGTCGGGCACTGGCTGCGGCGGGCGCCCCAGGACGCTCTGACCCGGCTGGGGTTTCCAGTCCGTGGCGCGCTGGGGGTACGGCCGGCCGCGTCGATGGACACCGTCCGCCGGGTCATCGAGCGCCTGCACCCCTGCGGTCTGGCCGCGCTGCTGCGGCCTGCTGGTACGGATCGTGAGCGTCCTGTGCGGCTGGTGGCGGACGGCAAGAGCGCCCGGGGCTCGCGGACCCGGACGCGGACCGCGGCTCATCTCCTGGCCGCCATCGACCAGGACGATCAGGTCATCGCCCAGACAAGGATCCCCGACAAGACCAGCGAAGTCCCCTGCCTGCGCGCGATACTCGGCCCGCTGGACATCGAGGGCGCGTGGGTAAGCGCGGACGCACTGCACACACAGCGCGAGACTGCCCGCTTCCTGGTCGAGGACAAGAAGGCCCACTACCTGCTCACCGTCAAGCTCAACCAGCCCACCCTGCATGCCCGCTGCCGCCGTCTGCCCTGGGAGAAAGCCACCGCGAAGTACGACCGCACCGAAGGCCACGGCCGCAAAGAGACCCGCGTCATCCAGGTTCTGACCGTCCCACCTGGACTTTCCCCATGCCCGCCAGGTCGCCCGCGTCACCCGCCACCGCACCGACAAAACCACGGGCAAGCGGACCCGCGAAACCATCTACGTCATCACCGACCTGCCCTCACCCCAGGCGAAACCACACGACATCGCCCTGGCCCTGCGCAGCCACTACACATCGAAAACAAGATCCACTAAGAAGCCATCTCATTTGGTCCTCGCGGGGTAGGCTCTCGTTCATGGTGGGGATCGTTGAGCGGCTGGTGCCGGACGAGTTGTGGGTGCTGTTCCAGCGGGTGGTGCCGGAGGCGCCGTCGCGGCCCCAAGGCGGTGGACGGCGCCGGCACGGTGACCGTGAAGTACTGGCCGCGATCGTGTTCGTCGCGACGTCGGGTTGCACCTGGCAGCAGCTGCCCACGGCATCGTTCGGCCCTTCGGGGGCGACAGCCCACCGACGGTTCTCCGAGTGGAGCAAGGCCCGCGTGTGGGCTAAGACGTCATCTCATTTGGCCAGTCGGCGGTAGCAGATGAGGGTGCAGGCAAGGCTGGTGAAGGCGAGGAAGTGCTCGGCCTTGCGTTCGTAGCGGCGGTGGAGTCGTCGGCAGCCGGCGAGCCAGGACATGGTCCTTTCGATGACCCATCGGTGGCGGCCGAGCCGTTGTGAGGACTCGATGCCTCTGCGGGCGATGCGGTGTTTGATGCCGCGTCCGCGTAACCATCGTCGCAGGTGGGCGTAGTCGTAGCCCTTGTCCGCGTGGAGCTTGCCGGGCTTGCGTCGTCGGCGTCCGCGGCGGGAACGGATGGGCGGTATGCCGCGAACGAGGGGCTCGAGGGCCTGGCTGTCGTGCAGGTTGGCGCCCGAGATTGCGACGGACAGGGGCAGACCGGTCCGCTCGGTGATCAAGTGGATCTTCGAGCCATACTTGCCCCGATCGACAGGATTCGGACCTGTCAGATCCCCCTTCTCAAGGCCCTCATGTTCACCGAGTCGATCGCGCAGCGGGACCAGTCGAGCTCGCCGCGGGCGCCTCGTTCGTCGAGGACCAGGCGGTGGAGCTTAGCCCACACGCGGGCCTTGCTCCACTCGGAGAACCGTCGGTGGGCTGTCGCCCCCGAAGGGCCGAACGATGCCGTGGGCAGCTGCTGCCAGGTGCAACCCGACGTCGCGACGAACACGATCGCGGCCAGTACTTCACGGTCACCGTGCCGGCGCCGTCCACCGCCTTGGGGCCGCGACGGCGCCTCCGGCACCACCCGCTGGAACAGCACCCACAACTCGTCCGGCACCAGCCGCTCAACGATCCCCACCATGAACGAGAGCCTACCCCGCGAGGACCAAATGAGATGGCTTCTAAGCTCCACCGCCTGGTCCTTGACGAACTCGGCGCCCGCGGCGAGCTCGACTGGTCCCGCTGCGCGATTGACTCGGTGAACATGAGGGCCTTGAGAAGGGGGATCTGACAGGTCCGAATCCTGTCGATCAGGGCAAGTATGGCTCGAAGATCCACTTGATCACCGAGCGGACCGGTCTGCCCCTGTCCGTGGCAATCTCGGGCGCCAACCTGCACGACAGCCAGGCCCTCGAGCCCCTCGTTCGCGGCATACCGCCCATCCGTTCCCGCCGCGGACGCCGACGACGCAAGCCCGGCAAGCTCCACGCGGACAAGGGCTACGACTACGCCCACCTGCGACGATGGTTACGCGGACGCGGCATCAAACACCGCATCGCCCGCAGAGGCATCGAGTCCTCACAACGGCTCGGCCGCCACCGATGGGTCATCGAAAGGACCATGTCCTGGCTCGCCGGCTGCCGACGACTCCACCGCCGCTACGAACGCAAGGCCGAGCACTTCCTCGCCTTCACCAGCCTTGCCTGCACCCTCATCTGCTACCGCCGACTGGCCAAATGAGATGACGTCTAAGACCTGAGATTTCCGGCGCATCACACTAGGTCACCGGTCGTGCCCTTGGAGAGGTCCATGACGTCGGCGATCCCCTCTCACACATTGTGGCGTGAAACACCCCGTTTTGCCTTGTTAGCTGAGAGGGCACGACAGTAGGTCTGTCTGTATGACCAGCGAGAACGCCCCCGCGATAGACCTGGTCGCGAAGCCCAGGCGCAGCACAGTCAGCCCCGAGTGCAAGCTGCGGATCGTGGCCGAGTACGACGCCGCGCCCAAGAGCGAGAAGGGCGTCGTGCTGCGCCGCGAGCGCTTGTACGACTCCCACGTCAAGGAATGGCTGCGAAGGACGCCGGTGCCCTGGATGCGCCGGCCGACTGGCGGACGGCAGGTGTGCGGCCGAAGAAGTCGGCAGCCGAGCTCGAGAACGAGAAGCTGCGGCGGCGAATCGAACGCCTCCAGAAGTAGCTGGAGAAATGGGACGCCGCGCTGGAAGTGCTGGGAAAAGGAGTCCGGCTCTTGGAACTACTTCGTAAAGCGGTGGGTGGCTGGAGGCCATCGGTCGGAGCTGGGTGAGGTGCTGGAGGAAGCGAACAGCAACCGCTGCTGGCCTCGACCCAAGGTGGCACACTGGAAGGTAGCAGGAGGCGGATATGAGTACAGTAGACGAATATCTTAGTAATAATTCTTCCTATGCCGAGACTCATGCAGGGCCCCTACCGTTGCCGCCATCGCGAGGCGTAGCCATCGTGGCCTGTATGGATGCGCGCATCAACGTGCACGCCATCTTGGGCGTGCAGCAGGGAGAGGCTCACGTCATCAGAAACGCAGGCGGAGTGGTAACCGAAGACGTTATACGATCCCTAGCAATCAGCCAAAACCTCCTAGGGACCAAAGAGATAATACTGATCCACCACACCGACTGTGGAATGCTGACATTCGGAAACGATGACTTCACAAGGCAACTAAAAGATACTTGCGGAGTCACTCCGCCCTGGTCGCCGGAAGCCTTCAGGGGCCTTGAAGAAGATATTGGCGACTCTATGGCGAGGATAATTAGAAGCCCGTTTGTTCCGTACACAGATGCGATCCGGGGCTTCATATTCGACGTGGCAAGCGGATACCTGCGTGAGGTTAAGTGAGCACCCCGCTGGCGAACAGAAGCTCGCGGGTGAGCTTGCTCCGCTTTGGCGGACAACTTTGGTGTGGTGGTGAGGCCGCGAGGATGGTCTCGTATTCGGCGGGGCTGCGGTAGCCGAGGCTGCTGTGGAGCCGATGCAAGGGCTCTGATGCCCCTATGGATGTCAAGCGGGGGTGTTGGGCTGAGTTGGCTCGGTTCTCGGAGTGACGATGTGCCGGTAGATCTCTCGTGCGACGTAGCGTTTGAGACAGCGGATGATCTCTCGTCGGGTTTTGCCTTCGGTGAGGCGTCGTTGCAGGTAGGTGCGGGTTCGGTGGTCGCAGCGCAGGCGGCTGAGGACGATGCGGTAGAGGGCGGCGTTGGCCTGGCGGTCGCCTCCGCGGTTGAGTCTGCGGCGCTGGGTCTTGCCGGAGGATGCCTCGACCGGGCTGGTACCGCACAAGGCTGCGAAGGATGCCTCGCTGGCCAGGCGTTCGGGGTTGTCGCCGGCAGAGATGAGCAGGGCGGCGGCACTGTCCGGGCCGACGCCGTAGACCTCGAGCAGGCTCGGGACGCTGGCCTGGACGGCTTCGGTTATCCGTTTGCCCAGCTCGTCGATCTCCTCGGTGAGGTGCCGGATACGGCGGGCCAGGAGCCGCAGGGTGTGGCGGGCGGCCGCTGCCGGACCTGTCGTTGCGGTGGCGTCGAGGTCGGCGCATCGCTTGATCAGGTGCGGGTTGCTCAGCCCCGCCAGTGACTCGCGCAGAGGCGTGTCGGTAGAGACCAGGATGCTTTTGAGCTGGTTGATGGCCTGGGTGCGGGACTTGACCGCGGAGCTCTTGGCCAGCTTGAACAGCCTCAGCGTCTCGACGGGGCCGTCGCTGGTCTTCGCCGTGGCGGTGGCGCGTCCGGACAGCACAGCGCGTGCGGCCGCCTCGGCATCGGCAGCGTCGGTCTTGCCGTGACGGCGCCGGGCCGCCCGGTCGGGCTGGTTGACCTCGGTCACCTCAATGCCCCCAGCCCGCAGGTGCCGTGCCAGGGCGGCTCCGTAGGAGCCGGTGCACTCCACCCCGGCCCGCCGAAGCGTGCCGAACGAGCGGGCCCAGTCGAGGAGCTGCCGGTATCCATCGGCCGTCGCCGGGAAGCTGCGGCCCTCCAGGACCGCGCCGAGCACGGTGATGACCGCGGCGGCATGGACGTCCTTATGGGTGTCCACACCGAGCAGGACATCCTCCGCAGTGTCTGCCGGGAGATGACAAGGGATGGTGGACTGCATGATGCTGGGCAAGGCCGCTGTCTCCTGATTGCTCCGGGAACCGATGGCCGCCGCCGGGCCGAGAGGGCGGTCAAGACTGTGACGGTGCCTGTCGCGAAGGCCCCTATCGGGACACACCCCTCTGCCCGGCGGCAGCACGCACCGTCCCGGACGCCAGCCGGCAGATCAACGCCAAGGCACTACAGCCAGTCACGTTGCGGGCCAGACCGCCACCCGGAACAGCACCCCAACATCCTCACAGTCACGTTGTCGGGGCGGGGTGGGATGATCTTCGGGTTGTCTGCTTCAGGGAGGGGAGCCGGCCGTGTTGTCCGCACCGCGGTCGTACAGAAACCACTGCTACCCGGCGGAGATCATTGCGCACTGAGCCTTTTCCATCTTGATCAGTTGGCGAGTTCGAGGGCGACGACGGCTCGGACGACTGCGGTGATTCGGGTGGTGCTGCAGCGGAGCTTCCGCAGGAGTCGCCAGCACTTGAGGGTCGCCATGGCGCGTTCGCCGAGGCTGCGGATCTTGGCGTGGTCCCGGTTGTGACGTCGGCGCCAGCCGCGAAGGTTCTTGCCCCGGAACGGGACGCGGACGGCAGGACCCGCACCTTGGTAGGCCTTGTCCGCCCAGCACTTGACGCCGTCGGTGGCGAGAGCGGCGGGAATGCCATGGGTCCGGGCCGCGGTCAGGTCGTGAGTGGCCCCCGGCAGCGCGTCCGATGCCCAGATCAAACGCCCGGCCGGATCGGCGATGACCTGCACGTTCATGCCGTGATGCTTCTTCTTCCCCGAGTAGTACGGCCGGTCGGCGGCGATGCGGTCGATCGGCAGCACGGTGCCGTCGAGGATCACGTACGCCTTCTTCCGCACGGTCTGCATGGCCTGTTCGAGCGTGGGCGCGAGGGCGGCCAGGAGGTCGACGGCCTCGCGTATGTACCGGTAGACCGTCGCGATCCCAACCCGAAAACCCGCCGCGAGGCGGGCGTAGGTGTCGCCGCAGCGCAGGTGAGCGAGGACGAGCAGGGCCTGCCGGCTACAAGTGAGGCACCGCCAGCGGGAACCAATGCGGGGACGGTGACCTGCGAGAAGACCTGGAGGAGCAGGTTAACCTAACGGCATTGGGTCTGGATCTCACCCGCTCTCGCGGGCCGGATCCACGATCTCACCGCGGCCCGTCGGCACCGGATCATCGCCACATGCATCCGCCTCGGCATCCCCGTCCTGGCGGACAAGGCCTACCAGGGAGCCGGCGACATCGTCGCCGTCCCACACCGCCGGCGACCCGGCAAAGACCTCACCGTCAAACAGAAGTCCGTCAACCGGGCACACTCCCGACTCCGGTGGCCCGTCGAGAGAGCCATCGCCCGGATCAAGACCTGGCGCATCCTCCGCAAAGCCCGAACCAGCCCGAACAAACTCACGTCAATCACCAAAGCCATCCTCACCCTGGAGGGGCACCGCTGAAAGGTTCACTGTGTGTGGCTGTACTTCCGCTTCCCTCTGAGTTTCCGTGAGGTCGAGGAGCTGATGGTCGAGCGCGGCGTGATCGTCTCCTGCGAGACGATCCGTCGCTGGTGTCTGAACTTCGGCCAGACCTACGTGAACGCGCTGTGCCGGCGGCGCCCCCGCCCCGGCGATAAGTGGCATCTCGACGAGGTGTTCATCAAGATCAACGGGGAGTGGAAGTACCTGTGGCGGGCCGTCGACGAGGACGGCCATGTGGTGGACATCCTGGTCCAGAACCGGCGGGACAAGGCCGCGGCCAGGCGTTTCTTCCGCCGGTTGATGAAGACCACCGGGACGGTGCCCAGGATCGTTGTCACCGACAAGCTCCGCTCCTACGGGGCCGCACACGGTGAGGTGAGGCCATCGGTGGAACACCGCTCCCACAAGGGATTGAACAACCGGGCAGAGAACTCCCACCAACCGACCCGGCAGCGGGAACGCGCGATGAAAGGATTCTGTCGGCGGCGCTTGAATCGTGACCCACCCTGGCCGGTTGAAGATTGACCCCCGGTCCGTCAGTTGATGTTGTTCATTCCCCGGTGTTGGCGGGTGGAACCCGGACGGTGGGCCTTCCCCCGTGATGGTGGGCACGCGGTTATTGATCACGCGGCGAGCGTGAGTTTAGCGGCGTGGTGTCGGCGTTCGTATTCGTTGGGGCTGAGGTAGCCGTTGGCGGAGTGCCGGCGGCGGGTGTTGTAGCGGGTCAGCCAGGCGAAGACGGTTCTGCGGCAGGCGTCGGCGTTGCCGTAGTCGCGGGTGTCTTGGAGGGTCTCGCGTTTCAGGGACGCGTGGAAGCTCTCGCAGGCCGCGTTGTCGGCGCTGGTGCCGACCGCGCCCATGGATTGGGTGACCCCGAGCTGTTCGCAGAGGTCGGCGAAGGCCAACCGTATTGGGCCCCGTGGTCGGAGTGGAACACGGCGCCATCCAGGCCGCCGCGGGTCGAGGCGGCCATCTGCAGTGCGTCGGTGACCAGGCTGGTGCGCATGTGGCCGGCGATGGACCAGCCGACGACTTTGCGGCTGAAGCAGTCCAGCACGGTGGCGAGGTAGAGGAACTGCCCGCCCGCGAGCGGCAGATAGGTGATGTCGCCCATGTATTTCCGACCCGGTCCGGTGGCGGTGAAGTTCCGCTGGAACAGATCAGGAACCGGTGAGGCTGAGGGGTCTGGGACGGTGGTGCGGACGCGTCTGCGCAGGCGGATGCCGGTGATGGAGAACGTCCGCATGACGCGGGCGACCCGCTTCTCGTTGACCTGCCGCCCTTTCTCCCGGAGCTCGGCGGTCACTCGCGGGGAGCCGTAGGCGCCGCCAGACTCGCCGTGGATCCTACGGATCTCCTCGGCCAGGAATCGGTCCTCCCGCTGTCGGGTGACCCGGGCCTCGGCACCGGCGAGCCACTTGTAGTAACTGGACCGGTTCACGTCCAGGACTTGGCAGAGCCGCTTCACCTCGTAGGTGTTCCGGTGGTCGTCAACGAACTGGAAGCGGCTCCTCACCAGTTCGTCTCTCCGGCGAAATACTTGGCCGCCTTGCGGAGTATGTCCCGCTCAGTGGCGAGCTTGCACTCACTTGCCTCAAGCTCGGCCACCCGGGCCTCCAGCTGCCGGACCCGCTCGTCCGGATCAGCGGACGGCACCGCCGCCTGAGGCCGGGCGTCCGGCTTCGCGACCGCGGCGGTGACCCCACGGCGTTCGCGGTCCCGCAGCACCCACTCACGCAGGGTCGCCCGGTTGACACCCAGGTCAGCGGCGATGCTCTTGTACGTCGCCCCAGGTGTGGACTCGTACAGGGCCACGGCATCGGCCTTGAACTCGTCCGGATTGAACCGCCCCGGTTTTCGTGGAGGCGTTGATGTGTGGTTTTCAGGCTGCTTGGGCGGGCTGGTGTGAACGGTGGTGGACGGTCTCGTACTCAATCGGGGGGAGGTTGTCCGCGGAGCCGTGGAGTCGTCGCTCGTTGTACCAGTCGACCCAGGGCAGGGTGGCGATCTCGACCTCGTCCAACGTGCGCCAGGGGGCCTGCATCTTGATGAGCTCGGTCTTGCAGAGACCGGTCATCGACTCGGCCGCGGCGTTATCGTAGGCGTCGCCGACGGTGCCGATGCTGGGTGCGGCGCCGGCTTCGGCCAGGCGGTCAGTGAACCTTTTCAGCGGTGCCCCTCCAGGGTGAGGATGGCTTTGGTGATTGACGTGAGTTTGTTCGGGCTGGTTCGGGCTTTGCGGAGGATGCGCCAGGTCTTGATCCGGGCGATGGCTCTCTCGACGGGCCACCGGAGTCGGGAGTGTGCCCGGTTGACGGACTTCTGTTTGACGGTGAGGTCTTTGCCGGGTCGCCGGCGGTGTGGGACGGCGACGATGTCGCCGGCTCCCTGGTAGGCCTTGTCCGCCAGGACGGGGATGCCGAGGCGGATGCATGTGGCGATGATCCGGTGCCGACGGGCCGCGGTGAGATCGTGGATCCGGCCCGCGAGAGCGGGTGAGATCCAGACCAGGGCTCCGTCTGGCACGGTGATGACCTGCATGTTTACCCCGTGGCGGCGGTGTTTGCCCGAGTAGTCGGCGCGGCCGTCACCAACCCGGTCGCACTCGGCGAGGGTCCCGTCCAGCAGGACATACCGGGCGTCCGCCGTTCTCAAAGCCGCGGTCAGGCCCGGCGCCCGGCCTGCCAGGAGCGCCACAACGCCGTGAACGTAGGCGTGGGTGGTACCCACGCTGATCCCGAAACCCGCCGCGATCTGAGTCAGGGTGTCGTTCTTCTTCAGGTACACCAGTGCGGCCAGGGCCCGCTCGGAGGGCGGCAGCTTGCACCGGCGGTCACCCTCCCGGGTGACGATCAGCATCGTCACCCACTCCACGAGGGCATGCGGAACATCGAGTACGGCACGATAGGGAACCAACAGAGCCCCCAGGCTGAAGAGTTGAGCATCGATACCTTGCTCAACAGCCCGGGGGCTCTGCCCGTTTCACCACCACCTCGTCACCCGATCAGTGGCCAAGTTGAAAATGCTCACTGTAGCGAACCGACGTATATTGACTGCCCGCATCGCTGTGATGGATCAGCCCGGCCAGGTCATGGCGGCCTTCACGCCGACGCGTCCAGATGGCCATGTTGAGCGCGTCCATGACGAGTTCGGTCCGCATATGTCCGGCTGTGCGCCAGCCCAGGACCCGACGGGAGAACACGTCGATGTGAGGGGCACCGAGGAAAACGGACTGTGCTTGCGCGAGAAACTTACGCTGCGAGCTGTATCTTCTCGTATTCGCGGTGAACCTCTTGCGGGGTCTTGTACCCAAGTCCCGAGTGCAGGCGTCTACGGTTGTAGAAGACTTCTATGTACCGCACTATCGCCTTGCGTGCGTGTTCCCGGGACGGGAAGGTAGTGCGATACACGAGTTCGTTCTTCAGGGCTCCGAAAAAAGACTCGGCCATGGCGTTGTCCCAGCAGACTCCGGTCTTGCCGACCGAGGGCCGCATTTGCATCCTTTGAAGTTTCGTTCGGAACTCTTGTGAAGTGTACTGGGCGAGTTCAACCGATCGATGCAACACCAGGTTTTTGAAGTGAGCGTAGTTGCTCTTCGAAGACTTCGGCGGGTGTCTTCCACCCGAGGATCTTGCGGGGCCGGCTATTGAGTGCGTATGCGACGGCTTCGAGGTCTTCGGCGGACCACCGAGACAGGTCCGTGCCTTTCGGGAAGTACTGTCGCAGGAGCCCGTTGGTATTCTCGTTCGTCGGTCGCTGCCAGGGCGAGTGGGGGTCAGCAAAGAACACCCGCGTCCCGCTCTCCATGGCGAACTGGGCGTGACCGGAGAGCTCCTTCCCGCGGTCCCAGGTGAGGGTCTTGCGTAGCTGCTCGGGCAACTTGGTCATCGACTCCGTCAGTGCCGCGTTCATCGCGACGGCCCCGTATCCGCCGAGCGATGGCCCGTTCTTCACATACGGTTCCTCGCCCCAGCCATCCAGCCGTGGCAAATGGACCAAGAGCGTGGACCTGCTGCTGCGCTCGACGAGCGTGCCGATCGCGGACCTACCCGTCCCAATGATCAGGTCGCCCTCCCAATGGCCAGGGACAGCACGATCGTCGGCCTCGGCCGGGCGCTCACTCAAAACGACATCAGCGGTGACGTGGCCCTGCCGCTTGTTTCGGGACCGCGTCCTTGGCTCCCGCAGCGCACGGCCCGTGCGCAGACACGTGACCAGCTCGCGCTTGAGCGCGCCCCGGCCCTCGATGAACAGCGACTGGTAGATCGCCTCGTGGCTGATGCGCATGGACTCATCATCAGGGAAGTCGACCCGCAGCCGGCGCGCGATCTGCTCCGGGCTCCATGCCGTCGACCACCGCCTGTCCTGGCGGCGGGGCTTGTTCAGTCCCTTCCACGGTGCCGTCGCAGGACCTGAAACGATCGTGCCGTCGGGCCGACGGATGTCACCGGCGAGCCGGTCCTGCACATACTCACGCAAACGGTCGTTGTCCACGAGCTTCGCCGTCTTTGGGCGCTTCGCGGCCTGCTGCGCCTTCCACTGGGCTACCACAGCGCGGTAGACCGGCTTGCCGCTCCTGGTCGCGGCGTTGCGACGCAGTTCGCGAGAGATCGTTCCCGGAGCTCGCCCGATCGTGCGGGCGATCTCACGCACGCTCTTGTCCTGAGCTTTGAGCACTGCAATCTCCTCACGCTCGGCGAACGACAGGTACCGGCCCGAGGGCTCGTCCAGACTCAGCGGCGCCATCCCGCCAGCGTGTCGGAACCATCGGATCCCGACCGTGCCGACACCCCGACCTCCTCGGCAGCCTGGACAGAAGTGATCCCCGAGGCGATCAGGCGCCAGAAGTCTCGTTGCACAGCGCGCGATGGCTCAGGCCGGCCCGGTGAGCGCATCGGCGGCCGCATCGCCCTATCCGCAGCCCACTGCCGACGCAGACCTGCTGGCGGCTGCGACCCTTGCTTCCTCGGCAGACCCATTACACACCTCCATGATCACGAGGTGTTGCGACGACCAGTTGAATCCACCCTGGCTTCCTCTGTCAGAGTGAAATATGCATCCATCAGCGAGCTTGATATTGCCCGCTGCCATGTCGACGGCGTCCGAGATGAGGGATGTCTTCATGTGGTTCGCCATGGACCAGCCGACAACGGCCTTGGTGTGGCAGTCAATCACCGTCGCCAGGTAGAGGAAGCCGTCCCAGGTGTGGATGTATGTGATGTCTCCCACCAGTTTCTGTCCGGGAGCGGCGGCCGTGAAGTCGCGTCCGAGGAAGTCCCGGAGTGCCGGCTGATCATTGTCTGACACGGTCGTGATCCGCCAGGGCCTTGGCTGGCAGGGGACCAGGTCCAGGTCCCGCATCAGGAGACGCACCAGCTCGGGCCCTGCCTCGACGCCCTTGCGGCCGAGGGCGGCGTGAACTCGGCGGTATCCGTAGGTGCCATCGGATTCGTCGAAGACATGACGAATGATGAGCTTCAGTTTTTCACGCCGCTCAAAAGTGGGCGAAGCCGGTCGCATTTTCCAGGAGTAGAAACCAGAGGTGGAAACGTCAAGCCAGGTGCACATGCCCGTGATCGGGAAATTATCCTTCTCGCCGTCGATGAACTCATACTTCTCGGTCACCGATGGTCGCGGGCAAAGAAGGCTGCCGCTTTTTTTAGGAAGTCCCGTTCGGTGGTGACCTCCTGCAATTTCTTCTCCAACTCGCGGACACGCTCGTCCGCGGCGATGGAATCTGCCATCGGTTCGCCTGCGAGGTGCCGCTTCCGGTACTGGGCGACCCAACGACTCAACGAGCTCTCGGTGACACCGAACTCCTTGGCGACATCCGCGTGGGGGCGTGATTTGTCGAGTACTTCCCGCACTACTCGCTCTTTGAGTTCTGCCGAGTACGGGGTCGTGCGCTTTGCCACTTACCTATCCTTTGGTCAAGGTAAGTATCTCTTGCATGGCGGGAGTCCGCGAACTTCGGGGCACCTCAATGACGAACGCGACGTAGACCGTTCCCGCCCAGGTGGCGACGTAAGTGAAGCCGGTCACCCAGAATTCGTTGGGCGCCTCGGCGGTGAAGTTGCGGTTCACCAGGTCGTTCGGCCGGGCCGCGGCCGGATCCGGGACGGTGGTGAAGCGTTTCTTCCCGCGCACCGCGCCGGCCAGGCCGAGGACTCGCATGAGGCGCTCGACGGTGCACCGTGCGACATCGACGCCTTCCCGCCGGAGCTGACGCCAGACCTTGCGGGCCCCGTTGTCGTTGCTCCCGTAAGAATGACCCCCAGGTGCTCCTTGGGTTCTAAGAAGCCATCTCATTTGGTCCTCGCGGGGTAGGCTCTCGTTCATGGTGGGGATCGTTGAGCGGCTGGTGCCGGACGAGTTGTGGGTGCTGTTCCAGCGGGTGGTGCCGGAGGCGCCGTCGCGGCCCCAAGGCGGTGGACGGCGCCGGCACGGTGACCGTGAAGTACTGGCCGCGATCGTGTTCGTCGCGACGTCGGGTTGCACCTGGCAGCAGCTGCCCACGGCATCGTTCGGCCCTTCGGGGGCGACAGCCCACCGACGGTTCTCCGAGTGGAGCAAGGCCCGCGTGTGGGCTAAGCTCCACCGCCTGGTCCTCGACGAACGAGGCGCCCGCGGCGAGCTCGACTGGTCCCGCTGCGCGATCGACTCGGTGAACATGAGGGCCTTGAGAAGGGGGATCTGACAGGTCCGAATCCTGTCGATCGGGGCAAGTATGGCTCGAAGATCCACTTGATCACCGAGCGGACCGGTCTGCCCCTGTCCGTCGCAATCTCGGGCGCCAACCTGCACGACAGCCAGGCCCTCGAGCCCCTCGTTCGCGGCATACCGCCCATCCGTTCCCGCCGCGGACGCCGACGACGCAAGCCCGGCAAGCTCCACGCGGACAAGGGCTACGACTACGCCCACCTGCGACGATGGTTACGCGGACGCGGCATCAAACACCGCATCGCCCGCAGAGGCATCGAGTCCTCACAACGGCTCGGCCGCCACCGATGGGTCATCGAAAGGACCATGTCCTGGCTCGCCGGCTGCCGACGACTCCACCGCCGCTACGAACGCAAGGCCGAGCACTTCCTCGCCTTCACCAGCCTTGCCTGCACCCTCATCTGCTACCGCCGACTGGCCAAATGAGATGACGTCTAAGGTGGATTCGCATGATCGTCGCAACGTTGCTGGTGTCATGCTGTCAGAGCGCCTGCGAAGAGCTCGGCGGGGGTCTGCCATCCCAGTGTCTTTCGGGGTCGGTTGTTGAGGCGGTCCTCGATGGCTTGGAGGTCGTCGGCGGTGTGGACTGAGAGGTCGCTGCCCTTCGGCAGGTACTGGCGGAGCAGGCCGTTCGTGTTCTCGTTGGTGCCGCGTTGCCAGGGGCTGCCGCGGTGGGCGACGAAGACGCCGTCGCGGAACAGCGGTGCGAGGCGGTCGTGGCAGGCCATCTCGGCGCCCTGGTCCCAGGTGAGCGTCATACGTGCGAAATCGGGAAGGTCCTGAAGGGCCTCGGTGAGGCGGGCGTGGACCTGGTCCGCGCTGTGTCCGTCGGGCAAGGCGACGAGGCGGACGTAACGGGTGCGGCGGTCGACGAGTGTGGCGATGGCGGTGCGGTTGCTCCACCCGGTGATGAGATCGCCCTCCCAGTCGCCGGTGCGTTCGCGGAGCTCGACGACGGACGGGCGTTCGTCGATGAGTGTCGCCGGCACGGCGAACCGCGGAGCGCGCTAGTCGGCCTTGCGGCGCTGCTTGCGCAGCGGCCGGCCGGTCCGCAGCTTCTTGGTGAGTGTTCTGCTCAGGACGCCTTTCGCACCCTGGTAGAGCGCCCGGTAGATGCTCTCGTGGCACAGGTGTCGCTCGGGCCGGTCCGGCCACAGAGCGCGCAGGTGGGCGGCGATCTGTTCGGGGCTCCACTCCAGGTCGCTGACACCCTGGATGCCGGCCTGGCGCATCAGCCGCTCCACCCGTTTGCGGCCCACCCTCATCCCGCGCCGGGCCAGTGCCGCGTGGATTCGCGGCGAGCCGTAGACACCGTGCGACTGGGTGTGGATCTCTCTGATCATCTCCAGGAGTGCAGCGTCCTCGCGCTCACGGCGGCACGGGTTCTTCTGCCTGCGGCGCCGACGGTAGTAGGTGGAGGGCAGGGTGTTCGTCTCCCGGAGTACCAGCTCGATTCCCAGGTGGGGGTGCTCGTCGATGAGCGCGGTCACCTGGGCCGGGTCGGGTCGAGCTGGGCCGCGAAAAACGCCGAGGCAGTGCGCAGGACCTCGTTCGCCCGGCGCAGGTCCCGGACCTCCTTCCGCAGAGCCACCAGCTCGCTGTTCTCCTCGCTGGTCAGCCGATCCCCGCGCTCACCGCGGTCGGCCTCGTCCTGGCGGATCCAGTTGCGCAGGGCCTCGTGGTGCACGCCCAGATCCCTCGCCATGTGACGGATCACCGGCCCGATACATGGCCACCGCCCGCCCCGGAAGATTTCAAGTCAAGTGAGACGGTTGTGTCGCTATGAGGTTTGTAGTGCGGGTTCCTGGCGCTTGGCCGGGTCGTTGATCCATGCCTGCTGAGGGATCTGGGGTGGTCTGGGGCGGTGGCCGAAGCGTTCAGGGTGCCGGGCGTATGCCTCGGCGAGGGTGGTGGCTCGCTGATCGTGGACCTCGTCGGCGGTGCCGAAGTGGACGCTGGCCGGGGTGTGGTAGCCGATGCCGGAATGCCGGTGCTCGTGGTTGTAGTACGAGGTGAACGCGTCGAACCATTCGCGGGCGTGGGCCAGCGAATCGAACCGCTCGGGGTAGTCGGAAACGTACTTGGTGGTCTTGAACTGGGCCTCCGAGTAGGGGTTGTCGTTGGAGACCTTGGGGCGTGAGTGGCTTCTGGTGACGCCGAGGTCGATCAGGAGCTGGGAGACCTTCTTGCTGGTCATCGAGGTGCCGCGGTCGGCGTGCACGGTCTCGGGTATCAGGCCGTTGCACTCGATGGTCTCGCGGATCAGTTCCTCGGCCCGTTCGGCGGATTCGGCCTTCTCGACGGTGTGGCCGACGACGTAGCGGCTGAAGATGTCGATGACGACGTAGGCGTGATACCAGATGCCCTTGTCCGGTCCGGCGAGCTTGGTGATGTCCCAGGTGAACACCTGCGACGGTGCGGTGGCGACCAGCTCGGGCACGGCCTTCGCCGGGTGGGTGGCCTGGCGGCGGCGTTCGCCGCACTGCCTCCGCTCCCGCAGGATCCGGTACATCGTCGAGACACAGAGCAGTGGTAGCGGCCGGCGTCCAGCTCACGGGCCCAGATCTGGGCCGGTGGCAGCTCGGCGTACTCGGGCGAGTTCATCAGCTCCAGCACCGCGGCCCGCTCGTCCGCGTCCAGCGCCGAGGGCGGCGTTGGCCTCGGTGTGTGCTCGCGCAGCGGTGCGGGCTTGAGTCTGCGGTAGTGGGTGGCCCGTGAGCGGCCGGTCAGCCGGCACGCGGCGGTGACGCCCAGCTCGCCCTCAATCCCGTTGAACGCGGCGTCCACGACCGGCCCGGCGGCGTGCGTCAGTCCGCGCTCTCGGAGATCATTTCCAAGAGCGCCGACGCTTTTCCCAGGACTTCCAACGCGGCCTTGTTCCGGGCCAGTTCCTTCTCCAGCCGCTCCACCTGGCGCCGCAGTTTCTCGTTCTCCACCTCAAGGCCGGACTTCTTCGGACGGGCCGGACTCGTCCGGCGGTCGACCAGGTTCTCCAGAGCCCCAGCGTCCCGCGCGGCCCGCCACTCGGTGACGTGCGAGTGGTAAAGGCGCTCGCGGCGCAGGACCGCGCCCTTCTCGTTCTTGGGCGCGGCGTCGTACTCGGCCACGATCCGCAGCTTGTACTCGGGAGAGAAGGTGCGACGCTTCGGCCTCGGCGCTGGATCTATGCCGGAGGTGTTCTTGCTGGTCATGAGGGGTGGTACTCCTGTCGTGCCCTCTCAGGCTAACCCGACAAAGCGGGATGTCTCACCCAAGACTGACAGAGAGGGGCTCACGCAACTCCAGCGGGTACTTCATCGGTGCGGACATCGTGACATCTCCCTTCACGATCCCCATCTGACACTCCACCAGCCACTTCCGCACCCCGGGGGAATCTCAACCCACGAACAGACCAACGCGTCACACACCCAACAGACACTCACGGCTGCAGTACCAGCTGCCGTACCCAACCGAAACGGCGAGGTTAGGCTAGATGGCCGAAGAGTGCGGCGAGGATTACACCAAACGCGAGAAATAGGACGGTCAGCGTAGCCATGGCAGCCTTCTGCGCGCCAGTCACATCAGGCTCTGCCATGGCCATGGCGGCGGTCGGAGTTGCATGCTGAAGTAGGGAGTTACCGTCGCCATATACCGCCACGGTGCCCATACCGTGTTTGAGATGGTTGGCGACCAACCAGACGTTGACTGGGTACGCGCACACCAATCCGGCTAGCACGGCTAGTGAAAACGTCGCCCAGAAACCCACGTCGGAAACGCCCTGCGCACCTGGCACATGGCTGCGGATGATGACGTTCACGGCGACCATGGCACCCATCACACAATTCATCGACAGCCACTCGGCGAACACCGTCGAGCGGACCGCTTTTGCGTAGCTTCCACCAAGCTCGTCGCGCATGAACAAGGCCTGGAAGACCAGCAATCCGAGGCCGAAGCCCACAACGTACTCGAGCACTGCGTCGGCCCAGGGTGCGAGGCCCAGTAGGGAGGCAGCGACAGACGCCACCATGATGCCCGTCGCGTCACCGGCCACGCAATGGATTGTCGAGCCGAGAGCCTGCTTCCATAGTGGGGCTGTGAACTGCTCGTGGACACCCGGTCGCGGCTCTTTGCAGGACAGCACGTAAAGGGCCGCGCCAATCGGACCAATGTAGAGGGTGACCAGCACCCAGCCCCATTTCATCACCACGAGTTCCGGATTCTGTGTGAACGCGTCGTACGCCACATAGGCCGTGGACAGGATGGCCAAGAAGAACCAGGCGTACATGAGTGCGTCAGCTACGGTCCCGTTCATACGGCAATTTTCGATGCGGACGGCCGCCCAAGGGCACCGCGACACGCACAGGGATCACGATGGTGCTGTGTGCGGCCTTGGTAGCGGGTGAGGATCTTCCAGGTTATATGGTGGACTTTGGCCCGTTTGGCGGCGGCGGTGCTGGCTGATGGACTGGTCGGACATCTTGAACCGTTCTGAGGTTGGGTCTGCCGCGCGGGCGGGCAACCCGGATGGCGCGACGGCGATATGGGTGCGCGACCGGCTCGGTGGGCTGTGGCGCGACGAGGACTTCGCCGACTGGTACCCGCGCGACGGGCGCCCCGGCCTCTCGCCCGCCCAGCTGGCCACCGTCTGCGTGCTGTAGTTCCTGCCCGGTCTGTCGGACCGGCAGGCCGCCGAGGCTTCAAGTACGCCATGGCCATAGTGAAGTTTTTCCCCTGAACTTGGACAGCCTCATACTGGGACGAATCGTTCCGGAGGAAGCAGTTCCAGGCAGTGAGTAAGAAGAGCAACAGCAACAAGCGATACACGGCCGAGTTCAAACGGGATGCCATCGCGTTGGCCCGCTCGTCGGACAAGACGGTGACCGAGGTCGCCCGCGACCTCGGGGTCAGTCCCGAAGGCCTGCGGGGTTGGGTAAAGCAGGAGGCCGTTGACCGAGGTCAGGGCAGTTCCGGGGCGCTGACCAGCGCCGAGCGGGAGGAACTGGGACGGCTCCGTCGGCGCAACCGCGAGCTGGAGCAGACGGTGACCATCCTGAAAAAAGCCACGGCTCTCTTCGCGACGGACACGTTGAAGTAGACACCGCCACAGTGTGCGGCTTCATCGACGCGCAGAGAGCCGATTCCCACCCCGACACCCCCGATGACCAGCCGATACCCGGGCTGTCGCTGCTATGCCGCGTGCTGGAGGTGCCACGCTCGACGTACTACGCCTGGAAGGCCGCGCGCCCGGCGGCCCGGGCGCGGCAGGCCTCCGAGGACGAGCTGGCCAACGAGATCCGGGCGATCCACGGCGGCCCTGGCTCCCGAAGAGCCTACGGCGCCCCACGCATCCACGCCGAACTGCGCAGACGAGGCCGGACGGTCAACAGGAAGAAGGTGGTGCGGATCATGGCCGAGCGTGACATCCATGGCGTCACGCGCCGCAAGCGGCGCGGCCTGACCAAGCCCGACCGCAAGGCCAAACCCGCTCCTGACCTGGTCGGACGCGACTTCACCGCTCCTCAGCCGGGCGTGAAGCTGGTCGGGGACATCACGTTCCTGCCGACGCTCCAGGGCTGGTGGTACCTGGCGACCGTGCTCGACCTGGGGACACGCGAGATCATCGGGTACGCGATGGCCAGTCACCACCGGGCCGGACTGGTCACCGACGCACTGCGCATGGCCGCCGGCCGCGGCGACCTCCAGCCCGGCTGCATCATGCACAGCGACCGCGGGTCGGAGTACACCTCGGGCGAATTCCGCCAGGCGGTACAGGAGTTGGGCCTGAGGCAGAGCATGGGACGAACCGGCTCATGTTACGATAACGCCGCAGCTGAGAGCTTTTTCGGCTTGATGAAAGCGGAGATCGGCACCACCGTCTGGGAGAACCACGAGGCCGCCCGCACCGACGTCTTCCGCTTCATCGAGGTCGAGTACAACCGCGCCAGGCTCCGCAAGCACCCCGAGTTCGGATACCTCACCCCACTCGAAACCCGGACCCTGCTGCAGCAAGACCTCACCCCCGCAGCGTAAGCACACGCTGTCCAAGTTCAGGGGTCAACTTCACCCACACAGTCCGTGGACGATTTCGCATCCCCCGTCTCGTCCACCACCAACACCACTTTCTGCCCGGCAAGTTCATCGACGACCAGACCGACAATCTCCCTCCGGGCCAGGCCGTGATCGAACCGGGCCCGAGACAACAGGTGCTGCAACCGGTGAGGTCCCGGATGCCCCAGCGCCTGCCCGAGAGTCCAGCAATTGCGCGTATCCAGCTCCAGCAACAGCCCCGTGATCAGCTCCGCCGCCGTCGCACGTGCCTCACACCGTGCGAAACAGCCCGCGACCGCCTTCATCGCCCTTCCGAATGCCTCGCCCCACACCCGCTCGGTTATCGTGGCCTCCACGGCCACCGCGTCTTGATACGTCGTCACAAACGTTCATGATCACGGTGGCCGCCCTCACACCCGAACCCACCCCGGCAAGCCCCCGAACAGCGAAAACAACGGAACTACAGCTGCCGTGACTGTGTGGGAGCCGGCAGGCAGTACTCGGGGGCGATCGGTGGTGTGGGTCTGTGCCAGGTGGCGGTGCACCTGGCGGCGGTCACCGCGACCACGAAGGTGATCATTGACCGGGTCCTGTACCTCCCGGCGGACTGGGCCGCAGACGAGGAACGCCGCGAGGCCGCCGGGGTGCCGGAGCGGATCGTCTTCGCGACGAAACCGCAGCAGGCGCTGGCCATGGTCGCCAACACGCTCGCCACGGGGATCGCAGCCCGCTGGTTCGCGGGCGACGAGGTGTACTGCGGCCGTGAACTGCGTCGGGGCATACGCTCGCTGGGGCTCGGCTATGCGGTCGCCGTCCCGGCTTCGTACCAGGTCACCGACGGGGCGGGCCACCGCCGGGAGGCCCGCAAACTGATCAACAGAGTGCGGCCCGGGCAGTGGATGCGCCGGCAGACCGGACACGGCACCAAGGGCACCCGCGAGTACGACTGGGCCTGGCCCGACGTCCGCCCCGACGACACTCCCGACGAGAACGAGAACGAGAACGAGAACGAGAACGAGAACGAGAACGCGGCCGGGGCGAGTGTGCTGGTCGCGCGCCGGCATCGCTACACCGGTGAGGTGTCCTATTTCCGCTGCTGGGCGCCCGGCGACGTCTCGCTGGCCACGCTGGTGGAAGTGATCTGCCGCAGGTGGAGGATCGAGGAAGCTTTCCAGTTCACCAAGGGCTTCACCGGGCTCGACCAGGGCCAGGTGACCTGCTGGAACTCCTGGATGCGCTGGTCACTGAGCATTTTCAACTTGGCCACTGATCGGGTGACGAGGTGGTGGTGAAACGGGCAGAGCCCCCGGGCTGTTGAGCAAGGTATCGATGCTCAACTCTTCAGCCTGGGGGCTCTGTTGGTTCCCTATCGTGCCGTACTCGATGTTCCGCATGCCCTCGTGGAGTGGGTGACGATGCTGATCGTCACCCGGGAGGGTGACCGCCGGTGCAAGCTGCCGCCCTCCGAGCGGGCCCTGGCCGCACTGGTGTACCTGAAGAAGAACGACACCCTGAGGCCTATTCACGGGGTTCACCAGCCCTTCTTGTAGAAGGCGAGGGCGGTGATGGTCCTGGTGATGAGGGGGAAGGTTTGGAGGGCGCCGCGGTAGCGGGTGGCGAGGATCTTCCAGTCCTTCAGGTGCGCGATCGCCCGCTCGACCGCGGCGCGGAGTTTGCCGATGCTCTGGTTGTAGACCTTGTCTCCGGCGGGCCGTTCCCGGCCTGGGGGCTTGCGTCTCGCGGTCAGCATCCCGGAGCCGAGGTAGCCCAGGTCACCGATGTCCTCCCGGTTGGCGAACGTCCCGGGAAAGTGGGACTGCCGCCAGGCATGCATGTCGTGCCGTGAGCCCGGGACGGGCGCCGGGACCGCGAGCAGATCCCCTGACAAAGTGGCCGCGACCTGCAGGTTGAAGCCGGTGTCCCTGTGCTTGCCGGAGAACATTGTTGTGCCCTCGCTTGCCCCGTCCCAGGTGGTCACCAGGGTGCCGTCGATCAGGACGAGGCGGCCGGCTGAGATCTCCGTGGGGTCCGGGACGTGTCCGGCCAGGACCTTCTCCACCACCGGCAGTAGCGTCGTCCACCGCCTGGAGACAGTGGCCTGGGAGATCCCGAACAGCTCCGCGGCCGCCTCCTGGACGGGGTTCTGCCGCAGCAGGAACAGCACCAGTACCACCGACTTGTACAGCCCCAGCACCCACATCCGCCCCGGCGTCACCGTCCGGTCCGGATCCTCCACCAACGCCCGGTGGACCTGTTCCACCAGCCCGCCCAGTTGATCCTTGTCCAGCCCTGTCGTAACGTCCCAGCTCAACGGCCCTGCCCCGGTAATGATCTGACGTCTTCGCAAACATCAGGCTACGCAGCAGGGCCCTCTTCACGATCAAGGAAATCGGGCTACGAACCCCCGTGAATAAGCCTCCCTGACTCAGATCGCGGCGGGTTTCGGGATCAGCGTGGGTACCACCCACGCCTACGTTCACGGCGTTGTGGCGCTCCTGGCAGGCCGGGCGCCGGGCCTGACCGCGGCTTTGAGAACGGCGGACGCCCGGTATGTCCTGCTGGACGGGACCCTCGCCGAGTGCGACCGGGTTGGTGACGGCCGCGCCGACTACTCGGGCAAACACCGCCGCCACGGGGTAAACATGCAGGTCATCACCGCGCCGGACGGAGACCTGGTCTGGATCCAATGCCGTTAGGTTAAGGGCCGGGTGGGGGTGGTATGAGCGTGGGGTTGCGGGGTGGAGTGGGTGCCTGCCGGTCGTCAGGCTTCTTGATGAGGTATCGGGAGATGATGCGTTTGATGACACGAGGACTCGTCCGCGGTCGCCTGGGTGGGTTCACGTTGGCGAGGAGTTCATCAAGCATCAGGTGGGCAGGGCTGAGGTGATGAGGGGGAAAAGTCCGCCGGAGGCATCAAGGCGATGCGACGGGCGGCTCGCAGGCAGGTGGTGAAGGACAGCCGGTCGGGGTCGAGGGCATCGGCGTTGGCGCGGGCTGCTTCGAACATGTGCACGCGCAGTGCGTAGTGCACGAGCAGGTGGCCCCAGATCTGTTGGAGGATTCCGTCCACGGTCTTGCTGGCCAGGACCGTGCCCGCTCCGATCTGCTGGGTCTTGAGTTCTTTGAAGGTCGTCTCCACTTCCCACCGCTCGGTGTAGAGGGCGGCCAACTCCGCTCCGGGGTAATACTCATGGTCGAGCAGCGTGGTCAGCAGCGTGTAGGTTTCCTGACCCTCGTCGAGTTGGTAGCGCAGCGCGCGGACCTGGATACCGTGCTCCCGTCGACGGTCCTGGTACCCGTAGATCGTGGTGATCCAGGACCCGTCGGGCAGCAGCCGGTCAGGCTCGAGTTTGTAGCGTTGGCCGGCCAGCCGCAGGAGAAGATCGGCACCGGAGGCCTGCCAGGCCCGCCAGAGATCCACGCCTGGCAGGCCCCGGTCGCCCAGGATCAACATGCCCGGGCCCATCGACCGGGCCAGGCCCTGGGCGGTCAGCGACTCGTGGACCGAGTACGCGCTGACCACCGCGTCGACGACGGCGTGTGTGCCGCACTCCACCAGTCCCACGATCTTGGCCTGCGGGAACGCCGCCCGCTTGTACGGCTCCTTGCCCGCCTTCGGCCGGCCGCCATGTCGGCCGAACTCCTCTTCGTTGGCCGCAGTGTCCGCCAAGTCGACGCAGGTGCCGTCCACCGCCATCAACCGCAGCCCACGCCAGAAGGCCCAGGTGTCCGCAGGCCCGCCCAGCGGTACGGCGGCGCGGGTGAACAGTTCCCGCAACGGTTCGGCTCCCAGCCGCTGACGCGCCAGAAAGATGGACGGCTTGCTCGGCTCCCGCCACGCCCCCAGCAGGCCGATCTGCCGCAGCCCGAACGTCGTCTTGCGCATGACCTCCAGATACGGATCCGGCGAAAACAACGCCATCCCGAGGACGAAGTACACCATCAGCCGGGCCGGCAGAAGCCGAGACCGCCGCTCCACCCGCCCGCACACCTCAAGCACTTCGTCAACGAGCCCAGCCGGATACACCCGCGCCAGCAGCCCAACGCTGACCACATCACGCAACTCGGGCTCCACGAGCACCCCTGAACGTCCGTCATACACGATGGAGGAGCAGGTTAACCTAACGGCATTGGGTCTGGATCTCACCCGCTCTCGCGGGCCGGATCCACGATCTCACCGCGGCCCGTCGGCACCGGATCATCGCCACATGCATCCGCCTCGGCATCCCCGTCCTGGCGGACAAGGCCTACCAGGGAGCCGGCGACATCGTCGCCGTCCCACACCGCCGGCGACCCGGCAAAGACCTCACCGTCAAACAGAAGTCCGTCAACCGGGCACACTCCCGACTCCGGTGGCCCGTCGAGAGAGCCATCGCCCGGATCAAGACCTGGCGCATCCTCCGCAAAGCCCGAACCAGCCCGAACAAACTCACGTCAATCACCAAAGCCATCCTCACCCTGGAGGGGCACCGCTGAAAAGGTTCACTGTTCTCCCTGATCGCCGCCGCCGTCCTCGCCCTCACGGCCGCAGCCGTCCATGAAGACTCCGAGCCGCAGCCTGGACTTGTCCCGCTGACCTGTCCCGAGCTCATCCGTCTCCTGCGGGCCCTCGTGCTACCCCCGCCAGCCCGCGACCGTGACCACGTCCTGCACTGGATCGCTTTCAGACGCCATCACCAGGCCGTCGCAACCGCCTGCCACCAGCAACGACACCACCGTCACGACCAGCCATGATCACGAACTACAGCTGCCGTGACCGAGGCTAAGTCACATTAGCAGCATCTCGAGGTCTATTTGCTCTGCAACCCTGTTGAGTCGGCGTATTTCGTTGACGACTATCGCAAATTCCCCTTCACCTGGCTCGCCTAGCGCTTCGTTAATAGAATCAGCCAGTGTGTGCAGTAAGGAGCTTATCTCTTCGGCTGGAATGTAGATATCTCCGTCAGTGGCCAAAATTAGCGTCACGTTGAAGGTGTGCATACGGATCCTTTGATCGCTTGGCTGGGGGTCAACTCATAGAGTGGGCATTTTAGAGAGCGATAGGAGAGACGCTTAGAGGTCCTGGCGTAGGCGCTGGACGTGTCGGTGGGTGATGAGGCGGGTGGCGAGGCCGAGGTGGGGCCTTGACCCCGGATTTTGTACATGTCTATGCGGCTCGGGCCAGGGTAGTTTCTGTTCATTGGAAGTCGTTCTCGTAGGCGATCGGAGATCGCTGACCGAGGCGGGAGTGCCGGCTCGGCTGGGGAAGGGCGGGATGGAGGGCTTCGGCCTGGAACCACGCACCAGGAATGGGGGGCCTCCCCCTGAGACCGCGTTTGAGATCTGGCGTTGCGGCGGCGGGACTGGCTCGTTGAGTGGTGCATGAGCGCTGTCGGGGAGGGCTACCCGTCGGATCTGACGGATGAACAGTGGGCACTGATCGATGAGTTGCTGCCGCCGCCGCGGACCGGGCCGAAGGGTGGACGGCGGGAGAAACACCCCAGACGCCGGGTCGTGGACGCGATCTTCTACGTGGTGCGGACGGGCTGCTCCTGGAGGCAGTTGCCGAAGGACTTTCCCCCGTGGGAGACGGTGTACTGGTACTTCAGCAGGTGGCATGACGGGGGCACGGTGGAGAAGATCCACGACACGCTGCGTGCAAAGGTTCGCGAGGCGGACGGTCGGGACGCGGAACCGTCGGCCGCTCTGATCGACTCGCAGTCCGTGCGGGCCGCCGACACCGTGCCGAAGGAGACCAGCGGTTACGACGCGGGCAAGAAGACCAAGGGCCGCAAGCGGTTCATCGTCACCGACACCCTCGGCCTGCTGCTGGCCGTGCACGTCGTTGCAGCGAGTGTCCAGGACCGGGACGGCGCCAAGCGGCCATTGCTGTGGACCCGCCTGGACCACCCGACGGTACGGCTGATCTGGGCAGACCAGGGATTCGCCGGCCGCCTCGTGGTCTGGGCCCAGGAGATCCTCGGCCGCACCGTGGAGATCGTCCGTAAACAGCCCGGACAGCGCGGCTTCCAGGTCCAGCCCAAGCGGTGGGCGGTAGAGCGTACGTTCAGCTGGATCACCATGCGCCGGCGCCTGGCCTGCGACTACGAACGCAGCCCGGCCCACTCCGAAACCATGATCCGCTGGGCCATGACCGACGTCATACTGCGACGGCTCACACGCGGCAGGCCCGTCGTCCGGACCGGACGACGACCACTGCAACGCATCCGCTGACAGATCTCAAACGCGGTCTGAGTGGTGGACACGCTGATACTGGATCTGCTTGATCCGGAGGAAGCGAGAAGACCGTCGATGGCGCTAAAGGACTATTCGGACGAGTTCAAGGCTGATGCCGTGGCCCTGTACGCGTCCACACCCGGGGCGACGTATAAGAACATCGCCGCTGACCTGGGCATCAACCGGGCGACCCTGCGCGAATGGGTGCTGCGGGACCGCGAACGTCGCGGCGTCACCGCCGCAGGTGCGAAGCCGGCCGCCCACCGGGCGGCGGTGACGCCTGCGGATCCGGACGAGCGGGTCCGGCGCCTGGAGGCCCGGGTGGCGGAACTCGAGGCCAGTGAGCGCAAGCTCGCCACCGAGCGGGACATCCTCCGCAAGGCGGCCAAGTATTTCGCCGGAGAGACGAACTGGTGAGGAGCCGCTTCCAGTTTGTTGACGACCACCGGGCCACCTTTGAGGTGAAGCGGCTCTGCCAGGTCCTGGACGTCAACCGGTCCAGCTACTACAAGTGGCTCGCCGGTGCCGAGGCCCGGGCCGCCCGGAAGCAGGAGGACCGGGTCCTGGCCGAGGAGATCCGTGAGGTCCACGGCGAGTCCGGCGGCGCCTACGGCTCCCCGCGCGTGACCGCCGAGCTCCGCGAGAAAGGGCGGCGGGTCAACGAGAAGCGGGTCGCCCGGGTCATGCGGACGTACTCCATCGCCGGGATCCGCCTGCGCGGACGCGTCCGCACCACGGTCCCCGACCCGGCAGCCTCACCGGTTCCAGACCTGTTCCAGCGGGACTTCACCGCCCCCGAGCCGGACGCAAGTACATGGCTGACATCATGTATCTCCCGCTCGCGGGCGGGAAGTTCCTCTATCTCGCGACGGTGCTGGACTGCTTCAGCCGCAAGATCGTCGGCTGGTACATCGCCGACCACATGCGCACCGATCTGGTCGCCGACGCTCTGCGGATGGCCGCCCGCACCCGCGGCTCGCTGGACGGGGCGGTGTTCCACTCCGATCACGGACCCCAATATGGATCAAGGGCCTTCGCCGGCCTCTGCGACCAGCTCAAGGTCACCCGGTCGATGGGCGCGGTCGGCACCAGCGCCGACAACGCGGCCTGCGAAAGCTTCCACGCGTCCCTGAAACGCGAGACCCTCCAAGGCGCCCACGACTACGGCGACGCCGACACCTGTCGCAGGACCGTCTTCGCCTGGCTGACCCGCTACAGCACCCGCCGCCGGCACTCCACCAACGGCCACCTCAGCCCCGACGAATACGAACGACGACACCACACCGCTAAACTCACGCTCGCCGCGTGACCAATAGCCGCGTGCCCACCTTCACGGGGGAAGGCCCGTCGGCGCTTCTCACCGCAACCCGTCACACCAACGACCTGGTCCACCAGCTCCGGCGGGCACGATCGGGTCAAGCTCCCAATCCCCAGCCGCTCCAGACGCGACACCAACACGAACGGCTCAACGCCCGCCCACCCCAAAAGCAACGGCATTGTCATCCGTTCGACAGGGGGACACAGTCATGCCGGGCCTGGAGGCCAGCGGCCCTCTTGCAGGACCGCGAAGAACATAACGGGGGTCTCTCCGAGATGTGAGGCTTCGGCGGCGAGCGTCCATGGAGCGAGATGTTCACCGCTCTGGAGCCACTCCCCGATCATCCGGATGCCGGCGGTGACGACCTCTCGCCTGCCGAGTGCGCTTCGATTCTGGTCCGGCTGGAGGCGATCACCGGCCACTGGGCACGGGAAGGCGGCAAACCAGCTCCTGCAGCACATCGGGGGTGCCCGCCAGCTGGCGGGCACCCTGCGGCTCTGTATTGAGAAGGACGTCCCGCTGGCCTTCCTCTGATGCCACCAGCCACGGAGGCCTATTCACGGGGTTCACCAGCCCTTCTTGTAGAAGGCGAGGGCGGTGATGGTCCTGGTGATGAGGGGGAAGGTTTGGAGGGCGCCGCGGTAGCGGGTGGCGAGGATCTTCCAGTCCTTCAGGTGCGCGATCGCCCGCTCGACCGCGGCGCGGAGTTTGCCGATGCTCTGGTTGTAGACCTTGTCTCCGGCGGGCCGTTCCCGGCCTGGGGGCTTGCGTCTCGCGGTCAGCATCCCGGAGCCGAGGTAGCCCAGGTCACCGATGTCCTCCCGGTTGGCGAACGTCCCGGGAAAGTGGGACTGCCGCCAGGCATGCATGTCGTGCCGTGAGCCCGGGACGGGCGCCGGGACCGCGAGCAGATCCCCTGACAAAGTGGCCGCGACCTGCAGGTTGAAGCCGGTGTCCCTGTGCTTGCCGGAGAACATTGTTGTGCCCTCGCTTGCCCCGTCCCAGGTGGTCACCAGGGTGCCGTCGATCAGGACGATGCGGCCGGCTGAGATCTCCGTGGGGTCCGGGACGTGTCCGGCCAGGACCTTCTCCACCACCGGCAGTAGCGTCGTCCACCGCCTGGAGACAGTGGCCTGGGAGATCCCGAACAGCTCCGCGGCCGCCTCCTGGACGGGGTTCTGCCGCAGCAGGAACAGCACCAGTACCACCGACTTGTACAGCCCCAGCACCCACATCCGCCCCGGCGTCACCGTCCGGTCCGGATCCTCCACCAACGCCCGGTGGACCTGTTCCACCAGCCCGCCCAGTTGATCCTTGTCCAGCCCTGTCGTAACGTCCCAGCTCAACGGCCCTGCCCCGGTAATGATCTGACGTCTTCGCAAACATCAGGCTACGCAGCAGGGCCCTCTTCACGATCAAGGAAATCGGGCTACGAACCCCCGTGAATAAGCCTCACGGAACCACTTACGCGACAACTCTTACCATTGCGGCTCTCGCACCTCCCCATACTTAAACACGCCTTCGGGATGGTCTTCAAAGTGAAGGTGCGGACCGATTGCGTGCCCCGTCGAACCTACGGAGCCAATCGCGTCGCCTGCGGAGACGTGCGCTCCAGCCTGCACGCTGATCTGCGAGAGATGAGCGTATACATACAGCCGTCCGTTGTCCGCTCGAAGTCCGATCCACTTGCCATACCCCGTCGGGTCAGATTTAGTATATTCAATTTTTCCTGCTCGGACAGCATATACACTCGCCCCTGCAGGTGCCGCATAGTCAACTCCTGTGTGAAAACCCGCCGCATACCTCTCATGACGTACTCCGAATTTGTACGAGACCGTATTGCTTGCCAAAGGCGAAGCAAGCCGGGTCGTTTCAAGTGGGCCGGCTGGCTGCAGTCCGAGGAGCGCGAACACCCTTTCCCGAGGCACATTTTTCGAAATTTTCCGGTGTTCTTTGAAGGCGGCATAGGCTGCCTGAGTCTGTTTTCCGAATAGGCCAGTTGCGCCCGCAGGGATGTTACTGCTATGGTCAATCAGGGCGCGCTGGAATAGGCGGATGCTTTCGTTTTCCTCGCCGAATCGCACATCGTCGATGCATGCCGCCTTAATTGAACCATTCTTTTGGTTTGAGGCGAGAAAAACGGAGCTTCCTGCCGTCCTGAGGGCGGGGACTGGTTGCGGGCCAAGTCGACGGCGTTGCGTGCTATCTGAGTGTGGAACTCTCGCGGAGACGGATTCCGTACCATTAGCCAGCTCAAGCGTTGATGAGCCTTGCAGATTGCAGCGTGGACTTGCCACGGCTTCGATAGGCTGTGCTATTACCCTCGCCTCGCGAGTTCCAGTAGTCTGGCGGCTCCTCTTGCTTTTCTCCGCCTCACCCTTGCCCCAGTAATTACGTGGGAGGTCTTTAGTGGGCGAGGTGGTGATAGCGGTCGATTCAGCGGGCTGGTCGTTCCCCGGGTGGTGAAAGGAGAAGGGGAGGCCGAATAGGTGCACAGTCAGAACCAGGCAGGTAAGGATGGCACCCGCTACGACTCTAGATGTTTCGCGGGAGAGTGAATGATTCCAGAAGATTGTCCCTTCAGAGGGTGTGGGGGTGATTCGACCCTTACGTGCGCGAACGGCTTGCCGTGGGATCACCGCCCTGCGGTGCCTCCCTGTCGGTTGCAAGAACACAGATTTATACATCGGATCTCCTCTGCTCTGGGGGTGGTGCCTTCCAGCAGCATCGGTAAGCCGGTACGAAAAACTGATGATGGCGCGCCGCTCGACATGCAACTTAGGTAACTGTAGGCAAACACCTGAAAGGCGTTTGCCTACAGCAGTTGGAGCTCCAAAAGTCTGCATCGAGGATCTCGCAGCGAGGACCCTACGAGGGTATTTCTGTGACGTCGGGTCGGGCTAAGAAGTCATCTCATTTGGTCCTCGCGGGGTAGGCTCTCGTTCATGGTGGGGATCGTTGAGCGGCTGGTGCCGGACGAGTTGTGGGTGCTGTTCCAGCGGGTGGTGCCGGAGGCGCCGTCGCGGCCCCAAGGCGGTGGACGGCGCCGGCACGGTGACCGTGAAGTACTGGCCGCGATCGTGTTCGTCGCGACGTCGGGTTGCACCTGGCAGCAGCTGCCCACGGCATCGTTCGGCCCTTCGGGGGCGACAGCCCACCGACGGTTCTCCGAGTGGAGCAAGGCCCGCGTGTGGGCTAAGCTCCACCGCCTGGTCCTCGACGAACGAGGCGCCCGCGGCGAGCTCGACTGGTCCCGCTGCGCGATCGACTCGGTGAACATGAGGGCCTTGAAAAGGGGGATCTGACAGGTCCGAATCCTGTCGATCGGGGCAAGTATGGCTCGAAGATCCACTTGATCACCGAGCGGACCGGTCTGCCCCTGTCCGTCGCAATCTCGGGCGCCAACCTGCACGACAGCCAGGCCCTCGAGCCCCTCGTTCGCGGCATACCGCCCATCCGTTCCCGCCACGGACGCCGACGACGCAAGCCCGGCAAGCTCCACGCGGACAAGGGCTACGACTACGCCCACCTGCGACGATGGTTACGCGGACGCGGCATCAAACACCGCATCGCCCGCAGAGGCATCGAGTCCTCACAACGGCTCGGCCGCCACCGATGGGTCATCGAAAGGACCATGTCCTGGCTCGCCGGCTGCCGACGACTCCACCGCCGCTACGAACGCAAGGCCGAGCACTTCCTCGCCTTCTCCAGCCTTGCCTGCACCCTCATCTGCTACCGCCGACTGGCCAAATGAGATGATGTCTAAAGGGTGTTGCAGAAGGCCCGGTTCGGGCAGGCTTGAATGGTGTTTGACCTGCTATTTCGCCCGGCCATGGCGAGGCGGCCGCCTCCAGCCGCACACCCTCGCCAGGAGGCCTATTCACGGGGTTCACCAGCCCTTCTTGTAGAAGGCGAGGGCGGTGATGGTCCTGGTGATGAGGGGGAAGGTTTGGAGGGCGCCGCGGTAGCGGGTGGCGAGGATCTTCCAGTCCTTCAGGTGCGCGATCGCCCGCTCGACCGCGGCGCGGAGTTTGCCGATGCTCTGGTTGTAGACCTTGTCTCCGGCGGGCCGTTCCCGGCCTGGGGGCTTGCGTCTCGCGGTCAGCATCCCGGAGCCGAGGTAGCCCAGGTCACCGATGTCCTCCCGGTTGGCGAACGTCCCGGGAAAGTGGGACTGCCGCCAGGCATGCATGTCGTGCCGTGAGCCCGGGACGGGCGCCGGGACCGCGAGCAGATCCCCTGACAAAGTGGCCGCGACCTGCAGGTTGAAGCCGGTGTCCCTGTGCTTGCCGGAGAACATTGTTGTGCCCTCGCTTGCCCCGTCCCAGGTGGTCACCAGGGTGCCGTAGATCAGGACGAGGCGGCCGGCTGAGATCTCCGTGGGGTCCGGGACGTGTCCGGCCAGGACCTTCTCCACCACCGGCAGTAGCGTCGTCCACCGCCTGGAGACAGTGAGCATTTTCAACTTGGCCACTGATCGGGTGACGAGGTGGTGGTGAAACGGGCAGAGCCCCCGGGCTGTTGAGCAAGGTATCGATGCTCAACTCTTCAGCCTGGGGGCTCTGTTGGTTCCCTGTCGTGCCGTACTCGATGTTGCGCATGCCCTCGTGGAGTGGGTGACGATGCTGATCGTCACCCGGGAGGGTGACCGCCGGTGCAAGCTGCCGCCCTCCGAGCGGGCCCTGGCCGCACTGGTGTACCTGAAGAAGAACGACACCCTGACTCAGATCGCGGCGGGTTTCGGGATCAGCGTGGGTACCACCCACGCCTACGTTCACGGCGTTGTGGCGCTCCTGGCAGGCCGGGCGCCGGGCCTGACCGCGGCTTTGAGAACGGCGGACGCCCGGTATGTCCTGCTGGACGGGACCCTCGCCGAGTGCGACCGGGTTGGTGACGGCCGCGCCGACTGCTCGGGCAAACACCGCCGCCACGGGGTAAACATGCAGGTCATCACCGCGCCGGACGGAGCCCTGGTCTGGATCTCACCCGCTCTCGCGGGCCGGATCCACGATCTCACCGCGGCCCGTCGGCACCGGATCATCGCCACATGCATCCGCCTCGGCATCCCCGTCCTGGCGGACAAGGCCTACCAGGGAGCCGGCGACATCGTCGCCGTCCCACACCGCCGGCGACCCGGCAAAGACCTCACCGTCAAACAGAAGTCCGTCAACCGGGCACACTCCCGACTCCGGTGGCCCGTCGAGAGAGCCATCGCCCGGATCAAGACCTGGCGCATCCTCCGCAAAGCCCGAACCAGCCCGAACAAACTCACGTCAATCACCAAAGCCATCCTCACCCTGGAGGGGCACCGCTGAAAAGGTTCAGTACTTCCGACTTGTATTGGGGATAGCGGTGTCGTGATCGGGTTGGCCGCCCGTAGCGTGCCGTAGGACGCCGGGCAGGCTGACTCGAGTACTTCCTGCCGCCCGCAGGGGCTGGCTCTCTTTGGGCTCTGTCTCACATTCGGTGGTGACGGAGAGTCGTGCGGGTCGTTGACCTTCGCGTGAAGGAAGTCAACGAGCTTGTGCAGATGGTGTTTTCGGGTCTGTTCCCGCTGGTCATCGAAGATGTGGCCGACGAGGGTGAACGGATCGTGGTGCGGTCGCGGACTCCGCAGGAGGCGGCGATCTGTCCGGTGTGCGGGGCGTCGGCGGGGCGGGTGCACGGCTACCACTGGCGGACAGTCACGGCAGCTGTAGTTCGTGAGGCATTGGACGTCGTCGCTGGTCAGCGTGGCGGGTGGGTGCCTGCGGGCAGAGGTGCGGCCACCTGCATCGTGATCGTTTGTGAAGACGAATCAAGAGGCGGTGGCCGCGCAGGCCACGGTAGTACACGCCCTGTGGGGCGAGTCCTTCGAGGCCTTGATGGGCCGGGTCGCGGGCTGTTTCCCACGCCGGGAGACGCGGCTGACCTGCCGGAACATGGTTCAGGGGCTACTGATGGTCAAGGACTCGGCGAACTGCTGGTCGCTGGCCGAGGCCATCGGCCACACCGGTCCGCACGTTCTGCAGCATTTCCTCTCCCGTGCCCGCTTCGACACCGAGGCGATACGTCGGTCGGCCGCGGCATGGACGGTGGAGCAACTCGGCTCCATGGACGTGATGCTTGTGGTGGACGAGACGGGCGACGAGAAGTCCTCCTCCGACGCGGTCGGTGCGGCCCGGCAGTACTCCGGCGCGCTGGGAGGGATCGGGTTGTGTCAGGTCGCGGTGCATCTGTCCTACGTGAGCGCCGACGGACACGCGCTGATCGGCCACCGTCTCTACCTCGGCGAGGCATGGGCTGGCGACGACGAGCGCCGTGAACTTACCGGGGTGCCCGACGAGACGGTGTTCGCCACCAAGCCGCAGCTGGCCGGCGACATGCTCAAGGACGCGTATGCCTCGGGCGTGCGCACCGCGTGGGTGGCCGCCGACGAGGTCTATGGCGGACGCGAGTTGCGCGAGGGGATCCGTAGCCTGGGCTACGGCTACGCGATCGCTGTGCCCACGAGCCACCGAGTCACCACACCGGGCGGGAAAGCCAAGGTCACCGACCTGCTGGAGCGGGTCCCCAAGAAGGCCTGGATGCGGTTGAAGACCGGCAACGGCACAAAGGGTGAGCGGCTCTACGACTGGGCGGTGATCGACGTGAACGCCGACGACACCCCGCCCGGCCAGGCCGCCGGACACAGCCACGTCCTGGTCCGCCGCCACCGCCGCACCGGCACCCTCTCCTTCTACCGCACCTGGCACCCCGACCCGCAGCCGACATCCGTGCTGGTCAGCGCGGTCTGCCGCCGCTGGCGCGTCGAGGAGGACTTCCAGGGAGCCAAGGGCCTGGCCCACCTCGACACCGGCCAGGTCACCTCCTGGACCTCCTGGCATCGCTGGAGCCTGATGAGCGTCCTCGCCTACGCCCTCCTGGCCATCGGCGCCCTCCACGAGAGGCAACGGGCCAACCCCGAGACCGACGAGACTGATGCCGACAGGGCGATGGGGCCCGTCAGCCCGCGTGAACTCCTCGCCTTGCTCCGGGCCTTCGCCCTGCCCCGACCCCGCCAGGACACCGACCCCGCCCACGCCCTGCACTGGTCGCGATGGCGTCGCCATCACCAGCATCGCGCAACAGCCTGCCACCGCCGCTGGAACGACATCACCGCACCAGCCACCACATGACCAGGAACCTCACCCGTCACGAACTACAGCTGCCGTGACTGAACCTCTTCCAACCTGACGGGTGGTTGGATCGGGGTTCCCGGTGGTGGGCATGAAGAAAGCTCCTGGTAGACGGGTTCACGACCAAGATCACCAGTCCGCCAGGAGCTCTCGTGCTTGTCTGCCCGTCCGCCATCGATCTGTCCAGCCGCACCCTGCAGCACCTCTCCGGTCTTCTCGCAGGTCACCGCCGCCGCATTGGTTCCCGCTGGCGGTGCCTCACTTGTAGCCGGCAGGCCCTGCTCGTCCTCGCTCACCTGCGCTGCGGCGACACCTACGCCCGCCTCGCGGCGGGTTTTCGGGTTGGGATCGCGACGGTCTACCGGTACATACGCGAGGCCGTCGACCTCCTGGCCGCCCTCGCGCCCACGCTCGAACAGGCCATGCAGACCGTGCGGAAGAAGGCGTACGTGATCCTCGACGGCACCGTGCTGCCGATCGACCGCATCGCCGCCGACCGGCCGTACTACTCGGGGAAGAAGAAGCATCACGGCATGAACGTGCAGGTCATCGCCGATCCGGCCGGGCGTTTGATCTGGGCATCGGACGCGCTGCCGGGGGCCACTCACGACCTGACCGCGGCCCGGACCCATGGCATTCCCGCCGCTCTCGCCACCGACGGCGTCAAGTGCTGGGCGGACAAGGCCTACCAAGGTGCGGGTCCTGCCGTCCGCGTCCCGTTCCGGGGCAAGAACCTTCGCGGCTGGCGCCGACGTCACAACCGGGACCACGCCAAGATCCGCAGCCTCGGCGAACGCGCCATGGCGACCCTCAAGTGCTGGCGACTCCTGCGGAAGCTCCGCTGCAGCACCACCCGAATCACCGCAGTCGTCCGAGCCGTCGTCGCCCTCGAACTCGCCAACTGATCAAGATGGAAAAGGCTCAATCAGTAGAGGCTGGGGATCAACGGCACAGAAAAGTCGCATTATCCAGACGCCTTAAGCGCCCGGGGGAGAAACTCGCTCCCACCCTGTCGGGCCATGCGAATGAAAAGAGAACACCCCAAGGTGATTCATTGTGCATACGGCCGGACGGGAGTAAGGATGCATCACTGGAAAAAATTCCAATACCCCACGCCTATAGAACGTGATCCTAGCGTGTTCAGGCTCCCACTTCCCCGATGGGGTTCGCCCGATTGACGCTATGTACCCGTCACCGTTTACATCGACCGCATAGATTTCCGCACTGTCGAAATGGCTTACAATTTGCACACTTGCTACTGGACTCGGGAACGAAATGTCACATTCTTTCATACTCTTGGAATCCACGAAAAAGACGACCCCATCGCTGCCAAGAAGAATCAGAGACGGGAATTTTTCGCCCTCTGACCGGATCGCCCCGGCGATGGAGACCACGTGACGCGCTCCGTAAAACCCGACTTCTTCGAGCGCAGCCTGTCCTTGAGTGCCTAGAAATTTCCTAATGATCCCATTTTCTATCAGGTCGACAGAAAATTCACCGCCACTCGACATATTCAGATTATAGTTCGAAGAAAACTCGCCTTTCGGAAGCTGGTAAAAGTCGCGCGGTTCATTAGGGGACCGCCGAATCCACAACCTTTTGCACCTCTCCTTCATATCGAAAGATGTTCCATGTACGAGGCTCGCGACCTTTCCATCCCGAGTGATCAAGTAATCCGAGGATAGCCGGAGAAGCGCATCAGGGTAGACATGTTTAGCCCACGCTTGGCAGCCAGTTTCCTTTATTTCGGTAACCCAAAGGTTCCCAGAGGAATCAGCAATCTCGAAGGTCACAATCCAGTCGATGAGCACATTAGAAATCATAGAGCTCGCCCGACATGCCTCCAGGTTGAACCGCATCCAGCCGGACCGGTTAAGATCGGCTGCCATGTAGAGGAGGTAGCTTTCACCTCCCTCGGAAATTATAGCAAAAGCCTCTACCGCCCAGTTCTTTGCTGGATTCGAGAAAAGCGTGAGTGGAGCAGGATGTGTAATATCTGCTTGCGGGGTAACGCTACTACCTCTGCAAGCCTTTCCGCCTCGTCTCTCGGGAATCAAAACATCCCCTTCTCTTGGTGATCTATGGGTACAAGATCGTCTCGCCGGAATTTAGATTATCGGTTAATGCTGCACCAATTACGTCTTTGCATTTTTTGCCCCGGTCCGTCAGGGCAGATGTTCCTTCGCGTAGCGCGCAGTAGTCGGCTGGGAACGATATACTGACATCGTTCCCAGCCCGGGAATCCATGGCTTTCTTTTCTATGTCGGCCAGCGGATCTTGCGTTATTCCTGTTTCCTGCCGACAAAATGTGCCCGTCGCTGCGTCAGGCCTAGCCATTACCTCATTTGTGAGGAACCAGGGTGGAAGGAGGCGAAGGGAGACTGGGACACACGGTTGCGGCACACATGGACGGAGTGGGTGAGGGTACGGGAACCGTGGGCTGGAGGGCAGCGCAACCCGGCGTCAAACACGCAGGTGAGGGTACGGGAACCGTGGGCTGGAGGGCGGCACAACCCGGCGTCAAACACGCAGGTGAGGGCGCAGGAGTCGTGCATGTAGAACAGGGCGGAACGGGGGTCGGCGTGGCGAAGGCGTAGAGGTGATGGTTGGCGGAGCCCACCACAACAACCCCCTGCGACAGCGAAGGAGAGGCAGCGACTTCACCACCCAAGGCGGCGCTCCATTGCACGCTTCCGTCCGTCCTGTTCAGAGCCCAGAGCGAGGTCCCTGCTCCTACGAAGACCACTCCCTGTGTCGTGTGAGCCACGGAGGAGAGCACAGATCCGGCGAAGATACGACACCAGACCTGGGCTCCTGTCAGGCTGGATACAGCATGGAGCCTTCCAGGCTCGTTGGGTGCTCCGCTTCGAGTGCCGATGTAGACTTTTCTGTCGCCTGCTGCGTCCGCATCACTGAGGGCCGGCGAAGCAACAATCGTTTGACCGGTGTGATAGGTCCAGAGTTGGTTCCCCGTCGAGGCATCGAAGGAGTACAAAGTACCTGCTGTCGTCGCGGCGTAGACCCGAACCTGATCCGTAGCGACAGCTCCTACGACAGCTCCATTCGTCACAACGCGCCAGAGGCATGCTCCCGTGCTGGCCTGCAGTGCGAAGACCTCACCAGCACTGTTAGCAGCTAGGATTACATCGACATTTCCCAGTCTGGTAGAAGCCGGCGATGAGAGTACTTCGGCCTGTGTCTGGAAGCTCCACATCGCCTGGCCGTTGTGACTAAGGGCTACGATTTTGCCCGTGGAGGTTCCAACGAACACTCGATGCTCACTGAAGGTTGTGCCGTACGTGACGAGCGGCGAGGAAGAGTTGTACTCGCCTGGTTGGCCGTGCACCCACAAGCGAGCACCTGTTGCCCCATCCACTGCATGCAATACCCCATCAGATGATGAGACGAACACCCTTCCCCGTGAATAGGCTGGAGACGATTCGACGAGTCCGTTTGTCGCATATCGCCACTTCACCGCGCCAGTCTCTCGATCTAGCGCATAGAGGCCTCCATCATTGGAGCCCACGAAAACCGTGTTTCGCACAATGGCAGCGGATGACTTGATGTACCCGTTAAGGTTACTCATCCATTTGACCTGAAGATCCTTCGTGGTGAACGGATCCGCCAATGAGAACGTAGGGTGACTACCCGTTCTCTGTGGGTTGTGGCGAAACATCGACCAGTCAGATGAGGTTTCAGCTTCTCCAGAAAGAGGCGTAATTGAACCTCCCGGAGTAGGAGCCGGTACAGGCGTGGGGCCTCCAAATTTCCCGGTTTGGGAAACCTTGAGCATTTTAGTTTCCGCAGCCACCGCCGTAGAGTTAGCGACAGTTGCTACGCGATTGACCCTACGCCCATCGCTCCCTTCTAGGCCTCTTGGTGTAGCCGCAGTTTCGGTACCCACGACCAGCAGGAGGGTGACCATCACGACGCATAGCCGATTGACCCACGGTCGTCGGCCACAATGGCCAGCAGGTTTCATGAACACCTAGAATATCCCTTCTTTCGCCAGTGGCACACGGCCTGGTTCGTGAGGCCGTTGTCATTGAAGTCTTTCTCGCAATTTCGGGGCGAACTGCTGGAGCTGTCTGCGTTTTGCGGCGGGAATACTGTCCCGTCCTTCTGATAGCCAGTCCCTCACATATTCCGCGAGTGAAGGTGGGAGGTCCTGAGATATCCACTTCCCCAGAGCTTCCTGCTCCTCTCTGGCTAGAACTGACTCATCTGGAGTCGGAAGGATGCCGGGCGCATTGTCATACACGCCAACATCTTGGATACTTACTAGGGTCCGATTTCCGTACAGGCAGGCATATAGTCCACCCCGCGGGCTGAGTCTTGCTGCGATCGCTACGCGTTCGGTCCAGGTTGGAAAGCGATGGTGAATTTGCAGAAAGAGATCTTCTTCATGTAGGTACCTCTTTCTGGCGGATCGCTGACCTCTGGTGAGTTGGTCCTCTGAGCGCGCTACGGCGGTACACGCGCCTCTGATGTGAGACTTGAGCAGCGCGGGCCATTGCTGAAAACGGGGCCAATCGATGCGATCGATGGCCTGGTAAGATTCAAAGAATATCTCGCTCCGAATCGAGTCGCGGTCAGCTCTCGGTGGGGCAATTGATGATAGATAATCTGCCGTCCTCGACAGCCACGGAAACAACTTGACGAGCAGCTCGAGTTTCAAGGTATCTTGATTTTCCCCTGAAATCGCCCGGCGTGCGAGGCCCCCTAGATAGTTTTCGATCCACGGTCGGGAGTAAGGGTTTACTGCGAGAGCCTTATTCTGGCTGCTCGATGCAGGAATGGGACGGCCGGTCCAGTCAAGCGACAGGTAGTCGAAACCACAGCCTGTGACGCTCATGCTTTCTCCCTAACCTACCTACATGCCATTTGATTGCCGGTACCTACGCAGATTTCGTAGGTAATGTACAGCGACGTCTGCAATTGACTGCTCTCAGGTCAGCGAAATTACGTACGGCTTCACCTGACTCAAAATGAGATTGTCACACTAGCTGCGACGCGGCATGGCTGGGGGTTAGGGAAATGCCTGCAATCTCGGTTATGGAACACATGTTCGTATGTCTGCAAATGCAATGCCGAGAACCTCTTGAAGACCACGCCAAATGCTCGACTTTTCGTAACTAGTACGAGTGGTCTTGACGACCTTCGCGCCTATCTGAGTGGGCGTTAAGTCTGTTTCTGGTAGCGGCCTCGTCCGGGTTGGGTGAGGAAGCCTTGGCGGGTGAGGCGTCTGAGGCGGCTGCGGGTGATGTTGACGGATGCTTCGTCGGTGGGCATGTCGAGGAGTTCGTGCAGGTCGCTGGCCCGGAACGCCTGGTCGGGGTGCTGGTTGAAGGCGTCGCCGATGGTCTGGTAGGCGGTGCTCGACTCGGGCGGATCGGGTTCGGTGCCGGTAGGTGCGAGTTCGATGATGACCTTGCGGGTGGTGGCGAGGTCCGCGAGGCGAGCTTCGGTCTCGGTGAGGGCGGCGGTGAAGTGTGCGATCTGACGGCGGAGTTCGTCTGCCCGGGCTGTGGCCTGGTTCTCCCGGAGGTGAAGGTCCACCAGGAGTTCGGTGATGTTCACGCGGCCAGCCCGATGGTGTCGCGCCAGGTCGGCGTGGGTGTGGCGAGGCGGCGGGCCATGTTGGCGGTGGAGGCCCAGTAGACGCGCGAGGCGGAGGTGTCGGGCCGGTGGTCGTACTCACGGGTCAGACGCCGGTGGAGCATCAGCGTGCCGTTCGTCTGCTCGACCACCCACCGCTTGGGCTGCGGGACGAACCCTTTGCCCTGGTCGGCAGGGTTGCGGCGGACGACCTCGACGCCGATGTCCAGCAGGGCGCCATGAACGATGACCGCTTCCTTGAAGCCCTGGTCCACCAGCACCTTCTCCAGGCGCATTCCGCACCGCTCGGCGGCCTGGTCGAGCAGGGCGATGCCGACTGCGTTGTCGTGCGCCGAGGCAGCCATGACGACGACGCCGATGATCAGCCCCAGAACGTCGACGGCCAGTCCCCGCTTGCGCCCCGACACCTTCTTGTTCGCATCCAGCCCCGTCGTGGCCCTGGGAACACCCGCCGCAGCACGGACGGACTGGGTATCGATGATCACGAGGGACGGGTCCTCTAATCGGCGGGCCTTCTCCCTGACTTGGCAGCGAAGGAGTTCCTGGATCCCCTGGTCAAGCCCGTCCTCGCGCCACAACCTGAAGTAGTAGAACACCGCCGACCAGGCCGGCAGGTCATGCGGCAGCATGCGCCACTGAGTAGCCGTTGTCGTACCGAGAGGTTCGCTTGGTGGTCGAACGAGGGTTCCCGGTCGGGTGGTCTTCTGGTGGCACGGGCATGAAGGCAGGGCCTCCTGCACAGCTCGTGGGTGTCGAATCCATCCGAGCAACAGGAGGCCCTGTTGTCGCAGTCTTCCGTGCCGACGCCCGCCGGGTCCAACTCGGTTACCCGGTCGTGTGATTGCCTCGCCCATCAGTACGGGAACGCGGGCGACCATGCCGAGCGTGCGCCCGCCTATCCCTCCGACATGACGGATGAGGAATGGGCGGCGGTGCGCGATCAGCTGCCCGTGCCCGCATGGCTGAACGGGAAGGGCAGACAGCCTGAGGGCTACTGCCACCGGCAGATGATCGACGCGATCCGCTACCTGGTCGACAACGGCATCAAGTGGCGGGCGATGCCGGTCGATTTTCCCACCTGGGACCGGGGCTATGAGCTTGTTCCGCTTTGACGGGCACCTTTGGTGTGGTGGTCAGGCCGCGAGAGCGGTCTCGTATTCAGCGGGACTGCGGTAGCCGAGGCTGCTGTGAAGCCGGTGCAAGTTGTACCAGCTCTCGATCCACTCGAATATCGCCGTGCGGGCAGCAGCCCGGCTCGGCCAGGGGTCGGTGTCGCCCAGCTCGTTCTTCAGGGTCGAGAAGAACGATTCCGCGAGCGCGTTGTCCCAGCATTGCCCAGTCCGTCCGACCGACAGGCGGATGCCGAACTCATCTGCCAGGACGGCGAGTTCACGGCTGGTGTATTGACAGCCTCGGTCGGAGTGGAAGATCACCGGACCGGATGGACGGCGAGTTCGGCAGGCGGTCCGCAGCGCGTCGGCGACGAGCTCGGTTCGCAGATGGTCGGCTGTCGCCCAGCGGACGACGCGGCGTGAGGCGATGTCGATCACGGTGGCCAGATAGAGCCAGCCCTCGCTCGTGGCGATATAGGTGATGTCCCCGCACCAGCGGGTGTCGAGGGCCGACAAATCGGGCTGGAAGTCACGAAGTACCAGGTCAGGCCGGGTGGACGCGTGTGGGTCGGGAAGGGTGGTGCGGTGCCGGCGTCGTCGGTGCCTGCCGGTCAGACCGGCCTGTCGCATCAGGCGGGCCACCCGGCGGCGCCCGCAGCCGGCGCCTTCACGCTTCAGGACGGCGTGAACGCGCGGGGCCCCGTAGGTGCCGCGGGAACGCTGGTGAACAGCGGTGATCTGTTCGGTCAGCTCGGCGTCCCGCACCGCACGCGGGCCACGGGAGGCAATGCGTCGGGCGTAATAGGCGGTCCGGGAGACCTTGAGGAGTTCACACGTCCTTTTGACGTTGTGACCTGCGGTTTTCTCCGCCTCGATGAACGGGTGCACGTTCACCGGGTCTCCGTCGCGAAGAAAGCCGTCGCACGCTTGAGGATGTCGACGTCCTCGCGCAGCCGGCGGTTCTCCCGCCGCAGCGCGGCCAGTTCCTCACGTTCGCCGCTGGTCAGGCCGTCCCGTTCGCCGGCGTCGACCTCGGCCTGCCTCACCCAGCTCCGCACCGCGGTCTCGGTCAGCTCGAAATCCCTGGCGACCTGACCAACCGAGCGCGCGCCCCGCCGGCACAGCTCGACGATCTCCGCCTTGAACTCCGGCGTGAACGAGCGGCGAGGGCGCGGCTTCCTCTTCCCCATGCTCTCCATGATGAACATCATCCTTCCGGGGCCCAAGCCCCTGATCTCAGATGTCCGTCAAAGCGGATCAAGCCCACTACGCCTTCTTCCGGCGCTGGCGCGACAAGGGGCTGATCACCGAGTTCCACGACCGGCTGCGCGGGAAGGTCCGCGCGAGCGAGGGCCGCGCCCCGGAGCCGACCGCCGCGATCATCGACTCGCAGTCGGTGAAAGCAGCCGCGTCGGTGCCGGCCGCCTCACGCGGCTTCGACGGCGGCAAGAAAATCAACGGGCGTAAGCGGCACGTCATCGTGGACACGCTCGGCCTGCTGCTGATGGTGCTGGTCACGGCGGCCGACGTGACCGACCGCGATGCCGCCTGCGGCATGCTGGAAAAGCTCCGTGCCCACTACCGGAAGATCAGCCTGGTCTGGGCCGACGGCGGCTACACCGGCCGCCTGGTCGACTGGGCGAAGGAGACATTGAACCTTTTCAGCGGTGCCCCTCCAGGGTGAGGATGGCTTTGGTGATTGACGTGAGTTTGTTCGGGCTGGTTCGGGCTTTGCGGAGGATGCGCCAGGTCTTGATCCGGGCGATGGCTCTCTCGACGGGCCACCGGAGTCGGGAGTGTGCCCGGTTGACGGACTTCTGTTTGACGGTGAGGTCTTTGCCGGGTCGCCGGCGGTGTGGGACGGCGACGATGTCGCCGGCTCCCTGGTAGGCCTTGTCCGCCAGGACGGGGATGCCGAGGCGGATGCATGTGGCGATGATCCGGTGCCGACGGGCCGCGGTGAGATCGTGGATCCGGCCCGCGAGAGCGGGTGAGATCCAGACCAGGGCTCCGTCCGGCGCGGTGATGACCTGCATGTTTACCCCGTGGCGGCGGTGTTTGCCCGAGTAGTCGGCGCGGCCGTCACCAACCCGGTCGCACTCGGCGAGGGTCCCGTCCAGCAGGACATACCGGGCGTCCGCCGTTCTCAAAGCCGCGGTCAGGCCCGGCGCCCGGCCTGCCAGGAGCGCCACAACGCCGTGAACGTAGGCGTGGGTGGTACCCACGCTGATCCCGAAACCCGCCGCGATCTGAGTCAGGGTGTCGTTCTTCTTCAGGTACACCAGTGCGGCCAGGGCCCGCTCGGAGGGCGGCAGCTTGCACCGGCGGTCACCCTCCCGGGTGACGATCAGCATCGTCACCCACTCCACGAGGGCATGCGCAACATCGAGTACGGCACGATAGGGAACCAACAGAGCCCCCAGGCTGAAGAGTTGAGCATCGATACCTTGCTCAACAGCCCGGGGGCTCTGCCCGTTTCACCACCACCTCGTCACCCGATCAGTGGCCAAGTTGAAAATGCTCACTCCGGCTCACGCTGGAGATCGTCAAACGCAGTGACGACATGAGCGGGTTCGTGGTGCTTCCGCGCAGGTGGGTGGTGGAGAGGACGCTGAGCTGGCTGATGCGCTCGCGGCGCCTGGGCCGGGACTACGAGACCCGGCCCGAAAGCAGCGAAGCCGCCGTCCTGTGGTCGATGACCATGCTCATGGGGCGCCGCCTCGCCCGCCACCGGAGCCGAAACGTCACCCGGCCACCCGCCGCGGCGTGAACACCCCAGGACGCTCCTCGGCCAGCCAGCCCCGCTCCACCAGCCGCTTAACCTTCGACCGCACCCCCTCAACCTTCGCCGGCACCCCCTCCAGACCCAGCCGCCCGGCCAACTCCCGTGCCCGCAGCCCGGACCCGCCCGCCTCCGCCTCCAGCACGCCCACCAGCCGCTGGTAGTCCGGCGCGAGCGCCTCCACCGCCAGGCCCTCCCGCCAGTGCGGCACCACCGACCCCGCCACCGGCGCCTTCGCCACAGCCGCCTCCGCCTCCGGCCGCTGTTCGGCCTCCGGCTCCGGCGCGGCCAGGGCCTCGGCCAGCTCCACGCGGGCGATGGCCCGCCGCTCCAGCACCGCCTCCGCCTCCGCAAGCTCGGCCAGCACCCGCTCCACCTCCTCGCGAAGCTCTTCGACCCGAACCTGCGCAGCCGTCTCGCGTGCTTCCAACAAGCCCATGACCGAAGCCATCGACGACCTCCGTGTCATCCCGACAAACGTGACGGCCCGACTCTTCCTCGATGCCACGGAGTGCATGCCTGACCAGCGGAAACCCACCGATCACGTCCGGAAAGACAACGGCTACTCAGAGAGCTGTGCACTGGTTGACTGTTTGGATGAGGCTTGCGTCGACGTGGCCAGTCATCGCTGTCGGGGTGCGACTTCGGGAGCGCGGCGAGGTGTCATCGGCCAGGGCGCTATGCATCGGTCCTGGGGATGGTCTTGGACGTGCCCCTTCGGAGATTACTGAGGTTTTCAGGGTGGGGTCGGTGGGTCGATGGTCAGGTCTGTGGCGGTGAGGCAGCCGTCGATCAGGTGGGGCCGGAGCTGGATTCTGCGTAACTCGCGGCGGAGTGTGCGGTCGAGGTCGTCGGGTGTGTCGAAAGCGGTGTTGGCCATCGCTCTGCGCACGAGTGACCAGATGGCCTCGACGGGATTCAGGTCGGGTGCATAGGGCGGGAGCCGGACGGTAGTGAGCCAGTCGTGCTCGGCCTCATACCGCTTCAGTCCGGCGGCCAGGTGGGTGTTGAGGTTGTCCCAGACGACCACGATTGGGCCGCCGAGCTGGATGTGTGCCCTCACCAGCAGGTCGCGGTAGTCCTGCCAGGAGAAGCTCTTGCGGGCGCCCTTGAGCAGGAGGTGGGTGCGGGGCCGGTGGATGAGACGGCTCGGCTCGCCGGGTTTGTAGCAGCACAGGGCGGCGACCGAGGTCCGGCGGCGGGACCTGCCACGAACGCGGATGACGGGGGTGTGTCCGCGCCGGCCCCAGGTGCGGGCGCGGGGCGGCGTCATCGAGAATCCGGCTTCGTCCTCGAAGACGATCCAGCCGTCACACGCCGCCGCGAGCCTTTTACCTGGGGCCACACCTCCTTCTTCCACAGCTCCACCGCGTGCTCGTCGCGTTCGAGTGCTCTGCGGGCGGGTGCCTGCCAGGACCAGCCGTGCCGTTTCAGCAGCCGCCACACCGTCGTCACTGACAGGCTCATCCGCAGACGGCGGCGGATCACCGTCTGGACCCGGGCCAGGGTCCACCGCTGATCGTCGAAGCCGTGCGCTGACGGCCCCTTGCCGAGTTCCTCCTCAAGCGCGGCGAACTGGGCCTCGGTGACGGTCGGGGAGTTGGCCGGGCCCGCGGAGCGCAGGGCCTCCATGCCACCATCGCGCCAGGCACGGCGCCAGCGTTCCACCGACCGCACACTCACCCGCAGATCCTTCGCGATCACCGCGGTCTTCTCACCCGCCGCGAACCGTTCCCCGGCCTGGAGCCGGATCCTCTCCCGAGACGCCCGACGCTCAGCAGTCAGGCCCCCACCCTCCGGATAGCGCATACCACCGGCGTACCGCAGGGATCATGAACCGTCACCACCCGACGACAACCCGAAAACCTCAGTAGCTGGGCATCCGCCGGGGCAATTGCCTGAAAGAGGGAGGGGTCACCTGTGGAAGCGTTTTACTGGATAACGCAGTTGGGGTAAGCGCTGACAACTTTTCTCAGGTGTTTTCGGGCCCGAATGATGGGCCGGCTGCGTTACATGGCCAGTCCGAGATCATCATGGACGTCAGCGACATCGTAGTGTCCGTGATATCCGTGACCGCCAACGTCAACGTACCCGCGCCGCACGCACCGCCCCAGCCCGGGAGACAGGGCTGATTCAAGGTCTGGGTGATCTTGACGGAGTGCAGGTCAGGCCACGCCGAATAGGTCCAGTGGGCAGGTGAAGGGCGCGTAGGAGACTTCGCGCAGGCCGACGGCGATGCTGCGGTGCCCCGTGTCGGCGTACAAGGAACGTGGCTCTGACACGAAAATAGGATGCACCTGGGCAGGTCAGGTAGCTGTGATGGGGTCAAAGCGGATGGTCAGGCCGAGACTGTTGGCTTCCTTGGTCATGCGGCGCATGGCGCGGGCGGGATCGCGTTTGGTGAAGTGGTCGGCGCCGAGTTCGCGGTAGGGGGCGTGGTCGCTCAGGACGTGCCAGATGGCGATTGCGATCTTGTGCATGACGGCGACCAGGGCTCGTTTGCCGCCTCGGCGGGCGGAGATGCGGCGGAAGAACACCGACAGGTAAGACGCCTTGTTGCGGATTGCGGCCATGGCGGCGACGCCGAGCAGGCGCTTGAGGTTGTGGTTGCCGTGCCGGGTCCGCCCTGACTTGCTCACCCCGGCCGATTCGTTCTGCCCCGGGCAGACGCCGATCCAGGAGGCGAGGTGCTGGGAGGTGGCGAACTGGGCCATATCCCCGCCGGTCTCCGCGAGGATCACCTCGGCTGCGAGGCGGCCGACCCCGGGGATGGTGTCAAGCAGGTCCAGGTCCTCTTCCCGCTCAATCAGCAGGGTGGCGATGCGTGTGTCGAACGCGGTCGTGGTGGAGCGGAGCCTGTCGATCTCGTCGAGGTAGTGCCTGATCATGAAGGCGTGATGGCCGGTGAAGTCTCCGTCCACGGCCACGATCAGGGCGGGGATCTTGGCGCGGGCCTTGCCAACGGCGAGGGCCGCGAGCTGTTCGGGATCACGCTCGCCGGCGATCAGCGCCTCGAGGATGGCCCTCCCCGAGACCCCGGTCACGTCGGTCAGGACCGAGGTGAGCTTCATGCCGGTGTCCTCGAGCTCCTTCTCCAGCCGCTGTGCTTCCCGCCCCGCGGCGCGGACGATCTCGGTGCGCCGACGTGTCAGGTCACGCAGCTCGCGGACCGCTCGCTCGGGGACGAAGGAGGCCATCACCATCCCGGACGCGCCGGCCCGGGCCAGGAATGCCGCGTCGTTCGGATCGGTCTTGCGGCCCCGGATTCCCTTGAGATGGGCCGGGTTGACAAGCATCAGGTTCAGGTGCGGCTGCAGCAGGTAGTACACACCCCGCCAGTAGTCGGAGGTCGCCTCCATGACAACAACCTCGACCTGACGTTCGACCAGCCACGCCAGCAGTCGGCGCAGCTCGGCCCGGGTGGTGCCGAACCGTTCGCTCTCCAGGCTCCACGTCCCAGTCCGCGCCGAGCTGGGCGTACGCACGCACGCCATCAGGAACCGCTTGCCCAAGTCCACTCCCGCGGAACGCAGATGGATGACTTCGTCCTTCATGTCCTGCCGCGCCATGACCCCTCCCGACTGCCTCACACGACCGAGCAGAGCGGGCACCCCGGAGAGGTCAAGGGGAGAATCGGAGTCTGACACGCGTGCTCCGGGCAGCGAACGACACTGCCGTGGCGACAATCCGTGGTCCCCTGGCTGACCCCCATCGCCATCCTGGCAAACGAGTTCACTGACATCGCAGAGCTATCGGCTGACCGAGGCACCCATCATCAATTTTCTCGTCTCCGAGGTGATCAGCGCAGCCACTCAGGCGGTCCTGGCAAGATTTTCGTAGGCGGAGATCATCTTGGTGACACAGTCGGCCGGTCTGCATAGCGTCGGCGGAGGTGGGCGATCAGGACGACGCGGTGTCTGAGGAGACGGATGCCGGCGCGTCCGGCCATGATTCGTTTCTGCAGTTTGACGTCGGTGATGCGGCCTTCGTTGACCCCGGAGTTGTAAGAGGTCGTGATGCCCTGGGCAACTGCATGTCGGTCTTCGTGCAGGGCTCCGGCGAGGCCGGCGAGTGGTGCCAGTCCGCTGCTTGCGAGATCGCTCAGCCAGCCTGGCAGGGGTGCCGCCTCGCGGTTGTCTAGCATGGTGGCGAAGCGGCGGACCAGGTCGTGGGCGAGTTTGAGTTCGGGGCAGTGGGCGAGGAGCCGGGGCAGGCGCTCGTTGATGTGCGGGCTGCGCCGGTGCGGGTGGGTGGTGATCCAGCGGGCCGTTTCGCGAGGTGAGGGCGGTCGCTCGCGTGGCTCGTCGATGGGCAGACCTCGACGGAGTGGTGCGACGGCCATCTTCACGCGCTGGTAGTGGCCGAGGTAACCCTTGGTCTGCAGTTCTTCGTGCAGCACCTTCGCGCTGTGCTGTCCCTCGTCCCAGCGTTGCCGCAGGTAGTCGAGGTAGGGGTCCAGCGTGGAGGGCTTGCGGGGCGGCCGGCGCATGACTTCCTGCCAGGTGCGGGCGCGGGCGTACTTGCCGACGGTACGGCGATCCAGGCCGAGCTCGCGGGCCACGGAGCTGTGGCTCCGGCCGTCCCGGACCAGGGCCTGGATCGCCTCGAACAGGCTATGGGCATGGCGCCCGGCCCGACTACCCGCCGCGGCGTTTTGGGTGGTCTCCTCCGCCGGTGGGTGATCGTCTTCGCTGACCCGGGGCAGGGCTGCGGGCAGGCATCCGCGGTGGGCGGAGGCGATGTCCTGAACGCGGCGGGAAAGGCCCTGCCAGAGGTGAAAGCGGTCGCTGACCTGCACTGCCTCAGGGGCGCCCGTGGTGATGCCCTGCCGATAGGTGAGGGAGCCGTCGCGGCAGACGATCTCGATTCCTGGGTGTTCACGGAGCCAGCGGCCGAGCTGTTCAGCGTCGCGCCCTTCCCAGAGGGTCAGCGGGAGGCGGGTGGTGGCGTCGACCAGGAGAGTTCCGTAGGTGCCTCCGTAGAGAGCGAAGTCGTCGACCCCCAGGACCTGGGGCGTGACCAGTGGCGGAAGCGGCATCCGCATCAGCTGGGACAGGAGGGCGACCCGGGAAAGCTTGATGTTCAAGATCCGAAGCATCCGGGACCCGCCCCGGCCGGCCAAGACCACACTGACGTCCTCGACCAGGCACTGCAGTCGTGGTGTCCGCCGCTGGTAGCGCACGGTCAGGCCCGACACTTGCTCAGCGAAGGTCGCCTTCGGGCAGGTCGTGTTCTCGCAGTACAGGCGGCGTACGGACAGGTCGATACGCAGAGGGCGGCCTGCGAGCGTGACGTCGGCGAGGCGCCGTGCGTAGCGGCTGTGGCACCACTCGCTGAGCTGGCCGCATCCCGTGCATCCCGCCGGTTCACCGGATCTTGTGCGGGCACGGACCGCCACCGCGGTATCGGATACCTCAACCGAAACCACCTGCACATCGGACAACTGCGGTAACAGGCTGACCAGTTCAACAGAGCACAATCACAGGCTGCCCGTCCTGCCGTCGGCTGACCATGACGCCGAGACGATCTCCACCTACGAAAATCTTGCCAGGACCGCCTGAGTGGCTGCGCTGATCACCTCGGAGACGAGAAAATTGATGATGGGTGCCTCGGTCAGCCGATAGCTCTGCGATGTCAGTGAACTCGTTTGCCAGGATGGCGATGGGGGTCAGCCAGGGGACCACGGATTGTCGCCACGGCAGTGTCGTTCGCTGCCCGGAGCACGCGTGTCAGACTCCGATTCTCCCCTTGACCTCTCCGGGGTGCCCGCTCTGCTCGGTCGTGTGAGGCAGTCGGGAGGGGTCATGGCGCGGCAGGACATGAAGGACGAAGTCATCCATCTGCGTTCCGCGGGAGTGGACTTGGGCAAGCGGTTCCTGATGGCGTGCGTGCGTACGCCCAGCTCGGCGCGGACTGGGACGTGGAGCCTGGAGAGCGAACGGTTCGGCACCACCCGGGCCGAGCTGCGCCGACTGCTGGCGTGGCTGGTCGAACGTCAGGTCGAGGTTGTTGTCATGGAGGCGACCTCCGACTACTGGCGGGGTGTGTACTACCTGCTGCAGCCGCACCTGAACCTGATGCTTGTCAACCCGGCCCATCTCAAGGGAATCCGGGGCCGCAAGACCGATCCGAACGACGCGGCATTCCTGGCCCGGGCCGGCGCGTCCGGGATGGTGATGGCCTCCTTCGTCCCCGAGCGAGCGGTCCGCGAGCTGCGTGACCTGACACGTCGGCGCACCGAGATCGTCCGCGCCGCGGGGCGGGAAGCACAGCGGCTGGAGAAGGAGCTCGAGGACACCGGCATGAAGCTCACCTCGGTCCTGACCGACGTGACCGGGGTCTCGGGGAGGGCCATCCTCGAGGCGCTGATCGCCGGCGAGCGTGATCCCGAACAGCTCGCGGCCCTCGCCGTTGGCAAGGCCCGCGCCAAGATCCCCGCCCTGATCGTGGCCGTGGACGGAGACTTCACCGGCCATCACGCCTTCATGATCAGGCACTACCTCGACGAGATCGACAGGCTCCGCTCCACCACGACCGCGTTCGACACACGCATCGCCACCCTGCTGATTGAGCGGGAAGAGGACCTGGACCTGCTTGACACCATCCCCGGGGTCGGCCGCCTCGCAGCCGAGGTGATCCTCGCGGAGACCGGCGGGGATATGGCCCAGTTCGCCACCTCCCAGCACCTCGCCTCCTGGATCGGCGTCTGCCCGGGGCAGAACGAATCGGCCGGGGTGAGCAAGTCAGGGCGGACCCGGCACGGCAACCACAACCTCAAGCGCCTGCTCGGCGTCGCCGCCATGGCCGCAATCCGCAACAAGGCGTCTTACCTGTCGGTGTTCTTCCGCCGCATCTCCGCCCGCCGAGGCGGCAAACGAGCCCTGGTCGCCGTCATGCACAAGATCGCAATCGCCATCTGGCACGTCCTGAGCGACCACGCCCCCTACCGCGAACTCGGCGCCGACCACTTCACCAAACGCGATCCCGCCCGCGCCATGCGCCGCATGACCAAGGAAGCCAACAGTCTCGGCCTGACCATCCGCTTTGACCCCATCACAGCTACCTGACCTGCCCAGGTGCATCCTATTTTCGTGTCAGAGCCACTCTCATGGACCAGCCGTGCCGTTTCAGCAGCCGCCACACCGTCGTCACTGACAGGCTCATCCGCAGACGGCGGCGGATCACCGTCTGGACCCGGGCCAGGGTCCACCGCTGATCGTCGAAGCCGTGCGCTGACGGCCCCTTGCCGAGTTCCTCCTCAAGCGCGGCGAACTGGGCCTCGGTGACGGTCGGGGAGTTGGCCGGGCCCGCGGAGCGCAGGGCCTCCATGCCACCATCGCGCCAGGCACGGCGCCAGCGTTCCACCGACCGCACACTCACCCGCAGATCCTTCGCGATCACCGCGGTCTTCTCACCCGCCGCGAACCGTTCCCCGGCCTGGAGCCGGATCCTCTCCCGAGACGCCCGACGCTCAGCAGTCAGGCCCCCACCCTCCGGATAGCGCATACCACCGGCGTACCGCAGGGATCATGAACCGTCACCACCCGACGACAACCCGAAAACCTCAGTAGAAGCGGCGGCCGGCTGTCGCACGCTCTGAACGCGCCTCCTACTGGAGGGACCGCGCCGGGGCCGGATCCCCGGGCCGCGGACCGGGAAGTCCCGCGCCTGTGTTGGCTGCGGTCCAGCCGCCCGTTCCCTGGATGGCCAGTCCGTGTGCGGCCAGGCCCTCGAGGTGCTTGAGTACCGTGCGCTGGGTGAACCCGGCTGTGTCGCAGAGTTCGTGAATGCTGCTCTCCCGCGGGCCTGCTGCCCGCAGTGCGTTCCATGTGCGCTGCGCGGGGTGGCCGAGGCCTCCGTCTGCCTTGCTTGCGAAGACCGGCGTCTGCGTCCCGGGCACCGGACCACCAGTGCCGGCCCTTCCCTGCGGCGTCTGTGTCCCGGGCAGCGGACCAGTGCCGGGTTTTCCCTGCAGGGGCAGCGTCACGCTGCCGGGCCCGTCCGCGACCGGGCCGCCCGCGCTTCTCTGGGCGGCCCGGCCTGCACCGGACCTGCTTACCGGCCGGGGTGTCCGGTTCACGCGGCGGTGTCTGCGGCTCTTCTTACGCTTGCCCATGTCGGCTCCTCCAGCGTTTCGCATCCAGTTTTCGCTCTAACGAGGCGGCCAGCCCGGAGAAGCGACTACGGGTGCAGACGGCACGGAGGATCACTGGCATGGCTCAGCATCAGGGGTGCCGGCTACCGGGAGGACTTCTGCGCCGCTGTGTGGGCGGTGTGGTGGGCCTTTGCGTTCGTACGCTCACCCGGCACCGCTCAGCTGCACGCTGACTTCCGGTCCGGCACAGCCTCCGGCCGCCCCGGTGGCCCCGGGCGTGGTGCGCGCCCGGGGTCCGGGCTCCCGGGCGCGGGTGGGCTCCCGGGGTCGGGTGGCGGTACCCGGCTTCCGAGCTGGAAGGGGGGTGAGGGTCTGGTGTCAGGTGGGGTTCTGTTTGGGTGGGGTGGGTTGTGGGGTGTCTGGGGTGAGGTGGGGGCTCTGGTCTGGGGGAGGGGTGGCTCCGGCCTTCGGCGTTCATTGTTCGTTTATCGGGTTGTGTTAGAGGTCGTTTTTCGTCCGTTGTTTCATCCCGGGATGGTCCGGTTGGTGGGCTTCTTCGGGTCGCGCCAGGAGACGGTGTGAACCGCCCCGGGGATCTTGGAGGTTCTGAACCCTGGAAGGGTTGGAGTCATGCCGGCACCGAGGGAATACCCCGCTGAGCTGCGGGAGCGAGCGATCCGGCTCGTGTTCGAGATACGTCGGGAGACCGGGACGAAGACCGGCTCGATCTCCCGGGTCGCCGATCAGCTCGGGGTCCATCGTGAGGCCCTGCGCGGGTGGGTGCAACGGGCGGAGACCGATGCCGGGCAGCGGCCCGGGACCTCGTCGGCGGATGCCGCGCGGATCGCGGAGCTGGAGCGGACGGTCAAGGACCTGGAACGGTCGAACGCAATTCTGCGGGCGGCGTCGATTTTCTTCGCCCGGGAGCTCGACCCGAAACTGCCCAGGTGACCGCCTTCGTGGACGAGATCTGCGACGAGCACGGGGTCGAGCCGGTCTGCCGAGAGCTGCAGATCGCCCCGTCGACCTACTACGCCGCCAGGAACCGGCAGGCCGTTCCGTCCGCCCGCGAGGTCCGTGACGAGGAACTGAAGAAGGAGATCGCCCGGGTGCACCAGGAGAACTACGGCGTCTACGGGGCCCGCAAGGTCTGGCGTCAGCTCCGGCGGGAAGGCGTCGATGTCGCACGGTGCACCGTCGAGCGCCTCATGCGAGTCCTCGGCCTGGCCGGCGCGGTGCGCGGGAAGAAACGCTTCACCACCGTCCCGGATCCGGCCGCGGCCCGGCCGAACGACCTGGTGAACCGCAACTTCACCGCCGAGGCGCCCAACGAACTCTGGGTGACCGGTTTCACTTACGTCGCCACCTGGGCGGGAACGGTCTACGTCGCGTTCGTCATCGACGTGTTCTCCCGTCGGGTCCTGGGCTGGCGCACAGCCGGACATGCGGACCGAACTCGTCATGGACGCGCTCAACATGGCCATCTGGACGCGTCGGCGTGAAGGCCGCCATGACCTGGCCGGGCTGATCCATCACAGCGATGCGGGCAGTCAATATACGTCGGTTCGCTACACTGACCGCCTGGCCGAAGCCGGCGCCGCACCCAGCATCGGCACCGTCGGCGACGCCTACGATAACGCCGCGGCCGAGTCGATGACCGGTCTCTGCAAGACCGAGCTCATCAAGATGCAGGCCCCCTGGCGCACGTTGGACGAGGTCGAGATCGCCACCCTGCCCTGGGTCGACTGGTACAACGAGCGACGACTCCACGGCTCCGCGGACAACCTCCCCCCGATTGAGTACGAGACCGTCCACCACCGTTCACACCAGCCCGCCCAAGCAGCCTGAAAACCACACATCAACGCCTCCACGAAAACCGGGGCGGTTCAGTGTTCTCACTGGTAATGCGGCGGGTCATGAGGTCGGTCATGGCGAGGTGGATGATGGCTTCGGATCGGGTGGGCAGGGTTTCGTAGTCGCGGGCGAGACGCCTGTGCAGCATGAGCCAGCCGTAGGTCCTCTCGACTGCCCAGCGTTTCGGGATCGGGGAGAAACCCCTGGTCCCGAGCTTGCGAGTGGTGATCTCCATGTCGATGCCGAGGGTGGCGGCGTGTTCGACGAGGTGCTGGCGGTAGCCGCCGTCGACCCAGACCTTGCGGATTCCGGGATGTTCAGCGGCGACGCGGTCGATGAGCCGGGTCCCGGCGACGGAGTCCTGCACGCTGGCTGCAGTGACCAGCACCGTGAGGAGAAGCCCGAGCGTGTCGGTGACGATGCTCCGTTCGCGGCCCGCGATCTTCTTGCCCGCGTCGATGCCCTGGCTGGCGGCGGGAACGCTTTTGGAGGTCTTGATGCCCTGGGCGTCGATCACACACGCTGAGGGCTCCGCGTCCCGTCCTTCCTTCTCGCGGAGCATTTGCCGCAGGAGTCCGTTGAGCTGGGCAAACACGCGCTCGTCTGCCCACCTGGCGAAGTAGCCGCAGACGCTCTGGTGCGGCGGGAAATCATGCGGTAGGTAGGCCCACTGGCAGCCGGTGCGGTCCACATAGAGGATCGCATTCATGATCTCGCGCAGGTCATGCCGCGGCTGCCGGCCCCGAAGTCCAGAGCCCTGCCACGGCGCTCGAAGCGTCACGCGGACAGCACCGGCTCGATCAACTCCCAGCGCATCGGACTGCCCAGGCGAGCCAGGCGTCCAGCAGGTGCACGCGTTCCGCGCCACCGGGCCCGAACACCTGCCGCAGCTGCTCTTTGAGCAGGTAGGCGAGGTAGAGCGGCTTGTTGGCAGCCTGGATCAGGGACAGCTTGGCCCGCTGCCGGTCGGTGAGGTCCTCCGGTTTCTTCCACAGCGCGTAGCGGGAGTCCTTGAGCTGGCCGGCCAGGGCCTTCATGCCCGCCCGGCGGGCGTCGTTCCAGACCTGGCGGCGGACCGCGTCCAGGGCGTCGCCTGCCCACTTGACGACGTGGAACGGGTCCAGGCACAGGGCCGAGTTCGGGGTGCATTGGGCGACCACGTCCGCGATCCACTCGGCCCCGTCCGCGGAAACGTGGGTCAGCGCCCGGGAGCGTTCGGCACCGAGGAGGTCGAAGAAGACGCGGACGGTCTTCTTCGAACGGCCCTCGACGACGTACAGCAGCTTCCCCGTGTCGTGGTCCACGACCACGGTCAGGTACTTCTGGCCCCTGGCGAAGGAGACCTCGTCGATGCCGATCCGCCTGACGTCGGCGAGGCGGCCGCCGTCCTGACCGTCCCGCTCAGCCATCACCCGGGCCAGGACGGAACCGACGGTGTGCCAGTTGATCCGCAGCAGTACCGAGATCAGCTTCTTCGAGGCGCCGGGGGGCGAACCAGGCGACCGTCTCGTCGAAGGGGACCGTACGTCCGGCGCCGTGCCGGGCCCACGGACGGCCACTATCACCACGCCGTGCGCGGGGCAGTCCACCCGCGGCAGGTCCGCCTCGAAGTAGACCCGCAGCAGCCCCTCGTCCACCGAGCGCCAGCGCCTGCGGCGGCCCCGGTCATACAGCGGCGCCCGCCGGCGGCACACCCCGCAGGCCGGCCGGCGCTCCCACCTGCGGTCCGGCCACACCGAGACGATCTTCACGGGTTCGACCGGGTGAACACGCACCTCCTCGACCACCGTGCACCCGACCCCGGCCGCCCTCACCAGTACGTTCGCAGACACGCCGCACCCTTCGGCAGGTTCCTGATCATCACAATCAGAAACCTACGCAGGGCGCGGCGCTCGTCATCTCAGGACACGAACCGACCCACACATATGAGCGAAGAGCCCTATTTGTCTCCATGGTCTTCGAGGAGCTTCTCGAGTAGGACAGTGCGCTGTGACCTGTCCATCTTTTCGAAGATCAGCTCAGCGACGGCTTGTCCGTCGTGCCAGGGGACTCGGGGGAGCCTCCGGATGTCCACGAGGTGGGTCGTGGTCTCCCCATCACTCACGGCTGGGTTATCACCGACGGGGTACGCAGCCGTAGCACTCTCGGTGCTAACGCCGCTAGCACCTCCCGCTTCGACCGGCTCGGCGCTCTCCGGTCCGGGAGCGCTAACGGCGTTAGCACCGAGAGGCGTCTCAGGGGTGCTAACGGCGTTAGCACCCTGCTTGCTCTGCCGACGTCGTTTGATCTCAGCCCGCTTGGCCATGGCTTCTTCAGCGGCGCTCTGCTGCTGTTGTGCCGGGAGCTGTCCCACGTTGCGAGCGATCTCGACCGGCAGAGTGCGGTCCTCGACGGCTTCCTGGAGCTCCGGAGTGAGCTTGAGCAGGGCGACGCGCTGGGTGACCCATGGGCTCGACTTGCCCAGGGCGCGCGCGACGGCCCGTTGGGAGCCGTGGACGCCGACGAGGCGCTGAAGGGCTTTCGCTTCGTCGAGCGGGTCGAGGTTCTCATGCTGGACGGCCGCGATGAGGGCCGTTTCGAGGAGGGTGTCCGCGTCCTGCGCGAGGGCGTCGTCGACGTGGACGGGGACGTCGTCCAGCCCGGTGAGGTTTGCGGCTGCCAGACGTCGGTTGCCATCGACGACAACGTATGTGGCCTGGCCGATCTGATCCTCATGGTCGGGGTGCGCTGCTAGAAAGGCCTGTCGCGTTACGGCCGTGAGAGGCTGGATGACGCCTCGGGAGGCCAGACTGTCGGCAAGGTCCTCGACCGACTTCAGTTCCTCACGCGGGTTGTAGGGGTTGTGCGCGAGGGCATCCAGCGGAACACGGAGTGTCCCGGCTGACGTAGCGGGAGCCGGTTCCGCGGCGGGACCGTCCTGGCCGGCGAACCGGGCGAAGGACGCCGCGCGGCTGCTCATGGGCCGGGCGACCGCGTTGAAGGTGGGGGAGTCCCCAAGCATGTCTGCCTTGCTCATACGGTGTTCACCCCACGGGCGATCTGCCGCATCTGGTGGGACTGTTCGCAGTCGGGTGCGTAGTCCAGGAGCGCGCGCTGCTTGCGGACGGCTTCGCGCTGTTCCTTGACGTCGGGGACTACGGCGAGGACCGGGGGAGTGCCGAGCGACTTCCATTTGTCCAGTGAGGACGTGGCAATGTAGCCGCGGCGGCTGTCGAACTTGTTGACGACGAGGCCGAGCTGCTCGATTTCGATGTCGAAGTCCCGGGAGAGGGAGTCGATCTGCTGGATGAGCATTCCGTATGCCTGGGCGGAGGTGTCCTCGGCTTCGACGGGGATGACGAGGCCGGAGGAGCTGGGCTTCTGTCCGTCGCGCTGGCGGCCGTAGTTGAGGGCTGCGTCCATTGCCAGTCCGAGGCTGGGGGGCGAGTCCACGACGATGACGTCGAAGTGCTCTTCGAGGGGGGCGAGGGCCCGCTCGAGTGCGGCTTCGCGCGGGCCGCGGAAGACGGTGAGGCCCGAGTCGAGGAGGAAGGCGTCGAAGGCTGCGGGCAGGATTCGCAGGCGGCCGCCGAAGCGGTCACCGCTTATGGCGATGGTCAGGTCGACCAGTGCCTGCTTCGCCTGCTCTCGGTGCAGCATGTGCGTGATGAGGCTTTCCTCGCCGGCGGGGATGGCGGTGAGGCCCAGCTGGTGGGTGAGGTGGCCTTGGGGGTCGTAGTCGACGAGGAGGACTCGCAGGCCGCCGATCGCTGCGGAGGCTGCGGCGCCGGTGGCGGACGGGTCTTCGGCGAGCGCCTCGGCAAGGCCAGCGGAGATGGCTGTCTTACCGACGCCGCCCTTCTGGTTGCAGACGATGATCCGTCGGGTGGTCTTCTGTCCTTCTGCGGGGTTGTCGGCGAGCCAGAGGACGACGGACTGGGCAAGCCCCTGGATGTAGGAGACGCCTCGTTCGCGGCAGTCGGTCTTGAAGTCCTCGTAGAGGCCTTCTGGGAGGTAGGTGCCGAAAGAGTCGGCTCCGGCGGTGTTGATGGCGGGAAGCGCGTCCGGGCAGTCACGCCAGGCCTGGATACCGGCCGCGACTGCGTCCTGCATATCGGTCTGGAGCTGTGCTGCACGGACCTTGAGTCCCTGCTGGAGGTGGGCGGGCAGCTTGGAGGCGAGTTTCTCCCGCTCAGCTCCCGAGTTCGGAGATGACATGGACGGCAGCATACTGCCGCGCTCGGCGTTTCCGGAGATCCAATGGGGGTGTTTTGCTCGCTCTCCATGGCAGTTGCTACTCCAGTGCTAACGGCGTTAGCACCATCCTCAACTCCCAGCTGAGGTCCCATCTTTTCGAAGCCTGACTAGCAACTTGCGGACCATGCACACACCCACTTGGCGCGCCTCCCCGCCGTGTCCAGCAACCGACCTGCACTGAAGCTCGCTACGACTGGCCGGGCCGCTGACGGCCTGCTGCGGCCGGTGTCGGAGGCCCTGGCTACGGTTGCCGGGTGAACGGATCGAATGCAACGGCCGGCGTGCCCGCCCACCACGGCGCGTTGCTGCCTCTCCTGGGTACCTACGAGGAGGTCGTGTAATTGATCAATGAGCTACTTCATGTACGACGTTATGGGCGGACGGTCGACGAGCCTGATCCGGAGACGATGAGGAGAGTGCTCGACGGTCTGGCGCAGGCCGATGACGAGCACCTCGCTGTCTCGCTCGCTCATGAGAGCGGGTGGTGCCTCAGCGCCTTCGGCAGCGGTCTATTGGTCTGGGAAAGCCCGGACGAGGAGGCCTATTCACGGGGTTCACCAGCCCTTCTTGTAGAAGGCGAGGGCGGTGATGGTCCTGGTGATGAGGGGGAAGGTTTGGAGGGCGCCGCGGTAGCGGGTGGCGAGGATCTTCCAGTCCTTCAGGTGCGCGATCGCCCGCTCGACCGCGGCGCGGAGTTTGCCGATGCTCTGGTTGTAGACCTTGTCTCCGGCGGGCCGTTCCCGGCCTGGGGGCTTGCGTCTCGCGGTCAGCATCCCGGAGCCGAGGTAGCCCAGGTCACCGATGTCCTCCCGGTTGGCGAACGTCCCGGGAAAGTGGGACTGCCGCCAGGCATGCATGTCGTGCCGTGAGCCCGGGACGGGCGCCGGGACCGCGAGCAGATCCCCTGACAAAGTGGCCGCGACCTGCAGGTTGAAGCCGGTGTCCCTGTGCTTGCCGGAGAACATTGTTGTGCCCTCGCTTGCCCCGTCCCAGGTGGTCACCAGGGTGCCGTCGATCAGGACGAGGCGGCCGGCTGAGATCTCCGTGGGGTCCGGGACGTGTCCGGCCAGGACCTTCTCCACCACCGGCAGTAGCGTCGTCCACCGCCTGGAGACAGTGGCCTGGGAGATCCCGAACAGCTCCGCGGCCGCCTCCTGGACGGGGTTCTGCCGCAGCAGGAACAGCACCAGTACCACCGACTTGTACAGCCCCAGCACCCACATCCGCCCCGGCGTCACCGTCCGGTCCGGATCCTCCACCAACGCCCGGTGGACCTGTTCCACCAGCCCGCCCAGTTGATCCTTGTCCAGCCCTGTCGTAACGTCCCAGCTCAACGGCCCTGCCCCGGTAATGATCTGACGTCTTCGCAAACATCAGGCTACGGAGCAGGGCCCTCTTCACGATCAAGGAAATCGGGCTACGAACCCCCGTGAATAAGCCTCACGGACTCGGGGGCCCAGGGGAGATGCTCGATGTCGCCCGCGAGGAGACTCTCCGGCTCTTCGGCTCTTCGGACTGCTGGCGGCAGGTGACAGCGCATCGGTTTGAGGCGCTCTCCTGGCAGAGGTGACCGGCCCAACCGGCAGGTTCGCGCCCAAGGGAAGATCACCGCGACCTGAAGTGCACGGCGAGCTTGTCGGAGCGCATCGAGATACCGCGCCACTGCTTGAGCCGGTTGATGCATCGCTCGACAGTGTTGCGGTGCTTGTATGCCTGGCAGCCGAAGCCGAGTGGGCGGCCGCCGCGCTGCTTGCGGTTGGCGATCTTGCGGCAGGTTCAGGGGTCAGCGCAGTGATGCCGCGACGGCGTACGTAGGCGCGGATCGCGCGGGAGGAGTACGCACTATCCGCGCTCACGCTGTCTGGTCTCGTCCTGGGTCTGCCATTCCCGATTCTGGGTATGGGGATGCCGGCCATGACGGCCTCGAAGTGGAGGGAGTCGTCGCGGTGTCCGGCTGCGACCAGCGGGCAACGGCACCGGCCGTCGATCAAACGACCATCCGACCCACAGGACACTGCCTACAGTAATCGGCGGTTGTGGACCCGCAGGCCTGTCCAGCCATGACACCTGCCCCGGTGTTTCGCAGCGAATTTATCTACCCGTCACCCTTCGGCCGCAGGCATGACAATTGGCCCCATGAACGTCTTCTCCATCAGGGCAAAACCCTTATACTGAACCTCTTCCAACCTGACGGGTGGTTGGATCGGGGTTCCCGGTGGTGGGCATGAAGAAAGCTCCTGGTAGACGGGTTCACGACCAAGATCACCAGTCCGCCAGGAGCTCTCGTGCTTGTCTGCCCGTCCGCCATCGATCTGTCCAGCCGCACCCTGCAGCACCTCTCCGGTCTTCTCGCAGGTCACCGCCGCCGCATTGGTTCCCGCTGGCGGTGCCTCACTTGTAGCCGGCAGGCCCTGCTCGTCCTCGCTCACCTGCGCTGCGGCGACACCTACGCCCGCCTCGCGGCGGGTTTTCGGGTTGGGATCGCGACGGTCTACCGGTACATACGCGAGGCCGTCGACCTCCTGGCCGCCCTCGCGCCCACGCTCGAACAGGCCATGCAGACCGTGCGGAAGAAGGCGTACGTGATCCTCGACGGCACCGTGCTGCCGATCGACCGCATCGCCGCCGACCGGCCGTACTACTCGGGGAAGAAGAAGCATCACGGCATGAACGTGCAGGTCATCGCCGATCCGGCCGGGCGTTTGATCTGGGCATCGGACGCGCTGCCCGGGGCCACTCACGACCTGACCGCGGCCCGGACCCATGGCATTCCCGCCGCTCTCGCCACCGACGGCGTCAAGTGCTGGGCGGACAAGGCCTACCAAGGTGCGGGTCCTGCCGTCCGCGTCCCGTTCCGGGGCAAGAACCTTCGCGGCTGGCGCCGACGTCACAACCGGGACCACGCCAAGATCCGCAGCCTCGGCGAACGCGCCATGGCGACCCTCAAGTGCTGGCGACTCCTGCGGAAGCTCCGCTGCAGCACCACCCGAATCACCGCAGTCGTCCGAGCCGTCGTCGCCCTCGAACTCGCCAACTGATCAAGATGGAAAAGGCTCACTGAGGTTCCCCCGGTGAGCTGGGGGTGCTGATCAGCTGGCCGTGATGGGTTGATGGGTATTCAGGTTCGCTCGTTCGGCCGCTGCCTGTTCGGCGTAGAACTTCTCCTCGTATTCGATGGGGCTGAGGTAGCCGGGGCGTTTTTGGATGCGGGTGGTGTTGTAGGAGCCGTCGATGTACTCGAACAGGGCCTGGTTGGCCTGGGCCCGGGTGGCGAAGACGCGGCCGCGGATCCCTTCGCTCTTGATGAGGGTCCACAGGTTCTCGGCGAGGGCGTTGTCGTACGAGTCGCCCACCGATCCCATCGAAGCCGCGATCCCCGCTCTGAGCAGGCGAGTTGTGAGCTTGATGCTCGTGTATTGACAGCCGTGATCGGCGTGATGGACCAGCCGTCCGTGCTCGGGGCTGCGGGAGGCGAGGGCGTACTCGAGTGACGCGAGGGGACCAGGTCGGTGTCCGCTCGGGCGGAGGTTTCCCGGGCCACCACGCGGCGGGAGAACGCGTCACGGATCGCCGAGAGCCACAAGGGTCCTTCGGCGGTGTCGATCACGGTCAGGTCGGTGACCCACAGCCGGTCCGGGGCCGGGGCGGTGAAGTCCCGCTTGACCAGATCGGGAGCGAAAGTGGCGGACGGGTCGGCGATGGTGGTCTTCCAGCGCCGGGTGCGGGGGCTGACACCCTGGATGCCGGCCTGGCGCATCAGCCGCTCCACCCGTTTGCGGCCCACCCTCATCCCGCGCCGGGCCAGTGCCGCGTGGATTCGCGGCGAGCCGTAGACACCGTGCGACTGGGTGTGGATCTCTCTGATCATCTCCAGGAGTGCAGCGTCCTCGCGCTCACGGCGGCACGGGTTCTTCTGCCTGCGGCGCCGACGGTAGTAGGTGGAGGGCAGGGTGTTCGTCTCCCGGAGTACCAGCTCGATTCCCAGGTGGGGGTGCTCGTCGATGAGCGCGGTCACCTGGGCCGGGTCGGGTCGAGCTAGGTATAAAACTGCCTGACGTTGGTTACACATGGGTCTCTGAGTAGACGGAGATCTGCCATGCCCCCTTCGCCGCAACAGCAGCGGGACCGCCAGGCCCAACATCGGCTGGCGGTCCTGCGCCACGCCGAGGAAGTCACCGGGAACGTCGCACTGACCTGCCGCTACTACGGCATCAGTCGCACGTGCTTCTACAAGTGGCTGCGCCGGTACCAGGACGAGGGCCTCGAGGGCCTGCGGGATCGCTCCAGCAAGCCCCACCACTGCCCCCACGCCGCCGAGGCCGACGTCGTCAACAAGATCGTCTACCTGCGGAAGCACTACCACTTCGGCCCGATGAAGATCAAGATGTACCTCAAGCGGTACCACGACATCGACATCGCCTGCTCCGCCGTCTACCGCATCCTCAAGAGACTCGGGATGAACCGCTTGCCGGCCTCTCAGCGCTACAAACGGCACGACAAGCGCTACACCCGCTACGAGAAGCAGCAGCCCGGCAACCGAGTCCAGATCGACGTAAAATTCATCGAACCGATCGGCGTCCCGGAAAGGACCCCGTCCGCGGCCCCGGTCACCGCAACTCTGCCCAAGCGGCGGCGGCGAGCGAAGTACTACCAGTTCACCGCCATCGACGACTGCACCCGTCTTCGGGTCCTGCGGATCTACCCGCGATGCGACCAGAAGACCGCCGTGCAGTTCCTCGACTACGTCCTGGAGCGTCTACCGTTCCGCGTCGAGGTGATCCAGACCGACAACGGAGCCGAGTTCCAGTCCGCCTTCCACTGGAACATCCTCGACAAGGGCATCGCCCACACCTACATCAAACCGGCATCACCGCACCTCAACGGCAAGGTCGAGCGCTCCCACCGCATCGACGCTGAGGAGTTCTACCGCATGCTCGACGGTGTCGTCATCGACGACACCGGGGTCTTCAACGACAAGCTCCGCGAGTGGGAGGACTACTACAACTACCACCGCCCCCACGGCGCCCTCGGCGGCCAAACGCCCTACGAACGCCTGAAGCAGAAGACCCAGACCCCGCTGTAATCAAGCTCCGGCAAATGCACACCTAGGCCGCGAAAAACGCCGAGGCAGTGCGCAGGACCTCGTTCGCCCGGCGCAGGTCCCGGACCTCCTTCCGCAGAGCCACCAGCTCGCTGTTCTCCTCGCTGGTCAGCCGATCCCCGCGCTCACCGCGGTCGGCCTCGTCCTGGCGGATCCAGTTGCGCAGGGCCTCGTGGTGCACGCCCAGATCCCTCGCCATGTGACGGATCACCGGCTCCGGATCAGCGGCCCGATACATGGCCACCGCCGCTCACGCAACTCCAGCGGGTACTTCATCGGTGCGGACATCGTGACATCTCCCTTTCACGATCCCCATCTGACACTCCACCAGCCACTTCCGCATCCCGGGGGAATCTCACCAGGGCAACCTCAGCCGCGAGTGGCGACCCCTGCACATCAACGGCCACGACTACATCCAGACCAAGTTCGACAAAGCCACCTGAACCGCCCCGGGGATCTTGGAGGTTCTGAACCCTGGAAGGGTTGGAGTCATGCCGGCACCGAGGGAATACCCCGCTGAGCTGCGGGAGCGAGCGATCCGGCTCGTGTTCGAGATACGTCGGGAGACCGGGACGAAGACCGGCTCGATCTCCCGGGTCGCCGATCAGCTCGGGGTCCATCGTGAGGCCCTGCGCGGGTGGGTGCAACGGGCGGAGACCGATGCCGGGCAGCGGCCCGGGACCTCGTCGGCGGATGCCGCGCGGATCGCGGAGCTGGAGCGGACGGTCAAGGACCTGGAACGGTCGAACGCAATTCTGCGGGCGGCGTCGATTTTCTTCGCCCGGGAGCTCGACCCGAAACTGCCCAGGTGACCGCCTTCGTGGACGAGATCTGCGACGAGCACGGGGTCGAGCCGGTCTGCCGAGAGCTGCAGATCGCCCCGTCGACCTACTACGCCGCCAGGAACCGGCAGGCCGTTCCGTCCGCCCGCGAGGTCCGTGACGAGGAACTGAAGAAGGAGATCGCCCGGGTGCACCAGGAGAACTACGGCGTCTACGGGGCCCGCAAGGTCTGGCGTCAGCTCCGGCGGGAAGGCGTCGATGTCGCACGGTGCACCGTCGAGCGCCTCATGCGAGTCCTCGGCCTGGCCGGCGCGGTGCGCGGGAAGAAACGCTTCACCACCGTCCCGGATCCGGCCGCGGCCCGGCCGAACGACCTGGTGAACCGCAACTTCACCGCCGAGGCGCCCAACGAACTCTGGGTGACCGGCTTCACTTACGTCGCCACCTGGGCGGGAACGGTCTACGTCGCGTTCGTCATCGACGTGTTCTCCCGTCGGGTCCTGGGCTGGCGCACAGCCGGACATGCGGACCGAACTCGTCATGGACGCGCTCAACATGGCCATCTGGACGCGTCGGCGTGAAGGCCGCCATGACCTGGCCGGGCTGATCCATCACAGCGATGCGGGCAGTCAATATACGTCGGTTCGCTACACTGACCGCCTGGCCGAAGCCGGCGCCGCACCCAGCATCGGCACCGTCGGCGACGCCTACGATAACGCCGCGGCCGAGTCGATGACCGGTCTCTGCAAGACCGAGCTCATCAAGATGCAGGCCCCCTGGCGCACGTTGGACGAGGTCGAGATCGCCACCCTGCCCTGGGTCGACTGGTACAACGAGCGACGACTCCACGGCTCCACGGGCTCTGTCTCACATTCGGTGGTGACGGAGAGTCGTGCGGGTCGTTGACCTTCGCGTGAAGGAAGTCAACGAGCTTGTGCAGATGGTGTTTTCGGGTCTGTTCCCGCTGGTCATCGAAGATGTGGCCGACGAGGGTGAACGGATCGTGGTGCGGTCGCGGACTCCGCAGGAGGCGGCGATCTGTCCGGTGTGCGGGGCGTCGGCGGGGCGGGTGCACGGCTACCACTGGCGGACAGTTGCCGACGTGCCGGTCGACGACCGCCGGGTGGTGGTCCGTGTGCGGGTGCGGCGTCTGGTGTGTCCCACACGCGGCTGCCGGCAGACCTTCCGCGAGCAGATGCCCGGGGTGTTGGAGCGATACCAGCGACGCACGGCCCGTCTGACCAGGCAGGTCAAGGCCGTGGTCAAAGAGTTAGCGGGCCGGGCTGGATCGCGTCTTCTGGCGATACTCGCCGTGGGCCTGTCGCGTCACACGGCCCTGCGCACCCTGCTGCGCATCCCGTTGCCCACCGGGCGTGTGCACCGGGTGATTGGTGTCGACGATTTCGCCCTGCGCCGGCGGCACCGCTATGCCACCGTGGTGATCGACGCCGAAACCCATGAACGGATCGACGTGCTCCCCGACCGCACCGCCGACACTCTGGAGGCGTGGCTGCGAACCCATCCGGGCGTCGAGATCGTGTGCCGCGACGGCTCGACGACCTACGCCCGAAGCCATCCGTCGCGCCTTGCCCGACGCGGTACAGGTCGCCGACCGCTGGCATTTGTGGCACAACCTGTGCGAGGCCGCCCTGAGCGAGGTCAAGGCACACAGCACCTGCTGGGCCGCCGTGCTGGACACACCCCTGTACGACGGGCCCCGCGCACAGACCACCCTCGAACGCTGGCACCAGGTCCACGACCTGCTCGACACGGGCGTTGGCCTGCTCGAATGCGCCCGCCGCCTGCAGCTGGCACTGAACACCGTCAAACGCTACGCCCGAGCCGAGCAACCCGAGCGGATGCTCCGCGTCCCCAAATACCGTGCCAGCCTCGTCGACCCCTACCGCGAACACCTGCGCAAACGCCGAGCCGAAGACCCCGCCGCCCCCGTCCGACATCTCTTCGAAGAGATCAAGGCCCCCGGGTTCACCGGCTGCCTCAACCTCCTGCACAAGTACATCAACCAAGGCCGCGCGGACGCCGACCGCAGCCACATCTCCCCGCGCCGACTGGCCCGGATGATCCTCACCAAGCCCGACAACCTCAAGACCGAACACCACGACCTCCTGGCACGACTCACCGCCGCCTGCCCCGAAATGACCCGGCTCGCCGCCTGCATCCCGCCCTTCGCCCAGCTCCTGGTGCCCGACCCAGGAAATGCCGACGCTTTCGAGCACTGGACCGTCGAGGTCCGGACGGCCGACCTGCCCCATCTGCACGCTTTCGCCCGGGGCCTGGACCGAGACCGCGACGCCGTGATCGCCGCGCTCACGCTTCCGCACCACAACGGCAGCACCGAAGGCGTCAACAACAAGACCAAGCTGATCAAGCGGCAAATGTACGGCCGAGCAGGCTTCCCGCTCCTCCGCCACCGCATCCTCCTCGAATAGCGGCACTCTCCGTCACCACCGAATGTGAGACAGAGCCGCTCCGCGGACAACCTCCCCCCGACTGAGTACGAGACCGTCCACCACCGTTCACACCAGCCCGCCCAAGCAGCCTGAAAACCACACATCAACGCCTCCACGAAAACCGGGGCGGTTCAACCTGCCCGGCCTGCCCCGTCCGCCCCCAGTGCACCAACGCGGCCAGCGGTCCCCGCCCACTCGCGCCGCTGCCCACCCGCGAACGGCACGAGATCCAGCAACGGAACCGTCTGGACCAGCAAACCAAGGATCGGCAGCGCCGATACGCGATCCGCGCCGGCATCGAAGCCACCCTCTCCCAGAACGTCCGCACCTGCGGCCTGCGCCGGATCCGCTACCGAGGCCTGCCAAGAACACACGTCCAGCACGTACTCGGCCTGGCCTGCAACGTCACTCGCGTCACCGACTGGATCACCGACCCGACCCGCCCCGACGACCCCCCAGTCGTTTCCACGCCCTCTGCACGGCCGCCAGTTGCCCCCTCACAAGATCGCCAACAGGGTCCTGGTATTGGCTAAAGGGAGCGAATACCCCATCCGAGCAGATTGAAAGAAGCTTGGAAGCCGTGCGCCGCCGCCTGACGCCCTCTCATGCCACTCAAGGTCCTATCACACCAAGCACATGCTGAACGGCCGCGTAGAGGCCCATTATGTAGGTCTGCTTTCTGACAGAAGCTGCCAGAACTTGTGCTGGAGACCTTCCCTCCTGTCTCGGTGGACCCTGACCTGCCTCATCATTTTCTACGAGTGTGTCTGAAGGTTTGCGTAAGTCCGTGATGTGAAAGCCTGGCCCGGGGCTCGGCCTCGTGCCTGTGGGCAGGCGGATCGGATGAGTCATGGCAGACAAGACGGAACCAGCCGCCTCGGTGGCGGCCGGAGAGAAGATGGCTGACGAGGTGGTCGAGCGGCCGCCCGGCAGGGCTGATGCCTCGGGGCAGCTCTGCTCGGTGGGCAGGTGAGGTTCCCCGGGCCTTCCCCCGTGATGGTGGGCACGCGGTTATTGATCACGCGGCGAGCGTGAGTTTAGCGGCGTGGTGTCGGCGTTCGTATTCGTTGGGGCTGAGGTAGCCGTTGGCGGAGTGCCGGCGGCGGGTGTTGTAGCGGGTCAGCCAGGCGAAGACGGTTCTGCGGCAGGCGTCGGCGTTGCCGTAGTCGCGGGTGTCTTGGAGGGTCTCGCGTTTCAGGGACGCGTGGAAGCTCTCGCAGGCCGCGTTGTCGGCGCTGGTGCCGACCGCGCCCATGGATTGGGTGACCCCGAGCTGTTCGCAGAGGTCGGCGAAGGCCCGGGAACCGTATTGGGCCCCGTGGTCGGAGTGGAACACGGCGCCATCCAGGCCGCCGCGGGTCGAGGCGGCCATCTGCAGTGCGTCGGTGACCAGGCTGGTGCGCATGTGGCCGGCGATGGACCAGCCGACGACTTTGCGGCTGAAGCAGTCCAGCACGGTGGCGAGGTAGAGGAACTGCCCGCCCGCGAGCGGCAGATAGGTGATGTCGCCCATGTATTTCCGACCCGGTCCGGTGGCGGTGAAGTTCCGCTGGAACAGATCAGGAACCGGTGAGGCTGAGGGGTCTGGGACGGTGGTGCGGACGCGTCTGCGCAGGCGGATGCCGGTGATGGAGAACGTCCGCATGACGCGGGCGACCCGCTTCTCGTTGACCTGCCGCCCTTTCTCCCGGAGCTCGGCGGTCACTCGCGGGGAGCCGTAGGCGCCGCCAGACTCGCCGTGGATCCTACGGATCTCCTCGGCCAGGAATCGGTCCTCCCGCTGTCGGGTGACCCGGGCCTCGGCACCGGCGAGCCACTTGTAGTAACTGGACCGGTTCACGTCCAGGACTTGGCAGAGCCGCTTCACCTCGTAGGTGTTCCGGTGGTCGTCAACGAACTGGAAGCGGCTCCTCACCAGTTCGTCTCTCCGGCGAAATACTTGGCCGCCTTGCGGAGTATGTCCCGCTCAGTGGCGAGCTTGCACTCACTTGCCTCAAGCTCGGCCACCCGGGCCTCCAGCTGCCGGACCCGCTCGTCCGGATCAGCGGACGGCACCGCCGCCTGAGGCCGGGCGTCCGGCTTCGCGACCGCGGCGGTGACCCCACGGCGTTCGCGGTCCCGCAGCACCCACTCACGCAGGGTCGCCCGGTTGACACCCAGGTCAGCGGCGATGCTCTTGTACGTCGCCCCAGGTGTGGACTCGTACAGGGCCACGGCATCGGCCTTGAACTCGTCCGAATAGTCCTTCATCGCCATCGGCGGTCTTCTCGCTTCCTCCGGATCAAGCAGATCCAGTATCAGCGTGTCCACCACTCAGGGGGAGCCCCCGAGCTCGTCCAGGCTTATCGGTGGCATACCGCCAGCGTGACGGAACCACCGTGTTCCGACCGGACATGAAACACCCACGGCCAGCGCGGCCTCTGCCGACGTCACTCCCGACGCGATCCGCCGCCAGAAGTGGCGCTGCACCGCACGAGAGGGCTCCGGCCGGCCCGGTGAACGCATCGGCGGTCGCATCGCCCGATCCGCCGCCCACTGCCGTCGCACTCCCGCCGGCACCTCCGGCACCTTCTGCTTCTCGTCTCGTCCCATCGCGCACCTCCATGATCAAGGTGTTGCGACGACCGATTGAATCCACCCTGTGTTCCGCGATCGGAATGGAAGATGACGCCTTCGACGGTGCCACCACGGGTGGCCACGGCCGCTTCCAGGGCGTCGACGACGAGGGTCTGAGGTGCCCCGAAGTTCGCGGACTCCCGCCATGCAAGAGATACTTACCTTGACCAAAGGATAGGTAAGTGGCAAAGCGCACGACCCCGTACTCGGCAGAACTCAAAGAGCGAGTAGTGCGGGAAGTACTCGACAAATCACGCCCCCACGCGGATGTCGCCAAGGAGTTCGGTGTCACCGAGAGCTCGTTGAGTCGTTGGGTCGCCCAGTACCGGAAGCGGCACCTCGCAGGCGAACCGATGGCAGATTCCATCGCCGCGGACGAGCGTGTCCGCGAGTTGGAGAAGAAATTGCAGGAGGTCACCACCGAACGGGACTTCCTAAAAAAAGCGGCAGCCTTCTTTGCCCGCGACCATCGGTGACCGAGAAGTATGAGTTCATCGACGGCGAGAAGGACAATTTCCCGATCACGGGCATGTGCACCTGGCTTGACGTTTCCACCTCTGGTTTCTACTCCTGGAAAATGCGACCGGCTTCGCCCACTTTTCGAGCGGCGTGAAAAACTGAAGCTCATCATTCGTCATGTCTTCGACGAATCCGATGGCACCTACGGATACCGCCGAGTTCACGCCGCCCTCGGCCGCAAGGGCGTCGAGGCAGGGCCCGAGCTGGTGCGTCTCCTGATGCGGGACCTGGACCTGGTCCCCTGCCAGCCAAGGCCCTGGCGGATCACGACCGTGTCAGACAATGATCAGCCGGCACTCCGGGACTTCCTCGGACGCGACTTCACGGCCGCCGCTCCCGGACAGAAACTGGTGGGAGACATCACATACATCCACACCTGGGACGGCTTCCTCTACCTGGCGACGGTGATTGACTGCCACACCAAGGCCGTTGTCGGCTGGTCCATGGCGAACCACATGAAGACATCCCTCATCTCGGACGCCGTCGACATGGCAGCGGGCAATATCAAGCTCGCTGATGGATGCATATTTCACTCTGACAGAGGAAGCCAGTACACTTCACAAGAGTTCCGAACGAAACTTCAAAGGATGCAAATGCGGCCCTCGGTCGGCAAGACCGGAGTCTGCTGGGACAACGCCATGGCCGAGTCTTTTTTCGGAGCCCTGAAGAACGAACTCGTGTATCGCACTACCTTCCCGTCCCGGGAACACGCACGCAAGGCGATAGTGCGGTACATAGAAGTCTTCTACAACCGTAGACGCCTGCACTCGGGACTTGGGTACAAGACCCCGCAAGAGGTTCACCGCGAATACGAGAAGATACAGCTCGCAGCGTAAGTTTCTCGCGCAAGCACAGTCCGTTTTCTTCGGTGCCCCTCAGTCGGTCCGCATGTGGTCGGCCATCGACCAGCCCACGACCCGTCGCGAGTGGATGTCGATGACGGTCGCCAGATACATCCAGTCTTTTCCGACCGGCAGATACGTGATGTCCCCGCACCAGCGCACATCCGTCCGTGGGGCGGTGAAGTCGCGTTCCAGCAGGTCCGGGGCCTTCGGCGTCCGCGCGTCCTGCACCGTGGTCCGTTTTCCCCTGCGGAGGTGACGGCCGGTGATGCCGGCCGCGCGCATCAGTCTCGCGACCCGCTTGTGGTTCACGGCCGGGCCGGTTTCCCGTAGCTCGCGGGTAATCCGCGGCACTCCGTAGGCACCCCGCGTTGTGCCGTGGATGGTCCGGATCTGCTCCGTGAGAGCCGCCTCGGCTTCCGCCCTGGCGGCGAGGGTCGGCCCTGCCAGGCGCCAGCGGTAGAAGCCCGAGCGGGAAACCTGCAGGATTCTGCACAGCCGCTGGATGCCGTACTCCACATGGTGGTCGGAGATGAACCGCCAGCGGCCGGTCAACGACCCATCTCCTTCGCAAAATACTGGGCAGCCTGGCGGAGAATCTCCTTCTCCAGCTCCAGCTCACGGACCTGCTTGCGCAGCCGCTCCAGCTCTTTACGCTCCGACGGTGTCACCGCGTCACCGTCCGCGCCAGCGGCGGGCTGGGCCTTGCGGACCCACTGGCGCAGCGACTCGCCGTTGACCCCGACCTCCTTGGCCACCGAGCCGACCGTCCGGCCGGTGGACAACACCAGCTCGACCGCGTCCCGCTTGAACTCCTCCGAATACCGGGCAGCACCCACCACGACACCTCCATCTCGGATCCCACGATCTGATCCTTAAGAGATGTCCACAAACAGGGGCAAACCCCAAAGCGGACCAAGCCCACAGCACGAGCCGGCGCGGTGGCTCGGGTCGGGCGCCGAAGCTGAGGTTTCCTCAGTGCCAGCTCGCTCGTTGGCAAAGCATGAATATGGACCGCAGAACCGTTCCCGCGCCACGGTCGGCTTCTTCCGGACCGGGCAGTGGCTACGGAAGCGTCTCGGACACGCCGATCTACGACGAGGTCGTACGGATCTGGCTTCAGGCGGGGCGCGAAGTACCACGGCCTTCCGGGCAGGACCCGAGGCGGCAGGTAGCCTGATAGCGCACACGGTCCTACAACCGAAGCTTTCCGGCAGAGCGGGGTGCGGCGTAAGGCTTCGGCGTGCGGTTCCTGGGTAAGGCTGGCCTGCAGACGGTCCACGGTAAGGGAGCAGCAGGCAGTGGCAGTGATCATGTCGGTCGGTACCGGAGCCACCATGAAGGTCCGTCCTTATGCACAGCGGGACTTGGAACGGGTGGTGGAGCTGTTCGAGAACGACCGGCTGCCCGGCCGTCCGGCAGCGACCGCAGACATGCTCAGGCCTGTGCTTGCCGAAAGCCGTCCGGGCGCTGAGGCCCCCTCGCTGCTGGAGGAGTCGCGCACGGAGGTGGCGGTCGACAGCAGCGGCAAGGTTGTGGGTGTCATGGGCTGGGCGGTTCGCGCGCAGGGCGGTGAGGGGCTGCTGCGGTGGCTGCACTGCGTGGAGTGAACCGTTCCGGGTTCGATAGAGACTCGATTCCGTGAAAGGATCGAGTCATTGCACGACCTTCCCGCTACCCCCTCGAGTTCCGACGCCGTGCGGTGCGCATGTTCGCCGAGGTCCGCGACGATCACCCGAACGAGACGGCCGCACTGCAGACGGTGGCCGAGAAACTCGGCATCGGGTCGCGCGAGACCCTGAGAAACTGGGTCAAGCAACAAGAGATTGACGCGGGGACGCGTCCGGGGGCGACGACGGAGGAATCCGTCCAGCTCAAGGCGCTGAAGAAGGAGAACGCCGAGCTGAAGCGGGCGAACGACATCCTCAAAGCCGCGGCGAGTTTCTTCGCGGCCGAGCTCGACCGGCCACACACACGCTCGTAGCGTTCATCGACGAGCACCGGGACCGCTTCGGCGGCGTCGAGCCGATCTGCCGCGTGCTGACCGCACACGACTGCAAGATCGCACCCTCCACCTACTACGCCCACCACAAACGCACAGCCCTGCCATCCGCCAGGACCGTGCGTGACGCCGAACTGAAAGAGCTGATCCGCGAGGCTTCCGAGGCCAACTACCGTGTCTACGGAGCGCGGAAGATCTGGCGCGAACTGAACCGGCAGGGACATGCCGTGGCCCGCTGCACGGTCGAGCGCCTGATGCGCGAGCTGAAGATCGCCGGCGTGGTCCGCGGGAAGCGAGTGATCACCACGCTCCCCGGCGGACAGGCCGGGCGGGCTCCGGACCTGCTGGACCGCGACTTCGTCGCCGGCGCCCCGAACCGCTGCTGGGTCGCCGACTTCACCCACGTGAAAACCTGGGCCGGGTCGTCTACGTCGCCTTCGTCGTGGACACCTTCTCCCGCCGGATCGTCGGCTGGTCCGCGGCCACCGTGAAGGAAACCGTCTTCGTTCTCGACGCCCTGGAAATGGCTCTCTGGCAACGCGACCGCGAACAACACCCAGTCCAGCCAGGCGAGTTGATCCACCATTCCGATGCCGGGTCGCAATATACGAGTTTCCGGCTCGCCGAGCATCTGGACGCCGCCGGCATCGCCGCCTCGATCGGATCCGTCGGCGACGCCTACGACAATGCCCTGATGGAGAGCATGATCGGCCTGTTCAAAACCGAGCTGATCAAACCCCGACGCCCCTGGAACACATTGAACCTCTTCCAACCTGACGGGTGGTTGGATCGGGGTTCCCGGTGGTGGGCATGAAGAAAGCTCCTGGTAGACGGGTTCACGACCAAGATCACCAGTCCGCCAGGAGCTCTCGTGCTTGTCTGCCCGTCCGCCATCGATCTGTCCAGCCGCACCCTGCAGCACCTCTCCGGTCTTCTCGCAGGTCACCGCCGCCGCATTGGTTCCCGCTGGCGGTGCCTCACTTGTAGCCGGCAGGCCCTGCTCGTCCTCGCTCACCTGCGCTGCGGCGACACCTACGCCCGCCTCGCGGCGGGTTTTCGGGTTGGGATCGCGACGGTCTACCGGTACATACGCGAGGCCGTCGACCTCCTGGCCGCCCTCGCGCCCACGCTCGAACAGGCCATGCAGACCGTGCGGAAGAAGGCGTACGTGATCCTCGACGGCACCGTGCTGCCGATCGACCGCATCGCCGCCGACCGGCCGTACTACTCGGGGAAGAAGAAGCATCACGGCATGAACGTGCAGGTCATCGCCGATCCGGCCGGGCGTTTGATCTGGGCATCGGACGCGCTGCCCGGGGCCACTCACGACCTGACCGCGGCCCGGACCCATGGCATTCCCGCCGCTCTCGCCACCGACGGCGTCAAGTGCTGGGCGGACAAGGCCTACCAAGGTGCGGGTCCTGCCGTCCGCGTCCCGTTCCGGGGCAAGAACCTTCGCGGCTGGCGCCGACGTCACAACCGGGACCACGCCAAGATCCGCAGCCTCGGCGAACGCGCCATGGCGACCCTCAAGTGCTGGCGACTCCTGCGGAAGCTCCGCTGCAGCACCACCCGAATCACCGCAGTCGTCCGAGCCGTCGTCGCCCTCGAACTCGCCAACTGATCAAGATGGAAAAGGCTCAATCAGTAGAGGCTGGGGATCAACGGCACAGAAAAGTCGCATTATCCAGACGCCTTAAGAGCTCGTAACACGATCATGAGTCGGGCTTGTTGAGGCGTCGCCAGCAGATGAGGCTGCAGGCGAGGGAGACGAAGGCGTCGTGGAGTTCGGTGCGGCGTTCCCATCGGACGGCCAGTCGTTTGAACTGGTGGAGCAGGGCGAAGGTCTGTTCCACGACGTAGCGGAGCTTGCCCACGCCCTTGATGTTCGGGGCTCCTTTGCGGGAGATGACGGGCAGGATACGGCGTTTGCGCAGCTCATCGCGGTTGGGGTTGGAGTCGTAACCCTTGTCTCCGAGCAGGGCCTCGGGCCTCCGGCGGGGCCGGCCGGGACGGCCTGCCACGGGTGGGATGCCGTCGACCAGGGCGAGGGTCTGGGTGACGTCGTTGACGTTCGCCGCTGTCGTGATGACTTTGAGCGGGGTGCCGCGTCCGTCGCAGATCAGGTGGTGCTTGCTGCCCGTCTTCCGCCGGTCGACCGGCGACGGACCGGTGTCGGCGCCCCCTTTTTCGCCCGGATGTGGGAGCCGTCCACGCAGGCTCTGGACCAGTCGAGGCGGCCGGCCGCGTGCAGCTCCGCGAGCAGGATGCGGTGCAGTTGTTCGAAAACCCCGGCCTGCTGCCACCGCTCCAGTCTTCTCCAGCACGTCTGCCCGGACCCGAACCCCAACTCAGGCGGCAGAAGTTGCCAGGCGATGTCGTTGCAGAGCACGTACAGGATGCCCTGCAGGCACAGCCGGTCAGCCACCGGCCGCGGCCCTGGTGACCTCGTCGGCCAGGGCGGCAGCAGCGGCTCGATCAGCGCCCACAAGTCGTCGTCCACGATCCACGGCCGAGTGCTCACACCATCACGAACGGTCGAATCGTCACACCGGTCACGCCCGACCAGGACTTCTCATCAAGATCCTGTTACGAGCTCTAAGCGCCCGGGGGAGAAACTCGCTCCCACCCTGTCGGGCCATGCGAATGAAAAGAGAACACCCCAAGGTGATCCATTGTGCATACGGCCGGACGGGAGTAAGGATGCATCACTGGAAAAAATTCCAATACCCCACGCCTATAGAACGTGATCCTAGCGTGTTCAGGCTCCCACTTCCCCGATGGGGTTCGCCCGATTGACGCTATGTACCCGTCACCGTTTACATCGACCGCATAGATTTCCGCACTGTCGAAATGGCTTACAATTTGCACACTTGCTACTGGACTCGGGAACGAAATGTCACATTCTTTCATACTCTTGGAATCCACGAAAAAGACGACCCCATCGCTGCCAAGAAGAATCAGAGACGGGAATTTTTCGCCCTCTGACCGGATCGCCCCGGCGATGGAGACCACGTGACGCGCTCCGTAAAACCCGACTTCTTCGAGCGCAGCCTGTCCTTGAGTGCCTAGAAATTTCCTAATGATCCCATTTTCTATCAGGTCGACAGAAAATTCACCGCCACTCGACATATTCAGATTATAGTTCGAAGAAAACTCGCCTTTCGGAAGCTGGTAAAAGTCGCGCGGTTCATTAGGGGACCGCCGAATCCACAACCTTTTGCACCTCTCCTTCATATCGAAAGATGTTCCATGTACGAGGCTCGCGACCTTTCCATCCCGAGTGATCAAGTAATCCGAGGATAGCCGGAGAAGCGCATCAGGGTAGACATGTTTAGCCCACGCTTGGCAGCCAGTTTCCTTTATTTCGGTAACCCAAAGGTTCCCAGAGGAATCAGCAATCTCGAAGGTCACAATCCAGTCGATGAGCACATTAGAAATCATAGAGCTCGCCCGACATGCCTCCAGGTTGAACCGCATCCAGCCGGACCGGTTAAGATCGGCTGCCATGTAGAGGAGGTAGCTTTCACCTCCCTCGGAAATTATAGCAAAAGCCTCTACCGCCCAGTTCTTTGCTGGATTCGAGAAAAGCGTGAGTGGAGCAGGATGTGTAATATCTGCTTGCGGGGTAACGCTACTACCTCTGCAAGCCTTTCCGCCTCGTCTCTCGGGAATCAAAACATCCCCTTCTCTTGGTGATCTATGGGTACAAGATCGTCTCGCCGGAATTTAGATTATCGGTTAATGCTGCACCAATTACGTCTTTGCATTTTTTGCCCCGGTCCGTCAGGGCAGATGTTCCTTCGCGTAGCGCGCAGTAGTCGGCTGGGAACGATATACTGACATCGTTCCCAGCCCGGGAATCCATGGCTTTCTTTTCTATGTCGGCCAGCGGATCTTGCGTTATTCCTGTTTCCTGCCGACAAAATGTGCCCGTCGCTGCGTCAGGCCTAGCCATTACCTCATTTGTGAGGAACCAGGGTGGAAGGAGGCGAAGGGAGACTGGGACACACGGTTGCGGCACACATGGACGGAGTGGGTGAGGGTACGGGAACCGTGGGCTGGAGGGCAGCGCAACCCGGCGTCAAACACGCAGGTGAGGGTACGGGAACCGTGGGCTGGAGGGCAGCGCAACCCGGCGTCAAACACGCAGGTGAGGGTACGGGAACCGTGGGCTGGAGGGCAGCGCAACCCGGCGTCAAACACGCAGGTGAGGGTACGGGAACCGTGGGCTGGAGGGCGGCACAACCCGGCGTCAAACACGCAGGTGAGGGCGCAGGAGTCGTGCATGTAGAACAGGGCGGAACGGGGGTCGGCGTGGCGAAGGCGTAGAGGTGATGGTTGGCGGAGCCCACCACAACAACCCCCTGCGACAGCGAAGGAGAGGCAGCGACTTCACCACCCAAGGCGGCGCTCCATTGCACGCTTCCGTCCGTCCTGTTCAGAGCCCAGAGCGAGGTCCCTGCTCCTACGAAGACCACTCCCTGTGTCGTGTGAGCCACGGAGGAGAGCACAGATCCGGCGAAGATACGACACCAGACCTGGGCTCCTGTCAGGCTGGATACAGCATGGAGCCTTCCAGGCTCGTTGGGTGCTCCGCTTCGAGTGCCGATGTAGACTTTTCTGTCGCCTGCTGCGTCCGCATCACTGAGGGCCGGCGAAGCAACAATCGTTTGACCGGTGTGATAGGTCCAGAGTTGGTTCCCCGTCGAGGCATCGAAGGAGTACAAAGTACCTGCTGTCGTCGCGGCGTAGACCCGAACCTGATCCGTAGCGACAGCTCCTACGACAGCTCCATTCGTCACAACGCGCCAGAGGCATGCTCCCGTGCTGGCCTGCAGTGCGAAGACCTCACCAGCACTGTTAGCAGCTAGGATTACATCGACATTTCCCAGTCTGGTAGAAGCCGGCGATGAGAGTACTTCGGCCTGTGTCTGGAAGCTCCACATCGCCTGGCCGTTGTGACTAAGGGCTACGATTTTGCCCGTGGAGGTTCCAACGAACACTCGATGCTCACTGAAGGTTGTGCCGTACGTGACGAGCGGCGAGGAAGAGTTGTACTCGCCTGGTTGGCCGTGCACCCACAAGCGAGCACCTGTTGCCCCATCCACTGCATGCAATACCCCATCAGATGATGAGACGAACACCCTTCCCCGTGAATAGGCTGGAGACGATTCGACGAGTCCGTTTGTCGCATATCGCCACTTCACCGCGCCAGTCTCTCGATCTAGCGCATAGAGGCCTCCATCATTGGAGCCCACGAAAACCGTGTTTCGCACAATGGCAGCGGATGACTTGATGTACCCGTTAAGGTTACTCATCCATTTGACCTGAAGATCCTTCGTGGTGAACGGATCCGCCAATGAGAACGTAGGGTGACTACCCGTTCTCTGTGGGTTGTGGCGAAACATCGACCAGTCAGATGAGGTTTCAGCTTCTCCAGAAAGAGGCGTAATTGAACCTCCCGGAGTAGGAGCCGGTACAGGCGTGGGGCCTCCAAATTTCCCGGTTTGGGAAACCTTGAGCATTTTAGTTTCCGCAGCCACCGCCGTAGAGTTAGCGACAGTTGCTACGCGATTGACCCTACGCCCATCGCTCCCTTCTAGGCCTCTTGGTGTAGCCGCAGTTTCGGTACCCACGACCAGCAGGAGGGTGACCATCACGACGCATAGCCGATTGACCCACGGTCGTCGGCCACAATGGCCAGCAGGTTTCATGAACACCTAGAATATCCCTTCTTTCGCCAGTGGCACACGGCCTGGTTCGTGAGGCCGTTGTCATTGAAGTCTTTCTCGCAATTTCGGGGCGAACTGCTGGAGCTGTCTGCGTTTTGCGGCGGGAATACTGTCCCGTCCTTCTGATAGCCAGTCCCTCACATATTCCGCGAGTGAAGGTGGGAGGTCCTGAGATATCCACTTCCCCAGAGCTTCCTGCTCCTCTCTGGCTAGAACTGACTCATCTGGAGTCGGAAGGATGCCGGGCGCATTGTCATACACGCCAACATCTTGGATACTTACTAGGGTCCGATTTCCGTACAGGCAGGCATATAGTCCACCCCGCGGGCTGAGTCTTGCTGCGATCGCTACGCGTTCGGTCCAGGTTGGAAAGCGATGGTGAATTTGCAGAAAGAGATCTTCTTCATGTAGGTACCTCTTTCTGGCGGATCGCTGACCTCTGGTGAGTTGGTCCTCTGAGCGCGCTACGGCGGTACACGCGCCTCTGATGTGAGACTTGAGCAGCGCGGGCCATTGCTGAAAACGGGGCCAATCGATGCGATCGATGGCCTGGTAAGATTCAAAGAATATCTCGCTCCGAATCGAGTCGCGGTCAGCTCTCGGTGGGGCAATTGATGATAGATAATCTGCCGTCCTCGACAGCCACGGAAACAACTTGACGAGCAGCTCGAGTTTCAAGGTATCTTGATTTTCCCCTGAAATCGCCCGGCGTGCGAGGCCCCCTAGATAGTTTTCGATCCACGGTCGGGAGTAAGGGTTTACTGCGAGAGCCTTATTCTGGCTGCTCGATGCAGGAATGGGACGGCCGGTCCAGTCAAGCGACAGGTAGTCGAAACCACAGCCTGTGACGCTCATGCTTTCTCCCTAACCTACCTACATGCCATTTGATTGCCGGTACCTACGCAGATTTCGTAGGTAATGTACAGCGACGTCTGCAATTGACTGCTCTCAGGTCAGCGAAATTACGTACGGCTTCACCTGACTCAAAATGAGATTGTCACACTAGCTGCGACGCGGCATGGCTGGGGGTTAGGGAAATGCCTGCAATCTCGGTTATGGAACACATGTTCGTATGTCTGCAAATGCAATGCCGAGAACCTCTTGAAGACCACGCCAAATGCTCGACTTTTCGTAACTAGTACGAGTGGTCTTGACGACCTTCGCGCCTATCTGAGTGGGCGTTAAGTCTGTTTCTGGTAGCGGCCTCGTCCGGGTTGGGTGAGGAAGCCTTGGCGGGTGAGGCGTCTGAGGCGGCTGCGGGTGATGTTGACGGATGCTTCGTCGGTGGGCATGTCGAGGAGTTCGTGCAGGTCGCTGGCCCGGAACGCCTGGTCGGGGTGCTGGTTGAAGGCGTCGCCGATGGTCTGGTAGGCGGTGCTCGACTCGGGCGGATCGGGTTCGGTGCCGGTAGGTGCGAGTTCGATGATGACCTTGCGGGTGGTGGCGAGGTCCGCGAGGCGAGCTTCGGTCTCGGTGAGGGCGGCGGTGAAGTGTGCGATCTGACGGCGGAGTTCGTCTGCCCGGGCTGTGGCCTGGTTCTCCCGGAGGTGAAGGTCCACCAGGAGTTCGGTGATGTTCACGCGGCCAGCCCGATGGTGTCGCGCCAGGTCGGCGTGGGTGTGGCGAGGCGGCGGGCCATGTTGGCGGTGGAGGCCCAGTAGACGCGCGAGGCGGAGGTGTCGGGCCGGTGGTCGTACTCACGGGTCAGACGCCGGTGGAGCATCAGCGTGCCGTTCGTCTGCTCGACCACCCACCGCTTGGGCTGCGGGACGAACCCTTTGCCCTGGTCGGCAGGGTTGCGGCGGACGACCTCGACGCCGATGTCCAGCAGGGCGCCATGAACGATGACCGCTTCCTTGAAGCCCTGGTCCACCAGCACCTTCTCCAGGCGCATTCCGCACCGCTCGGCGGCCTGGTCGAGCTGAGGTGCCCCGAAGTTCGCGGACTCCCGCCATGCAAGAGATACTTACCTTGACCAAAGGATAGGTAAGTGGCAAAGCGCACGACCCCGTACTCGGCAGAACTCAAAGAGCGAGTAGTGCGGGAAGTACTCGACAAATCACGCCCCCACGCGGATGTCGCCAAGGAGTTCGGTGTCACCGAGAGCTCGTTGAGTCGTTGGGTCGCCCAGTACCGGAAGCGGCACCTCGCAGGCGAACCGATGGCAGATTCCATCGCCGCGGACGAGCGTGTCCGCGAGTTGGAGAAGAAATTGCAGGAGGTCACCACCGAACGGGACTTCCTAAAAAAAGCGGCAGCCTTCTTTGCCCGCGACCATCGGTGACCGAGAAGTATGAGTTCATCGACGGCGAGAAGGACAATTTCCCGATCACGGGCATGTGCACCTGGCTTGACGTTTCCACCTCTGGTTTCTACTCCTGGAAAATGCGACCGGCTTCGCCCACTTTTGAGCGGCGTGAAAAACTGAAGCTCATCATTCGTCATGTCTTCGACGAATCCGATGGCACCTACGGATACCGCCGAGTTCACGCCGCCCTCGGCCGCAAGGGCGTCGAGGCAGGGCCCGAGCTGGTGCGTCTCCTGATGCGGGACCTGGACCTGGTCCCCTGCCAGCCAAGGCCCTGGCGGATCACGACCGTGTCAGACAATGATCAGCCGGCACTCCGGGACTTCCTCGGACGCGACTTCACGGCCGCCGCTCCCGGACAGAAACTGGTGGGAGACATCACATACATCCACACCTGGGACGGCTTCCTCTACCTGGCGACGGTGATTGACTGCCACACCAAGGCCGTTGTCGGCTGGTCCATGGCGAACCACATGAAGACATCCCTCATCTCGGACGCCGTCGACATGGCAGCGGGCAATATCAAGCTCGCTGATGGATGCATATTTCACTCTGACAGAGGAAGCCAGTACACTTCACAAGAGTTCCGAACGAAACTTCAAAGGATGCAAATGCGGCCCTCGGTCGGCAAGACCGGAGTCTGCTGGGACAACGCCATGGCCGAGTCTTTTTTCGGAGCCCTGAAGAACGAACTCGTGTATCGCACTACCTTCCCGTCCCGGGAACACGCACGCAAGGCGATAGTGCGGTACATAGAAGTCTTCTACAACCGTAGACGCCTGCACTCGGGACTTGGGTACAAGACCCCGCAAGAGGTTCACCGCGAATACGAGAAGATACAGCTCGCAGCGTAAGTTTCTCGCGCAAGCACAGTCCGTTTTCTTCGGTGCCCCTCACAGATTCACCAGGCCGTCCTCAAGGTCCCGCCCGCCGCGTGGACGGTGGCCGTCGAGCCGGGCGGCGAGATCCGCGACGGCGCCTGGGTCGCCGAACTCGACGGCGATGTTCTCAAGGGCTGGCCAAAGGGGATGCGGCTGATCGTCCGCAAGGAACGGCCGCACCCCGGCGCCCAGTTGCGTTTCACCGATGCCGACGGCCTGCGGCTCACCGCGTTCGCCACCAACACCACTGGCGTTCCGATCGCCGCACTCGAACTGCGGCACCGCCAGCGGGCACGCGCCGAGGACCGCATCCGAAACGCCCGCGCGACCGGCCTGCGCAACCTGCCACTGCACGACACCGCGCAGAACCAGATCTGGTTGGAGATCGTCCAGATCGCCCTCGACCTGCTGGCCTGGATGCCCATGCTCGCTCTCACCGGCAAAACCCGCAGGTGGGAGCCCCGTCGCCTCCGGCTCCGGCTGTTCTCCGCCGCAGCCCAGATCGTCACGACCGCCCGCCGCCGGCACCTGCGGTTCGCACGCCACTGGCCCTGGACCGACGTGATCACCGATGCCCTGGCAAGGCTCGAAGCCCTCCCGAACCCCGGCTGACCAGCGCGTTCCGGCCCCTGCGAGCATCACCACCCCGACCGGAGCCGTGGAACCCGGCGCCCACCCGACGCGACAGCCGGGCCACCAGCCTGCCCGCAACCATCATTCGATACGGAAACGGCCCGCCGGGAGAACCGACGGACCGTCACGAAAGATCGAGGCTAAGCCTCACGTTTTTGCCGTCAATCGGTTTCGAGCCATCCGCCAATCCGGAAAGCTCCAGCCGACCAGTCGCCAACGAAGTCCATCAAAACCTTGGCGACCAGCGAAAAATCATATGTCGCCTCTTGGACAATTTCCATTCGTAGTGGCTGTGCGAAAGGCGTCAGGTGCGACATGATGTTAAATGTGCCCTGAGTCCATTTCTCGTGAGCGAAGGCGGTCTCCATGGCACCCATGAAAAGCCCAAGGAGGCCGATGGCAAAATCAAGACCCTTGCCTGGCTCAAACCACCGGCTCAGCCTCCTGGCGGGCGAGATTAGCATTGCTGTATCCACGATGGGAACACCCATGGAAGTAATATAGTGTGCCACGACCCATCCGGCGCCGGGGCCTTTCCAGTCGATGGCGACCGGGTCGAGAGGGAGCACTGGTTCGCTGGGCCATGTAGGTATGAAGGACATCCAGGAAATTGCGATAAGAATAACTTCCGCGACGTAATTTTCTACGATATCGCAAACGACGTCGAGTACGCCCATAGCTACGAAACAAATCCCAGCCCACACTGCACACAGATTATTTACTGTTTTCTCGGTGCCCCCCGGTTCGGCGGAGGTTGAGTATACTGGAAATTTCCCTCCGGGGAAAGGCTGTTCTCCGTACATGGCCTTCCATGCGATGGTCATTGGGATAGCCATCAGGAGGCATGCAAGCCCTGCTATTGAGAGGTCATCCCGTTCGTCATCGGGAATATTAGCGATCTCTTGCACCCAGCGATATAGGCTATTTAGCGGGCCCCATTCGAGTTCGGCAAAAAGGAACCCTTCAAGGCCTTGCAGTACAGTTCTGGCCAGACTGAATGCGGCGTCTGCGAGTCCTTGCAGCAAGTCCACCGCGGCGAAAGCGAGATCTTTCATTGCGGCCACAAAGTGGCCCAGCGCGACACTCTCACCGTTCTCGTTCTCGCCGATCGCTTGGTTAATCCAGGCGCTAAGTCCGGCGAGAGCTTCAGAGAATGCTTCGCTGCCGTGCTCGAAGGCGGAAAGGAGGTCATCGAGTGCACTGTTTCCAGCGAAGGCTTCCGCTAGTTCTGTCTGCAGGGGGCCTCCCGTGAACGTTGCGTCAGGAATTGAACTGCCGAGGATGCGATCCATCATCCACTTCGTTTTTGAATTATTTTGAGCTGCGGCGACTTCAGGCGGAATAGTCGTGTCAGCCTGCTGGTTAATCATCGAGAAGGTTTTCGTTGAATACTCGCTGGCCAGAGAATCGAACGTTGTTCCAATATTCGATCTCAGCCAGTCGAACCAGTCATGGTCGAGCATCGACTCAATTCGGTCCAGAAGTGAACCAACTGCGGCAGGAGCCTCTTTAAAGAGTGCCTGAAATGCTGATTTCGTGTTCCAGATGTCGGCCCAGTTGAAGAGGTCTTTGAGCCAGTCGATGACGTCTTGGATGGCGGTGCCGAGCATGCTGAATACGCCCATGACGGCGTTGAAGGCGTCGGTGGCGGTGTTGATGATGAACGTGCCGAGGTCGACTAGTTCTTTGCCGATTTGCAGGACGAGGTGGACGGATTTCTTAGCTACGTCGACGGTGAGGTCGGCGATTGCTGCGGCGCCGGATTTGATGCCTTCCCATACGTCGCCGGCGAATTCTTCGATCTCGTCCCACCAGCTTTCGATGCTGCCGGTGTAGTTGGGCAGTTGGCGCAGGGCTTCGCGGTGGGCGGTGAGTTCTTCCGGGGTGAGGAATTCCTGGTAAGTCACGGCTGCGTCGGGTGAGGTGCGCGTGAGCCGGAATCCGGCGGGGCTCGGCGGAGTGGTGACTGGATGGGGTTCGATGGCGCCGGGGAGGCTGATGATCTGGTTCATCATGCCGACGGCTTGTGTGGAGGTGGTGGTGGTGTTGGCCCAGTCGACGAGGGGGCTGCCGTTGACGGTGGCGCTTTCCAGGGTGCCGGCATCGAAGTGAGGTTTGTCGGGGAGCTGTCCGGTTCCTTTGAGGTAGTCGTGGACCGGGGCGGAGGGGTTGATCTGGGTCTGGGCGAGGCCGTCGGCGCTGACGAGCAGGAGGGGGGCGGTGAGGTCGTAGGCGGGGACGGCGATAGCGAGTTTTCCGGCCGGGTCTGTGGTCAGGGGGGTTTGGGTGCCGGGTTCGAGGAGGAGGAACTGGCCTGCGACTTCGACCAGGCAGGTCTCGGTGGCGCTGAGGTTGACCGGGGTCTGCATCAGGGGGGTGCCGTTGGCGTCGGTGAAGGCCAGGTCGGTGCGCCAGCGGGGAAGGCTGTAGTAGACAGTGGAGGTCTGGCGGAGAGGGTCGAGGAGCCAGTTCCCGCTGCTGGTGTTCTGGCTGAGCAGCCTGACGGGCATGAGACTGGGGTCGCCGGCGCCGGGTAGCTGGCCAGGGCCGTTGTCGGCTTCCTTCAGGGCCTGCTTGACGTCGGTAGTGAGGATGACCAGGGTGGGCTTGTCCGTGGGGTAGCTGTCAGACTGGACCTCGGCAACGTGAGCGCGGACGGGCACGGCAATGGCGTTGCTGTTGGTGATGACCGGGTCTCCGCCGGGCGGAGTGGACTGTTTGGCCGCGTTAGCCCACGTCGGGCCATTGCTGTCGAATCCGGTCTGGTGGATGACATAGAGGTCGCGAGGGGCGCCCTGCTCTGTCTGGGTAGTGAGATAGATGTGTGCCAGACCGTGGCTGTCGGGAACGAGGACGCCCGGGCTGAAGTTCGTGCTGCTGGCGATCAGGCTCAGGCTGCCCCCGCGGTAGAGCGTGAGGTAACCGCTGTTGTCGATGAAAACCCAGTCGATCTGGCCTCCGGGCTCGTAAAGGGGGCCGGTGAGCTGGTTTACGGTGTAGGCGGCCAGCGGGACGCCCGACGGCACTACGTGGCCAGAGGAAGCGGAGAACAGCCAGCCTATTCCGTTACTGCCCGTGACAGCCAGGGTGAGGCCGTAGCCGTCGGACTGCCAGCCGACGGCATAGCCGGCCGGGCTCTCGCTTATTGACGGAGCCTGCACCCAGTAATAGGGAGAACCATAAGCCGGCGTCCACGTGCCGCCCCCGTACTGCAGCGCGTAGAGCAGTCCTCCGCCACCGGGAACGGTATAGGTCACTCGCGGCTCTGGATTGGTGCCTCCCGGCAGATAGGACACCTGCAGACCGGTCACTTCATAACCTGAATGCCAGCCGGCGGACGGTCCTTCAGAGGTGATCTCATATGCCACGGTCTGAGCCGCACCGGTCAGGAAAACAAACACCTTCCCGTCCGGTGTCCGAGCCGCGGCCACCTCGAGGGCTCCACCCGAATGCTCAACCAGTCTGTAACCGCCAGGCTCCGAAGAGTCACGCTTCAGGGTGTTGTAGCTGCCGTTCACCACAACAGCAGCCTCCGGCTGCCCAGTAAAAGGATTGTCATAGAGGGCGAACGTCTGCGGCCCTCCGGCCTGCGCCAGGAGATCCTGAGCACCGATCATGTCCTGCAGAAGCGTGCTCTGTGACGACACCTGGAACGGAGGTTTGAACGGGAAAACGGGATCTGAACCCGACCCCGCAACAGACGACCCGGAAACTTGAGTGACTGACATCAGAACTCCTCCAACCTCAAGAAAGAGAGACCCCTGCTGTATCGGCCCCCGCAACACCACTAGTGGGTAGAAAAGACATCAGCCTCGATCCATCAGCGGTTATTGACGAAGGTCCACGTCATCGCCGACCGTCACGCACGGCGCTTGTAGTTCTTGACCACGGCTGGTGGGTCTGTCCAGTAAACGGCTCTGTCTCACATTCGGTGGTGACGGAGAGTCGTGCGGGTCGTTGACCTTCGCGTGAAGGAAGTCAACGAGCTTGTGCAGATGGTGTTTTCGGGTCTGTTCCCGCTGGTCATCGAAGATGTGGCCGACGAGGGTGAACGGATCGTGGTGCGGTCGCGGACTCCGCAGGAGGCGGCGATCTGTCCGGTGTGCGGGGCGTCGGCGGGGCGGGTGCACGGCTACCACTGGCGGACAGTTGCCGACGTGCCGGTCGACGACCGCCGGGTGGTGGTCCGTGTGCGGGTGCGGCGTCTGGTGTGTCCCACACGCGGCTGCCGGCAGACCTTCCGCGAGCAGATGCCCGGGGTGTTGGAGCGATACCAGCGACGCACGGCCCGTCTGACCAGGCAGGTCAAGGCCGTGGTCAAAGAGTTAGCGGGCCGGGCTGGATCGCGTCTTCTGGCGATACTCGCCGTGGGCCTGTCGCGTCACACGGCCCTGCGCACCCTGCTGCGCATCCCGTTGCCCACCGGGCGTGTGCACCGGGTGATTGGTGTCGACGATTTCGCCCTGCGCCGGCGGCACCGCTATGCCACCGTGGTGATCGACGCCGAAACCCATGAACGGATCGACGTGCTCCCCGACCGCACCGCCGACACTCTGGAGGCGTGGCTGCGAACCCATCCGGGCGTCGAGATCGTGTGCCGCGACGGCTCGACGACCTACGCCCGAAGCCATCCGTCGCGCCTTGCCCGACGCGGTGCAGGTCGCCGACCGCTGGCATTTGTGGCACAACCTGTGCGAGGCCGCCCTGAGCGAGGTCAAGGCACACAGCACCTGCTGGGCCGCCGTGCTGGACACACCCCTGTACGACGGGCCCCGCGCACAGACCACCCTCGAACGCTGGCACCAGGTCCACGACCTGCTCGACACGGGCGTTGGCCTGCTCGAATGCGCCCGCCGCCTGCAGCTGGCACTGAACACCGTCAAACGCTACGCCCGAGCCGAGCAACCCGAGCGGATGCTCCGCGTCCCCAAATACCGTGCCAGCCTCGTCGACCCCTACCGCGAACACCTGCGCAAACGCCGAGCCGAAGACCCCGCCGCCCCCGTCCGACTGAGCTTGTTCCGCTTTGACGGGCACCTTTGGTGTGGTGGTCAGGCCGCGAGAGCGGTCTCGTATTCAGCGGGACTGCGGTAGCCGAGGCTGCTGTGAAGCCGGTGCAAGTTGTACCAGCTCTCGATCCACTCGAATATCGCCGTGCGGGCAGCAGCCCGGCTCGGCCAGGGGTCGGTGTCGCCCAGCTCGTTCTTCAGGGTCGAGAAGAACGATTCCGCGAGCGCGTTGTCCCAGCATTGCCCAGTCCGTCCGACCGACAGGCGGATGCCGAACTCATCTGCCAGGACGGCGAGTTCACGGCTGGTGTATTGACAGCCTCGGTCGGAGTGGAAGATCACCGGACCGGATGGACGGCGAGTTCGGCAGGCGGTCCGCAGCGCGTCGGCGACGAGCTCGGTTCGCAGATGGTCGGCTGTCGCCCAGCCGACGACGCGGCGTGAGGCGATGTCGATCACGGTGGCCAGATAGAGCCAGCCCTCGCTCGTGGCGATATAGGTGATGTCCCCGCACCAGCGGGTGTCGAGGGCCGACAAATCGGGCTGGAAGTCACGAAGTACCAGGTCAGGCCGGGTGGACGCGTGTGGGTCGGGAATGGTGGTGCGGTGCCGGCGTCGTCGGTGCCTGCCGGTCAGACCGGCCTGTCGCATCAGGCGGGCCACCCGGCGGCGCCCGCAGCCGGCGCCTTCACGCTTCAGGACGGCGTGAACGCGCGGGGCCCCGTAGGTGCCGCGGGAACGCTGGTGAACAGCGGTGATCTGTTCGGTCAGCTCGGCGTCCCGCACCGCACGCGGGCCACGGGAGGCAATGCGTCGGGCGTAATAGGCGGTCCGGGAGACCTTGAGGAGTTCACACGTCCTTTTGACGTTGTGACCTGCGGTTTTCTCCGCCTCGATGAACGGGTGCACGTTCACCGGGTCTCCGTCGCGAAGAAAGCCGTCGCACGCTTGAGGATGTCGACGTCCTCGCGCAGCCGGCGGTTCTCCCGCCGCAGCGCGGCCAGTTCCTCACGTTCGCCGCTGGTCAGGCCGTCCCGTTCGCCGGCGTCGACCTCGGCCTGCCTCACCCAGCTCCGCACCGCGGTCTCGGTCAGCTCGAAATCCCTGGCGACCTGACCAACCGAGCGCGCGCCCCGCCGGCACAGCTCGACGATCTCCGCCTTGAACTCCGGCGTGAACGAACGGCGAGGGCGCGGCTTCCTCTTCCCCATGCTCTCCATGATGAACATCATCCTTCCGGGGCCCAAGCCCCTGATCTCAGATGTCCGTCAAAGCGGATCAAGCCCACGACATCTCTTCGAAGAGATCAAGGCCCTCGGGTTCACCGGCTGCCTCAACCTCCTGCACAAGTACATCAACCAAGGCCGCGCGGACGCCGACCGCAGCCACATCTCCCCGCGCCGACTGGCCCGGATGATCCTCACCAAGCCCGACAACCTCAAGACCGAACACCACGACCTCCTGGCACGACTCACCGCCGCCTGCCCCGAAATGACCCGGCTCGCCGCCTGCATCCCGCCCTTCGCCCAGCTCCTGGTGCCCGACCCAGGAAATGCCGACGCTTTCGAGCACTGGACCGTCGAGGTCCGGACGGCCGACCTGCCCCATCTGCACGCTTTCGCCCGGGGCCTGGACCGAGACCGCGACGCCGTGATCGCCGCGCTCACGCTTCCGCACCACAACGGCAGCACCGAAGGCGTCAACAACAAGACCAAGCTGATCAAGCGGCAAATGTACGGCCGAGCAGGCTTCCCGCTCCTCCGCCACCGCATCCTCCTCGGATAGCGGCACTCTCCGTCACCACCGAATGTGAGACAGAGCCAAAGGAACGGCTCTTCCAAGATTTTCGTAGGCGTTGATCGTCTCGGTGATCCGTCACGGGGGCGGGGCCGCTGCTGCCAGGCTGGTGACGTGTGTTGTTGCTGTCAGGAACTACTGCCGCAGCTGGCCGGGTTACGGATCGAGAGGGTGGAGACCAGCCCGGAGGCGCTGCGGATCACCGCCGTGACCAGGGACGGCATACCCCGGGCCTGCCCGCAGTGCGGGCAGATGTCGCAGTGGACGCACTCGCGGTACGTGCGTCATGTCGCGGACGAGGCGGTGGGCGGGCGTCCGTTGGTGATCGACCTGTCGGTACGGCGGTTGTACTGCGAAAACCTTGACTGTCCGAAGGTGACCTTCGTTGAGCAGGTCGCTGGTCTGACGGAGCGTTACCAGCGGCGGACCCCGGCGCTGCGACGAGTGGTCGAGGCGGTCGCGGTGGCTTTGGCGGGCTCGGCCGGCGCCCGGCTACTCACCGTCCTGCACCACGCATTGTCCGGGTCGACGGTGCTGAACTGCCTGATGCGGATCGCTCCGCCGGACCGGCCGGTGCCACGGGTAGCCGGGATCGATGAGTTCGCCCTGCTCAAGGGCCACCGCTACGCCACGACCGATGGCCCAACGCCGCCCTCGGCACTGCCGCGATGACGGCCTCCCGCACCGGGGAGAAGACCTACCTCGGCGCCCGCTACCACCGGCTCGCGCCCCGGCTGGGCAAGAAGAAAGCCCTGGTCGCCCTGGAACATTCCATGCTGACCGTCGTCTGGCACATCCTCACCGACAACGTCCCCTACACCGACCTCGGGGGCGACTACTACGCCAAACACGACCCCGAACGCGCGATGCGACGCCTCACCCGCCAGGCCAACGCACTCGGGTACACCGTCCGAATCGACCTCATCAAGGCCGCATGAAACCACCCCACCAGCCAACGCGCCGAGCGGGGCTCATCCTCCATTTTCGGACCAGTGGGCTTGATCCGCTTTGACGGACATCTGAGATCAGGGGCTTGGGCCCCGGAAGGATGATGTTCATCATGGAGAGCATGGGGAAGAGGAAGCCGCGCCCTCGCCGTTCGTTCACGCCGGAGTTCAAGGCGGAGATCGTCGAGCTGTGCCGGCGGGGCGCGCGCTCGGTTGGTCAGGTCGCCAGGGATTTCGAGCTGACCGAGACCGCGGTGCGGAGCTGGGTGAGGCAGGCCGAGGTCGACGCCGGCGAACGGGACGGCCTGACCAGCGGCGAACGTGAGGAACTGGCCGCGCTGCGGCGGGAGAACCGCCGGCTGCGCGAGGACGTCGACATCCTCAAGCGTGCGACGGCTTTCTTCGCGACGGAGACCCGGTGAACGTGCACCCGTTCATCGAGGCGGAGAAAACCGCAGGTCACAACGTCAAAAGGACGTGTGAACTCCTCAAGGTCTCCCGGACCGCCTATTACGCCCGACGCATTGCCTCCCGTGGCCCGCGTGCGGTGCGGGACGCCGAGCTGACCGAACAGATCACCGCTGTTCACCAGCGTTCCCGCGGCACCTACGGGGCCCCGCGCGTTCACGCCGTCCTGAAGCGTGAAGGCGCCGGCTGCGGGCGCCGCCGGGTGGCCCGCCTGATGCGACAGGCCGGTCTGACCGGCAGGCACCGACGACGCCGGCACCGCACCACCCTTCCCGACCCACACGCGTCCACCCGGCCTGACCTGGTACTTCGTGACTTCCAGCCCGATTTGTCGGCCCTCGACACCCGCTGGTGCGGGGACATCACCTATATCGCCACGAGCGAGGGCTGGCTCTATCTGGCCACCGTGATCGACATCGCCTCACGCCGCGTCGTCGGCTGGGCGACAGCCGACCATCTGCGAACCGAGCTCGTCGCCGACGCGCTGCGGACCGCCTGCCGAACTCGCCGTCCATCCGGTCCGGTGATCTTCCACTCCGACCGAGGCTGTCAATACACCAGCCGTGAACTCGCCGTCCTGGCAGATGAGTTCGGCATCCGCCTGTCGGTCGGACGGACTGGGCAATGCTGGGACAACGCGCTCGCGGAATCGTTCTTCTCGACCCTGAAGAACGAGCTGGGCGACACCGACCCCTGGCCGAGCCGGGCTGCTGCCCGCACGGCGATATTCGAGTGGATCGAGAGCTGGTACAACTTGCACCGGCTTCACAGCAGCCTCGGCTACCGCAGTCCCGCTGAATACGAGACCGCTCTCGCGGCCTGACCACCACACCAAAGGTGCCCGTCAAAGCGGAACAAGCTCAAACAACCCGGCGGCCTTCAACCGCACTGCCTCACGACGCTGACGGCCCTTCGCCGTCAGCCCGCCCCCATCCGCATACCGCATGGCCAACGGTCTACCGCCACCACCCGTCGACCGTCAGCCGAACACCAAGATTCGTCACCTCATAGCGCTGAAGTCAGTACCCCGCCGAGTTCAAGGCGGACGCGGTCGCGTTGTACCGGTCGAGGCCGGGAGCGACGATCAAGTCCGTCGCCGGTGACCTCGGGGTGAACACCGAGACGCTTCGGAACTGGATCCGGGCCGCCGACGGGCGCCGCCCCCGCTCCACTCGGCGCAGTCGGCCGCTTCGCAGGCCACTGCCGACGACGTTCGGGCGGAGCTGTCTGCAGCCCGCAAGGGGATCGGCGAGCTGGAGGAAGAACGCGACATCCTCCGCAAGGCAGCCCGGTATTCCGCGACGGAGACGCGCTGGTGAACCGCTGCCAGTTCGTTGAAGATCACCAGCGTCGCCACGGTGTGAAGCGGCTCTGCACCATCCTCGGCCTGGCTCGCTCGGGCTTCTACTACTGGCGCCGCACCGCGGCAGCACGAGCGGCCCGCCAGGCCGTCGAGGCCGGCATCGCGGCCCGGGTACGCAAGGTTCACCAGGGCTCCGAAAAGGCTCGTTCTTTCTGCCCACTAGAGAGGTTGAGGCCTGCTCGTTGATGGCGAGTGTTTGGTCTGTTTGTTCCGCTTCTTTGCTTAATGGTGCTGACCAAGGAGCCGATGATGTCTGCTTCAACCTTTGCGTTTCCTGCAGATGAGGTTCAGTATTCTCCCCCCTCTCCGTTTTCTCTAGGTTCTTCATCGGCGCTGATGGAGGACTATATGGCGACGTCTGATGTCGTCGCACCCGTGGCAGACAATTCTGTTGCTACGTATACCAATCCTTACACGAAGCAGCGGGAAGCCGCTGTCATTGTTGACGGCAAGCTGAATATTCTCGCGGGGGACCCTAATGAGCAGGGGGGGTATGCTCTGATGGAGGTTTCCTCCGAGCAGCCCTACGACAAGGTTGTTGCTGCAGAGACTCCCGCTGGAGATGTTTGGCTCTTCGCTGGCATTGATGCAATTTTGGACATGTATCTGGTCCAGAAGGGTGGGGTAGTCGAGAAGAAGGCTGAGAATAATTCCGGCTCTCAAATGCTGAGGGTTTCTTATGATAGGAGCACGGGCGCTCCTATTGTGGTTCACACCAGCATTCTGGGCATGAATCAGGTCATGACATGGTTCTGGACGGGAGAAGGTGATTTTCCCTTCCGTTCGGTAGAGATAGAGGCGCCTGGCTGGACTGATTCCCACCACGTGTACTTCCCGAAAATTAAGGATTACGGGCTTGTCTCGAATGGAAATAATTTCGTCCTAGTGATTGTCCCGGACAAGCCGCAGTGGGGATTTTACCCGCCGTTTGGCCCGAAAGGCGTGGTGCGCGACGATGCACTGTTGTACACGGGGTCATTTCCTGCGACGGGATACGTGACGGTAAGTAAGGCATGGCTTTCTTCGCAGACCATGACTGACAGTCAAAAGATCTATCAATATCCGGCGCAGAAGTTCGAGAAGGTCGTTGGGCATGTGACGACGGACCTTGGGTGGGAGAGCTGGCTTTTCGTCGCAAATCAGTTCTCGATGAATAATGGCCTAAAGAACGAATACCGGCTTGGTCTGGTTACCTGGACCAACAAGGAAGGTTCTTCCTGGAAGCAGGCCGGTGAGAGTTACTTCAATTTTGTGATGGCTGAGCCGTTTTCTGCGGCTGTTGGGTTCGGGCAGCCTGGTGAGCTGCTCGTGCAGAATGTGTACGCAGTTGACAGCAGTAGCAGTGTGCGGGTGATGCAGAAGACCCGTCTGAGTAATGGGCAGGCTGTGTGGCGGGGACAGGATCAGACGGGTGGGTCGCCCGGCTTCCGGGGAGTTGAGGGAGCGGTCACGGTCCAGGTTCGCTCGGGTGTGGATTTTCTGGCTGCCAGTTCACATTCCACGGAGCCTCCTGTTCTGGTGATGTTTACTCCGCTGTCGGCCAATGCCAGGCGGGGTGCCGGGGACGTTACCACCTTGGGCGCGGTCCGGCTTCTGCACCAGCTGCCGGAGCTTGCCCGGTGGCTTTACAACCCGCTCCACCTGTCTGCGGTGCACCATTACGTGGTGCCCCGGTGGCGGACAAATGTGACGGTGAGCGACCAGAACGGTAGCCCGGTTGCGATGCGGCCAGTGATGCTTGCTGCTTCCTCGCCCGTCAACACAGAGGTGAACGGCAAATTTTATCGGCTGAATACCATTCCGGTCGAAGTATCGACCGGGCTGATGGGCAATCTAAGTATTGCAGTTCCCGCCTATGGCCTGGTCACTCCGGTGCTGCGTGTCACCCCGGCGGGTAGTGACTCGTTCCTTCCTTTTGAGGTGAGGCCCGACACGGACGTCCACGATTATCTTGCTGGAAAGCCGGACAGCCTGCCCCACCTGCCACCGTTCAGCGGTGACACGATCAGGAACGCTACGACGCCTGACGGGAAGCCTCTTATTCCCAGCGGCACGACCACTCAGGCTGCGGATGACGCAGTGAGCGCCATGCAGCAGATCATGGCGATGCCGTCAAACAGCCCGTACAAGTCACTCAGGCGAACCACCGCAGGCCCCTCCTTCTTCAGGATCAGCAGGATCCGCAGCGATGGCAGGGTGGGATCGACGGCTGCCGTCACCACGTACGACAGCCAGGGGACTATGTACACTGCCTTCGACCAGGCTGTGCTGCAAAATCCGTCATACGGCGGTTCTCTGCAAGACAAGTCCGGCAAGCGTAATTGGTGGGATGACGCCTGGGACGCAGTGGCGGATGCTATTGGCGACGCGATTGAAGGCATCGAAGATGGGGCGATGGAGGTCGTTGACTTCGCTATCGATGTTGCCAACAGCACGGTGACTTTGGCTCTTAAAGTCGGAAACGCCATCATCGACCTCGGCACGCTCGTCATCAAGACCGTCCAGGCAGCAGCCGAAGCCGTCGGCGCGGTATTCGCCGCCCTCGGCAGCGGGATCAGCGACCTCATCGACTGGCTGAAAGACCTCTTTGACTGGAAGGCTTTCTTCCACACTAAGGACGCCCTGGTAGACGGACTAGGTAAGCTCGGCCCCGCAGCCAAGAGCCTTGCAGATAGCGTCAGAGACCGAGCGGATGAAGGCCTTCAAAATCTCAAGAATAATCTCGACAAGACAATCGAAAATGCGAAGAGCCAATCTGCACAAGCTGGCGCAGACCTCGCCCAGGTGGCACAGAAGGCGAAGGAATCCACCGCCCCCGGCGTACCTGAGCCTTTTAGTCTAATCGATGATTCTGTCCATGACCCGAAAAGCCAGCTAGTCATGGACAAGATCAGCAATTATGGAACCAGTCCGGTTGCCGCAGCAGCGCTCATGGCAAAACACCCAGAAGTTTACTCCTCTGAGCCAGCGGATGCCGACGAGAACGACCCGATTTACCTGCTGATGCAGGCCTTCTATGAAGGCAGCGAAGGATTCCTGGAAGCCGCAGAGGTATTCGCAACCTGGATTCAAGGCGCCGTTACTGGGGACGGAAACACCAACAATGTTGCCGTCGACGCCCTGCTCGACGCAGCCAAGCTGATGATTGATGCCGCCATCGACCTGGTCAGGTCAGCCGTCGGCTTCATCGTTCAGGCTTTCGACTTCATGATTGATAAGCTCGAGGAGTTCGTAAATGCTCCCATCGAGTTCGAGCTCCTCGACAACTTCTACAAGCTCATCCAGAGTTTGGCCGGGATCGAAAAGCCGAAGGATCTTACCTACGCAGAAATCGTATGCCTCCTCCTGGCAGTACCCGGAACCCTCCTGTACAAGATCCTCAACGATGGCGAGGAACCATTCCCGAATGGAACCTTCTCGATCACTGATGAATCTTCCCTCAACCGAGGAATAGCAGGTGATGACTGGAGCTCCGGCGAAATCAAATGGACGAACATCTGCGCCGCATTCAGTGTCACAATTGCACCCCTAAAGAACGCGCTCAATGGGCTGAGTGACGCAATTTCCACCCTTGACGCGCTACCGGAGCCAGAGGTTCCCGAACTCCTGACGTTTGTGGTATCTATCGTCAGTGTCATTATTAATTATGAGTCACTGATTTTTGCTTGGCCTAGCTGGCCTGTTGTTCCGTTCATTTCCGTAGGCACTAATTCAGTGTCAGACAAAGCTGGCCTGGCTACCTGGGGCATCGAGCTCCTAGGTGTGACCCTCGATGCAGTCTTCCTTGTAGCCACAGGGGTCATAGGAGGGCTCGCTTGGGCAGGCCTGATGACTGCAACACGAGTAGCGAAGATTCGAGATGGCCTCGCGCTATTCGGCTTCTCTGTTGGAGACACGCCATTCCGGGTCAGAGCTGGCGTGCTGCAGTTCCTAGGAACCACGGGGCTTATTATTGATAGCGTTATTAACGCGCTGAAGTACGCTGCTGGCCTGGTAACGGTAATCTCTGCCACTGTGGAAGGGGCCGCGCAGAAGTGGGCGTTGGCGTTGCGCTTCCTCGGAGCCGTGGCGGAACCGTATGGATTCACTAAATTCTTGGTGTCCAAGCCGCTCATCTATTCGACTGATCCTCTTCCTGGTATCACTGCCGTTATACAGGCGGCCTTGGAATGGATTTGCAACCCGGCGGTAATGATCGGAAAGTTTGGCTATCTGGCCTCGGCTCGCACATAGTCCGAGATACTCCCAAATGATCTAGATGCGCCGGGTGATCAGCATGGCAAGCGGTCACCCGGCGACCAACCGCCGTCAAGATCTCGTTGTAACTGGGTTGATTGCCGGGGTCAGATTCGGCGGTGGGGAGCTCCGCGAAGGCGATGTCGAAGACTCGAAGGGCTCACTTTCAGCGGCTGGTCCAGCATCCGCGTACGGCGCCAGTGGAGTCTAACCTCGATCTTTCGTGACGGTCCGTCGGTTCTCCCGGCGGGCCGTTTCCGTATCGAATGATGGTTGCGGGCAGGCTGGTGGCCCGGCTGTCGCGTCGGGTGGGCGCCGGGTTCCACGGCTCCGGTCGGGGTGGTGATGCTCGCAGGGGCGGGAACGCGCTGGTCAGCCGGGGTTCGGGAGGGCTTCGAGCCTTGCCAGGGCATCGGTGATCACGTCGGTCCAGGGCCAGTGGCGTGCGAACCGCAGGTGCCGGCGGCGGGCGGTCGTGACGATCTGGGCTGCGGCGGAGAACAGCCGGAGCCGGAGGCGACGGGGCTCCCACCTGCGGGTTTTGCCGGTGAGAGCGAGCATGGGCATCCAGGCCAGCAGGTCGAGGGCGGTCTGGACGATCTCCAACCAGATCTGGTTCTGCGCGGTGTCGTGCAGTGGCAGGTTGCGCAGGCCGGTCGCGCGGGCGTTTCGGATGCGGTCCTCGGCGCGTGCCCGCTGGCGGTGCCGCAGTTCGAGTGCGGCGATCGGAACGCCAGTGGTGTTGGTGACGAACGAATCAGCGTCTGGCGTCCACGCCGGTACTTCTTCGGCAGCTGGGCCAGGGCGAGTTGGGTCGTGGTGATGTGGTCGGCAGCGGTGTTGCTGCCCGCGTTGCCCGGCCTGAGCAGGCCGGCCACCGGCTCCCCGCTCCCACCGCTTCCGTGATCGACGAAGGCCATCAGAGGATGGTGTCCGAAGGTCTTCTTCCAGGTCGCGGTGGCGTCCTGCTTCTCGGAGTGCGCCAGCACGAGCACCCCGTCCAGGTCCACGATCACCTGCCCTGAGGCATCCGGGGCCGCGTTCTTGGCCACGTTCCAGACGCGTTCGCGCGCTTCGGCCCGCGCGGCCCGTATCGCGTGAAGGGCCTTCGGCCCAGCCGTGGCGGGGGTGTTGATGAGGCGGGAGACCGTCGGGTCGGAGGCCACCGGCCCGAACACGCCGGGCTCGGCCCGCAGCATCCCGACATCCGCGAGGCAGTCCCCGCCCAGCGCGACCGCGAGAGCCACGTCCAGCAGGATCTTGCCCGGATCGTGCACCGCCCGCAGACGTCGCCACGGCGCAAGCGCCGTCGATACCGACTGGTCCAGCCCGGCCTTCCGGACGGTCTCGACCAGCAGCACCGCCCCAGCCTGGGACACCACCCCGTGGCCACCGCCCTCGATGCGGACGCGTGGATAGGACCCGATACGCTTCTTCACCTGGGAAGTGCCTCCGACGGCGGCAGGAACAAGGACCTCGACAATCCTCATTCTTGCTGGTCAGAGGCACTTTTCGCTCACCTGACCACCCGCCGGACAGCCCGCTTCATGAAAGCGCGAGGCTAAGGGGCTCATGGCGAGGTGGACGTATTTGAGTGCGGCGTTGTAAAGGGGGAAGTGGCCGCGGGCGCGGACTGAACCGTTCCGGGTCCGGTAGGGACTCGATCCTCTCAAATGATCGAGTCCCTACCGGACCCGGAACGGTTCAGTCGGATGCTGAGCCGGCCGGAGCCGGTGTCTTGGAAGGCCCGGTCGCTGGCCGCGTATGCAGGTCACCGGCCTTTGAGTGGCCCGGAGACTGCTGAACTCAAGAGCTTCCCCCGGCCTGATAGCCGACGGCCAACTTGAGGGCTGCTCCGACCCCTGAGATTCCCCCGGGGTGCGGAAGTGGCTGGTGGAGTGTCAGATGGGGATCGTGAAGGGAGATGTCACGATGTCCGCACCGATGAAGTACCCGCTGGAGTTGCGTGAGCGGGCGGTGGCCATGTATCGGGCCGCTGATCCGGAGCCGGTGATCCGTCACATGGCGAGGGATCTGGGCGTGCACCACGAGGCCCTGCGCAACTGGATCCGCCAGGACGAGGCCGACCGCGGTGAGCGCGGGGATCGGCTGACCAGCGAGGAGAACAGCGAGCTGGTGGCTCTGCGGAAGGAGGTCCGGGACCTGCGCCGGGCGAACGAGGTCCTGCGCACTGCCTCGGCGTTTTTCGCGGCCCAGCTCGACCCGACCCGGCCCAGGTGACCGCGCTCATCGACGAGCACTGAGGTGCCCCGAAGTTCGCGGACTCCCGCCATGCAAGAGATACTTACCTTGACCAAAGGATAGGTAAGTGGCAAAGCGCACGACCCCGTACTCGGCAGAACTCAAAGAGCGAGTAGTGCGGGAAGTACTCGACAAATCACGCCCCTACGCGGATGTCGCCAAGGAGTTCGGTGTCACCGAGAGCTCGTTGAGTCGTTGGGTCGCCCAGTACCGGAAGCGGCACCTCGCAGGCGAACCGATGGCAGATTCCATCGCCGCGGACGAGCGTGTCCGCGAGTTGGAGAAGAAATTGCAGGAGGTCACCACCGAACGGGACTTCCTAAAAAAAGCGGCAGCCTTCTTTGCCCGCGACCATCGGTGACCGAGAAGTATGAGTTCATCGACGGCGAGAAGGACAATTTCCCGATCACGGGCATGTGCACCTGGCTTGACGTTTCCACCTCTGGTTTCTACTCCTGGAAAATGCGACCGGCTTCGCCCACTTTTGAGCGGCGTGAAAAACTGAAGCTCATCATTCGTCATGTCTTCGACGAATCCGATGGCACCTACGGATACCGCCGAGTTCACGCCGCCCTCGGCCGCAAGGGCGTCGAGGCAGGGCCCGAGCTGGTGCGTCTCCTGATGCGGGACCTGGACCTGGTCCCCTGCCAGCCAAGGCCCTGGCGGATCACGACCGTGTCAGACAATGATCAGCCGGCACTCCGGGACTTCCTCGGACGCGACTTCACGGCCGCCGCTCCCGGACAGAAACTGGTGGGAGACATCACATACATCCACACCTGGGACGGCTTCCTCTACCTGGCGACGGTGATTGACTGCCACACCAAGGCCGTTGTCGGCTGGTCCATGGCGAACCACATGAAGACATCCCTCATCTCGGACGCCGTCGACATGGCAGCGGGCAATATCAAGCTCGCTGATGGATGCATATTTCACTCTGACAGAGGAAGCCAGTACACTTCACAAGAGTTCCGAACGAAACTTCAAAGGATGCAAATGCGGCCCTCGGTCGGCAAGACCGGAGTCTGCTGGGACAACGCCATGGCCGAGTCTTTTTTCGGAGCCCTGAAGAACGAACTCGTGTATCGCACTACCTTCCCGTCCCGGGAACACGCACGCAAGGCGATAGTGCGGTACATAGAAGTCTTCTACAACCGTAGACGCCTGCACTCGGGACTTGGGTACAAGACCCCGCAAGAGGTTCACCGCGAATACGAGAAGATACAGCTCGCAGCGTAAGTTTCTCGCGCAAGCACAGTCCGTTTTCTTCGGTGCCCCTCACGTCACGATGAGTTCAAGATGTGCCTCACTGCCGAGGAGGAGCCGGCCGTCTGGCCTGTCGTGCATCCGGCGTTCACGGTGTTCAACCCGGAACGCGAGACGTTCGCCTGCATGTGGGCCCCCTACGACTCTGACTTCGGCGCGTTCCACGATGTCGCCGCCCCGCTGCTCGCGGAGCACAGTCGCGCCACCGACTTCTTCCCGCAGGGGGAGCCGCCGATCAACATGTTCGACGTGTCGAGCCTGCCCTGGGCGTCCTTCACCGGGTTCAACCTCAACATCGGTGGCAACGGGTGGAACCACCTCGCGCCCATCTTCACCCTCGGCCGTTATGCCGAGCGGGACGGCCGGGTCCTGCTTCCCCTGGCAGTGCAGGTGCACCACGCTGCCGCGGACGGGTTTCACTCCACGCGGCTCGTCAACGAGTTGCAGGCTCTGCTGACGGACCTGACCTGGCTGGAGGAAACCCCAAAGGTCTGAGTGTCTGATCGGGCACCGAGCCCGCGCTTGGTTCATCAGCCTTTCTTGGACCACTTGGCCTGAGGGCTTTTGCGGGTGAGGCGTCGGGTCATGAGGGTGATGAGTGCCCAGGTCACGTGGGCTTCGGAGTGCTGGGGCAGCCGCTCGTAGTCGCGGACGTTGCGCCGCGCTTTCATGATCCAGCCGAGGGTGCGTTCGACTTTCCAGCGGCGGGGCAGGACGACGAAGCCTTTCGCGTTGCGCGGCCGGGAGACGGTCTTGAGGGTCATCTTGAGGAAGCTGTCGGCCCAGGTGATGAGCTGGCCGGCGTAGGCGGAGTCGGCCCAGATCTGGGTGATCTGGGGTTGCATGAGGCGCAGGCGCCACAGGAGTTCGCGGGCGGCGTCGCGGTCGGTCATGTCGGCGGGTGTCACCGTGATCATCACGGGCAGGCCGAGGGTGTCGACGGCGATGTGTCTCTTGCGTCCGTTGATTTTTTTCGCCGCGTCGTAGCCGCGGGTGGCCTTCGAGACGGTGTCGGCGCCTTTGACGGACTGCGAGTCCACGATCAGCGTGACCGGCCAGGGGCATCTCCCCTGGCCGGTGCGGATCTGGCGTCGGAGCTGGTCACGGATGAAGCCGACGATCCCGGCCCGCATCCAGCGGGCGAAGTGGTAGTAGACCGTCTGCCACGGTGGATAGTCGGATGGCAGCGCCCGCCACTTGGTCCCGTTGTCGACGATGTACCGGATCGCATCGATGATCTCGCGGCGGTGCCACTTCTCAGGCCGCCCGCCGGCCTTGGGCATACAGGCCTGGAGGGGCAGCAGCGGTTCGAGCAGCGCCCATTCCGCGACGGTGGTGTCGGAGGGATAGCGGCGCCGGCGAGGGATAGGGGGCATCGGGTCACCTCGGGGCGGATACGGGTCTGAGGCTATTTGGTGAGTTGGGCGAGGGTGGCGCGGACGCCGGTGAGCTGGGCGGATGCGAGCTGGGCCCATTCGTCGTCGGGGTAGCGGGCCAGGTGCGGGTCGAGTGTGCCGGTGATCATCCGGGTCAGGCGGCCGAGGATCTGGCGAAACTGCTGTTTCTCGTATTCGATCCAGTCGGCGGGCTCCTCGGAGAACAGGTAGCCATCCTTGCGGCGCCAGATGATCGGCGTCAGGTGCTCGGCGGCGCCCACGTCCCGTAGATGCCGGACTCCGCGGGCGACCTGGGACGGAGTGAGGCGGGTGGCGGCGACGAGCTGCCTGGTCTGCAGGCCGGCGGGCCTGGCCTCCATCAGGGCGACGCGGACCAGGTCGCCGTAATGGGTGCTGAGCGGGGCGGCCGCGCCGCGTATCCGGCGGCGGGCGGGCAGCACCTTACTCGCCCTTCAGGAGCTGGGCGAGCTGCTCATCCAGGGTGAAGCGGCCCGTTTCGAGTGCCGCCTCCAGCCAGTCGGCCGCGCCGCGGACCTTGGATATCCCGCGCAGGATCGTGGCGCGTTCGTCGTCGGTGAACTCCTGGCCGCGCATCCGCGGGACCAGCCGGCCCAGGGTAGCGACGTAGCTGTGGCAGGAGCCGACGAGGTCGAGGTACTCGATGGTGTGCTCGATCCTGCGGACCGCCGGCATCCGCTCCCGGACTTTGTCCCGGGCCTGTTCCGAGTTGTCGAACTGGGCGCGGTTGACGGTGAAGCGGGTGTCGTCGTCCCGCATCGCCTCCCTCGCGACCCGGGGACGCTGGAGGAGCCTGGAGGTCACGCGGGTGGCGACCTCGTCGTCGCGGGTCAGCTCCTGGACCACCCGCACGCGCTCCGCCGCCGGCAGCAAGGCCGCAGTCTCCGGGCGGCTCAGGAGGCTGGCCGTGACGGCCACCGCAACCTCATCGTCACGGGTTCAGGTCGCGGACGGCCCGGACCTTCTCCTCGACCGTCACCGGCCGGTCCACCTGCTGCCCGACCAGCCGCTTCGCGCCATCGGTGGTCCACTGTTTGCGGTTCCTGCGCGGGTTGAACGGGGCGTCCTCGATGGCCACCCACCGCTCCGCCTCGTCCGGAATCGACGCCAGGATCTTGTGGACCGTGAACGACACACCGGCCTTGCGCTTGCCCGCCGGCCAGCGCGAGGCCACCCAACGCCAGTCCTCGACCGTCGACAGCGCCACCCCTATGTCGTCGGCGAACATCTGCAACGACTCCTCGACCGTGAACAGATCGTCGCTGCTCTTGGCCACCGATCCACCGACCGGCCGCATCGGCTCTATCTCCAACGCCCGGTCCCCGAGCCCGAACTGTGCCCTCGCGACCTGCTCCACCAGTTCCCGCGCCTCGGCCACGAGCTCCTCGTAACGTGACCGCGAAACGTTCCCCACCCGCTCCGACATGCTGCCTCCACCCCTTGAGGTTCCCGGGCAGACCAGTCACTCGACAGCAACCGCTCAGATAGCACATCAGCCCAGGTCACCACCAGGATGGACGCGAGTGTTCCAGCGGCGGCAGGCGCGAAGCGGGGGCGCGCGAGGCGCGCCAGGACTGGCCGTTCGACCCTGTACCGAACAGACGGGACAACAGAGAAAGCTGCGGCGTTCGACTACGGCGTCACCGTGACGGAATCCCGTGACGCCCGCTCCCTCCAGGCACGCGTACGGCACCGCGCCGAACAGAACACCGCCGAGCCCCGGAGCTCCACCCCCACCGTCCACTCACGACCGCACATCGGGCAAACCGCTCCCTGCCCGCGTTGCATCGCCGCCACCCGCTGGCGGGCGCGCTCAAGGACCCTCCACCGGCGTGACCTGCAACGACCCGAACAAAACAGTGCTGCCGCCGACTTCCTCGACGGCAGCAACACCCCACACTCCCGGCAGTACCTGCGGACCACCTCGCCAACAGCCATGACCTCAGCATCCCGGCCCACAGACCGCCCGACCAGGGATCTCAGACACGCACTTATCGTAGGCGTCGCCGACGGTGCCGATGCTGGGTGCGGCGCCGGCTTCGGCCAGGCGGTCAGTGTAGCGAACCGACGTATATTGACTGCCCGCATCGCTGTGATGGATCAGCCCGGCCAGGTCATGGCGGCCTTCACGCCGACGCGTCCAGATGGCCATGTTGAGCGCGTCCATGACGAGTTCGGTCCGCATGTCCGGCTGTGCGCCAGCCCAGGACCCGACGGGAGAACACGTCGATGACGAACGCGACGTAGACCGTTCCCGCCCAGGTGGCGACGTAAGTGAAACCGGTCACCCAGAGTTCGTTGGGCGCCTCGGCGGTGAAGTTGCGGTTCACCAGGTCGTTCGGCCGGGCCGCGGCCGGATCCGGGACGGTGGTGAAGCGTTTCTTCCCGCGCACCGCGCCGGCCAGGCCGAGGACTCGCATGAGGCGCTCGACGGTGCACCGTGCGACATCGACGCCTTCCCGCCGGAGCTGACGCCAGACCTTGCGGGCCCCGTAGACGCCGTAGTTCTCCTGGTGCACCCGGGCGATCTCCTTCTTCAGTTCCTCGTCACGGACCTCGCGGGCGGACGGAACGGCCTGCCGGTTCCTGGCGGCGTAGTAGGTCGACGGGGCGATCTGCAGCTCTCGGCAGACCGGCTCGACCCCGTGCTCGTCGCGGATCTCGTCCACGAAGGCGGTCACCTGGGCAGTTTCGGGTCGAGCTCCCGGGCGAAGAAAATCGACGCCGCCCGCAGAATTGCGTTCGACCGTTCCAGGTCCTTGACCGTCCGCTCCAGCTCCGCGATCCGCGCGGCATCCGCCGACGAGGTCCCGGGCCGCTGCCCGGCATCGGTCTCCGCCCGTTGCACCCACCCGCGCAGGGCCTCACGATGGACCCCGAGCTGATCGGCGACCCGGGAGATCGAGCCGGTCTTCGTCCCGGTCTCCCGACGTATCTCGAACACGAGCCGGATCGCTCGCTCCCGCAGCTCAGCGGGGTATTCCCTCGGTGCCGGCATGACTCCAACCCTTCCAGGGTTCAGAGCCTCCAAGATCCCCGGGGCGGTTCACACCTCACCCTGCCAAGAATCCCCAGTATGGGTGCCGGAAGAGCCCTTCAACCTGCCCACTAGTAGGGATAGCAGCGGCTCGCAATTCCGCCCTGCCGCAGGTTTCCTGGTCGCGGCAGATCCAAGTACCACATCTGATTGGAGTCCTACGATGTCTCGCAACAGTAGGTCAAGTGGCAGCAGTAAGGCACGGGCCCGCCGGCGGACAGCACAGACGGGCGACTCGCGAGAACGTTCGGCGAGGGTTCGACTTGCCTTTGCCTGGCATGAGCTGCCGCCCACACCACGCTGTGACGGACCAGTATGGATTCACCAAGATGGCTCTTATGAATGCGCAAACAGGGAATGCTCTGACCCTCTCAAGACGTTCCACACTCTGCGCGCGCGCCATCGCTGTGGTGCTGACAAGGAGGTGCAAGAGCGCTGCCCGAGGTGTGCCAAGCGTGTCGTTTTCGAGATGGGTAGTCTCGTGCCCTGGATTGAGATGGCTATGCAGGTCTCACGTAGTGGAAAACAGGCCGACGCGGAATTTTCCAGAGCAGTCGCAGATGAAACCGGGCCGAAGTAGCGGCGGACCAGGAGCAGGTCGCCCAGGGGGCGCTGTAACTTTGTTCGGGGGCCTGGGTGATGGGCGTCCTGTGGTGTGCGCTGACAGCCTGGTGATCGAGGGCTAGTCAGTGCGGGGTGCCCCGCTCTGGCGGGTGATCGTTTCCCTGCGGTGGGTGCCGCGGAGGGTTCCGGAGAAGCATCGAGATGGTTCCGAGTGGACGTGGGAGGTCTCGATGGTGTCTGTGATGTCGTTGATGACGGCGAAGGCCGAGCTGGCGCGAGGGAAGGCGACGGAGTGGCAGTCGCTCCTCGCGGAGGCCCAGGAGCAGGTGGATCACTGGCTGGCGGAGGCTGCGGCGGAAGAGGACGCGGTGCGCCGGTTGCGCCTTGCGCTCGAGGAGCGTGCGGAACTGGCCGAGGCGGCGGCCTCGTTGAGCCCGGTCGTGACGGAGGTCGACGAGGCGGCCGACGCGGTCGGCGCTCTCGCGCCGGTCCGGGCAGCAGAGCTGAGGACGGCCCAGGGGCCCGCACCGACGGTGGCTGGGCCGATCGCCGTGTGGGAGCCGGGACGGAACGTGGAGGTGCTGCCCGGGATGTATCGGGCGGTGCTGGCGGTCGTGCGGGAGTCGCAGGGGGCGGTGATGGCCCGGCAGGTGGCCGAGCGGCTGGGCTGGGAGACGACTCCGGCGCGTCAGCAGCGGGCACGGGATGTGTCTTCCCGGCTCGCGGAGCGGGGATGGATCGTGAAGCGGGGTGACGGGAAGTTCACCAGGCTGTCCGGCTGACGCCGCGGTTGCCGCGGTCGGTACGGCCGGCGAGGCGGCGGCTCATCTGGATGCCTGCGGCGAGGAGGACGAACGCGGCGTGATGGTCGGGGCGGCGTTCGTAGTCGCGCACGCAGCGGCGCCGCCGGGTGATCCACGCGAGCGATCGTTCCACGATCCACCGCTTGGCGATGACCTTGAAGCCCTCGCTGACCGTGGCCTCGACATACTCCCCATAGGCGGCCATTTACGGCCCCACTGATGGCCACGGGTTTCCCCGCGGATGGCCAGATATCTCCCCGCTCGCCCCAGACGTACCCGGTCGGCGAAGCTCGAGCGGGTGAAGAACAGCAGGGAGATCATGGAAATCCTTGAGGCATACGACCTCACGGGCAGTTACCGTTCGGCGGCCGAGCTCGCCGGGTGCGACCACCACACGGTGGCCCGATATGTGAAGATGCGGGCCGCTGGACAGCATCCCGACGCCCGCCGGCACCGCGACCGGGCCATCGACGTCTTCCTGCCGAAAATCGAGGAGCTGGTGGTCCGCTCGAACGGGCGGATCCGCGCGGACGTGGTCCACAAAAGGATCACGGCGATGGGCTTCACGGGCGGGAAACGCACCACCCGCCGCACGGTCGCAGAGGCAAAAGCCCAGTTCAGGGCAGGTCAGCGCCGCGTTTACCGGCCGTGGATCACCGAGCCGGGGCTATGGCTGCAGTGGGACTGGGGCGAGGGCCCGCAGATCGGCGGACGACGGACGTCGCTGTGGTGCGCGTGGGTGGCCTGGTCGCGTTTCCGCGTCGTGATCCCGGTCTGGGACAAGACGCTGCCGACGATCACCGCGTGCCTGGACGCTACTTTGCGGCGGATCGGAGGAGTTCCGGCCTACGCGCTGACCGACAACGAGAAGACGGTCACCACCGACCACATCGCGGGGATCGCGGTCCGCAACCCCGAGATCGTCGAGGTCGCCCGCCACTACGGCATGACCATACGTACCTGTCTGCCGGCGGACCCCGAAACCAAGGGCGGATCGGAGGCGACCGTCCGCATCGCCAAGGCCGACCTGGTCCCCAAGGACGTGAACCTCCTCGAGGAGTACCGCAACTTCGCCGCTCTGGAGTCGGCCTGCCGCACCTTCTGCGAGGAGGTCAACAACCGGGTCCACCGCGAGACCAAGCGCCGCCCCATCGAGATGCTCGCCGAGGAACGAACCCGCCTGCATCCGCTGCCCAAGCAGCCCTTCACCGTCGCGTTCGGCACCACCCGGCGGGTCTGCTGGGATGCCACGATCTCCGTCGAGGCCGTCCGCTACTCGGTTCCGCACCAGCTGATCGACACCCGGGTCTGGGCCCGTTTCCACGGCGACGAACTGATCGTCACCGCCGTCGACACAGCCGATGGCCATGCCCGCGAGGTGGCCCGCCACCCGCGCGGATCGGCCGGCACCCCGGTCCTGGACGACGCCCACTACCCGCCGCGCGAGGACAAGGAAGGCGACCGCACTCCGAAGGCGACCAGCGCCGAGGAGGCCGCATTCTTGATGCCCGGCCCCGGCGCCGCCGCCTGGCTGGTCGAGGCCGCCACCGCCGGCACCCGCAAGGTCAAGGCGAAGATGGCCGAGGCCGTCGCCTTCTCCAAGCTCTACTCCACCGCCGAGGTCGACCGGGCCCTGGGCACCGCCGCGGTCACCGGCCGGTTCGCCGAGAAGGACCTGGAGGCTTATTCACGGGGGTTCGTAGCCCGATTTCCTTGATCGTGAAGAGGGCCCTGCTGCGTAGCCTGATGTTTGCGAAGACGTCAGATCATTACCGGGGCAGGGCCGTTGAGCTGGGACGTTACGACAGGGCTGGACAAGGATCAACTGGGCGGGCTGGTGGAACAGGTCCACCGGGCGTTGGTGGAGGATCCGGACCGGACGGTGACGCCGGGGCGGATGTGGGTGCTGGGGCTGTACAAGTCGGTGGTACTGGTGCTGTTCCTGCTGCGGCAGAACCCCGTCCAGGAGGCGGCCGCGGAGCTGTTCGGGATCTCCCAGGCCACTGTCTCCAGGCGGTGGACGACGCTACTGCCGGTGGTGGAGAAGGTCCTGGCCGGACACGTCCCGGACCCCACGGAGATCTCAGCCGGCCGCATCGTCCTGATCGACGGCACCCTGGTGACCACCTGGGACGGGGCAAGCGAGGGCACAACAATGTTCTCCGGCAAGCACAGGGACACCGGCTTCAACCTGCAGGTCGCGGCCACTTTGTCAGGGGATCTGCTCGCGGTCCCGGCGCCCGTCCCGGGCTCACGGCACGACATGCATGCCTGGCGGCAGTCCCACTTTCCCGGGACGTTCGCCAACCGGGAGGACATCGGTGACCTGGGCTACCTCGGCTCCGGGATGCTGACCGCGAGACGCAAGCCCCCAGGCCGGGAACGGCCCGCCGGAGACAAGGTCTACAACCAGAGCATCGGCAAACTCCGCGCCGCGGTCGAGCGGGCGATCGCGCACCTGAAGGACTGGAAGATCCTCGCCACCCGCTACCGCGGCGCCCTCCAAACCTTCCCCCTCATCACCAGGACCATCACCGCCCTCGCCTTCTACAAGAAGGGCTGGTGAACCCCGTGGATAGGCCTCCTGATCTCCATCCTCGACTACCAGGTCGGCCGCGAGAGCGTCGAGGTCACCCGCGCCAGCGAAACCCACAGCCTGCAGCCCGGCACCTCCGCCTGGTCCCGCTTCGGCACCATCCCGCTCGAGCACGACGACGAAGGCGACACCCTCTGATGGCGACCCCACTCCGCACCGTTTCCGGCTCCAGCGGCGACCAGCTCGCCGAGGCCATCGAGCTGACCAAGCGACTCAAACTCCCGCACATCCGCAAGGCGTTGACCGACGTGATCCCCACCGCGAAGGCCCAGAGGCGGGACCCAGCGGAAGTCGTACGCGTTCTCCTTTCCGAAGAGGCAGCCGGCCGTGACCGCGCGAACCTGCACACCCGGCGCAAGCGGGCGGGGTTCCCCGCGGGCAAGACGTTCGGCGACTGGGACGAGCAGGCATCCTCCATACCTCGCGCCACCCAGGACTCCATCAAGACCCTTGAATGGGTCCAACGCAGGGAGAATCTCTGCGTGGTCGGGCCCTCCGGGACCGGGAAAAGCCACTGGTGCGAGGCCCTCGGGCAGGCCCCCGTCGAGGCCGGAATGGCCGTCGCCTGGTTCTCCATCGAAGACCTCGGCGCCCTCGTCCGCCGCCACCGGGCCGACGATTCCATCGCCAAGGCCCTGACCCGGGTGATCCGCTCCGACCTGATCATCGTCGACGACATCGGGCTGCTGCCCGTCAGCCCCGACGCCGCCGAGGGCTTCTACCGCCTGGTCGATGCCGCCTACGAACGACGCGCGCTCGCGGTCAGCAGCAACCTCCACCCGTCAGGATTCGACGAGATCATGCCCAAGACGCTGGCCACCGCGACCGTCGACCGGCTCATGCACCATGCCCACATCGTGGTCACTCAGGGTGACAGTTTCCGGCTCACCCAGGCCACCTCCGGACAGGGAGTCAAGCCCTTCAGCTGATCACACACTCACCACGGCGGGGAATTATCTGGCCGCCGTTGGGGAGATCTCGCAGGCCGCCAGCGGGGAGCACTCCTGGCCGCCTACGGGGAGCACTGCAAGGCCATTGACACCCTCGCCCTTGAGGTGCCCCGAAGTTCGCGGACTCCCGCCATGCAAGAGATACTTACCTTGACCAAAGGATAGGTAAGTGGCAAAGCGCACGACCCCGTACTCGGCAGAACTCAAAGAGCGAGTAGTGCGGGAAGTACTCGACAAATCACGCCCCCACGCGGATGTCGCCAAGGAGTTCGGTGTCACCGAGAGCTCGTTGAGTCGTTGGGTCGCCCAGTACCGGAAGCGGCACCTCGCAGGCGAACCGATGGCAGATTCCATCGCCGCGGACGAGCGTGTCCGCGAGTTGGAGAAGAAATTGCAGGAGGTCACCACCGAACGGGACTTCCTAAAAAAAGCGGCAGCCTTCTTTGCCCGCGACCATCGGTGACCGAGAAGTATGAGTTCATCGACGGCGAGAAGGATAATTTCCCGATCACGGGCATGTGCACCTGGCTTGACGTTTCCACCTCTGGTTTCTACTCCTGGAAAATGCGACCGGCTTCGCCCACTTTTGAGCGGCGTGAAAAACTGAAGCTCATCATTCGTCATGTCTTCGACGAATCCGATGGCACCTACGGATACCGCCGAGTTCACGCCGCCCTCGGCCGCAAGGGCGTCGAGGCAGGGCCCGAGCTGGTGCGTCTCCTGATGCGGGACCTGGACCTGGTCCCCTGCCAGCCAAGGCCCTGGCGGATCACGACCGTGTCAGACAATGATCAGCCGGCACTCCGGGACTTCCTCGGACGCGACTTCACGGCCGCCGCTCCCGGACAGAAACTGGTGGGAGACATCACATACATCCACACCTGGGACGGCTTCCTCTACCTGGCGACGGTGATTGACTGCCACACCAAGGCCGTTGTCGGCTGGTCCATGGCGAACCACATGAAGACATCCCTCATCTCGGACGCCGTCGACATGGCAGCGGGCAATATCAAGCTCGCTGATGGATGCATATTTCACTCTGACAGAGGAAGCCAGTACACTTCACAAGAGTTCCGAACGAAACTTCAAAGGATGCAAATGCGGCCCTCGGTCGGCAAGACCGGAGTCTGCTGGGACAACGCCATGGCCGAGTCTTTTTTCGGAGCCCTGAAGAACGAACTCGTGTATCGCACTACCTTCCCGTCCCGGGAACACGCACGCAAGGCGATAGTGCGGTACATAGAAGTCTTCTACAACCGTAGACGCCTGCACTCGGGACTTGGGTACAAGACCCCGCAAGAGGTTCACCGCGAATACGAGAAGATACAGCTCGCAGCGTAAGTTTCTCGCGCAAGCACAGTCCGTTTTCTTCGGTGCCCCTCACTTGCGGCGGCCGGGGTGGTCGGGAATCTCCAGGTCCAGGCCGAGGGTGCGCAGGGCCCAGGGGGCGAGTTCGCCGTCGTAGCCGTGATCCGCCCAGACCTTGGTGACCCGCCGGAACAGCAGGGTGAGGCGGTGGAAGAGGGCCATCGCGGCGGTCCGGTCGTTCATGTCGGCGCCGGTGACGGCGACCAGCAGGATCAGGCCAAGGGTGTCGACGACGATATGCCGCTTGCGGCCGTTGACCTGCTTGCCGCCGTCGAAGCCCCGGCTCGAGGCGCCGACGGTCTCGGCCGCCTTCACGGACTGCGCGTCGATGATCGCGGCGGTCGGCTGCTCGGACCGGCCGGCCTTCACCCGGATCTTCTTCACCAGCGCGGAGTGGATCTGCGCGAACACGTTCTGACGCACCCAGCGGCGGAAGAAGTCGAAGACCTTACGCGGCGGCGGGAACGGTTCGGGCAGCGCCCGCCACTTGCCGCCGTTGTCAGCGAGATAACGTAGTGCGTCCAGCATCCGCCGATGGCAGTACTCCTCGGGCCGGCCCCCGCGTCCCTCCAGCCCCGGTGGCGACGGGATCACGCCGCGCACCTCATCCCACTCGGTGTCGGTCATGTCCGTCTCGAAGGCACGCTCGTGCTCGGGCTCCCAGGACGGCACGTTCCCGAGACGGCACGGCAGACACGCGCACGTGCGGGTGGTGAAGTTGGCTGCGGGCACAGCGAGTTGGTAGAACTGCGGCACAGGGGTCCTCCGGAGTGTTTCGTCGCAACGAATAGCTCTCCAGAGGGCCCCTTCCCTCATGCCTCACGAACCCCGAGAACTCCCACCCGAACACCAGAGCCCATGATCACCAGGCTCTGAGTGCGGGCCCGTCGTAGGTGCGGTGTTCGAACCGGATGCCCTCGTCGCCGATCGAGCACCGCCTGGAGGGCAGCTCGATCCAGTCGGCTGCGGTCAGCGGGACGGGCACGTGGCCGGCGATACCGACGAACGCGGCCCACATCTCGTTGGGTGTGAGCGTCAGACGGGGCATGAGGGGGTGTCGCAGCCGCTCAGGATCTTTCCGAGCGGGGCTGGCCCACCAGCTTCCTGGCGAGCCGCCTCCAGACGAGCACCCAGACCATCTCCGTGATCCGCGCCCGCAAACGCCCAAGCATCGCCCTCGCCCTCGACGGGGCGATCGCGAGCGTTCATGGGGAACTGACCGCGAGCACCCTGCCGGGTACGGGATAGCTGCGCACCGCAGCCGCAGGGCGAGTGCGGCCGCCCGCCGGCGGGCCCAGCGCCCCCTGCTGGCGCTGGAGTGCGTTCGTGTCGGCCAGCCGGGCCATCGGGCCTGAGCCGAAGGGGGTGCAGGAGCCCTGGGGGCGTTACTTTCGCAGGTATGAGTGCCGATTCCGCGGTGACGACGACAGCAGTGACTTGCACGGAATGCGTCCGGTTGCGCCAGAACGCTCATAAGCCTGCCCGCGCGGAGGAACCTCGCCCCCGCGGCCACACATTCGACCCGTTGATCAGGCTGGCGCGTCATCTGGCCAACCGGCACCCCGATCTCCTGCCCGGATGGGAGCCGGACTGCGCCCGCTGCGACGAACTCCGCGGGGCACTGAAACGGGCAGCGGACACCGGTCTGCTCGGAGCCGGGGCGGCGCAGGCGGGTGCCGAACACCGGGCCCTGCACATGCTGGACGCCCTGGACCCGTAAATCCCCTGGCGCTGGGCCTTGACACCCCGGATGCGGGGCGTCGGCGGCCATGCGTCGAGGATTCTGGGCAGTGGCCTGTCAACGACTGGAACCCAAGGAGCCTGGGGTCAGTTTTCACGATCCCGTGGCAGTGGCCGGCCATCGTTGTCGGGGTGCGGCTTTGGGAGCGCGGCGAGGCGGCAACGGCCAGGGCGGTTCGGGTCTGGGGGAAGGTCTTCGACGTGCCCCGCCCGGGTATGACGGGGCCTCGCCGGGGTGACTGCCTAAAAGTGGGGGGCGTCACTTGTAGAAGTGTTGCATTGGATGACTGAGTTGGGGTAGAGGCCGGCATCGTTTCTGTGGTGTCCTTCAAGCCCAGATGCTGGGGATGCCGCGTTACACGGCCACCTGGAGACCGTCATCGATGTCGACGGCATCGGAGTGTCCGCGATGTTCGTGGCCGTCAATGAGCATTTTCAACTTGGCCACTGATCGGGTGACGAGGTGGTGGTGAAACGGGCAGAGCCCCCGGGCTGTTGAGCAAGGTATCGATGCTCAACTCTTCAGCCTGGGGGCTCTGTTGGTTCCCTGTCGTGCCGTACTCGATGTTGCGCATGCCCTCGTGGAGTGGGTGACGATGCTGATCGTCACCCGGGAGGGTGACCGCCGGTGCAAGCTGCCGCCCTCCGAGCGGGCCCTGGCCGCACTGGTGTACCTGAAGAAGAACGACACCCTGACTCAGATCGCGGCGGGTTTCGGGATCAGCGTGGGTACCACCCACGCCTACGTTCACGGCGTTGTGGCGCTCCTGGCAGGCCGGGCGCCGGGCCTGACCGCGGCTTTGAGAACGGCCGGACGCCCGGTATGTCCTGCTGGACGGGACCCTCGCCGAGTGCGACCGGGTTGGTGACGGCCGCGCCGACTACTCGGGCAAACACCGCCGCCACGGGGTAAACATGCAGGTCATCACCGCGCCGGACGGAGCCCTGGTCTGGATCTCACCCGCTCTCGCGGGCCGGATCCACGATCTCACCGCGGCCCGTCGGCACCGGATCATCGCCACATGCATCCGCCTCGGCATCCCCGTCCTGGCGGACAAGGCCTACCAGGGAGCCGGCGACATCGTCGCCGTCCCACACCGCCGGCGACCCGGCAAAGACCTCACCGTCAAACAGAAGTCCGTCAACCGGGCACACTCCCGACTCCGGTGGCCCGTCGAGAGAGCCATCGCCCGGATCAAGACCTGGCGCATCCTCCGCAAAGCCCGAACCAGCCCGAACAAACTCACGTCAATCACCAAAGCCATCCTCACCCTGGAGGGGCACCGCTGAAAAGGTTCAATGTCACCCGCGCGCGTACCGCCTCAGCCCAGCAGAGCGCACCACGGGGCCTCTTGGCAACCGTCTAGCCCCGGCCAGTGGCTGCGGGCGGCGGCTGCCCCGCTGTGTGTCGAGAGGTCTCCTTGTACGTTCCTGTGGCGGGCGTTCGGTCCGCCGGGTGCCGGAGACCGGGGTCTGGTTCCCGTGGCAATGCCGTTAGGTTAACCTGCTCCTCCATCGTGTATGACGGACGTTCAGGGGTGCTCGTGGAGCCCGAGTTGCGTGATGTGGTCAGCGTTGGGCTGCTGGCGCGGGTGTATCCGGCTGGGCTCGTTGACGAAGTGCTTGAGGTGTGCGGGCGGGTGGAGCGGCGGTCTCGGCTTCTGCCGGCCCGGCTGATGGTGTACTTCGTCCTCGGGATGGCGTTGTTTTCGCCGGATCCGTATCTGGAGGTCATGCGCAAGACGACGTTCGGGCTGCGGCAGATCGGCCTGCTGGGGGCGTGGCGGGAGCCGAGCAAGCCGTCCATCTTTCTGGCGCGTCAGCGGCTGGGAGCCGAACCGTTGCGGGAACTGTTCACCCGCGCCGCCGTACCGCTGGGCGGGCCTGCGGACACCTGGGCCTTCTGGCGTGGGCTGCGGTTGATGGCGGTGGACGGCACCTGCGTCGACTTGGCGGACACTGCGGCCAACGAAGAGGAGTTCGGCCGACATGGCGGCCGGCCGAAGGCGGGCAAGGAGCCGTACAAGCGGGCGGCGTTCCCGCAGGCCAAGATCGTGGGACTGGTGGAGTGCGGCACACACGCCGTCGTCGACGCGGTGGTCAGCGCGTACTCGGTCCACGAGTCGCTGACCGCCCAGGGCCTGGCCCGGTCGATGGGCCCGGGCATGTTGATCCTGGGCGACCGGGGCCTGCCAGGCGTGGATCTCTGGCGGGCCTGGCAGGCCTCCGGTGCCGATCTTCTCCTGCGGCTGGCCGGCCAACGCTACAAACTCGAGCCTGACCGGCTGCTGCCCGACGGGTCCTGGATCACCACGATCTACGGGTACCAGGACCGTCGACGGGAGCACGGTATCCAGGTCCGCGCGCTGCGCTACCAACTCGACGAGGGTCAGGAAACCTACACGCTGCTGACCACGCTGCTCGACCATGAGTATTACCCCGGAGCGGAGTTGGCCGCCCTCTACACCGAGCGGTGGGAAGTGGAGACGACCTTCAAAGAACTCAAGACCCAGCAGATCGGAGCGGGCACGGTCCTGGCCAGCAAGACCGTGGACGGAATCCTCCAACAGATCTGGGGCCACCTGCTCGTGCACTACGCACTGCGCGTGCACATGTTCGAAGCAGCCCGCGCCAACGCCGATGCCCTCGACCCCGACCGGCTGTCCTTCACCACCTGCCTGCGAGCCGCCCGTCGCATCGCCTTGATGCCTCCGGCGGACTTTTCCCCCTCATCACCTCAGCCCTGCCCACCTGATGCTTGATGAACTCCTCGCCAACGTGAACCCACCCAGGCGACCGCGGACGAGTCCTCGTGTCATCAAACGCATCATCTCCCGATACCTCATCAAGAAGCCTGACGACCGGCAGGCACCCACTCCACCCCGCAACCCCATGCTCATACCACCCCCACCCGGCCCTTAACCTAACGGCATTGGTTCCCGTGGAAGTCTCCATCGGCGGGAAAGAATTGCGTACTGGGCGCTGCCTGTGGGTGCGTTGGGTCGTTGAGCGGGGTGGGGAACGCACCGGTCCTGGACTCCGAGCCTTCGGGACTGGCCCCCTTGTCCTGGTGCCTGTGGCGCCCCGCCGCACACGGGGCCAGCCGCACCGCGAGCGGCGGTGCCGCAGCAGGCGCCAGGACCCCTCTGCCTGTCCTCGTGATGCTCGGCACGGGGAAACAGGCCAGCTGGTTAGTTTATCAGCCTCGCATCGTGGCAACCGGCTGGCGTTCTCTCTGGTCGCTGCTTGCGGCCGCGCTGATGGGGGCATTGGCGGGCACTGCGCGCTTGATGCCGAGTGTTCAGTACACCAGGATCGGGTCGCGGTGCCTGGTTCCGGTCTGCCGAAGCAACGGGAAAGACATTTTGCCTGTTATTTGCAAGTTGTGTGGGTTTGTGGATAGCCGGGGTGCTGTCTTGTGTGTTCTGGGGTTGGCAGTGTGGGCAGAGGTCAGGCGGCTGGTGCGGGGTTCGGTGGGGGTGCCCCAGCCGTCGCAGGGCCGGCGGCCGCGTGCCAGGACGGGGTCCGGCCGACAGGGGCCTGACTGAACCGCCCCGGGGATCTTGGAGGTTCTGAACCCTGGAAGGGTTGGAGTCATGCCGGCACCGAGGGAATACCCCGCTGAGCTGCGGGAGCGAGCGATCCGGCTCGTGTTCGAGATACGTCGGGAGACCGGGACGAAGACCGGCTCGATCTCCCGGGTCGCCGATCAGCTCGGGGTCCATCGTGAGGCCCTGCGCGGGTGGGTGCAACGGGCGGAGACCGATGCCGGGCAGCGGCCCGGGACCTCGTCGGCGGATGCCGCGCGGATCGCGGAGCTGGAGCGGACGGTCAAGGACCTGGAACGGTCGAACGCAATTCTGCGGGCGGCGTCGATTTTCTTCGCCCGGGAGCTCGACCCGAAACTGCCCAGGTGACCGCCTTCGTGGACGAGATCCGCGACGAGCACGGGGTCGAGCCGGTCTGCCGAGAGCTGCAGATCGCCCCGTCGACCTACTACGCCGCCAGGAACCGGCAGGCCGTTCCGTCCGCCCGCGAGGTCCGTGACGAGGAACTGAAGAAGGAGATCGCCCGGGTGCACCAGGAGAACTACGGCGTCTACGGGGCCCGCAAGGTCTGGCGTCAGCTCCGGCGGGAAGGCGTCGATGTCGCACGGTGCACCGTCGAGCGCCTCATGCGAGTCCTCGGCCTGGCCGGCGCGGTGCGCGGGAAGAAACGCTTCACCACCGTCCCGGATCCGGCCGCGGCCCGGCCGAACGACCTGGTGAACCGCAACTTCACCGCCGAGGCGCCCAACGAACTCTGGGTGACCGGTTTCACTTACGTCGCCACCTGGGCGGGAACGGTCTACGTCGCGTTCGTCATCGACGTGTTCTCCCGTCGGGTCCTGGGCTGGCGCACAGCCGGACATGCGGACCGAACTCGTCATGGACGCGCTCAACATGGCCATCTGGACGCGTCGGCGTGAAGGCCGCCATGACCTGGCCGGGCTGATCCATCACAGCGATGCGGGCAGTCAATATACGTCGGTTCGCTACACTGACCGCCTGGCCGAAGCCGGCGCCGCACCCAGCATCGGCACCGTCGGCGACGCCTACGATAACGCCGCGGCCGAGTCGATGACCGGTCTCTGCAAGACCGAGCTCATCAAGATGCAGGCCCCCTGGCGCACGTTGGACGAGGTCGAGATCGCCACCCTGCCCTGGGTCGACTGGTACAACGAGCGACGACTCCACGGCTCCACGGACAACCTCCCCCCGACTGAGTACGAGACCGTCCACCACCGTTCACACCAGCCCGCCCAAGCAGCCTGAAAACCACACATCAACGCCTCCACGAAAACCGGGGCGGTTCAGGCCTCCTGTTGCTCGGATGGATTCGACACCCACGAGCTGTGCAGGAGGCCCTGCCTTCATGCCCGTGCCACCAGAAGACCACCCGCCCGGGAACCCTCGTTCGACCACCAAGCGAACCTCTCGGTACGACAACGGCTACTCAGGTAGCCGGGGCGTTTTTGGATGCGGGTGGTGTTGTAGGAGCCGTCGATGTACTCGAACAGGGCCTGGTTGGCCTGGGCCCGGGTGGCGAAGACGCGGCCGCGGATCCCTTCGCTCTTGATGAGGGTCCACAGGTTCTCGGCGAGGGCGTTGTCGTACGAGTCGCCCACCGATCCCATCGAAGCCGCGATCCCCGCTCTGAGCAGGCGAGTTGTGAGCTTGATGCTCGTGTATTGACAGCCGTGATCGGCGTGATGGACCAGCCGTCCGTGCTCGGGGCTGCGGGAGGCGAGGGCGTACTCGAGTGACGCGAGGGGACCAGGTCGGTGTCCGCTCGGGCGGAGGTTTCCCGGGCCACCACGCGGCGGGAGAACGCGTCACGGATCGCCGAGAGCCACAAGGGTCCTTCGGCGGTGTCGATCACGGTCAGGTCGGTGACCCACAGCCGGTCCGGGGCCGGGGCGGTGAAGTCCCGCTTGACCAGATCGGGAGCCAAAGTGGCGGACGGGTCGGCGATGGTGGTCTTCCAGCGCCGGGTGCGGGGGCTGACACCCTGGATGCCGGCCTGGCGCATCAGCCGCTCCACCCGTTTGCGGCCCACCCTCATCCCGCGCCGGGCCAGTGCCGCGTGGATTCGCGGCGAGCCGTAGACACCGTGCGACTGGGTGTGGATCTCTCTGATCATCTCCAGGAGTGCAGCGTCCTCGCGCTCACGGCGGCACGGGTTCTTCTGCCTGCGGCGCCGACGGTAGTAGGTGGAGGGCAGGGTGTTCGTCTCCCGGAGTACCAGCTCGATTCCCAGGTGGGGGTGCTCGTCGATGAGCGCGGTCACCTGGGCCGGGTCGGGTCGAGCTGGGCCGCGAAAAACGCCGAGGCAGTGCGCAGGACCTCGTTTGCCCGGCGCAGGTCCCGGACCTCCTTCCGCAGAGCCACCAGCTCGCTGTTCTCCTCGCTGGTCAGCCGATCCCCGCGCTCACCGCGGTCGGCCTCGTCCTGGCGGATCCAGTTGCGCAGGGCCTCGTGGTGCACGCCCAGATCCCTCGCCATGTGACGGATCACCGGCTCCGGATCAGCGGCCCGATACATGGCCACCGCCGCTCACGCAACTCCAGCGGGTACTTCATCGGTGCGGACATCGTGACATCTCCCTTCACGATCCCCATCTGACACTCCACCAGCCACTTCCGCACCCCGGGGGAATCTCACCGCTCGAAGCGGTACCCGACCAATCGAGCTTCTCCGGGCCTCCCGCATCCGGGGCGGCAGGTCGGCTCAGACGGCCAGCGCACCGTCGAGGAGGTCGAGAACGGGGCCCGCGGCGAGGCCGAGGGCGAGGGACGACGCGGCGATCGCGTACGCGGTGGAGCGTGCGGTGCGGTCCCCGTCGAAGTTCTCCGCTCCGGTGCCGCGCGATACGGCCGGGACGATCCAGCGCAGGTAGTAGAAGAGCGAGGCGACGGTGTTGGCGGCGGCCAGGGCCGCGAGCCAGGCGTAGCCGCCGTCGAAGGCGGCGCTGAAGACCTGGAGCTTGCCGACGAAGACGGCGGTGGGCGGGGTGCCGACCAGGCCGAGGAGGCAGAAGGCGAGGCTCGCGGCGAGCAGCGGGCGGCGGCGCGCCAGGCCCCGGTAGTGGGGCAGCGCGCGCGCCCGGGGCAGTGCGCAGACCACGGCGAAGGCGCCCAGGTTGGTCAGGGCGTAGGCGGCCAGGTAGAAGAGCAGGGCCTGCTGGGCCTGGCCGGTGCGGGCGGCGACGGCCACGGGGAGCAGGAGGTAGCCGACCTGGCTGATGGTGGAGTAGCCCAGCAGGCGCTTGACGTCGGTCTGGAAGAACGCGGCGAGGTTCCCCAGGGTCATGGAGGCGGCGGCCACCACCGCGATCAGTGGCGCCCACGGCAGCGGGCTTTCGGAGAAGACGACCGCGCCGAGGCGCAGCAGCGCGGCGAGCGCCCCGATCTTGGGGAGCGTGGTGAGCGCGGCGGCGACGGGCGGACTGGCTCCCTGTACGGCGTCCGGTACCCAGAAGTGGACGGGTACGGCGCCGACTTTGAAGAGGATTCCGGCGAGGAGGCCGATCGCGCCGAAGGCGAGGAGGGCCTCGGGTGCGAGGGCGAGAGCGGTGTGGAGCGTCTTGTACGAGGTGGCGCGGCCGGCGGCGTACAGGGCCGTGATGCCGGCGAGCATGAGGACGCCGAGGAGGGCGCCGACCACGTAGTACTTCAGGGCGCCTTCGAGGCCGGGACCGTCCTTGTGGAAGGCGGTCAGCGCGTAAGCGGGGATGCTCGCGAGGAGGTAGGCGGCGGCGAGGAGCAGGAGGTCCTGTGCTCCGGCGAGGGCGATGGTGCCCAGGGCGGTGAGCTGGAGCAGGACGTAGAACTCGGCTTCGCGGGGGTGGCCGTGCAGCGGGCGCATGCTCAGGGCCAGGACGACGAGGGTGCCGGCGAGGACAACGACGCGGACTGTGGTGGTCACGGGGTCGATTCCGTAGGCGCCGCCGAAGGTGGTTGCGGGCGGATCGCCGGCCTGGACGATGGCCGCGATGATGCCCGCGACGCAGGTAAGGACGGCGAGGAGGCCGATGCGCCACTGCTTGGTCCGGGGGGTGAACGAGCCGAGGAGCAGGCAGGCGACGGCGCCGGCCAGGAGGAGCACCTCGGGGAGGATGTCGAGGGGGTTCTCGTTCATGTCGGCCATCTGGGCCAGGGTGCGTGCGGTTGCGTTGCTCAGGGGGTTCATCGGGCCAGCAGCTCCAGGACCGTGCGGGAGGCGGGCTCGACGACGTCGAGGACGAAACGCGGTGCCACGCCGATCACCACGGCGAGCAGGAGCAGCGGGACGACGGCGGCGCTCTCGTGGGCGCGGATGTCGGGGAAGGCGCGGGGGGTGCCGGGTGCGGCGGGGAGGCGGAGCGGCCCGAGGAAGATCGTGGACAGGGCGCGCAGGAACAGTCCCGCGGTGAGGAGGATACCGAGGAGGGAGAGCGTGGTGGCGACCGGGCGGGGGCCGAGGCTGCCGGTGAAGATCTGGAACTCGGCGATGAAGCCGGAGAAGCCCGGCAGGCCCAGGGAGGCGAAGGCGGCGACCGCGGTCAGCCCGGCGAAGGCGGGCGCGGGGCCGGCGAGTCCCGAGTAGGCGCTCATCTCGTAGGTGCGGCCCCGCTCGTAGAGGACGCCGGCCAGGAGGAACAGCGCGCCGGTGAGCAGTCCGTGGCTGACCATCTGGACCACGGCTCCGTTGACGGCCAGGCTCCTGGCCTGCGCGGAGTCGGCGCCGGCGACTCCGGCGGCGCCGATCGCGAGGATGATGTAGCCCATGTGGTTGACGGAGGTGTAGGCGATCATCCGTTTGAAGTTGTCCTGGGCGAGGGCGACGAGGGCCCCGTAGAGGACCGAGACGACGCCGATGACGACCAGGACGATCGCGTAGCGGCGCCAGGCGTCGGGGAGCATCGGCATGGCGATGCGCAGGAAACCGTAGGTGCCCATCTTCAGCAGGACTCCGGCGAGGATCGCGGAGCCGGCGGTCGGGGCCTCCGTGTGGGCGAGCGGCAGCCAGGTGTGGAAGGGGACGGTCGGGGTTTTGATCGCGAGGCCGATGCCGAGGGCGAGCAGGACCAGGGAGGCGTAGCCCGAGCGGGCCGCGAGGGGGTTCTGGCGGGTCAGTTCGACGATGTTGAAGGTGTGCGGGGACGCGGCCAGGTAGAGGCCGATGAAGCCGAGGAGTAGGGCGAGCGAGCCGATGAAGGTGTAGAGGAAGAACTTCAGAGCGGCGCGGGCGGCGTCCTTGTGGCCCCATCCGGCGATGATGAAGTACATCGCCACGATCGACAGGTCGAAGAAGACGAAGAACAGGATCAGGTCGAGGGAGACGAACACCCCGAGACAGGTGGTCTGCAAGAAGAGGAAGAGCGCGGCGAACTCCCGGGGCCTCTTGTGCTCCCGCAGCGAGTACAGCGCGCAGAGCAGGAACAGCAGGCAGGTCAGGGCGAGCATCGGCAGCGAGAGGCCGTCGGTGCCGACGTGGTAACTCACCCCCGCGCTGGGGATCCAGCGCGCACGGGTCTCGTACTGCATGCCCCTGCCGGTGTCGTATCCGGCCCACAGGGCGATGACCAGGGCGAGTTCGGCGGCGGTGGCCGTGATCCAGATCCCGAGGGCGGCCGTGCGCGGCGTACGGGCGGGCAGCGCGAGCAGCAGCAGCGCGGCGGCCGTGGGCAGGAAGAGCAGGGTGGTGAGCAAGGTTTACCTCACGAAGGCGAAGACGACGGCGAGGACGGTCAGGGAGCCGACGGCCTGGGCGAGGTACTGGTGCAGCTGCCCGGTCTGCGGGCGGCGGGCAAGTCGGCCCAGGGCCCGGGTGGCCGCGGCGATGGCGGTGACCGTGCCGTCCAGGGACCGCTCCACGAAGGTGTCGGTCCAGCGGGCGGCGCGCAGGGTGGCACTCGCGGTGGCGTCCACGGCGCGGTCCAGGACCCGCTCGTCGAAGACGGCGGCGATCTGGGCGAGGAGCATGACGGGCCAGACGATCACGGTGCGCGCCACCGCCTCCAGGTACAGCCAGTTCGTGAACCAGGCCCGTGCGGAGCAGGCGACCGGCACCGGCCGAGCACCCCAGGTCCAGGCGGCGGCCGCCGCGAGCAGTGCGAGGCCACCGGACATGGCCAGCTCCCAGGCGTGGGGCACGGGGGTGTCGGCCGTGGTGCCGAGGACGCGTTCGACGCCGTCGCGCAACGGGGCGAACGCCCAGGCGCCCAGGGCCGCGCAGCCGAGCGCGAGCACTCCCAGTGGCCATCGGGTCGAGGGTGCGACGTGCCGGGTGCCGGGCTGCTCGGTGTCGTAGCCGCTTCCGTCCTGCCGGGCGGCGGGCTGCCAGACGAACCACAGGGCCTTGGCGCAGTAGACGGCCGACAGCACGGCGGCGGCGAGTGCGGTGGCGTAGAGCCAGGGGTCGCGCTCCAGTGCGGCGGCCAGGAGGAGGTCCTTGGTGGCCCACAGGGCGAGCGGCGGAAGGCCAGCCAGGGTGAGGGCGGCGACGGTGAACGTGACTCCGGCGGTACGGTAGCCGCGGGCGGCCCCGCGCAGGGCCGGCAGTGCCTTGGTCCCCAGGGCGGTGAGCCACAGTCCCGCGACGAGGAACAGCAGGCTCTTGGCGGCGGCGTGCGCGATGAGCTGCAGGGTTCCGCCGGTCAGCGAACCGACTCCGGCGGCCAGGACCATGAAGCCGATCTGGGCGCAGGAAGACGCGGCGAGCAGCTGCTTGAGGTCCCTCTGCGCTACGGCGACCAGTCCCAGGCCGACGGCTGTAGCCGCGCCGGTCCAGGCGACGACGGTGGCACCCCAGCCGGACGCGTCCAGGAGCGGTCCCGTGCGCAGCAGCAGGTAGGCGCCCGCCACCACCATCGTCGCCGAGTGCAGCAGCGCCGAGACCGGGCTGGGGCCTTGCATGGCGCGGGAGAGCCAGAAGGAGAAGGGAAGTTGGGCCGACTTCCCGAACGCGGCCGCGATGATCCCGGCGGTCAGCACGTTCAGCCAGGGCTGGGCGGCGTACGGAATGTCGGTGAAGGCGAGCGAGGCGGACTGGCCGCCGGCCAGTGCGGCGCCCGCCGCGAGGTACAGGCCGAGGTCCGCGGTGCGGGTGGTGAGGAACGCGGTGTTCGCCGCGTCGACCCGCACCGGGTTGCGCCACCAGTAGCCGATCAGGGCCCAGGAGGTGGCGCCCATGATCTCCCAGCCGACGAGCAGGACGGGCAGGGAGGCGGCGGTGACCGTGATCAGCATGCTCCCGGAGAACAGCAACATCAGGCCGTAGAACCGGGCGCGTGCTTCGTCCCGGCCGAACTCGGCGGTGGAGACGAGCAGGACGGCCAGGGTGATCGCCGCCACGGTGACGGCCATCAGCCCGGACAGCCCGTCGACCGCGAGACGGATCGGCAGCCGGTCGAGGAAGGGGGCCGCCGCTTCAGGGTGTCCGAAAGCGGCGGCGGCGGCGAGGCCGAGGCCACCGCAGGCAGCGGCCACGGCGATCCACGGAGCGGCGGCGTCGGCGCGCCGCCCGGTCACCGTGAGGCAGGCGCCGACGGTCAGCGGCAGGGCGATCAGCGTCCACAACAGGGAACTCAACGCGCGCTCACTCCTTCAGCTCCGCCGCGGCGTCGGTCATGTCGATCTCTCGGGCCCGGAACAGCGCGGTGACGACGGCGAACCCGATCGACATCTCCAGGGCCATGGCGGTGAACGCGACCACGACCAGGACCTGCCCGTCGTCCGAGGCGGGGGCGATGTAGTGCCAGGCGGCGGACGCGGCAACCATCACGCCGCCGAGCATCAGCTCCAGGCCCATCATCAGCATTACGATGGACTGCTGGGTCAGCGCACCCCACAACCCGACGCAGAACAGCGCCGAGGCCAGCACCATGAACAGCTCCAGGCTCATCGGCCGACCCCTCCCCGCACCGGATCGGCGGGGGGACGCTCGCGCAGGTCGTCGCCGAGCCGGTCGTAGCGGCCGCGTCCGGTGGCCAGGGCGACGGTCGCCACGATCGTCGCGAACAGGCCCGTCCCGAGCGTCATCATGGTGAGCATGTGCGGTCCCATCAGGGACAGCCCGAGCGCCTTCGTCGGATCGGTGGCCGGCCGGCCCGCCTTCTCCGGCCAGTCGACCAGGAAAATCACCACGACCAGCAGGACGAAGATCGCCCCGGAGACGGCCAGGGCCCCGTTCCGGTTGTGGATCATCGTCATCGGCATCAGCCCGGCCGGGTTCATCATGTAGGCGACCATGAAGACGGCCATGATGGCCATCTCGATCGTCATCATCAGGACGACGACCACGCCGAGATAGTCCAGGTCCAGCAGGATCAGCTCACCGGCCACGCACAGCAGCGAGGTCAGCAGGGCGAAGGTGGCCCGGGCCATCGAGTCGTAGCGGAAGACCCAGATCCCGCTGACCACGGCCAGAACGGCTAACGCCCAGGCCGCCACGTCACCGAGCAGGTTCATCGGTTCAACACCACCACGGCCACCACCAGGGCTTGCAGGATGGAAAGCGGCAGGAGCACGACCCAGGCGACTTCGAGGTAGCGCTCCATGCGGATGGTCGGCACCTGGCGCCGCACCCCGACCAGGAACACCAGCACCACGGCCGTCTTGACGATCGTCCAGGCCCAGCCGGGCAGCCAGGGGCCGTGCCCGCCACCGAGGAAGAACGGCACGCTGAACGCCGCGGCGACCACCAGCAGCAGCCACCGGCCGCCCCGGAAGAGGATCCGGTCGACGCCGGAGTGCTCGGCGGCGGCCCCGCCCGCGATATCGGCGCCCACCGGTTGGTCGAAGGGCCCCCAGAAGGCCATCGCCAGCGCGCTCAGCAGATAGATGACGAACGCCACCGGCATCCACACCACGTACCAGAGCCCGGCCTGGTCCCGGACGATGTCACCGATGCGCAGCGATCCCGCGGCCAGCGCGACCGTCGTGATCGCCATCATGTGGGGCAGCTCGTACGCCAGGCCCTGGGACAGGAAGCGGTATCCGCCGATGAGGGAGAGCGTCGAGTTCGGCCCCCATCCGGCCAGCCAGACCGCCGCCCAGGCCAGTGCCTCCATGGCGTTGAACCAGACGACGCCCTCCGGGAGATCGCTCACCGAGCCGAACCCGACGGGCAGCACCACGGCCGCGAGCACGGCGGCGACCGGCAGCAGTACCACTCCGGCCCGCAGCAGCAGCACGTCGTCCGAGCGCGTCCGGCGCGGCTGCTTCACCAGGAGCCGAGCCACTTCCCGTACGGGTGAGGCGGCCGTTCTGAGCGAGCCGCCGGCGAGAGCGGCGTCGAAGGCGGCGACCGCGAGGGCCGCGAGAACCAGTGCGAGGGGCAGCACGAGGACGGTCCACAGGGGCGCAGAGTCGGCGCCCCCGACGGCCTCAGCCATGGTTCATCCCGGCCAAGTTGCTTTGAGTGTAGGCGAGTTCGTCGAGATCGGGGTCGAGGCTGGCCACGATGACGCGGGCGCAGGCGAACTCGGCGCCCTGCAGCATGTGCGGCAGTACGCCGAGGAGCGCGGCGGACGCGGGGATCGCGCCGGCGACAGTGCCGCGCGGCCCGTCGCCCTCCTCGGGATCCAGCGTCCCGGTGTCCCCGCACCCTGCGGCAGCCAGCCCGACTTCGTCCAGCCAGCAGCGCATCCGGTCGTAGGCGTCCCCGCCGGCGGCCAGCGCGGGCCCGGTCACCCCGGCGGCCCGCGCCTGGTCCGCGCCGAGCGGCCCGATGCCCGCCATGAGGCGGCGCAGGGTACGCGATCGCTCCGCCCGCCGGATCAACGGACGGACAGCGGTGAGCAATTCTCCGGCCTCAGCCCCGGCGAGAGCTTGGCGGCGGGCCCGCCGCGCGCGGACCACGAGGTCGTCCCAACCGGCCACGGCGAAGAACCGCCCGAGACTGTCGAGATGCGCGGCACACAGCCGCCGCGCCGCCTCCCCGCGCTCCACCCGCTCTCCGGCGGCCGCCCGCAGCCACGGCTCGCTCCAGTACGGGTACGGGGCGGCGGCGGCGTGGTGCGCCGGCGCGAGGGGTTCGACCGCGGCCTCCCGCACGACGTCGCCCTGGAGGGTGAGCCTCAGCAGCAACCCGGTCGGCCAGTCGGCCAACGCGGGCCCCAGCGGCACGTGCAACCGGTCGAGCTTCAGCCCGTCCCTGTCCTCGGCCTGCGAGGCCATCGGGAACCCGTTGACGTCACCGCCGTGGTGCATGTGGTGACCGTGACCGCCCATGTCGTGCCCGCCGTGCATGTCGTGGCCCTCGTGGCCGCCGTCCACCGCGACGGCACGCCCGGCGTGGGCATCGTGCCCCGCGTGTTCGCCGTGGCTCATGTCGTGGCCGGAGTCCGGATCCGGCGCATCCCCGTGAGCGTCTCCGTCGGTATGGCCCTCGTGACCCGCGTGCTCGTCATGCCCCTCGTGCGCGTCGACGCTCATGTCGTGCCCGGCGTGGCCCCCGTGGTCGTGGCCACTGTGGTCGTGTTCACCGCCGGCCGGCCCGTTCGCCGGAGCCGGGATCCGCGCCTCCGGCGCCAGAAGTGCCGCGCTTCCCCGGTCCAGCACAGCCGCCGCCTCCGCCGCGTGCCGAACCACGACGCGCGCCCTCGGCACCGGCATCGCGTTCCACAAGGCCTCGGCCCAGTCCTCCGGTCCGGAGGAGCCGGACTCGCCGACCACGACGAGCAGATCCGCCTGCGCGGGACCCAGCACGAGCGGCCAGCCCCTGCGTCGCAGCTCGTCCTCGACGGCCAGACGCGCCCGCGTCGCTCCGGGGCACACCGCGAGCAGAACCCCTGGACGGGCTGCGGCAATGCGCAGCAGGGCGTCCCTCAGCTCCACCGGAACGCCCCTTCCCGCCAGGCGTACGCCACCGCGGCGAGCAGGATGTAAAGGAAGAGGAACATCTCGACGACGGAGGAGGTGCCGACTTCGGTCACCACCCTCACCCACGGGTACATGAAGAGCATTTCCATGTCGAACGCAAGGAAGATCATCGTCACCGCATACCAGCGGATGTGGAACCGCGAGAAAGGGTGCTCCGTCGGTTCGAACCCGCCGCTGAACGGCCCGGTGTGCAGCGGCTGACGCGCCGCCGCCAGCACCGTCCCCGCTCCGTAGAGCAGGGCGACCGCCCCGACGACCACACCCAGGAGCAGCAGAACCGGCTGCCAGTCAGAATTCTCCACGCAGGCCTCTCCTCGCGCCCTCGGGCGTCCACCGAGGGTCAGAGTGCCAGCATCCAAACCATCAATTGCCAAACGCCACGAAGAAGCACATACCTGCCCTCGATTGGCGCCGCCAAGTGACCGGTGAGGGAAACGGCTCGGCCGCCCCACGCGTCGTCGCGCGGAGCGGTCGAGCCGTTGGCCCTCTGTCGGCCTATGTCGCTCTGGGTCAGGCGGCAGCCTTGAAGCCGCGCAGGCGCAGCGAGTTTCCGACGACGAAGACCGAGGAAAAGGCCATCGCGGCGCCCCGCGATCATCGGGTTGAGCAGGCCCAGCGCGGCCAGCGGGAGGGCTGCCGTGTTGAAGCTTCCCCTTGATCGTGGACACCTGGAGAATGGGACGTGAGGGTTCCAGAGGGAGTAGTGCCAGGTGGGAAGTAAGACCGACCGGCAGTAGGCCTCGGAGTCGATCGCGATGCGGAGGCGACAGCGGAACGGGCACAGGCCTACGTGATCATGGAGTTCTCTACGCTCTGTGACCGCGAAGGACGACTGTGTCCGCGCTGCCATCATGCCTGCTCGAACCCGCTTGGGACCAGTTCAGGGCCCTGTTGCCGGATCGGGCCGAGTTTGACCCAGGCCATCCGCTCGGCTGCCATCGGCGGCGTATACCGGACCGCGTCGTGTTTGACCACGTCATCCAGGCCCTGGTCCACGGCTCCGGCTACGAGCGCATCTCCTCGCCAGGATGCTCCGACCGAACGATCCGACGCCGCGTCACCTTGTGGGCCCAGATGGGGATCACACAGATGCTTCACCGGATCGCCCTGGAAGCGTACGATCGCATGATCGGACTCGACCTCGGCGAGATCTCCGTCGACGGCTGCATCACCAAGGCCCCGTCCGGCGGCGAGAAGGCTGGGCGCTCGCCCGTCGACCGGGGCAAGCAAGGACTCAAACGCTCCGTCGCCTCCGACGGCTGCGGCGTTCCGATCGGGATCGTCTCCGACGGCGCCAACCGGCACGACTCACCGCTACTCGGGCCAACCCTGGAAGCCGCCCGGGAGCAGGTCGGAGCACTCCCGGAGGCCGTCAACATCAACCTCGACCGCGGTTATGACAGCGCCAAGTCCCGTGTGTTGATAGCCGAGTTGGGGTTCACTGCCGAGATCGCCCGCAAGGGCGTGCCGGCCCCGATCCAGGCCGGCAAGCGCTGGGTCGTGGAGCGCACGCACTCGTGGATGAACGACTACGGCAGGCTGCGGCGCTGCACCGACCGGAGCGGCGAGGTCGTGGACTTCTACCTCTACCTCGCCGCCGCTCTCGTCACGCTCCGCATGCCGATCCGGCGCTCGACGAGCCGCTACCGCTGGGACAACCGACCCACAACCCGACGCCTCAAGTGACCCATTTGCCGGTCGGGCTTACTCTCAGCTAGCGATCAACACCTACGAAAATCTTGGCAGAGCCGTTCCTTTCACAGTCCCCCGGAACCTCAGGAACGGGACTAAAGACCTGTCCGGGTGGGGCCTTATGGCTCGGGATCCTGGGGGCTGGGGTTCGTAGGATTGCCGGTGAGTCGCATGGCCTCCTCTTGTCTGAGACTCGAAACCCCCGTGGTTTGGAGTGGCTGGGAAATCAGCCCCTCCAAGTGGCCCCCAGGACATCTGCCAATTCCCCCGGCTTTGTTCTGGGGGCTTTCATGTTTTGCACGTGTGATACCGCGCAAGCCGGGGTTCCCCCAGGGCAGGTCCCCGGAGTGTTCCCGAGATGTCGGGTTGGTCTGTGTGGGTGACGGCCGGTGTGTGGGTACGAAGGCATGAAGAGAGCACGGCACTCGTGGATCATGGGGTTTTCTAGGCTTCACGATCTGCAGGGGTGCCGTGCTCGTCACTCCATCTTCTCCGATGTCCTTCGCGTCTGGGTATGTGCACTGCCCTGCGCCTTCGCAGGCTGACGCGGGTGCGGTCGTTCCCGACGGGCTACTGCGTGCGCTGGTGCAGGTTCCCGATCCGCGTGATCCGCGTGATCCGCGCGGGGTGCGCTACCGGCTGGCGACACTGCTGGCGATCGGGGTCTGCGCGATGACCACCGTCGGCCACAACTCCATCGTGGCGATAGGCGAATGGGCCCGCCGCTGCGATCAGCAGGTCCTGGCCGACCTCGGCTGTCCCTTCGACCCGATGCGCGGCCGGATGCGGTGTCCCGATGAGACCCTGCGTGACGCCTACGGCAAGGTCGATCCGGGCGAGCTGACCCGGGCCGGCTACGAGCGCCTGGCGGCCTTGGCCGAGAACGAGGCGGCAGCCGGCGCACGGGGGGTCGCCGGGTCCGTGGGGTGCCGTCACAGACGCTGATGAGAGACCCGGCCACCGCCCGGTCCGGCGCAATGCCGGGCACAAGCGTGGGCGGCAGGTCTGCATAACGTGGATGCGCGAGCACGGTGCCGCCGCCGAGGCCGGCACGGTCAACCACCCGGGAGGGGTGCGATGTTAGACACCGGCGATGTGGGCGTCTTCCTGGGTATGGACGTCGGCAAGACCGCCCATCACGGCCACGGGCTGACGCCACGGGCAAGAAAGTCTTCGACAAGCCGATGCCCAACAGCGAACCGAAACTGCGGGCCGCCTTCGACAAGCTGATCGCGAAGTCACGGCAGCTGTAGTTCGTGATCATGGCTGGTCGTGACGGTGGTGTCGTTGCTGGTGGCAGGCGGTTGCGACGGCCTGGTGATGGCGTCTGAAAGCGATCCAGTCAGGACGTGGTCACGGTCGCGGGCTGGCGGGGGTAGCACGAGGGCCCGCAGGAGACGGATGAGCTCGGGACAGGTCAGCGGGACAAGTCCAGGCTGCGGCTCGGAGTCTTCATGGACGGCTGCGGCCGTGAGGGCGAGGACGGCGGCGGCGATCAGGGAGAACAGTGACCAGCGCATCCAGGAGTTCCAGCAGGTCACCTGGCCCTGGTCGAGCCCGGTGAAGCCCTTGGTGAACTGGAAAGCTTCCTCGATCCTCCACCTGCGGCCGATCACTTCCACCAGCGTGGCCAGCGAGACGTCGCCGGGCGCCCAGCAGCGGAAATAGGACACCTCACCGGTGTAGCGATGCCGGCGCGCGACCAGCACACTCGCCCCGGCCGCGTTCTCGTTCTCGTTCTCGTTCTCGTTCTCGTCGGGAGTGTCGTCGGGGCGGACGTCGGGCCAGGCCCAGTCGTACTCGCGGGTGCCCTTGGTGCCGTGTCCGGTCTGCCGGCGCATCCACTGCCCGGGCCGCACTCTGTTGATCAGTTTGCGGGCCTCCCGGCGGTGGCCCGCCCCGTCGGTGACCTGGTACGAAGCCGGGACGGCGACCGCATAGCCGAGCCCCAGCGAGCGTATGCCCCGACGCAGTTCACGGCCGCAGTACACCTCGTCGCCCGCGAACCAGCGGGCTGCGATCCCCGTGGCGAGCGTGTTGGCGACCATGGCCAGCGCCTGCTGCGGTTTCGTCGCGAAGACGATCCGCTCCGGCACCCCGGCGGCCTCGCGGCGTTCCTCGTCTGCGGCCCAGTCCGCCGGGAGGTACAGGACCCGGTCAATGATCACCTTCGTGGTCGCGGTGACCGCCGCCAGGTGCACCGCCACCTGGCACAGACCCACACCACCGATCGCCCCCGAGTACTGCCTGCCGGCTCCCACACAGTCCGTGGACGATTTCGCATCCCCCGTCTCGTCCACCACCAACACCACTTCCTGCCCGGCAAGTTCATCGACGACCAGACCGACAATCTCCCTCCGGGCCAGGCCGTGATCGAACCGGGCCCGAGACAACAGGTGCTGCAACCGGTGAGGTCCCGGATGCCCCAGCGCCTGCCCGAGAGTCCAGCAATTGCGCGTATCCAGCTCCAGCAACAGCCCCGTGATCAGCTCCGCCGCCGTCGCACGTGCCTCACACCGTGCGAAACAGCCCGCGACCGCCTTCATCGCCCTTCCGAATGCCTCGCCCCACACCCGCTCGGTTACCATGGCCTCCATGGCCACCGCGTCTTGATACGTCGTCACAAACGTTCATGATCACGGTGGCCGCCCTCACACCCGAACCCACCCCGGCAAGCCCCCGAACAGCGAAAACAACGGAACTACAGCTGCCGTGGAAGCTCGGCACCGTGCTGGTGATCGTGGACCAGCCCGCATCGATCGGCGCCCTGCCGCTGACCGTCGCCCGTGACGCAGGCTGCGAGGTCGCCTACCTGCCCGGACTCGCGATGCGGCGGATCGCCGACCTCTACCCGGGAGAGGCGAAAACCGACGCGAAGGACGCCGCGGTGATCGCGGACGCCGCCCGCACCATGCCGCACGTCCTGCGGTCTTTGGAGCTGACCGACGAGATCACCGCCGAGCTCACGGTACTGACCGGCTTCGACCAGGACCTCGCAGCCGAAGCCACCCGCACCAGCAACCGGATACGCGGACTGCTCACCCAGTTCCACCCGTCGCTGGAGCGCGTGCTCGGGCCCCGGCTGGACCACCCGGCCGTCACCTGGCTCCTCGAACGCTACGGATCCCCGGCCACACTGCGGAAAGCCGGCCGTCGCAGACTCGTCGAACTCATCCGTCCGAAAGCCCCGCGGATGGCCGCCCGGCTGATCGACGAGGTCTTCGACGCTCTCGACGAACAGACCGTCGTGGTCCCGGGAACCGGGACCCTCGACATCGTGATCCCGTCCCTGGCCGCCTCCCTCGCGGCAGTTCACGACCAGCGCCGGGCCCTGGAAGCGCAGATCAGCACCCTGCTGGAGGCCCACCCTCTTCACCCGGTCCTGACCTCGATGCCGGGAGTCGGCGTCAGGACCGCCGCCGTCCTGCTGATCACCGTCGGCGACGGCACCAGCTTTCCCAGCGCCGCCCACCTCGCCTCCTACGCCGGCCTCGCCCCCACAACAAGATCCTCGGGGACCTCGATCCACGGCGAACACGCACCACGAGGCGGAAACCGGCAGCTCAAACGCGCCATGTTCCTCTCCGCCTTCGCCTGCATGAACGCCGACCCCGCCTCCCGCACCTACTACAACCGGCAAAGAGCCCGCGGCAAAACCCACACCCAGGCACTCCTGCGACTCGCCCGCCAACGCATCAGCGTCCTGTTCGCCATGCTCCGAGACGGCACCTTCTACGAGTCCAAAACCCCCACCATCACCCTCACCACATGACCACCCCAAACAGCCCCATACCCAGCACCACGTTCTTGACGAAAGACATAGAGACACCCCCCCCGGAATCTCCGCCAGCTCCACCCCACGCAACGACACCGAACCCCACCCCTGAACACAACGACGGCCTGCACAACCCCAGCGGAGTCGTACAGGCCGACGTCACGCAGACCCTCACCGATTTACCAGCAGGGTCCGACACCGGGCGGGGCCTCACACATGACGTGGCATCAGCGGCGCGCAGGCCCGGTGACGCACCGTCCCGGCTCGCGCCGCCGCACTCCGCCAGAACGGGTCAGGCCATGAGCCGGCGAAACGGCAGGCCTGCCCGCGCCCCGCCAGGCTGCCCGGCACCGGCGCCGGGGCAGCCCCCGGGCGCCGTGGACTGCTTCGTGGAGCTGCAAGGCCGGGAACAGGCGGTGCCGCCCGGGTGAGGGATACGGCCGTCAGAAGGAGAAGACGGCGCCGGCCGTGGAAGCCCGCATCTGGCAGGCGTTGGTGAACGTGTGCTGCCAGGAGACCCTCCTGCCCTCCCACACCCCGTCCGCGGTCACCGTGACAGGCGTCCACTCCACCGAGCACTGCTCCTGCGCGCCCGGCAGGACGAGCTGGTCGAACGCGGCTCCCGTGGCGCGCAGCTGGGAGCACGCCGCCCGCACGGCAGGATGCGTCCCTGCCGGCCGGGGCGCACACGAGAGGGTCACCGCACGGTCCACCACCGTCGTCGCGGCATCTTCCCCGGCGCCCACCGACAGGACCAGAGCAGACGGCGCGTACAGGCCGGCGGGCTGCGCCTGGGCGGTGGCACCCGCCCCGGCGATAAAGCACACAGCAGCAGCTGCCACGGCAGCAGTCAACACGACGGAACCCTTGACGGAACGGCGCACAGCAGAACTCTCCTTCACCAGCAGAGGACGGGGCGACTTGCGCCAGGAAACATTCCACAGACCCGCCCCGCCCGCACCAGCCGGGCACAACAACGAGACACCCAGGCGACCGAACGGTCATCTGGCCAGGCCAGAAGGCATCCTGCTCCGCCCCGCCACATACACCAGCCACATTGGCCTAGGCCAAAGCATGCCGCCCGCCAGCAAGAACACACCCGCCCCACACGCGCACCGGCAGACTTTCGGCCGGAAATGCAGGCCCCTCAGGCGCTGCCCGCAAAAAACTCCCGCCAGCCCACCCGTCTGCCGGAAGACTTGCGTCGCAGTACTGCCGCGAAGCGGTCCGCAGCGCTACGGTGACCGCCGTGCCGAGCCGTCACCCCCTGCACAACCGCGACACCCTCACGCCCCCTCCACCCCCAGCGCACCACCAGCCCGCCGGCCCTCCCGGACCAGCCAGACCCTGCCCACCCCCCGCGGACAGCCCGCGCCACAGACGCGGAGACCAGGATGAACGCGACCGTCCAACCGCTGCCAGACGAGAACGGCAGACGCATCATCCTGTGCTCCGGCGAATTCGACACCGATACCATCCCCGCCCTGCGAGCGGAACTCCACGCCGCAAAAACCCATCAGGCCACCCGGGTAATCATCGACGTCAGCCAGATCACCTTCGCCGACTCCACCTTCCTCAGCACCCTCATCACCGGCCACCGCACCCTCAGCCTCATCCTCGCCGGCCCCATCCCCCCACACCTCAAGAAAATCCTGGCCATCACCCGCCTCGACAGCATCCTCACCATCACACCCACCCTGCAGACAGCAGCCGACCACCCATAAGCTTGATCTTTAACCTCGCCCGTCATCCGACCTGCTGATGTCTGCCGTTTCCGGGAGCGCGCGACGCGGCCGCCCTCCAGGGTGTGTCAGCGATCTTGTGTAAGTCGTCTGGTGTTATTGGATGCTGAGCCGGTCCTCGAAGAAGAGTGAGAACTGGTTCAGTGCCTCTTTCCAGTGTGCGGCGACGTGGTTCGCGTCGCGCGCTTTCGGGTTGATCTGCTCGCGGACCGCGAGGTAGAGGACCTTTAACGCGGCCTGCTCCGAGGGGAAATGGCCTCGATTTCGAGTGGCCTTGCGGAGCCGGGCGTTCATGGATTCGACCATGTTCGTGGAGTAGACCACGGTCCTTATGGCCGGCGGGAACGCCAGGTAGGGCGTGAACTCCGGCCAGGCCGACCGCCAGGTCCGGACGATCGCGGGATAGCGTTCTCCCAGCTGAGAGGCCTCGAAAGCATCGAGGGCCTGCTCGGCCGCGGTCTCGGTCGGGGCTGTGTAGATGGCCTTCAGGGCCGGGACCAGCTTGGGGTGGTCCCGCGACGACGAAAGCCTGAGCGAGGCTCTCGTCAGGTGGATCACGCAGGTCTGGACGGTGGCTTTGGGCCAGGTCGCGGTGACCGCGTCGGGCAGGCCCTTCAACCCGTCACAGACCACGATGCAGACGTCCTCGATGCCCCGATTTCGTAGCTCGGAGAGGACCGCCATCCAGGTGGTGGCGCCTTCACCCTCGGAGCCGACCCACAAGCCCAGGACGTCTTTGCGGCCGTCCATGTCGACGCCGACGGCCAGATAGACCGGCTTCGAGGTCACCGAGCCAGAGCGGATCTTCACCCACAACGCGTCGATGTAGATGATCGGCCAGACCGCGTCCAAGGGCCGGTTCTGCCAGGTCACGAGCTCGTCGATCACGGCGTCGGTGACCTTGCTGATCAGGTCCGGGCTGACCTCGACCCCGTAGATCTGGGCGAGGTGGGAGCGGATGTCGCGCACGCTCATGCCGCGGGCGTAGAGGGAGAGGATCCGGTCGTTGAACCCCGCCAGGCGGCGGGCGTTCTTCGGTACCAGCCTCGGTTCGAAGTCGCCGTTGCGATCCCGCGGCACCGCCAAAGTGACCGCGCCGGCGTCCGTCAGCACCGTCTTGGACGAGGTCCCGTTGCGGGAGTTCCCCGACCCGTGACCTGCCAAATCTCCGCGTTCGTAGCCGAGGTGTTCGCTCATCTCGGCTTCCAGGGCCCGCTCCAGAACGGCCTTGGTGATCTCCGTCAGCAGCCCGCCCTCACCGAGCAGAGCCGCCCCCGAGGAGTCAGCCTTGTCGAGCAGCCGCTCGACCACCTCGTCAACCGTCTTGTCGTCGGCCACGGACGCGGCCGCTCCGTTTTTGTCTGCCATGACTCGTCCGATCCGCCTGGCCCACAGGCCCGAGGCCGAGCCCCGGGCCAGGCTTCCACATCACGGACTTACACGAACTTTCAGACACGCTCGCCCTCCACGCTTCGAGATGTCGAGTAACGAAGTGTCGAGGAACGGCCGCTGAGGATGAGTTTCCCTGTCGATGTTCCCGCCGTCGAGGCGTTGGGTGTCCTGTCCCGCTTTCGTGTTGGGTTCTACGAGTGCCTGTATGCCCGTGCGGATGCGCTCTTCGAGCTCACCGACGCGGTGCTGTGCACGGAGGGGCCAGTCAGGTCGCTGGTCGAGCTGACGCTGACGGCCGAGCACCGGCGCGGGCATGGTGCGATGTACGACGCGGTCAACCACGGCTGGCTGGAGCCGCGCCGCCTGCGCAGACTGCTGGCCTCGACGCTGCTGCCGAGGGCGGCCGACGGGCGGATCGTCCTCGCAGTCGACGTGAGCAACTGGCTGCGGCCCGACTCGCCCACCAGCCCGGACCTGCTGTTCTGCCACGTATACGGGCGAGGGCGCAGTGCTGACCAGATGATCCCCGGCTGGCCCTATTCCTTCGTCGCCGCCCTGGAAACAGGACGCACCTCATGGACCGCCGTGCTCGACGCGATCCGCCTGGGCCCGGCCGACGACGCCACCGCGGTAACCGCCGGCCAGCTCCGCGAGGTCGTCGGCCGGCTCCTGCGGGCTGGCCAGTGGAAGCCCGGCGACCCGGACATTCTCATCGTCGTGGACTCCGGCTACGACGTCACCCGCCTCGCCTACGTACTGGCGGACCTGCCCGTCGAGCTGGTCGGCCGACTGCGCTCGGACCGGGTCATGCTCCGCGACGCAGGCCCGCGACGTTCCACCTCGCGCGGTGGGCAGCCCCGCAAGCACGGCGGCGTGCTCACCTTCTCGAAGCCGGACTCCTGGCACACCCCCGACCAGGCCGCGACCTGCGACACCACCCGCTACGGCCGAGCCGAAGCCCTCGCCTGGGACCGCATGCACCCACGCCTGCAAGCCCGCGGCCCCTGGCTCGACCACTGCGGTGAACTCCCGCTGATCCACGGCACATTGATACGACTGAAGGTCGAGCGCCTGCCCGGCGACCGCGCCCCGAAACCGGTCTGGCTGTGGTCCTCCAAGACCGGGATGACCGGCGGGGACGTCGACCTGCGCTGGCAGGCGTTCCTCCGGCGTTTCGATCTCGAGCCAATGCCGTTAGGTTAAGGGCCGGGTGGGGGTGGTATGAGCGTGGGGTTGCGGGGTGGAGTGGGTGCCTGCCGGTCGTCAGGCTTCTTGATGAGGTATCGGGAGATGATGCGTTTGATGACACGAGGACTCGTCCGCGGTCGCCTGGGTGGGTTCACGTTGGCGAGGAGTTCATCAAGCATCAGGTGGGCAGGGCTGAGGTGATGAGGGGGAAAAGTCCGCCGGAGGCATCAAGGCGATGCGACGGGCGGCTCGCAGGCAGGTGGTGAAGGACAGCCGGTCGGGGTCGAGGGCATCGGCGTTGGCGCGGGCTGCTTCGAACATGTGCACGCGCAGTGCGTAGTGCACGAGCAGGTGGCCCCAGATCTGTTGGAGGATTCCGTCCACGGTCTTGCTGGCCAGGACCGTGCCCGCTCCGATCTGCTGGGTCTTGAGTTCTTTGAAGGTCGTCTCCACTTCCCACCGCTCGGTGTAGAGGGCGGCCAACTCCGCTCCGGGGTAATACTCATGGTCGAGCAGCGTGGTCAGCAGCGTGTAGGTTTCCTGACCCTCGTCGAGTTGGTAGCGCAGCGCGCGGACCTGGATACCGTGCTCCCGTCGACGGTCCTGGTACCCGTAGATCGTGGTGATCCAGGACCCGTCGGGCAGCAGCCGGTCAGGCTCGAGTTTGTAGCGTTGGCCGGCCAGCCGCAGGAGAAGATCGGCACCGGAGGCCTGCCAGGCGCGCATTTCCGACCCGGTCCGGTGGCGGTGAAGTTCCGCTGGAACAGATCAGGAACCGGTGAGGCTGAGGGGTCTGGGACGGTGGTGCGGACGCGTCTGCGCAGGCGGATGCCGGTGATGGAGAACGTCCGCATGACGCGGGCGACCCGCTTCTCGTTGACCTGCCGCCCTTTCTCCCGGAGCTCGGCGGTCACTCGCGGGGAGCCGTAGGCGCCGCCAGACTCGCCGTGGATCCTACGGATCTCCTCGGCCAGGAATCGGTCCTCCCGCTGTCGGGTGACCCGGGCCTCGGCACCGGCGAGCCACTTGTAGTAACTGGACCGGTTCACGTCCAGGACTTGGCAGAGCCGCTTCACCTCGTAGGTGTTCCGGTGGTCGTCAACGAACTGGAAGCGGCTCCTCACCAGTTCGTCTCTCCGGCGAAATACTTGGCCGCCTTGCGGAGTATGTCCCGCTCAGTGGCGAGCTTGCACTCACTTGCCTCAAGCTCGGCCACCCGGGCCTCCAGCTGCCGGACCCGCTCGTCCGGATCAGCGGACGGCACCGCCGCCTGAGGCCGGGCGTCCGGCTTCGCGACCGCGGCGGTGACCCCACGGCGTTCGCGGTCCCGCAGCACCCACTCACGCAGGGTCGCCCGGTTGACACCCAGGTCAGCGGCGATGCTCTTGTACGTCGCCCCAGGTGTGGACTCGTACAGGGCCACGGCATCGGCCTTGAACTCGTCCGAATAGTCCTTCATCGCCATCGGCGGTCTTCTCGCTTCCTCCGGATCAAGCAGATCCAGTATCAGCGTGTCCACCACTCAGGGGGAGCCCCCCCGTGCCCGCTACCGGAAGATCAGCCTGGTCTGGGCCGACGGCGGCTACACCGGCCGCCTGGTCGACTGGGCGAAGGAGACACTCCGGCTCACGCTGGAGATCGTCAAACGCAGTGACGACATGAGCGGGTTCGTGGTGCTTCCGCGCAGGTGGGTGGTGGAGAGGACGCTGAGCTGGCTGATGCGCTCGCGGCGCCTGGGCCGGGACTACGAGACCCGGCCCGAAAGCAGCGAAGCCGCCGCCCTGTGGTCGATGACCATGCTCATGGGGCGCCGCCTCGCCCGCCACCGGAGCCGAAACGTCACCCGGCCACCCGCCGCGGCGTGAACACCCCAGGACGCTCCTCGGCCAGCCAGCCCCGCTCCACCAGCCGCTTAACCTTCGACCGCACCCCCTCAACCTTCGCCGGCACCCCCTCCAGACCCAGCCGCCCGGCCAACTCCCGTGCCCGCAGCCCGGACCCGCCCGCCTCCGCCTCCAGCACGCCCACCAGCCGCTGGTAGTCCGGCGCGAGCGCCTCCACCGCCAGGCCCTCCCGCCAGTGCGGCACCACCGACCCCGCCACCGGCGCCTTCGCCACAGCCGCCTCCGCCTCCGGCGGCTGTTCGGCCTCCGGCTCCGGCGCGGCCAGGGCCTCGGCCAGCTCCACGCGGGCGATGGCCCGCCGCTCCAGCACCGCCTCCGCCTCCGCAAGCTCGGCCAGCACCCGCTCCACCTCCTCGCGAAGCTCTTCGACCCGAACCTGCGCAGCCGTCTCGCGTGCTTCCAACAAGCCCATGACCGAAGCCATCGACGACCTCCGTGTCATCCCGACAAACGTGACGGTGAGCTTGTTCCGCTTTGACGGGCACCTTTGGTGTGGTGGTCAGGCCGCGAGAGCGGTCTCGTATTCAGCGGGACTGCGGTAGCCGAGCCCAGGGGTGAACAAACCGTGAGCCAGCGGGGCGTATGAAGGTTTGTTCACCCCTGAACGAACCGGTGGTGAACCGCGTCGCGGAAGGTTTGTTCAGGGGTGCTCGGACCGTTCTCCGGGAGGGTAGGGGGTAGGTATGAGCGAGACCTCGTACGGCTTCGACGCTGCCCGGTTCCGTGCCGCCCGGACGGCCGCCGGCGCTTCGGTGGCCCGGATCGCGAGGGCGGCCAAGGTGAGTGAGCGCGCGGTGAGTCTCTGCCTGGCCGGTTCCCGTACGCCACGCCTGGCGGTGCTGGCGCTGCTGGCGAAGGCGGTACGGGTCGAGCCGGCGGAGTTGTGAGCGGTGGCGGGGGAGACTCTGGCGCACCTGCGGGTGTTCACGGGAAGTAGCCGGGCGGAGATGGGCCGGGAGCTCGGTATGGCCGAAGCGACGTACCGGGAGCCGGAGACCACCGGGCGCAGGGGCCGTCTCGCCTGCGGCCGCTACAGCTACGAAGAAGGGTGGTGGGTGGCCTGGCAGGAGTGGGCGCCGCCGAAGCAGGAGTGGGCGCCGCCGAAGTTCGGCGTCACGGCCGAGCGGCTTGCGTCCGCCGAACAGCGCACCCGTGAGGAGTACGAGGCCGAGCGGGAGCGGCGGTGGCAGCGCCTGCGCGAGGCCGACCCGGCCTCCGCCGCCAGGATCGAGGAGCTGGGGCGGGCCCTGCGGGGACGGTGACCAGGGTCCTTGCCTCTGCGCCCCCTCCGGGCAGACTCCTTCACGACGTGCCTTCGTCGCGGCGGCGGCGTGCGTCGAGGGATTGCTGGCGACGGTGGGCTTCTTGGACCGCGCGCCTGTGCTTGTCCACGGTGTCGGTGGGGTGGCCCGCGCGTGCGCGGAGGTCGGCGGCGAGGAGCTTGTTGAAGGCGCTGCTGTTGTGGCTTTCGGCGTACTCGAGCATGTGCGGGAGCGCGGTGAGCTCTCCTTCCCTCAGGTGCAGGTGGGTGAGGGGGTTGGAGGCTGCGGAGGCCACGGCTTCGTGTACGCGGTTCTCGTAGGCCAGCTTGTGGGCGTTGTCGAAGCGGACCTGGGGCTTCTTGTACAGGTAGGCGGCGGTCCCGGTGGGGAGGTAGAGCGCCATGCGCTCCAGCAGGGCGGGGAAGTCCTGGCCCTGTTGCCGGTAGTACGGCTGCTCGCTGCTGCCGGCTTCGGCGGGGTCGAGACGGAAGGAGTCGACGAATGCCGCGACCCTTCGGGGCTCGGGCAGTAGGCCGGCGCCGAGCCACCGGCGCCGGACAGGTAGTCCTCCTGGTTGGTGACGGCGTAGAAGCACCATCCCGAGGTGCCCGCCCAGTGAAGTCCGTAGTCGCCCCCGCTGTACTGGTCCTGGAATACAGCGGTGAACGAAATGCTGGCCTCGACGTCGAGGAACTCGCCGTCCGCGTCGCGCCATGGCCCGCAGCTGTGGATCCCGGTCACGGGCAGGCCGGCCTCCAGGAGGTGCTCGGCGACAGCGACGGCGTATTGGCCGGCGTATGCCACCAGCTCGGCCGACATCTTCGGAGTGGTCGGGGGAGTCAGGGGAGTTCCCTTTCGGTGTCGTGGTGCAGGTGGTTCAGCCGGCTGATGGTAGTGAGGTGGCGGCTTTGCATTGGTGGCAGGGGACGGTGCGGGGTTGCTGGAGGGCGTCGAGGGCTTGGTCGAGATCGATGGGAACGCCGGGCTGGCAGCCGATGATGTGGATGAGGCGGGCTCCGGGGTGGCCGGGGCGGTGGGGCAGGTTCTGTATCGTCCACGCCTGACGGGCAACTCCGCGTCCTGCAGCGGCTGGTGGGCGGGTCGGTACGGTGCTGTAGTCGCCGCCTTCGATGGGGCGGACGTGGCTGGCGTCCAGCCATACGGCGTGTTCCACGGGTTCTGGGCGGCCGTTGCTTGCGGCTTGCCAGAGGGTGATGGCGACGCGGTACTGCCAGCCGTCGGGTGCGCGCCGCCGTTCATACAGGGTGGCGCGAAGTTCCTGGCCGTCGGGCAGGACCACGATCACACGGGCATTGGCTGCGGGCATCGGCTCCTCCTCACCCCTGGCCTGCATTCTATTCGGGGCCGGCCGTTAGCCTGTTGGTATGTCGGAGCTTGCCATCGACGGCCGCACGGGCGGCCTGATCACTCTGGGCGCCGCAGACGCTCTGTGGGCTGACTTGACGACTGGCAGCGCCGTGCCGACGGCCCCTGCAGCGTTCACCGCTTTCCCTGCCGATGTCCGGGTGGGGTATGTCCTGCTCGGTGGCTGTGTAGTGGCGACGGTGGAGACCGACGGCCGGTGGGGTGTTCCGGAGATCGAGGTGCGCCGGGCGGGGGCAGAACTGAACGCGGTGGAGATGGACCGCCAGGACCTGGTTCGCATCGGCCCGTTCCGGCCCGTGCCGCGCCAGGAACAGAACGAGGGAACACCGCTGCGTTGGCGCCGGCGCATCACCCAAGAACTGCAGGGGCTGGGCGATCTTGAGCGGGCGGCACGGCGCGACGGGGGCCGGCCGTGTCATCTGGCGGGGATCGACTGGCGGCGGATCCTCGTGGAGCAGGCCCGCGACCGCACTGTGCGGACGTGGTGGCTGCCGCGTGCCGTGGTCAGGCTGCTCGACGGAGCCGAGCACAGCGAAAGGTGGTGGCTGCAAGCCCAAGCCGCGCAGGCCCGCCGGGCAAGCGAAGCCGTCCCCGAGCCGGCCTCCCCCCGCCGGCAGGCACGGGCCACCGACAACCGGCGGACGACGGGCCCCGACTGCCCGCCTGCCCCACTGCGTCCGTACACCGGGGAGTTGGAAGGGCACCTGTACTCGGTGCTCAGCAGGAAGCCCGGCATCTCCGGCAAGGTGGCCGCGTGGACGTGTGCTGTCTGCGGCACCGTGCCCGCCGCTGTACTCGACCACTGCCACGAACACGGCTACGTCCGCGCCCCGGTATGCCAGTCCTGCAACACCCAAGAACGCCCCGACCACCTGTACAGCAACGACATCCGCGTCGCTGACCGCTACACACGCCTCCTCGACACTGACACCGTCGACTGGCTGCACCACTGGCACCGCTGCCCCGGCTGCCGCGCCCGCACCACCCTGCCACTGCCCCACCTCGCCGCATGGACCGCACACACCGCCTGCCGACCACTGCGCCCCACCCACCACACCCACGGCTCCCGAGGGCGCACACCCTGCGGCGTGCTGCGCGTGTCCTGGACGGGCAGCCAGAACACTCCCCGTTCCTGCCTGCTCACCGTTACCGTCGACTTCTGCCCCTCCGGCGAGCACCGTGTCCTGGCACAAGTCCCCTACCGCGAAGCCGTCGAGCGGTTTGGTACTTGGCTGGCTGAGACCGCCCCTGCCGTGGCCGCCGCGGCCGGTCCCGACCGCCTCGACGGCCTGCCCGCCCGGTCCCGGCCAGTGATCGCGGACACCAGCGGCGAGGGCCTGGCGCTGTTCTGAGTGGGATTTCCCGGTCTCATGAATGTGGCGGGATTTGTCCGGGTCTGGGATAGGTGAGCCTTCCACAGTGGGTCGGGAGTGTCCATCCGCCGGTCGGGGCCCGGGCTCGTGAAGCGCTCGCGCCGTTTCCGGCTGGCGCTGGCCGGTGTCCTTGTCATGGGGGCGGTGCTGGTTCTGAAGTTTCCCCGTGATCGTGGACACTCGGTGTCTACGCTGCGAGGGTGTGCTGGTGTCGCTGCTTGGTCTCGGCCGGGGTGAGGTAGCCGAGGGTCTTGTGTTTGCGCAGGCGGCGGCGGTTGTAGAAGGTCTCGATGAAGTTGAAGACGTCGGCGCGGGCTCTGGCCCGGTCGGGCCAGATGCGGGTGCCGATCTCTTCTCGACTATCTTGTTGCGGAGTTCGGCTGATGTGTATTCGGCGAGTTCAACCGATCGATGCAACACCAGGTTTTTGAAGTGAGCGTAGTTGCTCTTCGAAGACTTCGGCGGGTGTCTTCCACCCGAGGATCTTGCGGGGCCGGCTATTGAGTGCGTATGCGACGGCTTCGAGGTCTTCGGCGGACCACCGAGACAGGTCCGTGCCTTTCGGGAAGTACTGTCGCAGGAGCCCGTTGGTATTCTCGTTCGTCGGTCGCTGCCAGGGCGAGTGGGGGTCAGCAAAGAACACCCGCGTCCCGCTCTCCATGGCGAACTGGGCGTGACCGGAGAGCTCCTTCCCGCGGTCCCAGGTGAGGGTCTTGCGTAGCTGCTCGGGCAACTTGGTCATCGACTCCGTCAGTGCCGCGTTCATCGCGACGGCCCCGTATCCGCCGAGCGATGGCCCGTTCTTCACATACGGTTCCTCGCCCCAGCCATCCAGCCGTGGCAAATGGACCAAGAGCGTGGACCTGCTGCTGCGCTCGACGAGCGTGCCGATCGCGGACCTACCCGTCCCAATGATCAGGTCGCCCTCCCAATGGCCAGGGACAGCACGATCGTCGGCCTCGGCCGGGCGCTCACTCAAAACGACATCAGCGGTGACGTGGCCCTGCCGCTTGTTTCGGGACCGCGTCCTTGGCTCCCGCAGCGCACGGCCCGTGCGCAGACACGTGACCAGCTCGCGCTTGAGCGCGCCCCGGCCCTCGATGAACAGCGACTGGTAGATCGCCTCGTGGCTGATGCGCATGGACTCATCATCAGGGAAGTCGACCCGCAGCCGGCGCGCGATCTGCTCCGGGCTCCATGCCGTCGACCACCGCCTGTCCTGGCGGCGGGGCTTGTTCAGTCCCTTCCACGGTGCCGTCGCAGGACCTGAAACGATCGTGCCGTCGGGCCGACGGATGTCACCGGCGAGCCGGTCCTGCACATACTCACGCAAACGGTCGTTGTCCACGAGCTTCGCCGTCTTTGGGCGCTTCGCGGCCTGCTGCGCCTTCCACTGGGCTACCACAGCGCGGTAGACCGGCTTGCCGCTCCTGGTCGCGGCGTTGCGACGCAGTTCGCGAGAGATCGTTCCCGGAGCTCGCCCGATCGTGCGGGCGATCTCACGCACGCTCTTGTCCTGAGCTTTGAGCACTGCAATCTCCTCACGCTCGGCGAACGACAGGTACCGGCCCGAGGGCTCGTCCAGACTCAGCGGCGCCATCCCGCCAGCGTGTCGGAACCATCGGATCCCGACCGTGCCGACACCCCGACCTCCTCGGCAGCCTGGACAGAAGTGATCCCCGAGGCGATCAGGCGCCAGAAGTCTCGTTGCACAGCGCGCGATGGCTCAGGCCGGCCCGGTGAGCGCATCGGCGGCCGCATCGCCCTATCCGCAGCCCAATGCCGACGCAGACCTGCTGGCGGCTGCGACCCTTGCTTCCTCGGCAGACCCATTACACACCTCCATGATCACGAGGTGTTGCGACGACCAGTTGAATCCACCTTCGCTGCCGCGGTCGCTGTGTATGACGCATCCGGGGCGGAGTCCGGCGCGGCCGTGGGCCATCTTCAGGGCGTCGGTGACGAGGGAGGCCCGGTGGTGGTCGGCCATGGCGTAGCCGACGATCTCGCGGGTGGCCAGGTCCAGCCAGCAGGCGAGGTAGAGCCAGCCCTCGGTGGTGGGGAGGTAGGTGATGTCGCCGACCAGCTTGGTGCCGGGGATCTCGGCGTGGAAGTCGCGGCCGATCAGGTCCGGGGCCGGCCGGGCCTTCTTGTCCGCTCGGGTCAGCGAGCGCCGCTTGCGGCGGGTGACGCCCTGGGTGCCGGCCTGGCGCATGATCCGGGCGACGCGCTTGTGGTTCACCCGCCGGCCCCCACGCCGCAGCTCGGCGTGGATCCGCGGGACACCGTAGGTCTTGCGGGACGCGATGTGGAGCACGGTGATCTCGTGCGCGAGCGCCTCGTCGGCCGCCTGGCGGGCCTGGCGGGCGGCTTCACCTTCGCACCAGGCGTAGTAGGAGGAGCGAGCGACCTTTCACCGCCCGGCACAGCAGGGTCACCGGATAGCAGGCCTTCTCCGCGTGGATGAACCGGTACAACTCGCTCACCGGTCGCTCTCCTTCACGAAGAAGGCCGTCGCTTTTTTCAGGATCTCGATCGTCTGCTGCTGCTCTCGGGTTCTGCCTGCGCAGGCGCTTGAGTTCCTCGCGTTGGGCACTGGTCAGCTCGCCCGGGGCCCCCTCGCCACGGTCGGCCTGCTCGCGCCGGACCCAGTTGCGCAGACTCTCCGGACTGACCCCGAGCTCCCGGGCGACCTCCGGCACTGAACCTTTTCAGCGGTGCCCCTCCAGGGTGAGGATGGCTTTGGTGATTGACGTGAGTTTGTTCGGGCTGGTTCGGGTTTTGCGGAGGATGCGCCAGGTCTTGATCCGGGCGATGGCTCTCTCGACGGGCCACCGGAGTCGGGAGTGTGCCCGGTTGACGGACTTCTGTTTGACGGTGAGGTCTTTGCCGGGTCGCCGGCGGTGTGGGACGGCGACGATGTCGCCGGCTCCCTGGTAGGCCTTGTCCGCCAGGACGGGGATGCCGAGGCGGATGCATGTGGCGATGATCCGGTGCCGACGGGCCGCGGTGAGATCGTGGATCCGGCCCGCGAGAGCGGGTGAGATCCAGACCAGGGCTCCGTCTGGCACGGTGATGACCTGCATGTTTACCCCGTGGCGGCGGTGTTTGCCCGAGTAGTCGGCGCGGCCGTCACCAACCCGGTCGCACTCGGCGAGGGTCCCGTCCAGCAGGACATACCGGGCGTCCGCCGTTCTCAAAGCCGCGGTCAGGCCCGGCGCCCGGCCTGCCAGGAGCGCCACAACGCCGTGAACGTAGGCGTGGGTGGTACCCACGCTGATCCCGAAACCCGCCGCGATCTGAGTCAGGGTGTCGTTCTTCTTCAGGTACACCAGTGCGGCCAGGGCCCGCTCGGAGGGCGGCAGCTTGCACCGGCGGTCACCCTCCCGGGTGACGATCAGCATCGTCACCCACTCCACGAGGGCATGCGGAACATCGAGTACGGCACGACAGGGAACCAACAGAGCCCCCAGGCTGAAGAGTTGAGCATCGATACCTTGCTCAACAGCCCGGGGGCTCTGCCCGTTTCACCACCACCTCGTCACCCGATCAGTGGCCAAGTTGAAAATGCTCAGTGGCCAAGTTGAAAATGCTCACTGTTCTCCCTGATCGCCGCCGCCGTCCTCGCCCTCACGGCCGCAGCCGTCCATGAAGACTCCGAGCCGCAGCCTGGACTTGTCCCGCTGACCTGTCCCGAGCTCATCCGTCTCCTGCGGGCCCTCGTGCTACCCCCGCCAGCCCGCGACCGTGACCACGTCCTGCACTGGATCGCTTTCAGACGCCATCACCAGGCCGTCGCAACCGCCTGCCACCAGCAACGACACCACCGTCACGACCAGCCATGATCACGAACTACAGCTGCCGTGTCAGCGCCTTCTCGTCTCTCCACCCTGCCCCCGCCCTCCTGGTCCAAAAAATCATCTTGAAACCTGGTGGCGCCTTTCTGTGCTCCCGCTAAATTCTGAAAGAATTGAACTTCGTGCCCCCTGGAAGAGAATGCGATGGAGCAGCCCGTGACCATTAACAGAAGATCCTTTATGGCCGCCGGAATCAGCGTCGCCGGCGTCACTTTTTTGGGTGGATGTCAGGCAGAAAATAAGAGTGTAGAGAAATCAGCTTCAACTCCTCCCGGGGTTGAACTGGTAAACCCCGATGGGCCTCAGGTCAACGAGGTCGACAAGAAGCGCAGACGGAATGGCCAAATCTACGAGTTCCCAATCTCAGCCACGGTCGGCCCGGTCGACTTGGGCGGACTGATCGTTTCCGCATGGAGCTACGAAGGGAAAGTCCCCGGACGAGAAATGCGGCTGAAGACAGGTGATACGGTTCGCGCTCGAATCGCAAATAACCTTCCGCAGCCGACCACAATCCACTGGCATGGTCTCGCAATTCGGAACAATATGGATGGAGTGCCGGATGTAACTCAGAAGGCCATCCCGGCTGGCAGTTCTTTCTCTTATGATTACGTGACTGAGGTGCCGGGGACTTACTACTACCACCCTCATGTGGGTCTGCAGTTTGCGCATGGACTATATGGCCCTCTCGTCGTTGAGGATCCGCAAGAGCCGCTGTCGTACGACGACGAATGGGTCGTGGTTCTGGACGACTGGCTTGAAGGTGTGCAAGGACTTACCCTCGAGAAAGTATTCTCGGCGCTTAAGAATGGGGATCGCAGCGACCCCTCAGGCTCACCCGTTGAGCAGGTAATCATGCCAAAGGGGGCGGCGAGTCGCCTTCTGGGAGGGGACCCTGGAGATGTCAAATATCCCTATTACCTAATTAACGGAAGGATTCCTTCAAGCCCAGCAACTTTCACATCCAAGCCTGGCATCAAGGTTAGGCTAAGGATCATTAACGCTGGCGCCGACACTGCCTTTCGTGTCGCGCTGGGTGGCCACAGGATGACTGTTACACATACCGATGGAAACCCTATTGAGCACGTCGAAACAGATTCGGTACTGATGGGCATGGGGGAGCGGTATGACGCACTTGTCACTCTGAAGGACGGCGTATTTCCACTCGTTGCGATTGCAGAAGGAAAGAATGCCTCTGCCTTTGCTCTCATCCGTACAGGGGGTGGATCCTCGCCCTCACCGTCTGTGCGCCCGGCAGAACTCTCCGGAGAGGTTGTGGGCGGTTCGCGAACGAATATTCTGCGGGCAGCAGGCAATATCAGCCTCGAATCTCGGAAAATTGATCAAGACATCCCGATCTCTCTAACAGGAGCGATGGGTACATACACCTGGGGACTTGATGGAAAGATTTACGACCCCAGTGTTCCGCTATCAGTGATGACCGAGGGCCAGCGGGTGAGGATTTCCTACACCAATAAGACCATGATGTGGCATCCTATGCATTTCCATGGTCATTCCTTTTCGGTAGGAGGTCCCGGTGGCCCCCTGAAGGATACGGTTATGGTTCTCCCGGGGCAGACGGTGAAATGTGAATTCGATACCGACAACCCTGGACGGTGGGTGACTCACTGCCACAATGCGTATCATGAGGATGCGGGAATGATTGGTGTCCTCGCTTATCGCGCTTAGCCTCGATCTTTCGTGACGGTCCGTCGGTTCTCCCGGCGGGCCGTTTCCGTATCGAATGATGGTTGCGGGCAGGCTGGTGGCCCGGCTGTCGCGTCGGGTGGGCGCCGGGTTCCACGGCTCCGGTCGGGGTGGTGATGCTCGCAGGGGCGGGAACGCGCTGGTCAGCCGGGGTTCGGGAGGGCTTCGAGCCTTGCCAGGGCATCGGTGATCACGTCGGTCCAGGGCCAGTGGCGTGCGAACCGCAGGTGCCGGCGGCGGGCGGTCGTGACGATCTGGGCTGCGGCGGAGAACAGCCGGAGCCGGAGGCGACGGGGCTCCCACCTGCGGGTTTTGCCGGTGAGAGCGAGCATGGGCATCCAGGCCAGCAGGTCGAGGGCGGTCTGGACGATCTCCAACCAGATCTGGTTCTGCGCGGTGTCGTGCAGTGGCAGGTTGCGCAGGCCGGTCGCGCGGGCGTTTCGGATGCGGTCCTCGGCGCGTGCCCGCTGGCGGTGCCGCAGTTCGAGTGCGGCGATCGGAACGCCAGTGGTGTTGGTGACGAACGAATCAGCGTCTGGCGTCCACGCCGGTACTTCTTCGGCAGCTGGGCCAGGGCGAGTTGGGTCGTGGTGATGTGGTCGGCAGCGGTGTTGCTGCCCGCGTTGCCCGGCCTGAGCAGGCCGGCCACCGGCTCCCCGCTCCCACCGCTTCCGTGATCGACGAAGGCCATCAGAGGATGGTGTCCGAAGGTCTTCTTCCAGGTCGCGGTGGCGTCCTGCTTCTCGGAGTGCGCCAGCACGAGCACCCCGTCCAGGTCCACGATCACCTGCCCTGAGGCATCCGGGGCCGCGTTCTTGGCCACGTTCCAGACGCGTTCGCGCGCTTCGGCCCGCGCGGCCCGTATCGCGTGAAGGGCCTTCGGCCCAGCCGTGGCGGGGGTGTTGATGAGGCGGGAGACCGTCGGGTCGGAGGCCACCGGCCCGAACACGCCGGGCTCGGCCCGCAGCATCCCGACATCCGCGAGGCAGTCCCCGCCCAGCGCGACCGCGAGAGCCACGTCCAGCAGGATCTTGCCCGGATCGTGCACCGCCCGCAGACGTCGCCACGGCGCAAGCGCCGTCGATACCGACTGGTCCAGCCCGGCCTTCCGGACGGTCTCGACCAGCAGCACCGCCCCAGCCTGGGACACCACCCCGTGGCCACCGCCCTCGATGCGGACGCGTGGATAGGACCCGATACGCTTCTTCACCTGGGAAGTGCCTCCGACGGCGGCAGGAACAAGGACCTCGACAATCCTCATTCTTGCTGGTCAGAGGCACTTTTCGCTTACCTGACCACCCGCCGGACAGCCCGCTTCATGAAAGCGCGAGGCTAGGCCACGCCTTGGTCGACCGCGAGCTCTACCTGGGGGCTGGAGGAGATACGTACGAGACCCGCCACTTGTTAACTGAGGGTTACGGGCAATCACGGTTCGTGCCGGGTGTGCTGTGGCGGTCCGTAATGATGGAGATGTCGCGTTGCGGGTAGTGTGTGTTGCTGATCATGTGATTGGCGGTGTGGTTGTGGCGTCGGTTGAGCGGACGGCGTATCCGAGGTTCAAGCGGATCATCTCCGAACGTGAACTGGCGCAGTTCTTCACTCCGGATGAGGCCGAGGTGGCTTGGGCGAGGGGGCGCACGCATGAGCGTCCGGAGCGCATGCTCATGCTCCTCGTGTTGCTGAAGTGCTGTGCGCGGCTGGGCTATTTCCCCGGCCTGACGGATATTCCGGGGACTGTTGTCGACAGGGTCCGCGAGACGGTCGAGGTCCCGCCGGTACGTCTGTGGGCTTCCCGGCGGGCAGGTCGGCCGAGCGCTATCGCTCCTGGATCCGGGAGTACCTGGGGCTGGCGCATGATCCGGTCCGGGCTCGGGAGATCGCCATGGCCGCGATGGAGGAGGCCGCGCCGGTTCGCGCTTCGGGGGTGGACCTGGTCAACGTCGCGTTGGAGGAGCTGGTCCGCGCGGGGCTGGAGCTGCCGGGGTTCTCCACCCTGGACCGGATGGCGGGCTCGGTCCGGACACGGGTGGAGAGCGAGATCTGTGCCCGTATTGCTCAGCGGGTGGGCCCTGCCCGGTCCCGGCTGGCGGGGTTGTTGGTGGTGCAGGACGGTGAGCGTCGCAGCCCCTTCGATGTGGTCAAGGAGCCGGGCGGCGGGCGACGTGGTCGAGGTTCCGGCAGCACGGTGAGCGCGTTGACCTGGTCGACGGTTTCGGTGATGCCGGGGGCTGGGTGGAGGATGTCGTTGCTGCCAAGGTCAGTGCGTTCGCGGAGCAGGCCCGGGTGCTGTCGGTCGGCGAGATGCTGGATGTGGCCGAGCCGCGCAGGACCGCGCTGCTCGCGTGCGTGGTGGCGAAGGCCAGGGCTCGGGTGCGTGATGAGTTCGTGGTGATGCTGTCGAAGCGGATGGCGCGGCATGCCAAGCGGGCTCAGGAGGAGCTGGCAGACCTGGAGCAGCGTCACAAAGCGTCCACCGAGCAGCTGCTGGTCGCCTACAAAGACGTGCTGACGGTACTGAAGGAACATGCTCCCGGCGAGCGCGCCGGACAGAACGGGCAGGGGAGCCTGGACGAGGCACTCGCTGTGAAGCGTGTCCGTGAGGTGGTGGAGGGCAGCGGCGGGTTCGATGCCCAGCTCGCGGAGATCGAGGCCCTATCCGCCTACCGGGGCGGGAACTGGACGCCGCTGGTGGAACGGTTCTTCCGTCCGGACCGGCCGACGATGTTCAAACTCGCCCAGAGCCTGACCTTCGTGCCCACCTCCCGGGACCGCAGTGTGCTGGACGCCGTGGAGCACGCGGTTGCCCACCGGCACCTGACCCGTGACCTCATCCCCGACACACCCCTGGCCCCCACGGCGGAGACAGACGACGGGGATCCCGCGCCGCAGCAGGTCCTGGACCTGTCGTTCGCCTCGCAGCAGTGGCGCACGACGGTGTATGCGAAGGACCGGCGGGGGATGCTGGTGCGCCGGCATTTCGAGGCCATGGTCTTCACCTACCTCGTCGAGGAACTGCGCTGCGGTGACATCGCAGTGGCCGGGGCCGAGGACTCGGCGACTGGACCACGATGCTGCTGCCCTGGGACCAGGTGGAGCCCCGGGTAGCGGAGTTCTGCGAGCAGACAGGCATCCCGAGTACCGCCGACGGGTTCGTGGACAATCTCAAGCAGCGGCTCACACAGGTCGCCGAGGAGGTGGACGCCGGCTACCCAGACAACGCCGACCTGACGATCGACCCAGCAACGGGGGTGCCCTCTCTCAAGCAGCGCACCGGCCGCGAGCGCACCGCCTCCGCGGCCGCGCTGGAGGCCGAACTGGACCAGCGGCTGCCGGTACGCGGCATCCTGGACCACCTGGCCCGGGCGGCGCACTGGACCGGCTGGTGGCACCGCCTCGGACCCCTCTCCGGGTCGGACCCTAAACTGAAGAATCCGCTGGCCCGCTACGTGGTCACCGCGTTCACCTACGGCTCCGGCCTCGGCGCCACCCAGGCCGCCCGGCATATGAACACGGTCACCGCGCACGAGCTGGCCGCGATCGCCAAACGCCACTGCAGCGCCAAGGGCCTGGCCCGGGCGGGCGCCGACATCGTCGATGCCCACCTCGACCTGGACCTGGTACGGGCATGGGGCGACGGCTCGGTGGCGGCCGTGGACGGCACGATGATGGACGCCGCGGTCGACAACCTCCTCGCCGAGACCTCGATCCGCTACGGCGGATACGGAGGAATCGCCCACCATCTGGTCGCCGACACCTACGTCGCGCTCTTCTCCAGATTCGTGCCCTGCGGCGTCTGGGAAGCTGTCTACCTTATCGACTCCCTCCTGCAGACCCCCTCGGCGGCCAAGCCGGAGCAGGTCCACGCCGATACGCAAGGCCAGTCGTTCCCGGTCTTCGGACTCGCACATTTGCTGGGAATCGATCTTCTGCCCAGGATCCGCAACTTCCAGGACCTCACGTTCCACCGCCCCGACCCCACCGTCCGTTACCGCCACATCGACCAGTTGTTCTCCACCGACCCCCGAACCGCCATCGACTGGGACCTCATACACCGTCACTGGCCCGACCTCATGCAGGTCGCGCTCTCCGTCAAACGGGGCACCGTCTCCTCCGTGACGCTCCTGCGACGTCTGAACAACCGGTCGAGGAAGAACCAGATCTACCAGGCCTTCCGCGAGGTCGGCCGCGCCGTCCGCACGATGGTGCTGCTGCGCTACCTGTCCGACCCGGCACTGCGGGAGCAGATCCAGAAGGCGACGAACAAGGCCGAGGCCTACAACGGCTTCACCAAGTGGCTCCACTTCGGCAACGCCGGCTGGCTGACCAGCCGCGACCCGGAACTGCAGGACAAGGCGGTCAAGTTCCTCGACCTCCTCGCCTCCAGCGTCATCTTCTCCACCACCATCGACATGACCAGCGCCCTCAGCCAGATGGCCCACGAAGGCTGGACCCTGAAGACGGGCGACCTCGCGGTGCTCAGCCCCTACAGGCGCGAGAACGTCCTGCGCTTCGGCGACTACACAACCGACCAGCTCCACATACCCCCGCACACCTACAACCCGGCTCTCCCCGCCGCCCTCGTGACAGAGACGACGGGAGACACCCGAGTTTGAGAGACCCACACATCAAGACGCTCTGCAGAGGATCACAACCTTGAGATACACCTTGCGCGAGTACAGCCCCGCTGACGAACCCTCCTGGCTGCGGTGCCGGGTGATGTCGTTCCTGGGCACCGCCTACTTCGACGACGTTGCCCGCTCCAAACCCGCCGTCGCACCACCAGGGCTGGAACTGGTTGCTGTCGACAGGACCGACACTGTCGTCGGGATCATCGACGTAAGCGTCGAGAACGGCCTGGGGACCGCGTTCTCCGTCCGCAGTCGGACCAGCTCCTACCCTCCGCGCATACTGCTGCCGCGGCCCTCGGACACGGCCTGCGTCTCGTGCCTGCGACCCACGTCCGCAGCGACTCCGAGGCGATACCGAGATCGGCGGTCACCGCCCGGTAGGTCCGCTTCCCGGCTGCGCCGCGGTGGAGCGCGACCACGTCCTTCCCACACTCCTCCGGATACGCAGACTTGCCTCCCACCTGGACACCCCTCCCTGGACCATCAAGATCCTTTGTCAGGGTGTCCACTTCAAAGGATCAGCCTCACAGGCCAGCCCCCTCCTGCGTTTGCCGAGGTAGGGAGATCAGAGGTGTTGTAGGAATTCTATAAATGTAGGGATTTCAGTTGCGCCTGGACCAACCGCTCTTGCGGTTATTCCTCAAGGGGTTCATCTTGGCTATATAGCCAAGCAATTGGAGTCAAGCTCACTGATCACAAAATATACCATGGCTAAGGATGACATATCAGGACTCCGAGGTGCCAGCTCAGAGCCTGCGGGCAGAAAGGCGGAATGCGGATTCACTGAATCGATATATAATCGCTAGTCTATAATCGTCGATGACATCGCTCCGATAACACCCGAGCTTATAACCAACATGTTTCGCCGCGGGCCCCGGCGCATGCCGTATGCGGAAGCGACAGCGTTCTGCACCAATTTTCGTTGCGTGGTCGATACCCGGATCAGCATCAGCCCATCGCGCGTGGCCGAGGCGAAGGTAGGCGAGCATAGCCAGCGGCGATCGATCCTGTTGCTTTGACGTCCACGCCCGCTGCCCGTCTCCACGATGCCAGTGCGGCACGCTGCCACTCGTGCCGCAACGCTCCGACCTTGGAGGCGAGTTCAGCAAAGTCAGACCCGCGATCCGATGGCTTTGGATGATCACTACTCGTACACGGTTCTCCACCACCAGGTCCTGATAACGATCACGTCCGACGTTCCACAGCTACCCACGCACGAGCTCGGTGAGGTCATGACAAAGCCGCATGCCTCGGAGCCAGGTGGGTCACCCGCAGTTGCATGGTGCGCAACTGGGCTACCTAATCGCTAAAACTTGAAGTTCACTCCTGCCCCAAGGTTGCGAGGTCGACCGTCGCCACCCAGTCACCATCTGCCTTTCTCGGTAGCTTATTCTCCAAGGACACGGATCTCAGTATGTTTGATTTCATCGCGGAGCTGCCGAAGGCCGAACTGCACGTTCACCACGTCGGCTCGGCCTCGCCCCGCGTCGTGGCCGAACTCGCCTCCCGGCACCCCGACTCCAAGGTCCCCACGGACCCCGAGGCCCTCGCCGACTACTTCACCTTCACCGACTTCGCGCACTTCATCGAGGTCTACCTCTCGGTCGTCGACCTGGTCCGCACCCCCGACGACGTGCGCGACCTCACCTTCGAGATCGCCCGCGACATGGCCCGGCAGAACATCCGCTACGCCGAGCTCACCATCACCCCGTACTCCTCCACCCGCCGCGGGATCGACGAGAAGGCCTTCATGGAGGCCATCGAGGACGCCCGCAAGGCCGCCGAGGCCGAGCTCGGCGTGATCCTGCGCTGGTGCTTCGACATCCCCGGTGAGGCCGGCGAGGAAGCCGCCTCGGAGACCGCCCGCCTCGCCCTGGACCTGCGCCCCGAGGGCCTGGTCTCCTTCGGCCTCGGCGGCCCGGAGGTCGGGGTGCCGCGCCCGCAGTTCAAGCCGTACTTCGACGCCGCCCGCGCCGCCGGACTGCACAGCGTGCCGCACGCCGGCGAGACCACCGGTCCCGAGACCATCTGGGACGCGATCCGCGAGCTGGGCGCCGAGCGCATCGGCCACGGCACCAGCGCCACCCGGGACCCGGAGCTGCTCGCCTACCTCGCCGAGCACCGCATCGCGCTGGAGGTCTGCCCCACCTCCAACATCGCCACCCGCGCCGTCGCCACCCTCGACGAGCACCCCCTCAAGGAGATGGTGGCGGCCGGCGTGCTCGTCACCATCAACAGCGACGACCCGCCGATGTTCGGCTCCGACCTCAACAACGAGTACGCGGTGGCCGCGCGGCTGCTCGACCTCGACGAGCGCGGACTCGCCCGGCTCGCGAAGAACGCCGTCGAGGCCTCCTTCCTCGACCCGGCCGGCAAGGCGAAGCTCACCGCCGAGATCGGCACGTACACCTCCGCCTGGCTCGCATGAGCGTCAACTGGCCGAGGGCGACCAAGCCGTGGGATCCGCGAGCTGGAGGAAGACGTGACATTCTCCGCAGGGCGGCCCGGCCTTTCGCCATGGAGACGGACTGGTGAACCTCTGCTAGTTCGCTGACGATCCTCAGCGCCAGTTCGGCGTCACGCGGTTGTGCTCGCTGCTGGGTATCGCCTGGTTGCCTTCGCCCCCGAAGCAACCCACCACCTGACCACAGGGGTGCCCGGGATTGGCCGAGAGCAGGATCGTCAGGTTCGGACCTCCTCATTGATCCGTGACCGCAAGATCTCCATGCTCATGACCAAGGTGTTCGCTCACCTCTGCTTCCAGAGCCCGTCCAGCACGGCCTGGCTCTGTCAGCAGTCCACAGTCACCGGCCGGGGCCGCCCCGGGCATCGACGCTGTCGAGCAGTCGCTCGGCTCGTGGCCGTTGTTCTTGAGCCAGTCCATCGTCCGGGACTTTGAGCCCTTGCCGAGGCTCGAAACCCAAGCGCCCCGACAACCTAAGGATCCGTTCATGAGCTCCACGACGACCCTTCAGAAGGAAGGCAGCCCCACCGGCAACCCCGGTGACGGCCAGCCCTCCGACGGCCTGAAGGCCGGTCTCAAGAACCGCCACCTGTCCATGATCGCCATCGGCGGTGTCATCGGCGCCGGGCTCTTCGTCGGCTCCGGCGGCGGTATCGCCAAGGCCGGTCCCGCCATCCTGATCTCCTACGCGCTGGTCGGCGCGATGGTCGTCTTCGTCATGCGGATGCTGGGCGAGATGGCCGCCGCCAGCCCGAACTCCGGCTCCTTCTCGGCCTACGCCGACCGGGCGCTCGGCCGCTGGGCCGGTTTCTCCATCGGCTGGCTGTACTGGTTCTTCTGGGTCGTCGTGCTCGCGGTGGAGGCCACCGCCGGCGCGGTGATCCTCGAAGGCTGGGTGCCGGCCGTCCCGCAGTGGGCCTGGGCGCTGATCGTGATGGCGGTGCTGACGGTCACCAACCTCGGCTCGGTCGCCTCGTACGGCGAGTTCGAGTTCTGGTTCGCCGGCATCAAGGTGGTCGCCATCGGCGGCTTCGTGATCGTCGGCATGCTGGCCGTCTTCGGCGTGCTGCCGGGCTCGGACAACCCGGGTGCGGGCTTCGCCCACCTCACCGATACGGGCGGCTTCATGCCGAACGGCTGGGGCTCGGTCCTCACTGGTGTGCTGATGGTCGTCTTCTCCTTCATGGGCAGCGAGATCGTCACGCTGGCCGCCGGCGAGTCCGAGGACCCGCGGCGCGCGGTCACCAAGGCCACCAACTCGGTGATCTGGCGGATCGGCGTCTTCTACTTGGGCTCGATCTTCATCGTGCTGACCCTGCTGCCGTGGAACGACGCGTCGATCGTGGAGAAGGGCTCGTACGTCGCCGCCCTGGACTCGATCGGCATCGCGCACGCCGGCCAGATCATGAACGTGATCGTCCTGACGGCCGTGCTGTCCTGCCTGAACTCGGGCCTGTACACCGCCTCCCGCATGGCCTTCTCGCTGGGCGAGCGCGGTGACGCGCCCAAGGCCCTCGCCAAGGTGAACAAGAGGGGCGTGCCGATGGCCGCCATCCTCGGCTCGGTCGTCTTCGGCTTCGCCGCCGTCTACTTCAACTACGCCTTCAAGGACACGGTCTTCAGCTTCCTGCTGAACGCCTCGGGTGCGATCGCGCTGTTCGTGTGGCTGGTCATCTGCCTGACCCAGCTGCGGATGCGCGGGATCCTCATGCGCGAGGCCCCGGAGAAGGTGACGGTGAAGATGTGGTTCTTCCCGTACCTGACCTGGGCCACCGCCGCGATGATCACCTTCGTCCTCGGTTACATGGTCTACGACAAGGACAACCGCGAGACCGTGCTGCTCTCGCTGCTGGTCGCAGCCGTGGTGCTGGCGATCGGCGTGGTCCGCGACATGCGCCGCAAGGCCGCCGCACGCGTCTCCGCATAAGACGTCATCTCATTTGGCCAGTCGGCGGTAGCAGATGAGGGTGCAGGCAAGGCTGGTGAAGGCGAGGAAGTGCTCGGCCTTGCGTTCGTAGCGGCGGTGGAGTCGTCGGCAGCCGGCGAGCCAGGACATGGTCCTTTCGATGACCCATCGGTGGCGGCCGAGCCGTTGTGAGGACTCGATGCCTCTGCGGGCGATGCGGTGTTTGATGCCGCGTCCGCGTAACCATCGTCGCAGGTGGGCGTAGTCGTAGCCCTTGTCCGCGTGGAGCTTGCCGGGCTTGCGTCGTCGGCGTCCGCGGCGTGAGCGGATGGGCGGTATGCCGCGGACGAGGGGCTCGAGGGCCTGGCTGTCGTGCAGGTTGGCGCCCGAGATTGCGACGGACAGGGGCAGACCGGTCCGCTCGGTGATCAAGTGGATCTTCGAGCCATACTTGCCCCGATCGACAGGATTCGGACCTGTCAGATCCCCCTTTTCAAGGCCCTCATGTTCACCGAGTCGATCGCGCAGCGGGACCAGTCGAGCTCGCCGCGGGCGCCGAGTTCGTCGAGGACCAGGCGGTGGAGCTTAGCCCACACGCGGGCCTTGCTCCACTCGGAGAACCGTCGGTGGGCTGTCGCCCCCGAAGGGCCGAACGATGCCGTGGGCAGCTGCTGCCAGGTGCAACCCGACGTCGCGACGAACACGATCGCGGCCAGTACTTCACGGTCACCGTGCCGGCGCCGTCCACCGCCTTGGGGCCGCGACGGCGCCTCCGGCACCACCCGCTGGAACAGCACCCACAACTCGTCCGGCACCAGCCGCTCAACGATCCCCACCATGAACGAGAGCCTACCCCGCGAGGACCAAATGAGATGGCTTCTAAGTGAGGTTCCCCTCCGGAAATCTCAGAGTTAAGTCTGTGGTTGGTTGTTGGTGTCGGGTGGGGTGATTTCGGTGAGGGACTTGAGGTCTCGTCAGCGGTCTTCGTCCAGGTGAAGGGTCTCGGGTTTTCGTTCCAGGCCCGGATGTCGTCTTCGAGGGCCTGGACGGAGGTGTGGACGCCGCGGCGGATGAGCTTATCGGTCAGCAGGCCGAACCACCGCTCGACCTGGTTGATCCCCGAGATGCTCTCCACCAGGTACCTGTGACCCCGATACGACGGTGGTACGGACGACTACACGAGCGCGCCCCCTCCCACACGGGCGACTAAAGTTCATCCCACCCGGACCGATAGAGGTCCACCCCACGAAGGCGAAGTCGTACATGACCGACCGCACCCTGACCGAGGCTCCGGCTGAGCCGTCCCCCCGTCACGTCGACGCCGGTGACGAGGGCTACAGCAAGGACCTCAAGTCACGCCACATCAACATGATCGCGATCGGCGGTGCGATAGGAACCGGCCTGTTCCTCGGGGCGGGCGGCCGCCTCGCCGGGGCAGGCCCCTCCCTCGCGATCGCGTACGCGGTGTGCGGTGTCTTCGCCTTCTTCGTCGTGCGGGCCCTGGGCGAGCTCGTGCTCTACCGCCCGTCCTCCGGGGCCTTCGTCTCCTACGCTCGCGAGTTCATGGGGGAGAAGGGGGCCTACACGGCCGGCTGGCTCTACTTCCTCAACTGGTCGACGACCACCGTCGCTGACATCACCGCCGCCGCGACCTACGTCCACTTCTGGTCGCTGTTCACCGACGTCCCCCAGTGGCTCCTCGCCTTCATCGCCCTCGCCGTCGTCCTCACCGCGAACCTGATCTCGGTGAAGTACTTCGGCGAGATGGAGTTCTGGTTCTCCCTAGTCAAGGTCGCCGCCCTGGTGATCTTCCTGATCGTCGGTATCTGGCTCGTCGCCACCAGCCACGAGATCGGTGGCCGCACCCCGGGCCTCTCCACGATCACCGAAAACGGCGGGATCTTCCCCGCCGGCGTGCTCCCGATGCTCCTGGTCATCCAGGGCGTGGTCTTCGCGTACGCCTCCGTCGAGCTGTGCGGAGTCGCCGCCGGCGAGACCGATAACCCCGAGAAGATCATGCCGAAGGCCATCAACTCGATTATGTGGCGCGTGGGCCTCTTCTACGTCGGCTCCGTGGTCCTGCTCGCGCTGCTGCTCCCGTACACGGAGTACTCCTCAGACCAGAGCCCCTTCGTCACCGTCTTCGACAAGCTCGGAGTCCCCGGCGCCGCCGGCATCATGAACCTGGTCGTCCTGACCGCCGCCCTCTCCTCGCTGAACTCCGGCCTCTACTCCACCGGCCGCATCCTGCGCTCGATGTCCCTGGCCGGCTCCGCCCCGAAGTTCACCGGCGTCATGAATAAGGGCAAGGTCCCCTACGGCGGCGTCCTCTTCACCGCCGCCTTCGGCATCGCGGGCGTCGGCCTGAACTACTTCATGGCGGAGGACGCCTTCGAGATCGTCCTCAACTTCGCCTCCCTCGGCATCCTCGGCACCTGGGCCGTGGTCATGCTCTGCTCCCTCCACTTCTGGCGCCGGGCACAGCAGGGCCGCGTCGAACGCCCCGCCTACCGGCTGCCCTGGGCCCCCTACACCCAGCTCCTCACGCTGGCCTTCCTCGTCACGGTCCTGATCCTGATGTGGTGCGACGGAGGCGTGGGCCGCACCACCGTCCTCTTCGTCCCCGTCATCGCCGCAGCCCTGGTCGGCGGCTGGTACTTGGTCCGCCGCAGGGTCGCCGAAGTCGCCGCGGCCCGGTGACGGGCCTGGTAAGAGGACTTCTGGTTCATGTAGTTCGTGGAGATTGTGAAGCGTTCCGACTTTCCTGCCGGTGGTTTGCTGGCCTGTGATCAGTGAGCATTTTCAACTTGGCCACTGCTCGGGTGACGAGGTGGTGGTGAAACGGGCAGAGCCCCCGGGCTGTTGAGCAAGGTATCGATGCTCAACTCTTCAGCCTGGGGGCTCTGTTGGTTCCCTATCGTGCCGTACTCGATGTTCCGCATGCCCTCGTGGAGTGGGTGACGATGCTGATCGTCACCCGGGAGGGTGACCGCCGGTGCAAGCTGCCGCCCTCCGAGCGGGCCCTGGCCGCACTGGTGTACCTGAAGAAGAACGACACCCTGACTCAGATCGCGGCGGGTTTCGGGATCAGCGTGGGTACCACCCACGCCTACGTTCACGGCGTTGTGGCGCTCCTGGCAGGCCGGGCGCCGGGCCTGACCGCGGCTTTGAGAACGGCGGACGCCCGGTATGTCCTGCTGGACGGGACCCTCGCCGAGTGCGACCGGGTTGGTGACGGCCGCGCCGACTACTCGGGCAAACACCGCCGCCACGGGGTAAACATGCAGGTCATCACCGCGCCGGACGGAGCCCTGGTCTGGATCTCACCCGCTCTCGCGGGCCGGATCCACGATCTCACCGCGGCCCGTCGGCACCGGATCATCGCCACATGCATCCGCCTCGGCATCCCCGTCCTGGCGGACAAGGCCTACCAGGGAGCCGGCGACATCGTCGCCGTCCCACACCGCCGGCGACCCGGCAAAGACCTCACCGTCAAACAGAAGTCCGTCAACCGGGCACACTCCCGACTCCGGTGGCCCGTCGAGAGAGCCATCGCCCGGATCAAGACCTGGCGCATCCTCCGCAAAGCCCGAACCAGCCCGAACAAACTCACGTCAATCACCAAAGCCATCCTCACCCTGGAGGGGCACCGCTGAAAAGGTTCAGTGAGCTTCTTCGAGTTGGCCACCGGATCGGATGATGGCACGGGCGGACGTTTTGGACGCTCTGGAGAAGGCCTCCGCCGGGGCGGAGGCGGCCCGTCAGAAGGGGGCGGGACAGCGGAACAGGACGGGCACAGCGACGTCGGTGATCCCGGCCGGGCCGAACGGCGGCGCGTCCATCGACGGCGCAAGCTCCGCTTGAGAGCAGCTCTTCTCGGGCGCTCACGAGGCGGACAGACCAGCAAGGCACCGTGATGACCTACCTGATCGACGAGCTCGTGGCGGCCGGGCTGGTCGAGCGCCGGCTCGACCCCGCCGACCGGCGCCGACGCAAGATCGTCGCGACCAGTCACGGCATCGACACCGTCCGGGAGCTGCAACGACGGGTACGAGAGGCGGAGGGCGGTCTCCTCTCCGCGATCGACGAGGACGACCGTGAGCTGTTCCGGGCCCTGCTACGACGAGTCGCTCGCAGCCTCGGCGACCCCGAGCCCTGCGACGCCGACACCGACCGCTGCGACGACGCCGTCCTCGCCCTCACGGCCGCAGCCGTCCATGAAGACTCCGAGCCGCAGCCTGGACTTGTCCCGCTGACCTGTCCCGAGCTCATCCGTCTCCTGCGGGCCCTCGTGCTACCCCCGCCAGCCCGCGACCGTGACCACGTCCTGCACTGGATCGCTTTCAGACGCCATCACCAGGCCGTCGCAACCGGCCTGCCACCAGCAACGACACCACCGTCACGACCAGCCATGATCACGAACTACAGCTGCCGTGTCAGATGTCCGTCAAAGCGGATCAAGCCCACAGTGAGCTTGTTCCGCTTTGACGGGCACCTTTGGTGTGGTGGTCAGGCCGCGAGAGCGGTCTCGTATTCAGCGGGACTGCGGTAGCCGAGGCTGCTGTGAAGCCGGTGCAAGTTGTACCAGCTCTCGATCCACTCGAATATCGCCGTGCGGGCAGCAGCCCGGCTCGGCCAGGGGTCGGTGTCGCCCAGCTCGTTCTTCAGGGTCGAGAAGAACGATTCCGCGAGCGCGTTGTCCCAGCATTGCCCAGTCCGTCCGACCGACAGGCGGATGCCGAACTCATCTGCCAGGACGGCGAGTTCACGGCTGGTGTATTGACAGCCTCGGTCGGAGTGGAAGATCACCGGACCGGATGGACGGCGAGTTCGGCAGGCGGTCCGCAGCGCGTCGGCGACGAGCTCGGTTCGCAGATGGTCGGCTGTCGCCCAGCCGACGACGCGGCGTGAGGCGATGTCGATCACGGTGGCCAGATAGAGCCAGCCCTCGCTCGTGGCGATATAGGTGATGTCCCCGCACCAGCGGGTGTCGAGGGCCGACAAATCGGGCTGGAAGTCACGAAGTACCAGGTCAGGCCGGGTGGACGCGTGTGGGTCGGGAATGGTGGTGCGGTGCCGGCGTCGTCGGTGCCTGCCGGTCAGACCGGCCTGTCGCATCAGGCGGGCCACCCGGCGGCGCCCGCAGCCGGCGCCTTCACGCTTCAGGACGGCGTGAACGCGCGGGGCCCCGTAGGTGCCGCGGGAACGCTGGTGAACAGCGGTGATCTGTTCGGTCAGCTCGGCGTCCCGCACCGCACGCGGGCCACGGGAGGCAATGCGTCGGGCGTAATAGGCGGTCCGGGAGACCTTGAGGAGTTCACACGTCCTTTTGACGTTGTGACCTGCGGTTTTCTCCGCCTCGATGAACGGGTGCACGTTCACCGGGTCTCCGTCGCGAAGAAAGCCGTCGCACGCTTGAGGATGTCGACGTCCTCGCGCAGCCGGCGGTTCTCCCGCCGCAGCGCGGCCAGTTCCTCACGTTCGCCGCTGGTCAGGCCGTCCCGTTCGCCGGCGTCGACCTCGGCCTGCCTCACCCAGCTCCGCACCGCGGTCTCGGTCAGCTCGAAATCCCTGGCGACCTGACCAACCGAGCGCGCGCCCCGCCGGCACAGCTCGACGATCTCCGCCTTGAACTCCGGCGTGAACGAGCGGCGAGGGCGCGGCTTCCTCTTCCCCATGCTCTCCATGATGAACATCATCCTTCCGGGGCCCAAGCCCCTGATCTCAGATGTCCGTCAAAGCGGATCAAGCCCACAGGTCAACGAGAAGCGGGTCGCCCGCGTCATGCGGACGTTCTCCATCACCGGCATCCGCCTGCGCAGACGCGTCCGCACCACCGTCCCAGACCCCTCAGCCTCACCGGTTCCTGATCTGTTCCAGCGGAACTTCACCGCCACCGGACCGGGTCGGAAATACATGGGCGACATCACCTATCTGCCGCTCGCGGGCGGGCAGTTCCTCTACCTCGCCACCGTGCTGGACTGCTTCAGCCGCAAAGTCGTCGGCTGGTCCATCGCCGGCCACATGCGCACCAGCCTGGTCACCGACGCACTGCAGATGGCCGCCTCGACCCGCGGCGGCCTGGATGGCGCCGTGTTCCACTCCGACCACGGGGCCCAATACGGTTCCCGGGCCTTCGCCGACCTCTGCGAACAGCTCGGGGTCACCCAATCCATGGGCGCGGTCGGCACCAGCGCCGACAGCGCGGCCTGCGAGAGCTTCCACGCGTCCCTGAAACGCGAGACCCTCCAAGACACCCGCGACTACGGCAACGCCGACGCCTGCCGCAGAACCGTCTTCGCCTGGCTGACCCGCTACAACACCCGCCGCCGGCACTCCGCCAACGGCTACCTCAGCCCCAACGAATACGAACGCCGACACCACGCCGCTAAACTCACGCTCGCCGCGTGATCAATAACCGCGTGCCCACCATCACGGGGGAAGGCCCACCGTCCGGGCGAGGTCGTGTTCGCGGCGGACGACCTCGTAGCCGCCTTCGTCCAGGACCGTGATCGAGGTGAACCAGGCCGGGTCGTCCTCGTCGGGCTGGATGACGGCGAGGTTTGTCCGAGTCGTTGTCGGCGTCGCGTCGATCCTCATCGCCCTGAAGACCGCAGGGCTGAAGATCGCGGCACGAACCTTGCGGCCTGGTGCGCCCCGGCAGTGGGCGTGAGCGGCCCCGCGGTCCGGACCGTGAGCGACGCCCTAGTTGAGGACGCCGTCCGCCAGCTGGCCTTCGCCACCAACGCCGCCGGGAAGCGTGTGCTGGCTTCCGAACGGTTCACTATGGCCGACGCAAGATGCTGGCCCTCCGCCACACCCGCGTTCCCGAGGCCGGGTCGGGGCCGTCGACCCACACCGAGGCCCTGTTTTACCTCTGGGTCGTCTCGCTCGAGTGCCACCAGAGCTTGGCGGCTTCCCAGATGTCGCACTATCGGTCGAGGTTCCAAACTGAGCCACAACATGGAATCCGCTCAGCTGCGGTCCCTCCTCTGGGATGCAGCACGGTCAAGCAGGATGACTTAGCAGGGCAGCAGTTACTTCCGCAGCCGCCTCGGCAGTAATACGCCGCGAGATGACATCGCAGATTAGATCGCCAATTTCTCGGAATTTATCGCCACCGAACCCCAATGCTGTAAGAAATGAAACACCCATGCGAATCCCGGAAGATTCGGTAATTTCGTATGGAATTCGGCAGCTGTCAAGGACAATTGCAGCCTCACTGCACCTGCTGCGGACCTGGGCGCCGGTAAGACCGAGAGGAGCTGTGTCCACAACCAGTTGATGCGTGTCCGTTCCTCCCGTGAAAACCTGGAGCCCTCTGCTTGAAATCGCTTCTGCAAGAATACTGCTATTTTCTACCAATTTATGCGCATAAATGGAAAAATCGCTAGAGGCCGCCTGCGAGAATGCGTAGGCTTTGGCCGCCACACTGTTCATGTGAGGTCCGCCCTGAATGAAAGGATAAACCGCCTGGTCGATACTTTGGGAGAGCCAACCCTTCGCGAGAATCAGGCCGCCACGTGGTCCGCGAAGACTTTTATGGGTGACGGCGCAAACAATATCCGCATAATATACAGGGTTTTCGGCTGCCTTTCCAGCAACAAGTCCGATAGTTTGGGATGCATCGACGACGAGATGCGATCCGACCTCATCGCAAATCTCACGAAAAACTCTGTAGTCGATCGATCTAGGATACGTTGTAGACCCACATACGATTGCTTGGGGCCTGTGTTTGTGTGCGAGATCGCGGACATTATCATAATCAATCATTCCTGTGCTGCGATCCACACCGTAATGGAAGAACTCGAAATAGCGCCCAGAGACGTTACCTGGATAACCGTGCGAGAAATGACCTCCGGCCGATAGAGACATAGCCAGTACAGTGTCTCCCGGATTTAGCAGGGAGGAATAAGATGCTAGCATTGCAGTCGTTCCCGAGTATGGTTGGACATTCGCATATTCGGCACCGAACAATTCCTTTGCGCGCAGGATAGCTAGTTCCTCAATTTGGTCGACGTATTCGCAGCCGTTGTGCATGCGCGCGCCGGGATAACCCTCTGCGTACTTGTTAACAAGCTGGCTGCCCAGCAGCTCTAGCACCCCCGGGTAGGTAAGGCTCTCCCCAGCCATAAGCTGGACCTTTTCTCGTTGGCGGACTTCCTCTGCCTGAACCAAAGGCCACAACTCAGTGTCTTGCGAAAGAATGGTCATGTCGTAAGTTTACCTCGTAGAGGGCGGCCGCGTCCGTCTACACGCTCATTAAAAACATTGAACCTTTTCAGCGGTGCCCCTCCAGGGTGAGGATGGCTTTGGTGATTGACGTGAGTTTGTTCGGGCTGGTTCGGGTTTTGCGGAGGATGCGCCAGGTCTTGATCCGGGCGATGGCTCTCTCGACGGGCCACCGGAGTCGGGAGTGTGCCCGGTTGACGGACTTCTGTTTGACGGTGAGGTCTTTGCCGGGTCGCCGGCGGTGTGGGACGGCGACGATGTCGCCGGCTCCCTGGTAGGCCTTGTCCGCCAGGACGGGGATGCCGAGGCGGATGCATGTGGCGATGATCCGGTGCCGACGGGCCGCGGTGAGATCGTGGATCCGGCCCGCGAGAGCGGGTGAGATCCAGACCAGGGCTCCGTCCGGCCTGGTGATGACCTGCATGTTTACCCCGTGGCGGCGGTGTTTGCCCGAGTAGTCGGCGCGGCCGTCACCAACCCGGTCGCACTCGGCGAGGGTCCCGTCCAGCAGGACATACCGGGCGTCCGCCGTTCTCAAAGCCGCGGTCAGGCCCGGCGCCCGGCCTGCCAGGAGCGCCACAACGCCGTGAACGTAGGCGTGGGTGGTACCCACGCTGATCCCGAAACCCGCCGCGATCTGAGTCAGGGTGTCGTTCTTCTTCAGGTACACCAGTGCGGCCAGGGCCCGCTCGGAGGGCGGCAGCTTGCACCGGCGGTCACCCTCCCGGGTGACGATCAGCATCGTCACCCACTCCACGAGGGCATGCGGAACATCGAGTACGGCACGATAGGGAACCAACAGAGCCCCCAGGCTGAAGAGTTGAGCGTCGATACCTTGCTCAACAGCCCGGGGGCTCTGCCCGTTTCACCACCACCTCGTCACCCGATCAGTGGCCAAGTTGAAAATGCTCAATCGAACGATAGTGCACGCGCGACTCATCCGTGGCGTGACGGCGTGCCCTGACCAGCCTCAGCGTCCATCTTTGCAGCGCATGGAGACGGAGATATCACTATGCGTAGACCGGTTCCTACTCTGGTAGAGCTACTTCTCGTTTCGGTGGACGTCGCCCGAACGTCGACGACGGGTAGCCCGGCCTGCTCGAACGTTGCCCGCCGTACCCCTGGAGGCTTATTCACGGGGGTTCGTAGCCCGATTTCCTTGATCGTGAAGAGTGCCTGCTCCGTAGCCTGATGTTTGCGAAGACGTCAGATCATTACCGGGGCAGGGCCGTTGAGCTGGGACGTTACGACAGGGCTGGACAAGGATCAACTGGGCGGGCTGGTGGAACAGGTCCACCGGGCGTTGGTGGAGGATCCGGACCGGACGGTGACGCCGGGGCGGATGTGGGTGCTGGGGCTGTACAAGTCGGTGGTACTGGTGCTGTTCCTGCTGCGGCAGAACCCCGTCCAGGAGGCGGCCGCGGAGCTGTTCGGGATCTCCCAGGCCACTGTCTCCAGGCGGTGGACGACGCTACTGCCGGTGGTGGAGAAGGTCCTGGCCGGACACGTCCCGGACCCCACGGAGATCTCAGCCGGCCGCATCGTCCTGATCGACGGCACCCTGGTGACCACCTGGGACGGGGCAAGCGAGGGCACAACAATGTTCTCCGGCAAGCACAGGGACACCGGCTTCAACCTGCAGGTCGCGGCCACTTTGTCAGGGGATCTGCTCGCGGTCCCGGCGCCCGTCCCGGGCTCACGGCACGGCATGCATGCCTGGCGGCAGTCCCACTTTCCCGGGACGTTCGCCAACCGGGAGGACATCGGTGACCTGGGCTACCTCGGCTCCGGGATGCTGACCGCGAGACGCAAGCCCCCAGGCCGGGAACGGCCCGCCGGAGACAAGGTCTACAACCAGAGCATCGGCAAACTCCGCGCCGCGGTCGAGCGGGCGATCGCGCACCTGAAGGACTGGAAGATCCTCGCCACCCGCTACCGCGGCGCCCTCCAAACCTTCCCCCTCATCACCAGGACCATCACCGCCCTCGCCTTCTACAAGAAGGGCTGGTGAACCCCGTGAATAGGCCTCCTGTTACCTGCGGTCCACGTGCCGAGGGTTGACGACGAGGGGCAGAGACATCGGAGATCCGAGGCTTCGCTCCCAGAAAAACGATGTTCATCATGGGAACATCGGGGGAGAAGTGGACGTCCTCGCCGCTCGCTTAAGGCAGAACTCAAGAGCCGACCATCACGTTAAGTCCGGCGCGCTGACTCTGCGGCAGGTGGTCGAGGACTTCGACCTGACGCGATTTCGGCGAGGGACTGCGTGAAGGGGGCAAATCAATGCCGTCGAACAAGGAGGATTGACCAACGGCGAACGCGATGAACTAGCCGTGCTCCCAACGGGAATTGTAGGCGAAGGGAGAACGTGAAGGTCCTCAAGCGCGAGAAGACTTCCTTGGAGGTGGATATCTCAGTGAGCGTGCACTCGCTCTTCGAGAAACCGTAGTTCCAAACATTGAAGCCCCACTCAAGTCGTCGACCCGCAGACTCGTACGCCGGGCACAAGAGGCACGGTGCCACAGCGTTCCTGAGCAGGTTTCAAGCTCATAGCGTCATAGAGCATACGGTCATATATTCACCTGTGTAGAACACTTTCCGGATCCCTCTCGCAAGAAGGAGACTATGGCATCGTGGGCAAGGCTTAGCCAGAGCCGGCTGACCCGTGGAGTAGACGCGCGCGACATAAATATCGGCCTTCGGTGAAACTCTAGCCCTTCGGAGTACAACTTCCTCAGCATGGAAAGTTGCATGGGATGGGGCGACGAAGGGAGAATTCCTTCGTACGTTTGAGGCAATAGCCTGAATGCGACTGCCGCTGATAAGAACCGCCCCGACCCGCGTACGGCAATCAGACCGAAGAGCTTGTCGGATAGCCAGGTTCATGATGGAATTTACGCGGTGTGGAAGATTTGTGGCACGGCAAACGAGATCCATAATTCTTCATCACTTTCGGTCTTGAGATGGGTTAGCGAAGAAAGTTCAGGCGAACGTCACAGAGACTGGGTAAATTAACCGCTTGCGAGGTCTGCGGAGTCCTGCAAATGAACTTAGCTGCAAGTATCGACGGTTTACTCCACCGCCCAGAAAGCCACACCAGCTCACTCTGTGTCCATCCACAACGCCTCACGCGTGCGATTATCGTTGCTCAATCTAACGCTCTGGAATTTCCTGCGCAAAAGCGAACATAAAATGTCGAGGTGTCGGAATTAAGAACCGTCAATAGCAATGCCTGTTGTGACTTAAAAAGTCACATGCTGAGAAGTGGGCCCACGCCTGTGGAAAATCACACTAAAGAACCCGAACACGAAGTGCCGAAATCTATTGCCACATTTGCTGAAACTCCTATCTTTGCCTCACTGGCGGCAAAATGGGCAGTGTCCGGGAAATGCGTTCCGGGGCGATGTGACGCCGAGTGGAGCAGGTTGGTCAGGATTCCTGCAAGATGGTTCGACTAGCTGACCTTAATGTTCCCTGCCCTTACCGTGAAGACTTTGCTTTGGCTGGGGTGAGGCGTGCATGCAGCAGTGGATGCTGCTGAATGGCATGCCCATGGCAGCGTTTGCACCTAGAGGAAAGACAGGTTTCAGAAGCATGCCCTGCGCACACCGTGACGATACAATAGCGTCAAGTCAACACGTGCTTGCCGTAGATTACCGTGCGCAATCCTCGAGTGCGACTGGAATCCCGCCAGAAGCAACTTACTTTCTCCAGATCCAAAGCGCCCCTGCGCACAAGGCTTTCCGATTGCAACGAGGAGCCGTCTTCTTCGCAGGTGTATCCGCCACTGACGGCCCACCGCCCGACTGATCACACCCGCTTCTCTATATAAGACCTGAGGGGATGAGTCGTTTGTAGCAGCGGGGGCGGCGGTGAGGCCGAGGAATGCCAGGTCGTTGCGGGGGTGGCGTTCGTCACGGCAGCTGTAGTTCGTGAGGCATTGGACGTCGTCGCTGGTCAGCGTGGCGGGTGGGTGCCTGCGGGCAGAGGTGCGGCCACCTGCATCGTGATCGTTTGTGAAGACGAATCAAGAGGCGGTGGCCGCGCAGGCCACGGTAGTACACGCCCTGTGGGGCGAGTCCTTCGAGGCCTTGATGGGCCGGGTCGCGGGCTGTTTCCCACGCCGGGAGACGCGGCTGACCTGCCGGAACATGGTTCAGGGGCTACTGATGGTCAAGGACTCGGCGAACTGCTGGTCGCTGGCCGAGGCCATCGGCCACACCGGTCCGCACGTTCTGCAGCATTTCCTCTCCCGTGCCCGCTTCGACACCGAGGCGATACGTCGGTCGGCCGCGGCATGGACGGTGGAGCAACTCGGCTCCATGGACGTGATGCTTGTGGTGGACGAGACGGGCGACGAGAAGTCCTCCTCCGACGCGGTCGGTGCGGCCCGGCAGTACTCCGGCGCGCTGGGAGGGATCGGGTTGTGTCAGGTCGCGGTGCATCTGTCCTACGTGAGCGCCGACGGACACGCGCTGATCGGCCACCGTCTCTACCTCGGCGAGGCATGGGCTGGCGACGACGAGCGCCGTGAACTTACCGGGGTGCCCGACGAGACGGTGTTCGCCACCAAGCCGCAGCTGGCCGGCGACATGCTCAAGGACGCGTATGCCTCGGGCGTGCGCACCGCGTGGGTGGCCGCCGACGAGGTCTATGGCGGACGCGAGTTGCGCGAGGGGATCCGTAGCCTGGGCTACGGCTACGCGATCGCTGTGCCCACGAGCCACCGAGTCACCACACCGGGCGGGAAAGCCAAGGTCACCGACCTGCTGGAGCGGGTCCCCAAGAAGGCCTGGATGCGGTTGAAGACCGGCAACGGCACAAAGGGTGAGCGGCTCTACGACTGGGCGGTGATCGACGTGAACGCCGACGACACCCGCCCGGCCAGGCCGCCGGACACAGCCACGTCCTGGTCCGCCGCCACCGCCGCACCGGCACCCTCTCCTTCTACCGCACCTGGCACCCCGACCCGCAGCCGACATCCGTGCTGGTCAGCGCGGTCTGCCGCCGCTGGCGCGTCGAGGAGGACTTCCAGGGAGCCAAGGGCCTGGCCCACCTCGACACCGGCCAGGTCACCTCCTGGACCTCCTGGCATCGCTGGAGCTTGGCGACTCCCGCGGAAGCTCCGCTGCAGCACCACCCGAATCACCGCAGTCGTCCGAGCCGTCGTCGCCCTCGAACTCGCCAACTGATCAAGATGGAAAAGGCTCAGTCATCGCCCTTGCCCGACGACGCGTCAACGTTCTGTGGGCCCTTCTCCGTGACGGACGGTGCTACGAGCATGGACTCTCCGCTGCATCTGCGGTTTGACATCGTCATTACTGAGGTTTTCAGGGTGGGGTCGGTGGGTCGATGGTCAGGTCTGTGGCGGTGAGGCAGCCGTCGATCAGGTGGGGCCGGAGCTGGATTCTGCGTAACTCGCGGCGGAGTGTGCGGTCGAGGTCGTCGGGTGTGTCGAAAGCGGTGTTGGCCATCGCTCTGCGCACGAGTGACCAGACGGCCTCGACGGGATTCAGGTCGGGTGCATAGGGCGGGAGCCGGACGGTAGTGAGCCAGTCGTGCTCGGCCTCATACTGGGCTTGATCCGCTTTGACGGACATCTGAGATCAGGGGCTTGGGCCCCGGAAGGATGATGTTCATCATGGAGAGCATGGGGAAGAATAAGCCGCGTCCTCGCCGCTCGTTCACGCCGGAGTTCAAGGCCGAGATCGTCGAGCTGTGCCGGCGGGGCGCGCGCTCGGTTGGTCAGGTCGCCAGGGATTTCGAGCTGACCGAGACCGCGGCGCGGAGCTGGGTGAGGCAGGCCGAGGTCGACGCCGGCGAACGGGACGGCCTGACCAGCAGCGAACGTGAGGAACTGGCCGCGCTGCGGCGGGAGAACCGCCGGCTGCGCGAGGACGTCGACATCCTCAAGCGTGCGACGGCTTTCTTCGCGACGGAGACCCGCCTACTACGCCCGCCGCACTGGCACCCCTGGCCTCCGGGCGGTGCGGGACGCCGGGCTGACCGAACAGATCACGGCTGTTCACCAGCAGTCCCGCGGCACCTACGGTGCCCCGCGCGTTCACGCCCTCAAGCGCGAGGGCGCCGGCTGCGGACGCCGCCGGGTCGCACGGCTGATGAAGCAGGCCGGCCTGACCGGCAGGCACCGACGACGCCGGCACCGCACCACCATTCCCGACCCACATGCGTCCACCCGACCTGACCTGGTTCTCCGTGACTTCCAGCCCGATTTCTCGGCCCTCGACACCCGCTGGTGCGGGGACATCACCTATATCACCACGAGCGAGGACTGGCTCTATCACGGCAGCTGTAGTTCGTGACGGGTGAGGTTCCTGGTCATGTGGTGGCTGGTGCGGTGATGTCGTTCCAGCGGCGGTGGCAGGCTGTTGCGCGATGCTGGTGATGGACGGCTCCGTCGCGACCAGTGCAGGGCGTGGGCGGGGTCGGTGTCCTGGCGGGGTCGGGGCAGGGCGAAGGCCCGGAGCAAGGCGAGGAGTTCACGCGGGCTGACGGGCCCCATCGCCCTGTCGGCATCAGTCTCGTCGGTCTCGGGGTTGGCCCGTTGCCTCTCGTGGAGGGCGCCGATGGCCAGGAGGGCGTAGGCGAGGACGCTCATCAGGCTCCAGCGATGCCAGGAGGTCCAGGAGGTGACCTGGCCGGTGTCGAGGTGGGCCAGGCCCTTGGCTCCCTGGAAGTCCTCCTCGACGCGCCAGCGGCGGCAGACCGCGCTGACCAGCACGGATGTCGGCTGCGGGTCGGGGTGCCAGGTGCGGTAGAAGGAGAGGGTGCCGGTGCGGCGGTGGCGGCGGACCAGGACGTGGCTGTGTCCGGCGGCCTGGCCGGGCGGGTGTCGTCGGCGTTCACGTCGATCACCGCCCAGTCGTAGAGCCGCTCACCCTTTGTGCCGTTGCCGGTCTTCAACCGCATCCAGGCCTTCTTGGGGACCCGCTCCAGCAGGTCGGTGACCTTGGCTTTCCCGCCCGGTGTGGTGACTCGGTGGCTCGTGGGCACAGCGATCGCGTAGCCGTAGCCCAGGCTACGGATCCCCTCGCGCAACTCGCGTCCGCCATAGACCTCGTCGGCGGCCACCCACGCGGTGCGCACGCCCGAGGCATACGCGTCCTTGAGCATGTCGCCGGCCAGCTGCGGCTTGGTGGCGAACACCGTCTCGTCGGGCACCCCGGTAAGTTCACGGCGCTCGTCGTCGCCAGCCCATGCCTCGCCGAGGTAGAGACGGTGGCCGATCAGCGCGTGTCCGTCGGCGCTCACGTAGGACAGATGCACCGCGACCTGACACAACCCGATCCCTCCCAGCGCGCCGGAGTACTGCCGGGCCGCACCGACCGCGTCGGAGGAGGACTTCTCGTCGCCCGTCTCGTCCACCACAAGCATCACGTCCATGGAGCCGAGTTGCTCCACCGTCCATGCCGCGGCCGACCGACGTATCGCCTCGGTGTCGAAGCGGGCACGGGAGAGGAAATGCTGCAGAACGTGCGGACCGGTGTGGCCGATGGCCTCGGCCAGCGACCAGCAGTTCGCCGAGTCCTTGACCATCAGTAGCCCCTGAACCATGTTCCGGCAGGTCAGCCGCGTCTCCCGGCGTGGGAAACAGCCCGCGACCCGGCCCATCAAGGCCTCGAAGGACTCGCCCCACAGGGCGTGTACTACCGTGGCCTGCGCGGCCACCGCCTCTTGATTCGTCTTCACAAACGATCACGATGCAGGTGGCCGCACCTCTGCCCGCAGGCACCCACCCGCCACGCTGACCAGCGACGACGTCCAATGCCTCACGAACTACAGCTGCCGTGTCTATCTGGCCACCGTGATCGACATCGCCTCACGCCACGTCGTCGGCTGGGCGACAGCCGACCACCTGCGAACCGAGCTCGTCGCCAACGCACTGCGGACCGCCTGCCGAACCCGTCGGCCGACCGGTCCAGTGATCTTCCACTCCGACCGCGGCTGTCAATACACCAGCCGTGAACTCGCCGTCCTGGCACATGAGTTCGGCATCCGCCTGTCGGTCGGACGCACAGGGCAATGCTGGGACAACGCGCTCGCGGAATCGTTCTTCTCGACCCTGAAGAACGAGCTGGGGGTGACACCAACCCCTGGCCGAGCCGGGCTGCCGCACGCATCGCGATATTCGAGTGGATCGAGAGCTGGTACAACTTGCACCGGCTCCACAGCAGCCTCGGCTACCGCAGTCCCGCCGAATACGAGACCGACCTCGCCGCCTGACCACCACACCAAAGGTGTCCGTCAAAGCGGAACAAGCTCACAAGAGCCACCCCTTGGCCTTGAAACGGACCGGCTCGCAACAGTCGCGGCGGAGGCGTACCCATGGGGATCCAGCCGGGCCGCCAAGCGACTGCCCCGGGTCGCCGGGGTGACCAGCCCCACCCGGCACAGGTCCCTGACTGCGGCCAAGACGTGGCCCCCCTGCGTACTGAGCAGCGGATCCTGGATCGGTGGCCGATCTCGTTCCGGCGCCGCGAGGTGCCGGATATGGCGGTTTCGGTGAAAGTGCTTCAGAATGCCATAACGCCCACCTACTGTAAAAGTGGCAGGTCAGCAAGCCTGCTCCCCGCACCCGCGGGGGATAACCAAGCGTCGTGGACGCGGGTCGCGGCCTGCCACAACTGCTCCCCGCACCTGTTCACCGATGTGGTGGACACCATCGCCGGCATGGTTCCAGTGCAAGGCACCTCGCGGGCTCGAGGTTGGCCGGCTCGATGTCCTACTCGGTCGCGAGGAAGACATATGGGCTGATCAGCAGAGGTGCTCCCGAAGGGGGGTGTGGCGGCCCCCGCCCGGCACAGGGAGGTGGAGTGCCGGGTCGGGCCGGGTCTCAGGCTCAGGACGCCGGTATGGAAGTCCAAGACGCGCTCGTGGGCGTGCAGCTGCCCGTAGCGTAGGCCGAAGGGGTGGTCGTCGACGAGCAGCCTGATGATCTTGCCGTCGGTGACGTTGATGGTCGTCTGTCCCGACTCCGGGTACCCGTAGCCGCCCCCGGCGTAGCGGAGCAGGTGGGGCGTGGGCGCCGTTCAGGTAGCTGCCCGGCAGGCCGTGCGGCTCGCCCTCGTCGAGGTTGCATCGCCAGCCGAGGTGGCCGTTCGGCAGGGCGAACACGGATTCGCTCTGGGCTAGGACCTCCAGGTCGAGGAGGGTCTCCCGGAGCTGCCACGGCCCGGTGGCGAAGGACGAGTGCGGGATCATCGGCGGTCCAAGAGTTCGCAGTGGTCGGTGACGGCGACGTCGGCCCCGTGCTCGCGCAACGCGTCCGCCTGCCCGGAGCAGTCCACGCCGACGACGAAGCCGCCCGTCCGCCCGGCGGCCGCGCCGGCCAGGACGCCCTCGAACACGGCCTCGCTCCACAGGCCGGTACCGAAGGCGGGCGTCCAGGTACCTGTCAGGGGCGGACCTGCCGGAAAGCCCCTGCTCGGCGAGGGCCAGCCCGTCTACCAGCACGTCGCGGCAGTTGGCGCTGGACGACACCAATACCCGACGCAGGCCCGCGTCCCGGGCGGCTCGGACGTACGCCACGGATCCGTCGTACGCCTCGACGCCCTGCTCCATGCGCAGCACCAGCGTGCTCTTGCGGGTGCCCAGTCCGTTCGTCGTCTCCTGGTCGGCGTCGTCGTCCGGGGTGCCCTCGGGCAGCGTAATGCCCCGGCAGGCCAGGAAGGTGCGTACGCCGTCCTGGCCGACGTCCACGTACTCGTCGTAGTCCCGTACGGTCGAACGGGACGAACGGGACGAACGCCGAGTCGTCGCGCTCCCGCAGGTAGTCGTCGTACATCTGCTTCCAGACGGCCGCGTGGACCTTCGCGGTCCGGGTGAGCACGCCGTCGAGGTCGAACAGGCAGGTGCTGACGTGGCCCGGGAGCCCCAGCATTCCGTCACGGCCCTTCGTGTCTGTTCCGTATTTCGGGCAGGTACCAGCGGTGCGGTGCCACAAGCGTGTCGATGCCGTTGGGGCCCCAGCTCCCCCGGGTGTACGGCCGAACCGGCGGCGGCGCTTCCAACAGCGGTGCGGACAGCTCCCACAGGCGCTCGATGCCGTCCGACCGGGTGAAGAGGGACTGGTTGCCGTACATGGCCTCGAGGATGAGGTGCTCGTACCCCTCCAGGGAGTTCTCAGCGGCGAAGGAGGTGCCGTAGCCGAAGACCATCTCCGCCTCCGCCAGCCGCATCGCGACGCCCGGCTCCTTGACGAGGATGCGGGTGGTGAGGGTGCCCGGGTCGGCGAAGTCGATGACGAGGGCGTTGCCCCGCCCGTCGGCCGACGCCCTTGCGTCGAGGGGGAACATCCGCAGCACCGGCTCGCGCAGGCCGAGGGTGACCTGGTGCCGGCCCTCGGCCAGCGCCTTGCCGGTGCGCAGCTCGAACGGGACCCCGGACCAGCGCCAGTTGTCGATGCCGACGCGCAGTGCGACGAACGTCTCGGTGTCCGAGGCCGGGTCGACCCCGGGCTCGTCCCGGTAGCCGGTGTACTGGCCGCGGACAACGTCCGCCGGGTCCAGCGGCCGCATACTGCGGAAGACCTTCACCTGCTCGTCGCGCAGTGCCTGCGCTTCCAGGGCCACCGGCGGTTCCATGGCGACGAAGCCCAGGAGTTGGAAGAGGTGGGTGACGACCATGTCCCGAAAGGTGCCGGTGCCCTCAAAGAACTGGGCGCGGCCCTGAATGTCGATCTTCTCGGGCACGTCGATTTGTACGTGGCTGATGTGCTCGCGGTTCCAGATGGGCTCGAAGAGACCGTTGGCGAACCGCAGCGCGAGGATGTTGTCCACAGCCTCCTTGCCGAGGAAGTGGTCGATGCGGAACACCCGGGACTCGTCGAAGACCGCGTGGATGGTCGCGTTGAGCGCCCGCGCGGACGCCAGGTTGGTGCCGAAGGGCTTCTCGACGATGACCCGCGCGTCCCGGGCGAGGCCCGTGGCGCCGAGCATGCCGACGACGGAGGGGAACGCGACGGGTGGGACGGCGAGGTGGAAGAGTCGGCACGGCGTGCCGCCGAGGGCTTGCTCAGCCGCCCGCACCGCCTCCACCAGCGGCTCCGGTGCCTCCGGGTCCGCCGCGCCGAAGGACAGGGCGCCCGCGAACTCCTGCCACTCCGGCCCCTCGGGCGTCGTACGCCCGAACTCCGCCACGGCCTGTCGAGCGTGCGCGCGGAACTCTTCGTCGCTCAGCGCCGCGGAGGCCGGCGTGGTGCCGACAACACGGAAGCGGGACGGCATCAGCCCCGTCTTGGCGAGGTGGAACAGGCCCGGCAGCAGCTTGCGCCTGGCTAGGTCGCCGGTGGCGCCGACCAACACGAAGACGTGGTCGTCGGGGCGGGCAGGGCGGGCAGGCGCATCGTCGGACGTGTTCTCGGCAGCACCGGACGTGTTCATAGCGCGGGCCCTCACCGCTCCGTGGCCGGCTGCTTCTCAGCGTGGCCACCGAACTCGCTGCGCATCGCGGACAGCACCTTCGCTGTGAACTCGCCCAGCCCGCGGGATTCGTAGCGCTGGTAGAGGGAGGCGCTGATCACCGGAGCCGGCACGCTCTCCTCGATCGCCGCCAGTACGGTCCAGCGCCCCTCGCCGGAATCTGACACCCGGCCTGCGAAGTCGTCCAGCTTCGGGGAACGGGCCAGCGCGTCCGCGGTGAGGTCGACCAGCCAAGAGCCGACGACCGAGCCGCGCCGCCACACCTCGGCGACCTCGGCCACGTCGATCTCGTACCTGTAGGCCTCCGGGTCGGACAGCGGCGCGGTCTCGGCGTCGGCGGAACGGGCGTGCAGGCCCGCGTCGGCATGCGCGATGATGCCGAGCCCCTCGGCGATGGCGGCCATCATCCCGTACTCCACGCCGTTGTGGACCATCTTTACGAAGTGTCCGGCCCCGCTCGGCCCGCAGTGGAGGTAGCCGTGCGGCGCGGTCCCGTCGGTGCGGGTGCGGCCAGGGGTGGGCTCGGTTGTGCCGGTGCCGGGCGAGATGGTCCGGAAGACCGGGTCGAGCCTGCGCACCACGTCCGGCTCGCCACCGATCATGAGGCAGTAGCCGCGGTCGAGGCCCCAGACCCCGCCAGAGGTCCCGCAGTCGACGTAGTGGATGCCGCGCGCGGCCAGGTCCCGGGCCCGGCTGATGTCGTCACGGTAGTAAGAGTTGCCGCCGTCGATCACCGTGTCGTCCCGGTCCAGCAGTCCGGCCAGTTCGTCGAGGGTCGGCTGGACGACGCCGGCCGGGAGCATCAGCCAGATGGCACGGGGTGGTTCGAGCCGCGCAACCAGCTCCTGGAGGGAGTACGCGGGGGTCGCCCCCTCCTTTTCGAGGGCGCGTACGGCGTCGGAGGACACGTCATTGACGACGAGGCGGTGCCCGTCACGCACTAGGCGGCGCACGAGGTTGGCGCCCATCCGTCCCAGTCCGACCATGCCGAGTTGCATCGGGGCGTCAGGCACCATCGTCTTCCCCTTTCTGGCCGCCTGTGCGACAGCGCTTCGGTCATCCCACTTCCACCCACTGTGCACGCAGCCTGGGGATCCGGCATTCGGGGGAGCGGAGCTTGTCGGTGACGATCACTCTGGCACTGCCCGGTGGTGGTGAGGAGCCGGCGGAAGAACCTGCTGGCCGCAGCCTTGTCACCCCGGTTCTGGACCAGGAGGTCGAGCACGTTGCATCACGCGGCCGTGACCGGCTCCGTTGGCCGGCACCAGGCCGACCGGGAGTTCCCCGCCACCATCCGTGGCTACCGGGACCTGCCCGACTGGAGGCGCTCGCACGGTGAACTCGTAGCGGCCGGTGTGGAGGGCACCGGCGCCTACGGGGCAGAGCTGGCCAGGTTGCTCACCGCGGCCGGGGTCATGGTCATCGACGTCGGCCGCCCAGACCGCAAGACGAGGCGGATGAAGGGAAAGTCCGACCCGATCGACGCCTGCGCCGCTGCGACGGCGGTCTTGTCCGGGCGGGTGAGGTGCCCCCAAGAGCCGGGATGGCGTGGTCGAAGCAGTACGCGTGCTGCGGATCGCCCGCCGCAGCGCAATCAAGGCCCGCACCCAGGCGATGAACCAGGTCCGCAACGTGCTCGTCTCCGCGCCCGCGATGCCAGATCGACCTGGGCGAGGGATCGCCAGGGTCGTTGCGGCTTGATCACCTCGGTTTTGAAGAGGCCGATCGTGGACTCCATCAGCGCGTTGTCGTATGCGTCTCCGATCGAGGCGGCGATGCCGGCCTTCTCCAGGTGCTCGGCCAGGGTGAAGGACGTATATTGGGCGAGTTCAACCCGTCGTTGCAACACCAGGCTGTTGCAGTGAGCGTAGCTGTTCCTCGAAGACCGGCCAGCCCTGAGGAATCGGCCGACGAGCGTACGGCTGTGTGAACCGTTCAGCCCCATCAGTGGCCGACTGGTGATGCGGACTGGGAGTCTGTAGTTCGGCACGCCGGATCGCCGGGACGAAGATGCCGAGCGATGCGGCGAGCAGGCAGATCGCGCCGCAACCGATGAAGAACACCTCCGCTTCCCACAGGGCCACCGTGATGCCGACGGCCGGGAAGAGCACGGGCGCGAGGCCCCGCGTGCACAGAGTCGTGACCGAGGCGACCCGTCCGAGGTAACGGTCAGTCTCGGTCTGGACCAGGGCACCGCTCACCACAGCTACTGCGTCTTAGTCAGAAAGAAATACACGTTATTGAAACCGTCATTACTGTGAGTGCAGCTGTACCCTGCGGCAATTGCCCCCGCCGCGAGGATGCAGTTCTCGGAAAGCTGCCCGGCGGCCGACCTAGGTGCGGCAAATTCGATCATGGCAGAGCTGTCGCCCGCAGGGGCGAGGTACTGCACATCTCCCCCAATACTACCTACCTGATAAGTCCAGGATCCGTTAACCGGAACATTGAAATTGCAAGTGCTGGAGGCCTGCCCGCTAATCTGACTCGGAGGCTGAGTCACGAACCCCGTCGTATCCGAGGAGCTAAACGTTAGAGTCTGATCAGTGCAATTAAGAATCCAGACATAGAGCGGATAAGAGATGGGCGAAGTAGCCGGTGCCGGTGCCGTGGTGTGGCCAGTTCCTGCAGTGTGACCGCTACCCACCAGGTTGTCTCGGCCTCCCGCGTTGTTCCCGTTCCCAATGTTGGTGACGTTACCGGCGCCATTGTTGAAGACCACGGCGCCGGGCGGGTCCTGAAGACTCACGGCGTCCGCCAGAGCGGGCGAAGACAGCATGGTGACCGCAGTCAGGGCGCTTGCCGTCGCCAGAACCGAAAAGCGTCGCATAGATAGTCTCCGTGACTTTAAGGAAAACTCGAACCGGGTTATGGAAGAATATGCAGAAACCGCCAGCCAGCCAGCAACCATGTGGCACGCCACCAAAAATCACTCAGACGGGCCAGAGCTACTGAACCTCTTCCAACCTGACGGGTGGTTGGATCGGGGTTCCCGGTGGTGGGCATGAAGAAAGCTCCTGGTAGACGGGTTCACGACCAAGATCACCAGTCCGCCAGGAGCTCTCGTGCTTGTCTGCCCGTCCGCCATCGATCTGTCCAGCCGCACCCTGCAGCACCTCTCCGGTCTTCTCGCAGGTCACCGCCGCCGCATTGGTTCCCGCTGGCGGTGCCTCACTTGTAGCCGGCAGGCCCTGCTCGTCCTCGCTCACCTGCGCTGCGGCGACACCTACGCCCGCCTCGCGGCGGGTTTTCGGGTTGGGATCGCGACGGTCTACCGGTACATACGCGAGGCCGTCGACCTCCTGGCCGCCCTCGCGCCCACGCTCGAACAGGCCATGCAGACCGTGCGGAAGAAGGCGTACGTGATCCTCGACGGCACCGTGCTGCCGATCGACCGCATCGCCGCCGACCGGCCGTACTACTCGGGGAAGAAGAAGCATCACGGCATGAACGTGCAGGTCATCGCCGATCCGGCCGGGCGTTTGATCTGGGCATCGGACGCGCTGCCGGGGGCCACTCACGACCTGACCGCGGCCCGGACCCATGGCATTCCCGCCGCTCTCGCCACCGACGGCGTCAAGTGCTGGGCGGACAAGGCCTACCAAGGTGCGGGTCCTGCCGTCCGCGTCCCGTTCCGGGGCAAGAACCTTCGCGGCTGGCGCCGACGTCACAACCGGGACCACGCCAAGATCCGCAGCCTCGGCGAACGCGCCATGGCGACCCTCAAGTGCTGGCGACTCCTGCGGAAGCTCCGCTGCAGCACCACCCGAATCACCGCAGTCGTCCGAGCCGTCGTCGCCCTCGAACTCGCCAACTGATCAAGATGGAAAAGGCTCACTGAACTGCCTGGGCATGTCCGTCAACTGGCGCCGAGGAGTCCGCCACCACGGTGGCGGGCTCCTTCGCGTTCGACGTCAAAAAACCACCGATTGATGAGCAACATCGGTAAGCGGCTGTACACGGCCGGATCGGCTGCCCGATCATGCCCATAAAACGGTGTCAGAAAGTCGATGTGCTCAGGAACTTGAGGCGCACCGTTTTCTGAACGATCTGGCGGGTGCAGCGACCCCAGGACGACGACACCTCCGATCTCCTCGCCCCCGTTCCGGCCGCACGGACCGGCGACCTCGTGGGATACGCCCGTGTGTCCACCAAGGGACAGTTGCTCGACCGGCAGATCCACGCTCTCACGGAAGCGGGGTGCATCCGGATCTTCGCCGACAAGAAGTCCGGCAAGAACGCCGAACGTGAGGAACTGTGGAAGGCCCTCGACTTCCTGCGCGAGGGCGACACGCTCGTCGTCCCGTCGCTGGACCGGCTCGGCCGCTCCCTCCAGGACCTCATTGCGATCGTGTCCGGCCTGCGTAAGCGTGGCGTCGGCTTCACCTCGCTGCACGAGGCGCTCGACACGACCACGCCCGGAGGGCGCCTGGTCTTCCACGTGTTCGCGGCCCTCGCCGAGTTCATCCGCGAACTCATCGTGCAGGGCACCAATGAGGGTTTGGACGCCGCCCGCGCCCGAGGTGCCCGGCTCGGCCGTCCGCCGGCAATGACCGAGGAACAGGTACGTCACGCCCGCGATCTGCTCGCCCGTCCGGAGAACACGGTTACCTCGATCGCAAAGCTCCTCGGTGTCTCCCGCAACACCATCTACAACTACCTACCCGAACTGAAGGGCGGCCGCCTCGCACTCGCCGAGACGACCGGTACGGCGGCACTGCCCCGACCCTCCAGGTCAGAGGACTGATCACCATCGTTTGCGGCTGGTGACAGGGTTCTTACCGGCACCCCGAGATGTACGCGCATGTCGCCGAGGGCCTGCCCCACAACGCGGCGGTGGACATCGTGGACGGGAAGATCCGCCTGGACCGTCTGGAGGCGGAGCCCGAGCCTGCCGGATTCAAGCCGGTGCACGACGCGGTGCAGGCGATGCTGCCGAGGATCGACTATCCGGAGCTGCTGCTGGAAGTCCACGCCCGTACAGGCATGTTCGACCCTTTCGAGCACATCGGCGGGAAGGTCTCCCGGCCGCAGGATCTTGACCTCACGCTCACCGCGCTCCTGGTCAGCAAGTCCACGAACATCGGGTTCGAGCCGGTGATCAAGCCCGGTGAGAAGGCGCTGACCCGCTCGCGGCTGACGGCAGCGGACTGGGGCTACTGGAACCTGCCCGGCGTGAGTGCAGCCTCCAGTCTGCTGGTCGCCCGGCAGAGCGACATTGGCCTCGCCTCCGACTGGGGTGGCGGGCACGTTGCCTCCGCCGACGGGATGCGCTTCACCGTCCCCCTCAGATCAACACATACCAGGCCGAATCGGAAGTATTTTTCGACAGGTCGCGGGGCGACCTGGCTCAACGTCGTCTCGGACCGGGTGATGGGCCTGGGCGGCATCGTGATGCCGGGCACGCTGCGTGATTCGCTCGGCATCCTGGACGCGATGTTCAATCTCGACGGCCCGGTCCGCCCGGAGATTGTCATCACCGATACCGGTTCGTACAGTGACCTCGTCTTCGGGCTCTTCGCGATCTGCGGCTACCAGTTCTCCCCGAGGATCGCCGATATCTCCGACGCGCGGCTGTGGCGGCTGGACATGTCCAAGGATTACGGGCCGCTTCAGCCGGTCTCCCGCCAGCGCGTGCAGGTGGAGCGGATCCGGCAGAACTGGGAGGACATGCTCCGCGTCGCCGGCTCGCTCACGACCGGCAAGGTGCGGGCGTACGACCTGCTGCGGATGATGACCAGCGGCGACCGCATGACGGGCCTCGGCGACGCGTTCGCGCACTACGGCCGGATCTTCAAGACCCTCCACCTGCTCCAGTTCATCGACTCCGAGGCGTACCGGCGCATGATCGGTGTCCAGCTGAATATCGGCGAGGGCCGCCACGCACTGGCCCGGAGCATCTTCTTCGGACGGCTCGGCGAGCTCAGGCACGCCTACCGGGAGGGGATGGAGGATCAGCTGGGGGCGCTGGGCATGGCGCTGAACGCGGTGGTCTGGTGGAACACCCTCTACATGGACGCTGCCGTCAAGGAGCTGGAGGCTGGCGGGCTGACCATCTCACCGGAGATCCGCTCCCGGCTCTCTCCGCTGGTCCATGAACATATTAATTTCCATGGCCGGTACCCGATCGTCCGCTCCCACGGCGACGGCTCACTGCGCCCGCTGCGCGACCCGGCCGCCTCCGAGGAATAGGCGCCGGGCGGCAGCCTGCCCCGGCTGTGCCCCACGCAGGGAAGGGCGGCGTCCATGGCCGATGGGCGTGGGCGGATCGAGCTGGTTTCACCAGCTCGATCCGCCCGCGTGGCTCATCAGTGCCCACTTATCTGACGGTCGCGTCCGGTCAGCTGCTCACCGGGCAGACGCGATCCAGGTCACGGGTCGATGTGGAGGAGGCAGTTGTAGTCACCCGGCGGCAGGTCGTTGATGTTGAGCTGGACCGGGTCCGAGGGGCCGGCGCTGTTGCCGTTGCACGTGATGGTGGAGCTGATCTCGCCCGACTCCTGGCCGTCCACGCGCACCAGGACGTCAGCGAGCGGGTCGTTGGTGAACGTGGCGGTGGCGGCAGCGGCGGGCGGACGGTTACCGCAGTCCGTCCCGGCGACGACCTGCACGGTCACGTCCGTCTGGCTGGCGTCGCCGTATCCCGGGGGAGGCGTCGTCTCGTTGACGGTGTACGTGCCGGGCTGAAGCCCGGATACGCAGACCTCGCCGATGGTCGGGTCCTCATCTGGGGCCGCCATGGTCGTGTCGTCGGTCACGCTGGCGCTGTACTCTCCGGGACCGGTAATCGAGAACACCGCGCCGGCCTGGCTGACCAGGGGGTTGCCCGCCTTGGTGCTCTTCTTCAGGATCTTGAGTGCACCGGGACGCGGGGCCTCGCCGATGCAGAACGAGATGTGGCTGAGGCCGTAGAAGCGGTTGTTTTGCGGGTTGACCGGGGCGTGCAGGTTGGTGTCGTCCGTGTTGCCGCTGGGCTGGTAGTCGTAGAAGTTGGCGTTCGGGCCGCCCTTGACGATCACACCGAAGGCGGTGAAGTCGCCGTCGAAGTTGTAGTCGAAGACCTGCCCGCTCGAGGTGTTCCTGACGTCGACATCGAGCGTGCCGGTCAGCCCGTTGAAGGACAGCGGGATGTTGTTCGCGTCCACGGGGGGATCCTGTCGGAACTCGAACAGGAACGCGCCCGGCATGAGGTCGTCGCAGTCAGGGTTGCCGGTCCGCTGCACAGGCTGCTTGCCGTCCCCGCTCGGGGCCCCGGCCACGGCCTGCTGGGCAGTCGCGAAACCGGCGAACGGGACGGCGAGTGCCGTGACCATGCCGACGCAGAGGAGCGAAGCCCTGAGCGTCGCCCGCCTCGGCTGCTTCTTGCCCCGAGATACTCCAGCGGTTACTGCCATGAAGTTTGCTCCACCTTTCGCGCACGAGACCCCCGGCCGTTTCTCTGGCCGATCAGGTATCGAGTCACGGCAGAGTCTGGCCAGAAGTCGAGCTCGCGCGGCCGCGCCACTCACTTCCATACACCGACCGAACGCGTATCAGGGGCCATTCGGAGCAGCCGAGGCCTCACCGTCGTCAAGATCCCCTACGAGCCGACCAATGGGCAGCTCCTCGCTGACCCGCCCGGCCCAGGACCGGCGGGCGGCGCCGTCCTCTGTGGCGGGTGCAGACCACCGGCGAGGCCCACCGCGAACTCGCCGACGCGGTCCGCGCGCTGCGGCGTCCGACCCTCTCCGTCAAAGTGCATGGGACCTCTCGGACTGCGGCGACGTGCCTTCCCCCGCTAACGGAACGGGCCGGGAGGGACAGGGGGGCGGACGGTCGCTGGCCGCCGCGGGGTCCCGCAAGGTCGTGGCCTGGGAAACCTCCGCCCGCGCGGACGCCGACCTGGTCCTGACCACCCTCGAGTACGCCCTCGCCTCCCGCGAGCCCGTCGCTGGCGAGCTCATTCACCATGCGGACCACGGCTGCCAATACACTTCCCTGAAACTCACAACACGCCTGGTCAGAACAGGTATCCAGGCATCCATGGGCTCGGTCGGCGACTCGTACGACAACGCCCTCGCCGAGAATTTGTGGATGCTGGTCAAGACCGAGTGCGTCCGCGGCCGCGTCTTCGCCACACGTGCCGAGGCGAACCTCGCACTCTTCAACTACATCGACGGTTTCTACAACCCCCGCCGCATCCAGGCACGACTCGGCTACCTCAGCCCCATCGAGTACGAGGAGAAGCACTACGCCGACCAGGCAGCGACCGAACCAGTGAACCTGAAACCACGTCAACCCGCCCTGACCAGCTAGTGCCGTATCAGGCAACGTTCGCCCTGTGTTCGAGGTGAGATATGGTCCTCAGCCATGGGCGAATTGGTGTTGATCAGGCACGGCGAGACCGCATGGAGCCGGACCGGCCAGCATGCTGGCCGCACCGACCTGCCGCTGACCGAGGCCGGGGAGGACGCGGCGCGTGCGCTCGCACCTCGGCTGGCCGAACGGGAGTTCGCCGCCGTCTACAGCAGCCTGCTGACTCGCGCCGTGCGGACCGCCGAACTGGCCGGGCTGAGCGGCGCGGAGCCCGACACCGACCTGATCGAGTGGGACTACGGCCGCTACGAGGGGCTGACCGCCGAGCAAATCCAGGAACTCAAGCCCGGCTGGGAGCTGTGGCGCGACGGCGTCGACGCCGGCGAAGACCTCGGGCACGTGACGGTGCGGGTCGACGCTTTCCTCGGCCGGGTCCGGCCGCTGCTGGACAAGGGCGACGTGGCCGTCGTTGCGCACGGCCACCTGTCACGCATACTCACCGCGCGCTGGCTCGGGCTCGACGCGTCGGCCGCGCGGCAGTTCGGGCACCCGCATCCGGGGACGATCAACACGCTGGGTTACGAGCACAAGCTGCCCGTCGTGCTCGGGTGGAACGTGCCGTAATGGCGGCTGTCCATATCCCGTCCAAGGTGTAGCTACTGCCGTGCCATTACAGTAGGCGACGTTGGCGCTGTCGACGACGGAGCGTAGGCGCCGGTCGTCGGCGTGGCGATTTCGCCAGATGATGTAGCGGCGGATCATGCTGCCCTGCTCCTTGTGGCAGGCGTGGTCGGTGCCATCGAGGGTGAAGTAGCGCAGGGCGGTGAACTGGGCTTCTATGCGGTTGAGCCAGGAGCTGTTTGTAGGGGTGTAGGCGATCTCGACGTTGTTCGCCGCGGCCCAGGTGCCGACCCGCTGGCACCTCTTCGTGGTCAGGTGCGGGGAGAAGTTGTCACAGACGATCGCGATACGGACCTCGGGCGGGTAGAGGGTTCGCAGGTAGCGGCAGAACTCCAGGAACTGGGTGCGCTTCTTGACCGGCTTGATGTGGCCGTAGAGCTTGTCCTTGGCCAGGTCCAGGGCGGCGAACAGGTGCCGTACTCCGCCGTAGCGGTTGTAGGTCGCCCGCCGCCTGCGGCGGGGTTCGCGGTCGGGGTCCTTGTGTTTGCCGGAGCGTTCGGCCCACTGCCGGCCCGGGTGGGGCATCAGGTTGAGCGGCCCGAACTCGTCCATACATAAGACGACTTCGGGCTCGCCCTCCTCGGGTATGACCTCGCCGTCGGCGATCGCGTAGAGGTGTTCGACGCGGGCCTTCTTGGCCGCGTAGTCGGGGTCGCGGGAGGTCTTCCAGGTCTTCAGGCGTTGAAAGGAGACGCCTTCCTCGCGGAGCAGGATGCGCAGGCCCTCGTGGCTGATGTCGTCGACCACCCCCTCGGCGACCAGAAAGTCCGCCAGCTTGGTCAGGCTCCAGGTCGAAAAGGGCAGGTCGTGTTCGGTCGGCTTGGACTTCGCGATCTTCTTGATCTCGCGCCGCTCGGGCAGGGTGAACGTCCTGGGCCGGCCGCCCTTGTACTTCGGATACAGGGAGACGAAGCTGTCGGCGTTGAAGTTGTGGATCACATCCCGGACCCGGTCCGCGCTGGTGAACGTCACCCCGGCAATCTTCGCCACCGGCATGCCCTGGGCGGACAGCAGGACCATCTGGGCCCGCCGCCAGGTCACTACCGACCCGGTTCCCCGGCGGATGATCCGAAGCAGCCGTCTGCCTTCGTCATCGTCGATCTCGCGTACACGTACTCGTTCTGCCACCCGGACAGGGTGACGGCCACGCGTCGCCCGGCACAGCACCGGGACGGCGCGTCACATCACAACAGGGCAAACGTTGCCTGTTAAGGCACTAGTCAGCACCACCGCACAGCGGGGGAACCTCAGTCAGTCACACGAGTGGCGATCGATTGATCCGGTCCCGCCCGGCAGGTGCCGCCTGCCAAGACACGTGCCTGCCGGGCGGGGGTGGGTGTCCCGTCTCATTCGATCTCGCCGCCTGGCGACGCGCTGACCTTGTCGGCCAGGCGCGCTTCCAAGAGTCACGGCCGCCGGACGGCGGCGCGCCGACCTGGACGGTCTCGCTGACCTTGTCCCCAGAATGCGAACTGAACAAGGTCAGGAGGCCTATTCACGGGGTTCACCAGCCCTTCTTGTAGAAGGCGAGGGCGGTGATGGTCCTGGTGATGAGGGGGAAGGTTTGGAGGGCGCCGCGGTAGCGGGTGGCGAGGATCTTCCAGTCCTTCAGGTGCGCGATCGCCCGCTCGACCGCGGCGCGGAGTTTGCCGATGCTCTGGTTGTAGACCTTGTCTCCGGCGGGCCGTTCCCGGCCTGGGGGCTTGCGTCTCGCGGTCAGCATCCCGGAGCCGAGGTAGCCCAGGTCACCGATGTCCTCCCGGTTGGCGAACGTCCCGGGAAAGTGGGACTGCCGCCAGGCATGCATGTCGTGCCGTGAGCCCGGGACGGGCGCCGGGACCGCGAGCAGATCCCCTGACAAAGTGGCCGCGACCTGCAGGTTGAAGCCGGTGTCCCTGTGCTTGCCGGAGAACATTGTTGTGCCCTCGCTTGCCCCGTCCCAGGTGGTCACCAGGGTGCCGTCGATCAGGACGAGGCGGCCGGCTGAGATCTCCGTGGGGTCCGGGACGTGTCCGGCCAGGACCTTCTCCACCACCGGCAGTAGCGTCGTCCACCGCCTGGAGACAGTGGCCTGGGAGATCCCGAACAGCTCCGCGGCCGCCTCCTGGACGGGGTTCTGCCGCAGCAGGAACAGCACCAGTACCACCGACTTGTACAGCCCCAGCACCCACATCCGCCCCGGCGTCACCGTCCGGTCCGGATCCTCCACCAACGCCCGGTGGACCTGTTCCACCAGCCCGCCCAGTTGATCCTTGTCCAGCCCTGTCGTAACGTCCCAGCTCAACGGCCCTGCCCCGGTAATGATCTGACGTCTTCGCAAACATCAGGCTACGGAGCAGGGCCCTCTTCACGATCAAGGAAATCGGGCTACGAACCCCCGTGAATAAGCCTCCAGGCGAGGCAGAGGCAAGGTCTCGTGAGACGGGGCAATCGCGGTACGAGGCAGCGAGCGGCCGCCATACTCTCACAAACGTTCCTTTCCCAGAGCAAGATCATTCGACGGCGGAAGAGACAGCTCGAACTCCGGATTACTTCGCATAACCCGCTCTCACTCAAAGGTGGGTCGGACCCCCTTCTGAGAACTACGTTGTGCGAGAGTCGGGGTCCATGACGGACCCTCACGAGACTTCCCCGACCGACGCGGACGACGTCGAGCGCCACCCCTGCCCGCGGTGCGCGGCCGAGCCGGGCTCACCGTGCCGCTCGCGCGGTGGCGCAGTCGCAGGGACGTATCACACTGGCAGGTTCGCGAAGGTGCCCCGGCTCGCAAAGCTCCTGCGGATCCAGACCCCCGCCGACCGCGGCCCCGGCCAGCCGTGGCGGCCCGGCACCCCGCCCCCGGCACCGGTCGACCCGGACACCCCCAGCGCCGACATCCGCATCGGGTACGCCCGCTGCTCGACCCTCGGCCAGGAACTCCAGTCACAGCTCGACGCTCTCGCCGGACACGGCATCCCCAGAGACAAGATCTTCTCCGAGAAGATCAGCACCCGGGTGAAGGTGAGGCCCGCATTCGAGGCCGCGCTCGCCACCGCCCGCGAGATCAAGGCCCACGCCCCTCACTGCCGGGTCATCCTCACCGTGTACGAGATGAAACGACTGGGCCGCGACGCCGCAGAGCTGACCGCGCTCGCCGACCACCTCACCGCGCACGGCCTGGCGCTGGAGATGCTCGCCGGACCGCTGCCGGGGATATATGACCCGAGCGGGCCCGGGAGGCTGCTGTTCGCGTTCTTCGCGGCGATGGCGGAGACCGAGCGGGAAAACATCCGCGAGTCGACGCTGGAAGGACTAGACACCGCGGCCCGCAAGGGCAAGCACGGAGGCCGTCCACCGGTCATCACCGACGACATGCTCCACACCGTGCTCCGCCGCCGGGCGAACGGCGAGTCCGTCGAGACGATCCAGCCCGATCTGATCATCCCCACCGGCAAACGCAAGGGACAGAGCCCTTCCATCGCCAGCATCTACCGGGCACTCGCCGAGCACGCCAAACGGGAGGCGTACCCCGAAGCCGTCGAGCAAGCCCACACTGACTTCGCCACCCTGACAGCCGCCAACGACATCCCCCAACCCCGCCACCAAGTCTCCGCGGCCCAGGCCGTATAGAGCGGCCCAGCCACCCTCCCCGAGAACCGCGCCAGGACCCGAAACCGCCGATCCGCTGCCTGCCTCCCACCGAGTGCGCGATGATCATCGTCCGAGCTGGCGCAAACGCAGGAGAGACGACGACCATGGACAAGGGCAAGAAAATCACCGGCACCGCGCGCGAGACGCTCGCCGCCCAACTCAAGACCGCCTACGAAGCCGGAGCCTCCATCCGCACCCTCGCTGCAGCCCACGCACGCAGCTACGGCTTCGTTCACCGTATCCTCACCGAAACCGGCGTCGCCCTGCGCGGACGCGGCGGATCCACCCGCCCCAAGCTCGACGCGTAACCGGGGCTACAGGCCCTCCATACGCGCGATCGCGGCGGGCGCGACGACCAGCCCACTCAAGGCGCCCAAGTGATCACCGAGACCCTCCCAGATCATGATCATTCCTTAGCGTTCAATCCAGCAGCATTCCCGGCGGAACCCCTTCCCCGAGTAATACGGCCGGTCGGCGGCGATGCGGTCGATCGGCAGCAGGGTGCCGTCGAGGATCACGTACGCCTTCTTCCGCACGGTCTGCATGGCCTGTTCGAGCGTGGGCGCGAGGGCGGCCAGGAGGTCGACGGCCTCGCGTATGTACCGGTAGACCGTCGCGATCCCAACCCGAAAACCCGCCGCGAGGCGGGCGTAGGTGTCGCCGCAGCGCAGGTGAGCGAGGACGAGCAGGGCCTGCCGGCTACAAGTGAGGCGCCGCCAGCGGGAACCAATGCGGCGGCGGTGACCTGCGAGAAGACCGGAGAGGTGCTGCAGGGTGCGGCTGGACAGATCGATGGCGGACGGGCAGACAAGCACGAGAGCTCCTGGCGGACTGGTGATCTTGGTCGTGAACCCGTCTACCAGGAGCTTTCTTCATGCCCACCACCGGGAACCCCGATCCAACCACCCGTCAGGTTGGAAGAGGTTCAGTATGACCAGGTGAGCTGGATGGAGCCGTCGTTTGGAATGTCTGCTGTGGTCACAGCAACGTCCTCGGCGGAAGGCGCATGATATGAAGCTCCGCTCCCTCCTCCGCCGCCGCCGAAGCCATTCTGGCCGCCGCCGCCTCCGCCAGGGTAGGCACCTGCGCTTGAGTTTTGATAGCCCCCACCCCCTCCTCCACCCGTGACCCCGCCTGCCTGGCCATACTGACTAGTGCTGGCTTGCGTTCCCCCTGCGGCCCCGCCGGCTCCGCCCCCGATGCCGAGGCCTTGTCCGCCTGCACCCGCTGTTGCCCCACCTGAGCCGCCTGCCCCACCTATGCCACCATATTGCTGGCTACCACCCCCACCGCCTCCGCCAGCTGCAACCACAAGCGGCGAATACACAGCGCTGCTGAGAGCGACCCCGCTTGCGCCCCCTCCGTTACCTCCTTGGCCGCTCGCGCCGCTGCTGGCTCCGCCAGCGCCGCCGCCTGCATAGCCGTAACTACTGTTCCGCGAGCATCCAGGCATGACAAGGAGTTTCTGTGAGGGGTCTACGATCCCACCAGAGGAAACCTTGAACGTGGCATGAACATAGGCGCCCATGCCCCCCGGACTCTTATACGGATATCCCGACCGCGGAGCACCTCCGATTTGGCCTTGAGCACCGTATGCGTCAACGGTTAGCTGCTTGGCCCCAGGGGGAATATCTATTTCTTTGTAAGATCCTGTGCAGGCATACGAGGCGGGATTTTCCACGGTCGCACTAAACGAGAGGTGTGGTGGAGCTAGTGCTGCGATAACCGCACCTGATGCAATGTACACCGCAAGAGTATAGCGCAGGCTAACAGTCACGACTTCCTCCTCTGGTAGATCTTCGAATAGGAGATTAGGATCTCATCCGGCGCCCCGTACCGCCACGCGACAGTCCGTGGATCCCCTTCATATCTACCGATGGGTATACGGAGAATTGTCGCGATGCAGAACGGTTTCTGCCATTTGAGTGGTTTCGGGTTCGTCGGAGGCGTGAACACGCGTACTGTGTCCAGCCCATTCCGCTGCAGACGAATCCCCACATCCACGTCCGCCGCGGGCTCTCGGCACAACTTCAGCGGCTGTTCACCGACCGCGGTTGCGGCGCTGACGCGCATTCGAACGCGCTCGGCGCATCCAGCGACATCACAAAAGATGCCGCTGGACTGGGTGGAGCTTTGTGGAACGTTGAGCGCCGCCCGTCCAGACTCACCGGCGGTCGGAAGCCCGAGAGGCGACCCAATGTGCCACCCATCGGGGGAAATGCCCGGTCGCATCAATGGTTTTCTGGCAAAGGGTCTACTCCGGGAACCAGAGGTAAGAGGCAAGAGGTAAGGGAACATCCTTGACCGCTTTCTTCATCAGAGCACGAGGTTGACGAAAGTCCGCTCAGCGAGGTGGTGGCGTCATCGGATCCGCTTGCTTCTGTGCATTACCCGTGGTGAGAGGGACCTGTAGCCACCGGGCCTGGTCAGTCAGCTTGCTCTGAACTAGGAAGCTGGAACCATCATCGCTTGCCGTGAGGAAGCGCGACTCTCCGGTTGCTGTATTGACAATGAAGACGGCCCCGTCGACCGGAACAAACTTCCATCGCTGCGCCGCGTCTGCGGAGTTGCACTTCTTCAACCGAACGCTATTGTCAGATCCGGAGGGGGTCAAGCAAAGCGCCGCCGACCGGTTCACCATTTCCCCATTTTCTGTCAGTCAAGGTTGCCTCGTATCGTTAGGGGCGCAAGATTTCAGGCGTGCAGGATCCGCCTCGGCCGCCAGGCGCTTTCCTGCATACCAACCCATGAAAAAGGTAGTTTGGTGTTGCAGCGACGGCTTCCCCGCCAAAGCCGACAGAAGGTCGAAGGGGGCGAGCATGTCAATGATAATGCAATTCGTGAAGATTCGAGATTTTCCCATTTCCCGCCTCCGTCTACGAGAATCAAAAATTTGCTACCCCTTAGTGGGACGTGCATTTGAAATCTCTAGTGGGCAGAAGGGCCTTGACCTCGGATTTTGGACACCGGAGACACTTGGATCTTGATGGTCCAGGAGAACGGAGTCCCCGTGGGGATGATTCCTAATATCGTTTGTCAAGCCTCCTGGCCCCAGGGCCCCGGAGTGTTCCGGGAGTGTCCGGTTTGATCATGTGATGCCGTGGAGTTGGAGGATGGTGGCGGGGTTGGTGTGGGCGCGTCTGGCGCTTGCGGTGTTGACCCAGCCGGCCGCGCGGAGTGTGCTGCGGACGAGGTCGCCGAGGGTGGCCATGATGGCTGGGGTGTTGCGGGTGCGGATGGTGCGGGCGTCCTCGCCGAAGACGACGTCCCGGACCCAGTGGACGCTGTTCTCGATTGTCCAGTGGTCGCGGGCCCAGGCCGCGATCTCGTCGGCGCTCGCCTGCTCGGCGGGCAGGTCGGTGACCGCGTAGACGATCTCCTCCGTCCACTTCTTCGTGCCGAGTGGGCGGCGTCGGCGGCGGGTGCGGACGACCTGGCGGGCGTGCGGGAACAGCAGCCCGTTGACGCTGGCGACCTGAACCCCGCGGATCTCCTCGCGCCCGTGGCCGCGTTCGCTGGTGCGGTGCAGGACCGGGATCTGTTTCCAGGGAAGCGCCTTGAGCTGCCGGGCGAGGTTCTTCTGGTTGCCCTTCACGCTGAGCAGGTAGTGTGCGCCGCGTTCCTCAACGAGGTAGCGGGCGTGCTCGCGCTGGGCGTGCAGGGCGTCGAGGGTGACCACGGCATCCTCCAGTTCCTCGTCGGGGATCTGTTCCATCAGGGGCTGGATCTCGGGTATCTCGTTGGTCTTGGCGCCGACCTCGCGGGCGGCGACAGTCAGCGCGTCCTGGTGGCGCACCGCGGAGAAGACGTAGACCTTGGAGCCGTCTGGGCGCTTCGCCCCGCGCAGGCACTTGCCGTCGGCCGCGAGAGCCCGTCGCCGCGGGCGGGGCCGGGGTTCGCCGCCGGCGGAGCGGTGGGCACGGCACGGTTCGCGTTCGGCCAGTCCCTCTGGATTCTGCACGCTCGGTTCCTGGGCCGCTGTCTGCTGGGCCAGGACGGCCAGTCGTGCGTAGCCGGCCCGGGTCAGCTCAGCCGGGTCGACCCTGCCGTAGGCGTCGCGCAGGGTCTTCTCGTCGGGGCGCCGCACCCGCCCGCCGATCGGGTCGAAGGGACAGCCGAGGACGGCCAGGACCTGCTGGTCGCAGCGGCTCACCCACTCGCCGATCGCCACAAGGGAGTTGTGGCCGGCACTGGTCATCGCGCACACCCCGATCGCCAGCAGCGTCGCCAGCCGGTAGCGCACCCCACGCGGATCACGTGGATCAGGCACCTGGGCCAAGGCCTGCAGCAGGCCGTCCGGGACGGGCGGCTCCGACTCGGTCGGCGACCGCGCCAGCAGGGGCGCGCACACGGGCGCGACGGCCATACGGGAAGATGAAGCGACGAGCACGGCACCCCTGCAGATCGTGAAGCCTAGAGAACTCCATGATCCACAGGTGCCGTGCTCGCTTCATGCCCAGGACCAGCCGCCGCCCATGTGATCAAACCGGACATTCCCGGAACACTCCGGGGCCCTGCTCCTGGCCCAGGGCTGATTCATAGTCGTGTTGATCATCTTGCGTATCAGGTCAGTCCCCCTATCGCCTGACGGCGGCGACTCGCGGCCGTGAAGACATGGGTGCGGTGCCTGCCCGCCGATGCCGGTGTTCTCTTGGGATGTGAGATTCCCCCGGGGTGCGGAAGTGGCTGGTGGAGTGTCAGATGGGGATCGTGAAAGGGAGATGTCACGATGTCCGCACCGATGAAGTACCCGCTGGAGTTGCGTGAGCGGCGGTGGCCATGTATCGGGCCGCTGATCCGGAGCCGGTGATCCGTCACATGGCGAGGGATCTGGGCGTGCACCACGAGGCCCTGCGCAACTGGATCCGCCAGGACGAGGCCGACCGCGGTGAGCGCGGGGATCGGCTGACCAGCGAGGAGAACAGCGAGCTGGTGGCTCTGCGGAAGGAGGTCCGGGACCTGCGCCGGGCGAACGAGGTCCTGCGCACTGCCTCGGCGTTTTTCGCGGCCCAGCTCGACCCGACCCGGCCCAGGTGACCGCGCTCATCGACGAGCACCCCCACCTGGGAATCGAGCTGGTACTCCGGGAGACGAACACCCTGCCCTCCACCTACTACCGTCGGCGCCGCAGGCAGAAGAACCCGTGCCGCGAGCGGACACCGACCTGGTCCTCGCGTCACTCGAGTACGCCCTCGCCTCCCGCAGCCCCGAGCACGGACGGCTGGTCCATCACGCCGATCACGGCTGTCAAGGCGGATTCAATCGGTCGTCGCAACACCTTGATCATGGAGGTGCGCGATGGGACGAGACGAGAAGCAGAAGGTGCCGGAGGTGCCGGCGGGAGTGCGACGGCAGTGGGCGGCGGATCGGGCGATGCGACCGCCGATGCGTTCACCGGGCCGGCCGGAGCCCTCTCGTGCGGTGCAGCGCCACTTCTGGCGGCGGATCGCGTCGGGAGTGACGTCGGCAGAGGCCGCGCTGGCCGTGGGTGTTTCATGTCCGGTCGGAACACGGTGGTTCCGTCACGCTGGCGGTATGCCACCGATAAGCCTGGACGAGCCCACCGGCCGCTACCTGTCGTTCGCTGAGCGTGAGGAGATCGCGCTGCTGCGCGCCCAGGGGATCGGCGTGCGCGAGATCGCCCACAGGATCGGACGCGACCCGGGCACAGTCTCACGCGAGCTGCGCCGCAACGCCGCGACCCGGAGTGGCAAGCCGGTCTACCGAGCCCTGGTGGCGCAGTGGAAGGCGCAGCAGGCCACGAAGCGCCCGAAGACCGCGAAGCTCGCAGCCGGCGACAGGTTGCGTGAATACGTGCAGGAACGGCTCGCCGGCAGCGTCCGCCGCCGCGACGGTAGACCGTCACCGGACCCAGGACGCCCGCGTGGAAAGGGCTGAACAAGCCGCATCGGCAGGACAGGCGGTGGGGGACGGCCTGGAGCCCGGAGCAGATCTCGCACCGGCTCCGTGCCGGCTTCCCCGATGATGAGTCCATGCGCATCAGCCACAAAGCGATCTACCAGGCGCTGTTCATCGAAGGCCGTGGCGCCCTCAAGCGCGAACTGGTCACGTGTCTGCGCACTCGCCGGGCGCTGCGGACTCCGCGTGCACGGTCGCAGAACAAGCCGCAGGGGCATGTCACCGCGGACGTCGTCCTCAGCGAACGCCCCGCCGAGGCCGCGGACCACGCGGTCCCCGGACACTGGGAAGGCGATTTGATCATCGGGACGGGCCGCTCCGCGATCGGCACGCTTGTCGAGCGCAGCAGCCGCTCCACGCTCCTGGTGCACCTGCCCCGGATCGAGGGCTGGGGCGAGAGTCCGCTCGTGAAGAACGGCCCCTCGCTCAGGGGCTACGGCGCGATCGCGATGAACACAGCGCTCACCACGTCGATGACCCAGCTGCCCGAACAGCTACGCAAGACCCTCACCTGGGACCGCGGGAAGGAACTCTCCGGCCACGCCCAGTTCGCCCTCGATACCGGAACGAAGGTGTTCTTCGCCGACCCGCACTCGCCCTGGCAGCGACCGACAAACGAGAACACGAACGGCCTGCTGCGGCAGTACTTCCCGAAGGGCACCGATCTCTCCCGCTGGTCGTCCACGGACCTGGAAGCCGTAGCCCTGGCGATCAACAACCGGCCCCGCAAGATCCTCGGCTGGCGGACACCCGCCGAGGTCTTCGAGGAACAGCTACGCTCACTGCAACAGCCTGGTGTTGCAACGACGGGTTGAACTCGCCCAATACACGAGCATCAAGCTCACAACTCGCCTGCTCAGAGCGGGGATCGCGGCTTCGATGGGATCGGTGGGCGACTCGTACGACAACGCCCTCGCCGAGAACCTGTGGACCCTCATCAAGAGCGAAGGGATCCGCGGCCGCGTCTTCGCCACCCGGGCCCAGGCCAACCAGGCCCTGTTCGAGTACATCGACGGCTTCTACAACACCACCCGCATCCAAAAACGCCTCGGCTACCTCAGCCCCATCGAAAACGAGGAGAAGTTCTACGCCGAACAGGCAGCGGCCGAACGAGCGAACCTGAATACCCATCAACCCATCATGGCCAGCTGATCAGCACCTCCAGCTCACCGGGGGAACCTCACAGCGCCTCACGGCGCAACCAAGATCCCCGACAGAGTCAAAGCACCCGTCAGAGGGTCTGTGTTCAACCGTCGCCGACAGCGAACGCAAGTATGTTCCCAATCTGCCCACTGAAGATTTTAGGGCCAGCGCGCCAGGGAAGGAAATCGGAATACGCAAAGAAAGAAATTGGTGCCGAAATGAATGAAAAATACTCTGCAGATCCGGCCCATGCAGACGAGGGTGAACTCGTAGACCTTGATTCGACTATTGCCGCGCAGGTGCCCTCCTGGGTGCACTGGTCGGGCTACTTTGAGGTGTTGAACGTCAGTAGTCGTGGCATCACCTTTCAGAACGCTGAGGCCATCCCCATTGGAAGTTCGGTGATTTCTTACACGGACACCTGGTACATCGGCTCGACGACCCTGGTCAACAGCAGCGACGTGGAGCAGACACTGTCCACCCAGTCGTTCAGCCAGGCCATCAACGAAACTCTGAGCACTGCCGTGACCCGGGGCCTGAGCACCACCGCCACTGTGGGCGCCTCATACACGTACTCCGGGTTCGCGGTCAACACCACGCTCAGCACGACCATCGACTTCACGAAAACCGAAACCAAGACCTCCTCGGTCACCCAGACGTACACAGCGCCGTCCCAAGGCATCAAGGTCCCGGCCCACAGCAAGGCCGCCGTCACCGTCGTCCTGCAGCAGGCCAAAGTCACCGGCCAGCTCGCCCTGAACACCAACCTCGGCGGCAACGCGACTTTCGTTGTTATGTGCCCCTCGTACCACCACTTCGACGTCCCGATTTATGGAATCCTAGGACCGGTGGCGCGCGACGGAACCAAGAAGGTCAACCCACCTCCCTTGCCTACAGGGATCACGTTGGACGGCGCCACACAGACCGTCAAGTTCGATGGTGCCGCCAGTTACACCGCCAACTATGGCACTACCATGTCCGTACAAGTCACCATCACCCCCTACGGCGCCGACCTCGCGTCTGCTCCGTCTCAGGCCCCTTCTGCCTACCAATACAAGATCTTTCCCAAGGTAGACAGTGAGCGGGTAAATCCGATGGAAACCTAGCCGCCGATGGGGGACTGTCCGGAAGTTGGCCCTGTCTCATTTTCGGTGGTGACGGATAGTTCACCGGCCATCACGCGTTCATGGTCAGGCATTACCTGGACGAGATCGACCGCTGGAAGAGCGTCATCACCGCCTTCGACACCAGCATCGAAGCCTTGCTGACGACGCGGGCGAGCGATCTGGCGAATCTGGTCACGATTCCCGGCCTCGGCCGTCTCGCCGCGGAGATCGTCATCGCCGAGACCGGCGGTGACATGACCCAGTTCGCCTCAGCCCACCGCCTCGCGTCCTGGATCGGGGTCTGCCCAGGACAGAACGAGTCGGCCGGGGTGAACCGCTCCGGCCGAACCCGCCCCGGGAACAAAAACCTCAAACGCTTGCTCGGGATCGCCGCGATGGTCGCCATCCGGAAGAAGGACTCCTACCTCGGTGTCTTCTTCCGGCGGATCGCTGCCAGACGCGGTGGCAAGCGAGCCCTCGTCGCGGTGATGCACGAACTCGCCATCGCTATCTGGCACGTCCTGCACGACCACGCGCCCTACCACGACCTTGGCACCGACCACTTCACCCGCCGCGATCCCGAACGCGCCATGCGCCGCATGATCAAGGAAGCCAACAGCCTCGGAATGACCGTCCGCTTCGAACCGAATCGCGGCCTGAGTCACCCAACCACGGAGGTCATTTTCGTGTCAGACCAACCCTATTGGGTCATCGTCCGGAAACTTCGGGGCCCCTCAGTGTACCTACGTAAGAACGACACCTGAGACGGCTCGCCGCGGGATTCAGCATCAGCCTGGGGACCGCACACCCATGTCCACGCCGTCCTTGCCCAACTGGCGGGCATGACGCCGAGGCTGACCACGCCCCTGAGATCAGCTGGCGCCCGGTATGTCCTGCTGGACGGGACCTGCGCCGAATGCGACCGGACCGGCGACGGGCGAGCGGACTACTCAGGCAAGCACCGGCAGCACGCGGTGAACCTGCAGGTCATCACCGCGCCTGACGGCACACTGGTCTGGATCTCGCCCGCCCTGCCCGGCCGGACCCACGACCTGACCGCCGCCCGCCGGCACCGGATCCTCGCCACCTGTATCCGCCTCGGCATCCCCCTCGTCGCGGACCGCGGCTACCAGCGTGTCGGCGACCGGCGACATCGCCGCCGTTCCCCACCGACGCAAGCCGAGAAAGGACCTCACGCTCAAACAGAAGTGCGTCAAGCGGCCCACTCCCTCCGAAAAGCCCGCTGCTACCCCGCCAGACTCAAATCAATCACCAAAGCCATCCTCACCCTCGAAACCCACCGCTGAACAAGTCACTGGATCCTGACGATCTCAGAACGGACAGGACAGCCCTTAACCGCACCCCTTACGTCGCCTCAGGGGCGCGCGGGATGCACACAGTGAGCATTTTCAACTTGGCCACTGATCGGGTGACGAGGTGGTGGTGAAACGGGCAGAGCCCCCGGGCTGTTGAGCAAGGTATCGATGCTCAACTCTTCAGCCTGGGGGCTCTGTTGGTTCCCTGTCGTGCCGTACTCGATGTTGCGCATGCCCTCGTGGAGTGGGTGACGATGCTGATCGTCACCCGGGAGGGTGACCGCCGGTGCAAGCTGCCGCCCTCCGAGCGGGCCCTGGCCGCACTGGTGTACCTGAAGAAGAACGACACCCTGACTCAGATCGCGGCGGGTTTCGGGATCAGCGTGGGTACCACCCACGCCTACGTTCACGGCGTTGTGGCGCTCCTGGCAGGCCGGGCGCCGGGCCTGACCGCGGCTTTGAGAACGGCGGACGCCCGGTATGTCCTGCTGGACGGGACCCTCGCCGAGTGCGACCGGGTTGGTGACGGCCGCGCCGACTGCTCGGGCAAACACCGCCGCCACGGGGTAAACATGCAGGTCATCACCGCGCCGGACGGAGCCCTGGTCTGGATCTCACCCGCTCTCGCGGGCCGGATCCACGATCTCACCGCGGCCCGTCGGCACCGGATCATCGCCACATGCATCCGCCTCGGCATCCCCGTCCTGGCGGACAAGGCCTACCAGGGAGCCGGCGACATCGTCGCCGTCCCACACCGCCGGCGACCCGGCAAAGACCTCACCGTCAAACAGAAGTCCGTCAACCGGGCACACTCCCGACTCCGGTGGCCCGTCGAGAGAGCCATCGCCCGGATCAAGACCTGGCGCATCCTCCGCAAAGCCCGAACCAGCCCGAACAAACTCACGTCAATCACCAAAGCCATCCTCACCCTGGAGGGGGGGCCTTCCCCCGTGATGGTGGGCACGCGGTTATTGATCACGCGGCGAGCGTGAGTTTAGCGGCGTGGTGTCGGCGTTCGTATTCGTTGGGGCTGAGGTAGCCGTTGGCGGAGTGCCGGCGGCGGGTGTTGTAGCGGGTCAGCCAGGCGAAGACGGTTCTGCGGCAGGCGTCGGCGTTGCCGTAGTCGCGGGTGTCTTGGAGGGTCTCGCGTTTCAGGGACGCGTGGAAGCTCTCGCAGGCCGCGTTGTCGGCGCTGGTGCCGACCGCGCCCATGGATTGGGTGACCCCGAGCTGTTCGCAGAGGTCGGCGAAGGCCCGGGAACCGTATTGGGCCCCGTGGTCGGAGTGGAACACGGCGCCATCCAGGCCGCCGCGGGTCGAGGCGGCCATCTGCAGTGCGTCGGTGACCAGGCTGGTGCGCATGTGGCCGGCGATGGACCAGCCGACGACTTTGCGGCTGAAGCAGTCCAGCACGGTGGCGAGGTAGAGGAACTGCCCGCCCGCGAGCGGCAGATAGGTGATGTCGCCCATGTATTTCCGACCCGGTCCGGTGGCGGTGAAGTTCCGCTGGAACAGATCAGGAACCGGTGAGGCTGAGGGGTCTGGGACGGTGGTGCGGACGCGTCTGCGCAGGCGGATGCCGGTGATGGAGAACGTCCGCATGACGCGGGCGACCCGCTTCTCGTTGACCTGCCGCCCTTTCTCCCGGAGCTCGGCGGTCACTCGCGGGGAGCCGTAGGCGCCGCCAGACTCGCCGTGGATCCTACGGATCTCCTCGGCCAGGAATCGGTCCTCCCGCTGTCGGGTGACCCGGGCCTCGGCACCGGCGAGCCACTTGTAGTAACTGGACCGGTTCACGTCCAGGACTTGGCAGAGCCGCTTCACCTCGTAGGTGTTCCGGTGGTCGTCAACGAACTGGAAGCGGCTCCTCACCAGTTCGTCTCTCCGGCGAAATACTTGGCCGCCTTGCGGAGTATGTCCCGCTCAGTGGCGAGCTTGCACTCACTTGCCTCAAGCTCGGCCACCCGGGCCTCCAGCTGCCGGACCCGCTCGTCCGGATCAGCGGACGGCACCGCCGCCTGAGGCCGGGCGTCCGGCTTCGCGACCGCGGCGGTGACCCCACGGCGTTCGCGGTCCCGCAGCACCCACTCACGCAGGGTCGCCCGGTTGACACCCAGGTCAGCGGCGATGCTCTTGTACGTCGCCCCAGGTGTGGACTCGTACAGGGCCACGGCATCGGCCTTGAACTCGTCCGAATAGTCCTTCATCGCCATCGGCGGTCTTCTCGCTTCCTCCGGATCAAGCAGATCCAGTATCAGCGTGTCCACCACTCAGGGGGAGCCCCCGGGCACCGCTGAAAAGGTTCATTGATGCTGCACCGACGTCTGGCCCGTGAGTACGACCACCGGCCCGACACCTCCGCCTCGCGCGTCTACTGGGCCTCCACCGCGAACATGGCCCGCCGCCTGACCACGCCCGCCCAGGCATGGCACGACGCCATCGGGCTGGCCGCGTGAACATCACCGAACTCCTGGTGGACTGTCAATGGCCTCTCGATCGTCCCCGCTGGCGGCCTCGAGACATCCCCGCTGGTGGCAGGCATGATCGCCCCACTCGCGGCCAGATATTCTCCCCACCTTGGGTCGGTGTGGATCAGCTGAAGGGCTTCACTCCCTTTCCGGTGGTGGCCTCGGTGAACCTGAACGAGTCACCCTGAGTGACGGTGACGTGGGCATGGTGGAGTAGGCGGTCGACGGTCGCGGTGGCCAGGGTCTTGGGCATGATCTCGTCGAATCCGGACGGGTGGAGGTTGCTGGAGACGGGCAGGAGTCCGATGTCGTCGACGATGATCAGGTCCGAGCGGACGATCTTCGCGAGGGCTCGGGCGATCGAGTCGTCCGCGCGGTGGCGGCGGACCAGGGCTCCAAGGTCCTCGATGGTGAGCCAGGCGACGGTCAGGCCGGCCTCGACCGCGTTCTGCCCGAGGGCCTCGGTGAAGTGCGACTTTCCCGTGCCGCCCGTTATCGCCGGTTTGTTCGCGATCTGAGCGTGTTGTTGCAGCTCGTGTCGGTTCTTCGATCGATGTGACGTGGTCAGCAGGGGCCGATGGTTCGAGCCCGTGGGACGGGGGTGTCGCCGCCTCGGCGGGCGAGTTCGCGCCGCAGGTCGAGGTTCTCGCCGTGGGCTTGCTCGAGTGCCTCGCGCAGGGCCTGTACTTCTTCGCGGTGTTGCTTCTTCAGGCGGGTGATCTGGCCGGTCAGCGCGAGGACAAGGGTGCTCTGTTCGTCGGCCGGAGGCGTGGGTGCGGGAACCGGCCGGGTCTGAGCCCGGAGCCGCTCGATGCGTCCTCGCAGGTCGGGGTGGTTATAGAGGAAAGCGTGAGAGACGCCGGCCTCGCGCTGGACGGCCTGGAAGGTGATCGACTCGCCGCGTTTGACCAGGGTGCGGATCGCCTTCTCCGCCGTAGTGGTCTTGGCCTGGGACTTGGCCTTCGCGGCGGTGGCGAGGGTCTGGGTGCGCTTGGCTCGGGCGTCGTCGTTCATGGCCGGGTCCTTCGATGACGATCGAGGTCGAGGGTGAGCGGGACGGGCCCGGTGGGGGCGGCGCCGCAGCCGGCTCCCTGGACTGCGCGGCCGGGCTTGGAGCGGAGAGTGTCCAGGAGCTTGGTGAGGGCCGCGTGTTCGGCTCGCCGCTGCAGCAGCCAGACGTTGTCCTCGGGCATCGGGCGGCCGTGCCGCTCCTGGAAGGCGGTGGTGCTGCGGTTGATCAGGGCCTCGGTCTCCTCCAGCTGCCGTTCCAGAGCACCTTGGTGGGAGGCGTCGGTGACGAAGACCGAGCAGGTCAGACAGGCATTTCCCTTGTCGCAGGTCTGCAGGGGCGGCAGCATGCACCAGCCGTGGGGCAGGAACCGGTCGGCCCGGTTGAACAGGTGGAGGCTGTCGTGGTCGTCGTGGGAGAAGGCGACGTGAGTGCCGTCCGCGCGGAGTTTCGCGGTGGCCAGGAATGCCTGCTCGGCGTGTTCTTGGCGGGCGGCGACGTAGTGCATCGTCATCGACGGGGTCGCGTGTCCGGCATAGCGCATCAACACATGGACGGGCAGGCCCAGTTCGGCGAGTCGGGTCATCTTGGTGTGACGGAAGCGGTGGGTGTGGCTGAGCCCGACGGGCTTGCCCTTGCTATCGGTGATCTTCACGGTCTTGCTGAACTCGCGGAGCATCCAGCTGTAGGTGCCCGAGGGGTAGGGCTTGTCGCCCTGCCGGTTCCCGGTCCGCTGCAGGAACAGGTGGCGCGGGGTGATGCCGGGGAAGTGCTCGCGGACCCACCGTCGCTGTTCCTCGACGACCGCGACGACCTCGGCGTCGACGAGGATGTTGTCCGGCGCGATGTCGATCTTGCTCTGTGCGTAGTGGAAGCGGGCGATCTGTTCGCCTTCAGCGGCGTCGACGGCCCGGTCGGGGACCGCGGAGAGGCAGTCGAAGCGGCTGGTGCGGATCTCGCTGGCCCGTCGTCCGGTGAGGATCTGCAGCAGGATCATGCGCATGGCCTGCGGGTCGTCGAAGCCGCGGGCGGTGACCTGCTGCCCGTCGCCGCGGGTGAGGGCCATCTCTTCGCTGCGGGCGAGCCCGAGCAGGGGCAGTGCGGCGGGGATCTGTGCGAGTGCGTGGTCGTCAACGTAGTGCTCGTCGTTGAGTTCGCGCTGGTGCGGAATGCGGGAGACCTGCCGGAACCAGCCGGCTGCGTGCGCGTCGGTGACCCGCGACCACGGGTTCGGCCCGAGGACCTGGCGGGCCTCGATGGGGTTGGCGGCGACGAACCCGAAGAGTTCAGCGACGGCCCGCAGGTCGTCGTTGACCAGGCGGGGATGGACGGGCTGCCCGGCGAACCGTTGCTCATTCTGCCGCAGTAGCCGGTTGGCGGGATCGGTGTCCCAGCGGCGGAAGGCGGCGGCAAGCTGGACCGCGTGGGCCGGGTCGCCCAGAACGTCGAGGGGGTCGGTGAAGGTCTGCAGCCACCGGTCGAAGCGGGCGAAGCACCGCATCCTCTCCTGGCTCACGGTCGACCAGCGCAGGGTGCCGGCCTCCAGCTGTGTGCCCAGGCACCACTTCACGGCCTCCCGCAGCCACGGCTGAGTGATCCGTGAGGGAGAACAGCCGTAGTGGGCCTGGGGTTCGTGCTCGGCCAGCGGGATCCGCGGATCGCAGCGCGGGTGCCACTCGTCCAGAGACCACCAGGGCCCGTCCGAGCAGCGTGCGAGGAGGGCGAGTCGACTGAAGCGGAAGATCACCCGCAGTCGGGCGACGCTGCCGTGAGGAATGAGGCGGCCCCAGCGGGTGGCATAGAACCACCGCTGCAGGGCGTCCGCAGTCTCCCAGTCCATGGCCCGGATCGAGGCCGGGAACGGATGGTTGTCGCGGATCGCGCGGCGCAGGATGTTCGCGAACTGGTTGGTGCCGAGCACCGAGGAGCGAGTCCCGTCCATCGCCTGCCAGTGCGCCATCCAGGCCAGCTCGGCGGCGATCAGGTCGGGCAGACCGGTCAGGTCGATGCTTCGGTCACCGTTCTCTGTGATCTTCTCCCAGTCGTCGATGCGGTCCCTGATCACCGGACCCTTCCAGGGTTCGGGCAGCTCGGTCCAGAGCCGCCAGAACGGATCCTCGCCGCCGGCCGCATGGAGATGACGCTGTTCACCGGCCATCGTCGACCTGCCAGGCGGAGATGTACGACTTCCAGTTCGCCGCGGCCCGCAGGGCCTCGTCCTCGCGGACCCAGCCATAGAGGTCGAGCGTGGTCTGGACGTGTGCGTGACCGAGTCGGCGGGAGACCACCCACTCCGGCGTCCCGGCCAGCAACAGCGCGGTCGCGTGGCTGTGCCGGAACCAGTGCGGCGTCCAGGAGGCGGGGCCGATGCCCTTCTTGCGCAGGGCGGACACCTTGTCCCGCACCGTGCCCTCGCGCAGGGCGGCCAGCAGCGGCGGCCGCTCCAGGTTGACCAACAGCGGCGAGCCAGCATCGATCTCGATGCCGACCTCGGCGGCCCGGCAGGCGAGGTGGGTGAGGTAGTCAGCGAACAGTCGCTCCAGGTCGCAGCCGACATAGACCCGCCGGGGGCGCATCATCTTCACCCTGGCCCCGTTCGTGTTGTCCTCGCGCGGCACGATCTCGACATAGGGAGTGGAGCCGCGGCCCATGACGAAGTCGCAGATCCGCAGGCCGAGGGCCTCTCCCAGGCGCATGCCGGTCTCCGCGAGCAGGGCGAACAGCAACCGGTCGCGCAGGTTTCCCCTCCAGTCGCCGACCGTGACGTCCGGCATCGCGCAGCCGTCCAGGATCGCCTGGATCTCGCTCGGCAGCAGCAGTGGCGGGCGCCCATGATGCCGCTGGCGCCGAACCCTGACCAGCGAGGACGGCGCGGGGGCGGTGCGGGCGTCCAGGTGCGCGAGCAGGCCCCGGGCCGGGGCCCGGCGCGGTGCCCCGCACATGAGCCGGCCCGCGACCGGGATCGAGAAGACTGCCTCCTGCCAGCGATAGAAGGAGATCAGCGCGGCCAGTCTTGCCTCCAACGTCCCAGCGTCTGGGGCCTGTTCGGGCTCGACCAGGGTGTGCTCGACCGTGCGGCCATTGCGCAACCAGGACAGGAACCCCGCGACCGCCGGGACCCCGAGATCGCCCCACCTTCCGGTCTCGTCGCGCTGTTCGAGGAACGTCCACCACTGGGCCAGCGAGGTCGCATAGCCGCGGTTCGGCGACCACAGCTGCCGATGGGCCTCCAGCCAGTCCTCGACCGGTGCGACGGTCCGGTACTTCTCATCGATCACGGTCCATGTCCGCCGCCCGTTCGCGGGCCGGACCGCCAAGCTGTGTGCCACTGATGCCGTTCCGTCTCGTTGAAGAACTCCCGTTGATAGCAATGCATCAACGACACAGAACGCTCACGGTGACGCTCGTCGCAGACAGAGAATCGAGGGGCTCACGCCCCGCTGATAACCGAGGGTCCACAAATGCAAAAATTCTCCCGGCGACCGACCCATTCCAGGCTCTTGAGGGCGTCCTGGGTGGCTCTGGGTATGGAGGGCTTGAACTCGTGCCAGTCGCCGAAGGTCTTCCCGGTGGGGAAGCCGGCCCGCTTGCGGCGGGTGTGGAGGTTGGCGCGGTCGCGTCCGGCGGCTTCCTCGGCCAGCAAGACGCGGACGACCTCGGCGGGGTCCCAGCGTTGGGCCTTCGCGGTGGGGATAATGTCGGTCAGCGACCTGCGGATGTGCGGGAGTTTGAGGCGTTTGGTGAGCTTGATGGCCTCGGCGAGCGGGTCGCCGTTCGTGCCGGGAACGGTGCGGAGAGGTGTGGCCATCAGAGGTGGTCGCTTTCGTCGTACTCGGAGAGATCAGGAGCTTGCGGGGCAGGGCCGCCGAGGGCGGACCAGGCGGAGGTGCCGGGCTGCAGGGAGTGGGCCTCGCTGCGGCGGACGGGCTCGGCCAGGCCGTGGGCGGCCTGGTAGTCGAGGATCGACATGAGGTCCTTGTCCGCGAAGCGGGCGGTGACTGCGGCGGTGCCGAGCGCGCGGTCAACTTCCGCTATCGAGTAGAGCTTTGAGAGGGCGACGGCTTCGGCCATCTTCGCCTTGATGCGGTGGACCCCGGCCGCGCCGGCCTCAATGAGCCAGCTGGCAGCACCCGGTCCGAGCTGGAGGAACGGGGCCTCCTCTGCGGAGGTGGCCCGCGGGGTGCGATCGGCTTCTTTGTCCTCGCGTGGCGGGTAGTGCGCGTCGTCCAGGACCGGCGAGCCGGGCTCGCCGCGGTGGTGGCGGGCGACCTCGTGGGCCGAGCCGTGCTCGTCGACGGCGGTGACGATCAGCTCGTCGCCGTGGAATCGGGCCCGGACGCGGGTGTCGATCAGCTCGTGCGGGACCGAGTAGCGGACCGCGTCGACGGAGATCGTCGATTCCCAGGTGACCCGGCGGGTGGTGCCGAACGAGGCGGTGAAGGGCCGCCTCGGCAGCGGGTGCAGCCGTTGCTGTTCCTCCGCGAGTCGTTCGGCGGGCCTGCGTCGAGTTGCCTTGTGAGTAGGGGAGTTGACCTCCTCGCAGAAGCTGCGGCAGGCGGCTTCGAGCTCGCCGAACGTCTTGTATTGTTCGCGCAGGTTCACGTCCCTGGGCACCAGGTCGGCCTTCGCGATCTTCACCGTGGACTCGCTGCCACCCTTGGTTTCCGGATCGGCCGGCAAGCACGTGCGTATGGTCGTGCCGTAGTGCCGGGCGACCTCGACGATCTCCGGGTTGCGGACCGCGATCCCGGCAACGTGGTCGGTGGTGACCGTCTTTTCGTTGTCCGTGAGCACGTAGGCCGGGATGCCGCCGATCCGGCGGAACGTGGCGTCCAGACAGGCGGTGACCGTTGGCAGCGTCTTGTCCCAGATCGGGATGACGACGCGGAAACGCGACCAGGCCAGCCATGCGCAGAACAGCCTGGTCTTGCGGCCCTTGATCACCGGACCGTCGCCGAAATCGTACTGAAGCCAGAGCCCCGGCTCAGTCACCCACGGCCGATAGACCCGGCGCCGACCGGCCCTGAACTGGGCTTTTGCCTCGGCGACCGTGCGGCGGGTGGTGCGTTCCCCGCCAGTGAAGCCCATCGCGGCGATCCGCTTGTGGACCACGTCCGCCCGGATCTTGCCCTGCGAGCGGACCACCAGCTCTTCGATCTTCGGCAGATAGTCGTCGATCGCAGGGCCCGGTGACGGCGCTGGTCTGGATGCTGGCCGGCGGCCCGCATCTTCACATAACGGGCCACCGTGTGGTGGTCGCACCCGGCCAGCTCGGCCGCGGCACGGTAACTGCCTGTGAGATCGTATGCCTCAAGGATCTCCATGATCTCCCTGCTGTTCTTCACCCGCTCCAGCTTCGCCGAGCGGGACTACTCGGGGCGAGCGGGGAGAAAACTGGCCGTACCCGGGGAAACCCGTGGCCATGAATTGCGCCGTATATGGCCGCCACCGGGGAGCTTACGGAGGCCGCCGTCAGTGGGCCTTCACATCCAGGAGAACGAGGCCACGGCCCGGGCGGACGAAATCCGCAATCAGATCGCGCACCTCACTGCCGCCCTCACCGAAACCGAAGCGCGTCTTGCGGACCTGGCCACCACCCGCAAGATCATCGCTGAACTCGCACCGACCGGAATCGAACTCGATCCGCCTGAGTCGAGCACCACCTACCAGGCAATCGTGAGCGCCTTCAACCAGCACCCCGATCAGGTATTCCGGGCCCGCGACCTGCACGAACTCCTCGGCATGCCCACCGACGAAGCATCCGTCAACATCACCCGCAGCCGCCTCGGACGACTCGGCCCAGTTCTCGTATAGCTGCCGCCAAGTGGCGAGTAGCACTGAGTAACCCTTTGGCAACGGATTGGATCTATCCGCTTCGCTTCTACCGGCAGGTCGCCACGCTGTGGTGATCATCTGATTCGGGGCGAGGAGCACACGAGTGCGGCAGGACTGGGAGCCGGCGGACCCCATCGAGGTCTGGACGCTGCTCGAAGACGACATGAAGCGGCTGCGGAACAAGTCCGGGGCGAACCGCCTGGGCTTCGCGATGTTGCTGAAGTTCTTCGAGGTGGAGGCCCGCTTCCCGGAAACCGACACGGAAGTCCCGGCCGCCGCGGTGGGTTACGTGGCCCAGCAGGTGAAGGTGTCGGCTGATCAGTGGGCGGCGTACGACTGGCAGGGCGACCGGATCAAGCGCCACCGCAGGGAGATCCGTAAAGCCTTCGGGTTCCGGGCGGGTACAGAGGAGGACCAGGAGCGGCTGGCCGAGTGGCTGACGGCCGAGCTGTGCGGCGTGGAACTGTCGCGTGACCGGCTGGCGGAGGCGGTCGTGGCCCGCTGCCGCAACGACTTCGTCGAGCCGCCGGCCCCGGCCAAGGTCCGGCGCCTGGTGGGCAAGGCGGTCCGGGACTTCGATACGCGGTTCTGCCGTACCACCGTGGACCGGCTGTCCCACGCGACCCGCTCGCGGCTGGAGGACCTGGTCGCGGGCAGCGAGGACGGCGATGAGACGGCTGGGGACCAGGCGGTGGCCGGGGGCGGCCGGTCGTTCTGCACCGAGCTCAAGGCCGACCCGGGAGCCCCGGGGCTGGAGAGCTTGTTCGCGGAGGTGGACAAGCTCCAGCGGGTGCGGAAGCTGGATCTTCCGGCCGACCTGTTCGCGGACGTGTCGGAGAAGCAGGTGGATGCCTGGCGGGCGCGGGCGGCGAAGGAGTACCCGGCGAACCTGGAGCGGATGAAGCCGCCGATGCGCCTGACGCTGCTGGCCGCGCTGTGCCATGTGCGGCACACCGAGATCACCGACTCGCTGGTGGAGCTGTTCATCCAACTGGTACTGAAGATCAACACGCGGGCGGAGAAGAAGGTCGACAAGGAGTTGACCGGCGAGCTGAAGAAGGTGCGGGGCAAGGAGGCGATGATGCTGCGGGTCGCCGAGGCGGCCTTGTCCGAGCCGGCCAGCACGGTCCGCAAGGTGATCTACCCCGTCGTCGGCGGGGAGAAGACGTTGAAGGCCCTCGCGGCGGAGGCCGCGGCGAGCATCGTCCAGGGCCCCAAGGGACCCCAGGCCGAGCAGGTCCACCGCCGGTAACCCCCAGCGGGAAGATCCCGAAGGCGACGCCTGTCATCGTCCGGCCGGGTCACGGCGATGCCGGCCATGGCGTCCCCGTGTGGCCGTCGGCTACGGGGCGCGTCGAGATCCGGCCCAGCGTCGGCGGATGAAGGGTGTTCCGCCGTCAGGGAGGCTGAGGCGTGTCCTGGTTGTGAGTGTTGTCCGTTGGCGGGTTGCCGGGGCGTGGCTGGCAGCGCGGGCAGAGTGTCAGGCCGTGGCCGCCTGGGCCGGTGAGTGTTCCCCAGCCGTCGCAGAGTCCGCAGTCGCGGGCGAGAACGGGGTCTGGCCTCGGTGTCTCGGGCTGGGGCGGGGCATGCTGGTCCATGGGGGCAGCGTGGCATCGTGGGCGTGGCGGGGACCACTGCGGCGACCGTCCGGGGTGAGAGGCCGGGGCAGAGGAGGGAAGGCGCATTTCCTTCGCTGTGAACGAGAAGCAGCCGAAATGGTTGTGTGTGCGGGCGTGGTTCTCCGCGTGGTGCCCGACCGGCACAGTTGCCCCATCGGCCCGGACGATGGCGAACAACTGGGCGGGCAATGCTGAGCCGAACGCGTGACGGCCTGGCCGCCCCGGGGCGGCGGTCGCCCCTCATCCCGTGTCTGCCTCTCTGATTTGTCGTGCTCCCGGCGGTGTAGGCGAGGATGGACGAATCGGCGGCGGGGCAACAGCATTAAGGAAGCGAGAAGCCGGGGTGAGTCAGAGGGAAGGGGAGTGCTGGTGAGCGTCGAGGATGCTGGTGTGTGGGAGGACTTGTTCGACCGTGAGGTCGACGAACGGTCCGTGCAGTTCGTGCGGCCCGCCGACACCGACCGCCCCACCTGGGCCGTCTACGAAGGCGGGAGCTATCTGGGCACCGTGAACGCGCAGCTGGCTGACGACGCGGTCATGTGGCGGTCGCAGACCACCCGTGAGTCCCACCGTCGGCTCGACGATGCCATCAGGGCGCTGCGGCGCCCGCCTTCCTGGCCCCGGGAACGCGAGCAGGTCAGTCAGTGGGCCCGCCGCCTTCTCGACGACGATTCTCTGATCGCTCTTGATGTGGAGACCACAGGTCTGCAGAACGCGTTCGCGGTGCAGATCGCCGCCGTGGCCCCAGGTGACACCGTGGTGTTCGACGAGTACGTCAACCCGGACGCGGACGTCGAACCCGGCGCCGTCGCCGTACACGGGATCACACCGGAACGTCTTGCCTCGGCCCCGGCCTTCGGTGAGCTGCTGCCCGCCCTCACCGATGTTCTCCACGGCCGGACCGTTCTCGCCTACAACATGCTCTTCGACCGCGGCGTCCTCGAACGTGAACTCGTCCGTCACCAGGGCCCCGTGGCAGCCGGGCGATGGCTCGCCCGCTGCCGGTGGGAGGACGCGATGGAACCGTACGCGGTATGGAAGGGACTGTGGTCCGTCAAGCGCGGCGCCTACCGCAGCCAGCGACTCGGAGGCTCCCACAATGCTGTCGCCGACTGCCGCGCCCTGCTCGCGAAAACCGAACAGATGGCCGCACCCGCACACCCCAGCCACTGGTGAACGCCGAGCGGGAGACGGGGACCAGTAAGCGGAGTGAAGCGTGCCGCCATGAAGAACGAGACAGCCGCCGATTTTCTGCCACCGCAGGTCCTGGCCCATGCCGCGCGGCCGGCTGCTGCCACACCCCTGTGCAGCCAGGCTTCCACGAGTTCAGCCGAACCGGTGGCCGTCGGAGGCCGTCTGCCGTGATCATGGCGGGACTGCCATTCGTACGAGGAGGTATTCCGCTCATGTCCCCCGAGTCCCCGGTCCGTCGGCTACTGTCAGGCCCGGACCGCGACCGGGTTGCCACGGACCTCAAGGCCCAGTACGAAGCGGGGGCTTCGATCCGCTCCCTCGCTCAGTCCAGTGGCCGCTCCTACGGAGCGGTGCACCGCCTCCTCACCGACGCTGGAGCAGACTTCCACTCACGCGGCGTCCGGCGGCAGCCTCCTACCCAGTGACCGGCCCCGGGCCGGCTGGCTCACCGAGTACCTCATCCCCAGCCGGATCTTCTGCGGCGGTACCGTCCTCCTCCATGGAGTCACCGAGCGCGCGGAGTTCGGCCAGGACCGCGCGGGCACGGCCGGGCTGCCCCTCCACAGCAGGCGGCAAGGCCACCACCTCGGCGATGACGCCCGATGATGCGTAGGCAGGCCGCCCCTCTTCGACAGAGGCAGGCCGCCGAAGCGCTTGAGCGGCAACGAACCGGGCGACGCCCCCCACCGACACGCGGATGTCCATACTCAGCTCAACGAGCATGGCCTTCCCCGCGCAATCGCCCGACCGAGGACCTATCCCACCGGCTCCTTCGCCCCGTGTGAGGGGCAGCCGAGATGGGGCTGGAAGGGCATGTGTGTGTGGCTTCTTGCGGCCGTTGGGGTGTCCGTAAGGGGAACCCCCAACGAACAATCATGATCTTGCCCGGCCGGAATGATCGACCTGCGCTGACAGCGTCTCTTTTAGGGTGTCCGGTGATCTGTACGGTGAGCGGGGGCTATCCGTACGCTTCGGGCATGAGCGAAGTCATCGGGTACGCAAGGTGCAGGCTGGACGAGCAGGACCTCACCGCCCAGCGCGGCATCCTTGCCGGGCTCGGGGTGGCCGAGGAGCGGATCTATCTCGATCACGGTCTCACCGGCACCAACCGGGAGCGCCCTGGGCTCAAGCAGGCGCTCGCCGCGGTCCGGGCCGGGGACACCCTGGTCGTCCCGAAGCTGGACCGGCTCGCGCGCTCGGTGCCTGATGCCCGTGACATCGGCGACCGGCTCACCGGCCGCGGGGTGAAGCTGTTGCTGGGCGGCTCGCTGTACGACCCGGGCGACCCGATGGGGAAGATGTTCTTCAATATCCTGGCCACCTTCGCCGAGTTCGAGGTGGATCTTCTGCGGATGAGGACCCGCGAGGGCATGGCTGTCGCCCGGGCCAAGGGGAAGCTGCGGGGCAAGCAGCCCAAACTCTCCGCCCGGCAGCAGGCCCACCTGGTCGAGCAGCACCGGGGCGGCGAGCACACCATCGCCGACCTCGCCGAGATCTTCTCGGTGTCCCGGGCGACGGTGTACCGGGTCCTGGAGCGCGCCCAGAACGCGGACCGGCAGGAAGCCGGCGGGAACACTTGCGCTGGCGTCGGGTACGTAGCGTAGGGGTGTGAAGATCTCCGAGACGGACCGGGCCCGGCTGAAGAAATGGGCCGGGCAGCAGGTTCCCGAACACGCACGAGCCGAGGTCCCTGTGGGCTGCGTGGTGCGCGGCAGTACTGCCGTAATCACCGAGGAGCGGGCTCCGTGGGACGGTGTCGGTGAATAGACCTCTCGCCGCGTCGCCCGGCTCCGGTCCACCGACCGACGCTGGCTGGCTGGTGGACGGGGCGGACCGCAACGGCCGCTGGTACCCCTGCGACCACCTGCCGGCTGTCCCGTCACTAGGCGAGGCCCTGGCTGTGCTGGACGATCCGCGCCACGCCTTCTGGGGCTGAGACGGGTAGGTCTCGGCGGGCGCCGTGGGCTGGGCCTGCTGCGCAGGCCCGGGAGACTGGCTTGGCATGGGTGCCGGTCCTGGGGAAACCGCGCCGGGGCGGCAGGTCTTGGTGACGGTCGCCGTCACGTAGGCCAGGGACGGGGCGATCTCCTCGGCCTCGATCTCCACGGTGGTACGGCGCTGGCCTTCCTTGTCGTCGAAGGTGCGCTGCTTGAGCCGCCCGGTCACAATGACCCGCATGCCCTTGGCCAGAGACTGGGCGGCGTTCTCCGCAGCCGCCCGCCACAGCGAGCACCGCAGGAACAGCGGCCCTCGGCTGGCACGATGGCCGGCATGACGGACGAGGACAACACGCTGGAGGCGGCGACCGCGGCACTGGCCGCCGCGCTACGAGGGGAACCTCACCCGCCACCCCGGCACAGTGGGAAGCCCGCGACCTGTGCCTTCCGCCGACGAGGTCTCCCACGCCCGGGAGGCGACGTGGTGCCCGCAAACCAGAGGCCGGGTGCATCCCAACCTTGGATGCACCCGGCCCGACTTCACTGCTGGGCTAATTGACGTTCACCTTGCTGGGGTCCTTGAGGACGTCGAGCTTGCCCTTGAACCTGTTGAGCGTCGGCGGGCCGTTGTCGCCTTGGGCCGGGGGGTTCACCGTCGCCCAGTTGGTGCCGCAGGAGAGGATGAACCCGATGCCGGGGCGAGTGTCCTGATCGATCGCGCAGTTGATCTCCGAGACCAGGCCTGAGGTGGTCAGCACCTGGATAGAGACGCCCCCTTCCGAGTTCGTCTGGGCGGCGACGGAGATGGCACAAGCTCCCTCCGGGAAGCTGGTCTCGGTGTCCGTCAGATCGTACCAGAAGAAGGGCGTCGGGCTCGGCGTGAGGTCCCGGATACCGGCGTACGCGCGGCCTCCGGTGAGGACGGCCTTGACCTCGTTGGCGTTGCTGGGCGTGTAAGCGTCGACGTCGCTGCACGTGGCCGGACCAGCGGGACCCGAGGCACCCGACGGACCCTGCGGACCGGCCGGACCCGAGGCACCCGACGGACCCTGCGGACCCGAAGCACCCGACGGACCCTGCGGACCAGCCGGACCTGTGTCACCGCCACCGGGGCCGGTCGGACCCTGCGGGCCGGCCGGACCCTGCGGACCGGCCGGACCCGAAGCACCCGACGGACCCTGCGGACCAGCCGGACCCGACGGACCCTGCGGACCCTGCGGACCAGCCGGACCTGTGTCACCGCCACCGGGGCCGGCCGGACCCTGCGGACCGGCCGGACCCGAAGCACCCGACGGACCCTGCGGACCAGCCGGACCCGAAGCACCGGTGTCACCCTTCGGGCCCTGCGGGCCCGTGGGACCCGGGGCGCCGTCCGGCGGCGGGCACTTGTCGTGCCGGCCGCCGTGGTCGCCCCGCCCGTCGTCGCCGTCTCCGTGCAGGTACTGGTCCAGCAGCACCCGGGCCCACGGCTTGCCGTGCGGCGGGGGACCGCCGGGACCGTCGTGCGGCTCGCACTCGTGGCCACCGCCAGCCGCCGTCGCTGCGGTCATGTCCACGGCCGGGGCGCCCGGCTTGGCCGCCGCGAGAGCGGGGCCGGCCATGCCCACCAGCACGAGCGAGAGGGAGACCAGGGCACCCCCAGTCGTCCAGGCCCGACTGCGAGGGACGGGACCCAGCGGTGACTTGGCCCTGTGCTCACGACTCATTGAATCGATCCTCCGGAACGAAAGGCCGGAGGAGGAGAAATCCCCGCCCCAACCACGGTTTACGAACGTCTTTGGGGAAACGGACGATAGCTCCGGCGTCTTGAGCACACGGAGGCCGACGTCAACACAATGGCCTACATAACCCCCACGATCGGATGCATGGACGGCATCGACACCTCCACCGCCGTCGGCCGCATGTTCTTCCAGATCCTCGGCGCAGTCGCCGAATTCGAGCACGCCCTCATGTCCGAGCGCACCATGGACGGCCTGGAAGCCGCCCGCGCGCGGGGTCGTATCGGCGGACAGAAGCCCAAGCTGGGACCCCGGCAAGTACATCTGGCGCGGGAGATGTACGACTCCGGCGAGCTGACCGTCCAGCAGATCGCCGACGAGTTCGGCGTCACCCGCCCCACCATCTACCGCCACCTCGGCAAGACCACAACACCATGATCAATCCTTAACGCGCAATCCTGGAGCGATATCGGCGTCACCCCAATGACCCGCGCGTACCCCGAGGCCGTCGAGGCGGCGCACGATGGCTTCGCCGCTCTTCAGCAGCGCGACCGCAGCCCCGTGTAGTTACTTAGTGTTACTCGCCACTTGGCAGCAGCTATACGAGAACTGGGCCGACTCACCCGCCAAGGCTTCCTCACCCAACCCGGACGAGGCCGCTACCAGAAACGGACTTAGAACTCGCGTAGATAGGCGGTGGGCTGTTACAGTAAGGCACTAGTCAGCACCTCCCGCACAGCGGGGGAACCTCAACTGGCCGATGGCCAGGCAGGAGCGGGCGCCGGCCAGGACCGCACAGGCGGCGGTCAGCAGGACCGAGGTGAGGGTGTGCCGACGTCCGCGCCGGTCGCGTGGGCCGGGCAGGACGGCCAGCAGGGCAGCGGTGCCGGGGAGTTCGCGTTGCTGACGCGAGGGCGACCTGGCCAGGCAGACGGTGGCATTCTGGCGGCACATCGGAGCTCCGGGTGTCAGGGCCACTTGCGAGGTCACCCCGTCAACCAGAGCTTCGCTGCGTTCGTGACGGCCATATGGAGAAGCGTCACACAGCAGTGACCAGCAGCATGACCACCTGGACTTTGAATCAGCCCTGGCTCAAGACCGGCCGTCCTCTACCGCATAGATGTAGGTACGTGAAGACCGGTGATTCGGGTGGTTTGAGCCTCCCGGCCAACCGCGCCTGGACCGTTCGGGTGACGCGCGAGTGTAGCACCGGCGTGCATGCTCATAAACTCTCCAAGAGTCCACAATATTGGTGGGATGCCCTCGTCCGCACCTTCCGATCCGTTGCCGAAGCTCCTCGTCGTGATGACCGCTATTACTGGGATCGTTGACGCAGTTGCTTTCCTGGGGCTCGGACAGGTCTTTACCGCCTTCATGACCGGCAATCTGATCTTCCTTGGATTCACTTTGGGTGGTATTACGGGCCTTAGCCCAGTGGGATCATGTACAGCGGTAGTTTCTTTTACAGTCGGTGTAGTGGCCGGCAGTCGACTGGGCGTCGCCTTAGCCGACTTTCGCTATCGTCGCTGGCTTTTCACCTCAGCCTCTATGGCTTCACTCTTGTTATTTGGGGCTGCGATCAGCGCGATCGGGATGGAACCCGTCAGGGATCACGCTTCGGGATTGAGGAATTATTCAGTAATCGCTCTTACGGCGTCCGCAATGGGTGTGCGTAGCGCGACCATGTGGCGGCTTAAAGCAGTAGTCAACACCACCTTGGTAACTGGCACCCTCGTGACGCTAATTAGGCACTCCGCTCTGGGGCGCGGCACGGGTGATGACGCCCAGCGCTTCCGCTTGGATGCACTGGCTGCAGTGCCGGTCGGAGCACTAATCGGCACATTATTGCTCCGGGTCAGTATGGCGGTAGCTCTACTTACTGCCGCCTTCGGTGTACTGGCGTGTATTGGCGCATACGTGGTGCACCCGGCATCCCGCATAGTAGAAGGTAAATGATTCCTCGCGCATTCTCGGATGCCCTAAATGTCCAAGAATGGAAGATGGGCCGCGCGCCCCAGGAGGGAGGCTTATCCATGGGGGCGCAGGTAGCTCTCTCTTGATCGTTAAGGTGCCTCTGTCCCGGATAACTTGATGGTTTCGATGATATCGGGGCGCTTACCGGGCGGGCCGTGAGCTCAGGGGCGTTTCAAAGCAATGCCGCGAAATTATGGCTGGGGTGGCGCCGTCAAGGGGTTTGTTGAAGTTGCTCCCTCAGGACAGGGCTCCTGCTAGTGCTGTGGCCGGAAAGGTTTGCCGGGTCGCGGTGTTCGGTGCGGTGCCTCGCAAGGCGGAGGGCCGTGCCTCGTACTGGACGTACTTGCGCGGTCCGACAACGCGGCGAGGTGCCGTGCCGGGCGCCGCGACACGGTGAACCTTTCCGGTCACAGCACTAGGAGAGGAAGTCGACCAAGATGACTCTCCCTGTGCAGGAGCCCCAGGCCGCGGTGAGGCGGTCAGGGGAAAAAGCCGCCTGGGCCGGGACCTGGCGGCGAACAACACGCAGGGAACGGGGGAAGGAGAGCCGGTCGGGATCGGTCCCGGCGGTCACAGCGGCTTGGTGCATGACCTGGCGGACGGCGTGGTGGACGAGGAGAAAGTCGTAGACCTCCTGCTCGACACCGTCGGGATGCCGGTGGCGCAGGACCACGTCCGGGCCGCGCTGGGGAACCTTGATCTCGCACAGCACCCCTTCCACCTCCCACCTCTCGTGATACAAGGCCGCGAGCTCGTCGGCCGATGCCTGGTCCGGATCGAAGATCGTGGTGATCAGCCGGACCGGTCCGGCGTCCTCGCGGCCGGCGATGGTGTACTCCACCACCCGCACCCGCTGCCCATGCACGCGGCGCTTGTCCCGCGCCACGTAGATCTCCGACAGGTACGAGCCGTCGGCGTACTGCTCGCGCATCACTGGCACCACGTTGGACGCCACCCGCCACAGTAGGTCCGCACCCGTCGCCGCGGCGGTCCTCCACCGGTCGCAACCGGGAAAGCCCCGATCGGCCAGCAACAGCATCCCCGGCTGCAGGTGCGACAGCAGGGTGTCGGCGAGCACCGTCTCGGCCATCGTGCACGGCCCAGTGGCCGCGGCGAAAACCGCGTGCGTGCCGCACTCGGCCAGCACAACCAGCCGCACCTGCGGAAACGCACCCTTCCTCTCCCCGTGCCCGGACCCCGGGCGCCCGAAGAACGCGTCGTTGTCCTCAGTGTCCGCCGCATCCAGCGTGGTGCCGTCCACCGCCACCACCCGACGTCCCCGGTACCAGGCGCCGATGGTCTCCGCGGTCGCCACAGGACGGCACACCCGCGCAAACAGGACCCGCAGCGGCTCCGCACCCAGCCGGGCACGTGCCCGGGAGATCGCCCCAGTCTAGGGATCCACCGCTAGCCATGTTGCAGCGGTCGACGAACCTACCTGGGTGACGAGACTGCAACGGAACGGACCTGCCCGAGTTTGAGGTGGTCTCCGCGACGGGGGCGACCTGTGGGACAGCGACCTCCCACAGAGAGGGTTGCAACCCGGACAACAGCCATTGAAAGATCATATGACCGTTTATATCGTGGTTCACACCATCAGGAACCATCAGAGGCGGAGGATCGGCATGGCGAGTGGGCCTGCAGGGATCTCAGTCGAGTGCACTGAAATGTGGCTCGCCGGAGATGAATTGTCAGTTCCGATAGCTCGAAGTGCTTCCCGGGAATTCGTCAAGACTCTTGGGGACACATGGGCTGACAGCCTCGACGACGTGGCACTGGTTGTAACCGAACTCGTGGCCAATGCATGTAGACACACGCGCGGCCCATGCCACATGCGCATCGAACGTCTGGCTGACAGGCTCGTTGTCCAAATCTGGGACGTTGACCCGTCTATGCCCGACTTCTCCGAACGACGGATAAGCGCCCATCTGGATTACGATTCTGTTGCCTGCGGAGGCTATGGCCTCACTATCGTAGCTTGTCTCAGCCAAGAATTTTTTGGGCGGGCCGACTCTGGCGGCAAGACGATGCAAGCAGTGATTCCCCAATCACCGCTTGCCCATTTCGACAGGGTTTGAGCAAATCAGCCCGCCTAAGTGCCGCCTTGGTATCCCGCGGTAATCGCCGCCCATCATCGAGAATGCGATTGATTCTGGCAGGAGTTTCAGGCGCTTCATATTTTTTCGTTGGCAACCCGAGAGTTTCTCGGTTCAACTGGAGAGTTTCTCGGTTCAAGGGGAGGCGCGTGTGCAATGCGAGCGGCAATCTACTCGCTTTACGGCCCTCCTGAAGGCACGGTAGATACCCGGATTCCTGGTAGCCTAAGACTACTTCCGCATTCGTGCCGATCCTAGTCGCGGCATATTTGGGCCGGATCCTTTCACGACTGACTTTCGATTAGAAACCTGGCGAGGCACAGGCGGCAATTAAAGTAGGACCCGATCAAAGGCCTTATCGACTTCGCTGCTATTGCGCGATGTTAGATATTCGAGCAGCCAGGTGTGATTACTTGCAACTCCCAGCCCCCTAGATTAACCTCGCGCCGACAAGCGGCAACTTGGCCTGCTTGCTGGGCAGTTCTCGCTAAGGCGATGTTGGCCTACTCAAGACGAGCTCACCTCTGATTCCGAAGACCGGGCGTCTTTCCTCCGTAGCCTGCGTGCGCCATTTTCGTGAAATTATCAAGTCCATGACTTCATTGAAATTATCACTCTTGAGTTAATCCTAGTTGCGTCAGATGGCCCGATATTTCGTCTTTGAATATTTCTCAGAAGCGAAGTTGCGTGCGTAGGCGAAAGTCCACTTAGTAATCAAGTTGAGAGAAGAAGTGCCAATGCACCGAGGCTTATTCACGGGGGTTCGTAGCCCGATTTCCTTGATCGTGAAGAGGGCCCTGCTCCGTAGCCTGATGTTTGCGAAGACGTCAGATCATTACCGGGGCAGGGCCGTTGAGCTGGGACGTTACGACAGGGCTGGACAAGGATCAACTGGGCGGGCTGGTGGAACAGGTCCACCGGGCGTTGGTGGAGGATCCGGACCGGACGGTGACGCCGGGGCGGATGTGGGTGCTGGGGCTGTACAAGTCGGTGGTACTGGTGCTGTTCCTGCTGCGGCAGAACCCCGTCCAGGAGGCGGCCGCGGAGCTGTTCGGGATCTCCCAGGCCACTGTCTCCAGGCGGTGGACGACGCTACTGCCGGTGGTGGAGAAGGTCCTGGCCGGACACGTCCCGGACCCCACGGAGATCTCAGCCGGCCGCCTCGTCCTGATCGACGGCACCCTGGTGACCACCTGGGACGGGGCAAGCGAGGGCACAACAATGTTCTCCGGCAAGCACAGGGACACCGGCTTCAACCTGCAGGTCGCGGCCACTTTGTCAGGGGATCTGCTCGCGGTCCCGGCGCCCGTCCCGGGCTCACGGCACGGCATGCATGCCTGGCGGCAGTCCCACTTTCCCGGGACGTTCGCCAACCGGGAGGACATCGGTGACCTGGGCTACCTCGGCTCCGGGATGCTGACCGCGAGACGCAAGCCCCCAGGCCGGGAACGGCCCGCCGGAGACAAGGTCTACAACCAGAGCATCGGCAAACTCCGCGCCGCGGTCGAGCGGGCGATCGCGCACCTGAAGGACTGGAAGATCCTCGCCACCCGCTACCGTGGCGCCCTCCAAACCTTCCCCCTCATCACCAGGACCATCACCGCCCTCGCCTTCTACAAGAAGGGCTGGTGAACCCCGTGAATAGGCCTCATGAGCTCGTTAGGTTAGCAATCAAAATGGAACAAAGGCGGGTGCGCTAGTTCAGAATGCCGTGCCACCTGGCGTGAAGAATCTAGACAACTCGGCGCCGACATCAACATATTTTGACTCTAGACCTATGGGAACGATGCGCTCTGTTCTGCCTATCCATGAGGACAAAGCGTAGAAATCTATAGACAAGAGGATCGAGTCCCCTCTATTTCTCCAGCACATGAATATTTCATTTTCGTCCAGATGATTCGGCCATACGACTACGTCACCTTCCCCAGTAACCTTCAGCAACCCGCCATACAAAAGTTCGCGGGCGAACACCCAGGATGACCCTCCAGAATATTCGGCAGCTACCGTTACCTCAACTTCGTAGGGCCTTTGCTCGTTAAAACCAAACATCGCCCACATCGGAACTGGCAGGTCGTCCCCGACATGCAGATTCAACGGTATCCTCTGGTTAGCGTGACGCATAGCACTCCCACTCGGTACCGGACATATGGATCTTAGCCTCATCCGCCATTCAGGCCGGCTGTAAAATCTTCACCTTAGAGGATCCTCGCCATCATTCAACTCTTTGAGTTTTTTTAGTATTCTCGCAAGAGCATCTTCGGAGAGTTCAGGAAAATACAGGATCCCTCGATCCCGAAATGAGTAGATTTCCGCAATTACTTCATCTGAAGCTCGATCAAAAGGCATGTAATCGTACCCCGCTTTCACATTTTCGCTTTTGATTATAGCGCCCATAGTGCCGCCTCGCGTTACCTTCGGCGTAGTGAAGCGCCTTCTTTTTTTACGGCCGCTTCACATCCGTTGAATATTGCAGGACGTGCAGCAGCAGATTGCCTGCGGGCTGGCGTGGGACCGTGCGCCTCGAATTTGCCTGTAGAGGAAGACACAGCGAGTAGTGCCCGCCTGCCGAGACTCCTCACCCGTCACTGTGATCCCGTCGAAGGGCGACCACTACCCGCCTGGTCGCTACGGTCGACCTGCCCAACGACGATATGAGGGGAGGAGTCCGCGAGTCCGCCGCAAGCCAGACCGTTACCCCGAGGCCGTCGTCTACCCGGGCGCCGGACGGGCGATGTCACACCGCCGCGGCGAGCCAGGTCCGCAGCCAGCTGGGCCGGCACACCAATCGCGGCGAAGTCCCACCGGTGACGGAATGTGTCGGCGATGGCATAGGTGTGACGGGCATCGGTTTTGGCCCAGTACCGGGAAGTTTTAGGTTCGCCATGGTCGTGTTCGGTCGGTGGCTGTGGTGATGGTGAGGGTGATCTCCGTGTTGGGGGTCGGGGTGTTCTTCCTGGTCGGTCTGTAGGCGAAGGTCGAGATCGGGCGTTTGACGTGGCGGGGCTGGATCCTGGTTGGGCGGTGCAGCGGAGCCAGCTCGCGGGGGTGAAGGATGGCGCGGTGGATCACGGGAGTGAGCCGGCACCCCTGACGTCTTATGGTTCCAGTTGCGGTGAGCACTGTGTTGCGGGCGGTCCCGGATGGTCCCGGCCTGCAGTGTCGACAGCGATCTGTCGCGCGGCCTGGTAGACGACGAGCAGAGCGAACAGTTCCTGCTGGGCATCGTCGGTGTGGTGCGAGTGTGGCAACTATTCCAAATTCAAATTGCCGGTTTCGCCCGCTGCCAACTTGGCGGCAGTACCTGCCTCAGCAGTAATAATCCAGTTGGCTGAGGCATCGGCTGCCAGGGAAAGAGTGTCTACACCAGCCAGTAGTGAACTGCCCTTACTCAGGGTTTGGTATTGCACCCCGTCAGACCGGGTTGCACGTGTTTTCGGTGCATCCATGATAACCACCGCAACACCTTTTCCAGTCCGTCGACGAAATGCGGATAGATCCGCAGCCTGCACTGATCTCTCCTTGCTGTCTACGTGGTCGGGCGGTACATATTTTTGCACAACGATGAATGCCAGAGTTTCGGAGCTCCTTGATGCTTCAGACAGTTCGGACCGTAGTTGCCTAAGGCGGCTTACTCCACCCCCTTTTAGTGTGGCGCGCCCTGTGTCAAGGTATGTGAACTTAACCCCGCGATGCATGAATGAGCCCAGTGTTGAAATGTCACGGAGTTTACTTCCTGGAGATTTAGACATGTCAATATGTTTCTGCGCCGCTGGGTGATCTGAGAGGAGGAAGTCCACATCTTCGATATCGCGTGAGAGTAGTTTCTGAAATAGAGATACTTTTGTTGTTGGCGAGATCGCGAAGTGCCAGGATTTTTCGCTAATCTGCTTCAAGGAAACAGTTCCGTATCCCTCTAGTGAACTACTCAGGGCCCCCTGGGAATACCCGTCTTCTGCGGTCAGTGTGTCTACTACCAGCTGTCCGTCTGTGCTCAAGCCCTTCAGCGTCAGCGGACCCGAAGTGGGGCCTTCCAGAGGAAAATAGACCCGATGCCATTGTGTACCTCTCACTACAGGACCACTTGCCACTACCTCTTTCCCGGTCTCTGACATCAATCGGATCTGCAGCTCCGTATCAGGGCCGGTTCCGCGTACCCACAAACCCAGGGCACGAAGACCGGATGCAAATTTGATCACTTGTCGCGGGCTAACCGTGCCAGAATTTAGTCGCAAGCCCGAGCCTTCGTGACCATCCCTAGCGGCAGCCTCTGCACCGACCCACTGACCAGCATCGTTAAAGCTTACCGTTGGCCTTGGAACTCCTACGCTAATTGGAATTTCTGTCCGGATTCCGAGAGCTGGCACGATGGCCAGCAGTGTTCCTGAGGATTTAGCAACGAGGGAATTAACCGTGAATCCACCCTGGCCGTTACTCTCAACCCGCCAGAGAGAATGATCGTATTCCCACCGCACATCGCGTGCTTCGATGAGGGCTGATTGATTTCGAGCGTCATACCCAAAAAGCCGAACGGTATTTCCGTCCTTCCGATCCGTTAGCCGGATAGGCCCAGAATCACAATCAATTCGCACCATGGGGTCAAGGACATCGAACTGCACCGAGCCAGCCGGGGGCGAAGGTTTGCCGCCCACCAGGGAAGTAATCGGATTCATGAGAGGAGCGATCCGACGCAAAATATTTACGGCTTCGCGGTCCAGCATTCCGCGATCCGACTCAACATGCACTGTTGCACTTCCGGGGCGGATTCCACGAAAAACCCCATTCGTATGGATTGAGCCCATACCTGGGGTGGCCACTCGCCAACGGATCTCACCCGGGGAGGCAGGGGCCAATCGGTCATCATAGGCAGTTGCAGTGAACGTGCGCGAAAGGCCGGGAAAAACACGGGAAGCGCCCCAGGCTGCCTCAACCAGATAGCCAGCAGCCCTCCCTGTGCCGCTGGGGACTGAGATTAGCAATCCATTGGGTACCTGCCGTTCTTTGCCGTCGGACGGAGAGTTCTCGAGACGCAGTCTTGAATCGCCGGCCTGGGCCGCAAGAAGTGTCGCTGACCCACCGCCATCGAGGTTCAGAGCGTTATGTGATCCCCGGTCGCGCATGAGGCGGCCCAAGGCGGTGAGGGTGATTCCGGCGCTGTCGCGTTGCCTCCCATCAATCACCACAATCCGCATCACTTTCCCATTTTTGGAAAAGCCAACGGCCGTTCTAGGAGCGGCTGTGTTGTTTTTGATCCCATCGTGATTCTGGGAGATTCCACCGATTACCAACTGCTCCCGGCCACCTACTGCAGACGACGGAAGGAGACCGTTATTAGCTTCGGCCTGAATCTCCATTTTCACCCGATCCCCCTCTCGGAGTGCTGCCAACTCCCCAGCGGATGTTCCGAACCCAGCCAACCGTGTGACGCCCGATGGCGGAGCGCTCGGGTTGTCATGATGATGTACCGCAATCACCCTATCGTTGCGTACGTCAACTTCGGTGACGACGCCTTGTGGTAGGTGAGAGTATCGACCCATCCAGGCATAGGTATACGCCATAATTCCGTCCATCGGAGGCCTTGCACTGTTGTAACCAGTTAGCTGCCTGACCTTTCCGCTCGGCAGTGTGACTGTTGATCGGAGAGCGATCTGCAGTACACGCCCCAGAGCACCAGGACCAAATCCGACAGCATATTCTGAGCCTGGTACCGGAGAATGAAGCAGGCGCCCTTGGTCGATTCCCGGGCCCAAAGGGGCCCCGGTCTTGCGGATATCAAAGAAGTCTCCGTTGAACGCAGCTACAGGCCGCCTGCCGGGTTCTGCTTGGCGATGGTTTACAGCATCTGTCACAGTACCTGGGCCTCCGAGGTAATCTACGCGCAAGCCCGGTGAAGCAAGATCGACGGTAAGTTCGTCAACTCGCAACCAGTGGTCGTCTTCTAGTCGATCAAACGACTCAAGACGGACACCAGGTGCGATGGATCTCGTCGTCTGCTCAGTCACGATTCCTTCCGTGGCCACGGCATCAGATGGAGGGAGGACCAAAGCCAATAGAGCGAGAAACGGCAGCGATCGCGCCGTAGTGCGGGAATCGAAGAAGGCAGGCATCTGCCTAGCATCCACAGTGCAGCGAAAATGATCAGATAGACACACGACTCTGCCATCCGGTTCACTCTTCTGGCGCGGCCTCTCTATCACCGCGGATCGTGAAACTGTGAGCCCTACGGCGAAGGCGCAGGGCACGGGCGGGCGCTCCTGTTCTGGGACACTGAGCAGCAAGGCTGAAATCGCACCACCTACTCGACCTGGCCATCTGCGTAGTCTGCGGCGCGGCCGTCGATTCCTAGGAGTCAAGGAACAGGTCGGCCACCCGAAACAAGAGCAGCAGGCCTGGCCGGAGGGAGTCGGCCAGCCGTTCAGGCCCGGAGTCGGCCAGCCGAAGTCCTGTCCTGAGAGCTCGTAACACGATCATGAGTCGGGCCAGTTGAGACGTCGCCAGCAGATGAGGGCGCAGGCGAGGGAGACGGAGGCGTCGTGGAGTTCGGTGCGGCGTTCCCACCGGACGGCGAGGCGTTTGAACTGGTGGAGCAGGGCGGAGGTCTGCTCCACGACGTAGCGGAGCTTGCCCATGCCCTTGATGTTCGGGGCTCCTTTGCGGGAGATGACGGGCAGGATCCGGCGTTTGCGCAGCTCTTCGCGGTTGGGGGTTGGAGTCGTAGCCCTTGTCGCCGAGCAGGGCTTCCGGACGCCTTCGGGGTCGGCCGGGGCGGCCGGCGACAGGTGGGATGCCGTCGACCAGGGCGAGGGTCTGGGTGACGTCGTTGACGTTGGCCGCGGTCGTGATGACTTTCACCGCGGCCGTCGCAGATCAGGTGGTGTTTGCTGCCTGTCTTCCACCGGTCGACCGGCGACGGACCGGTGTCGGCGCCCCCCCTTTTCGCCCGGATGTGGGAGCCATCCACGCAGGCCCTGGACCAGTCGAGGCGGCCGGCCGCGTTCAACTCGGCGAGGAGAGTGCGGTGCAGCTGGTCGAAGACCCCCGCCTGCAGCCACCGTTCCAGCCGCCGCCAGCAGGTCTGCCCTGAGCCGAACCCCAGCTCCATCGGCAGGAGTTGCCAGGCGACGTCGTTGTAGAGGACGTAGAGGATGCCCTGCAGGCATAGCCGGTCCGACACGGCAGCTGTAGTTCGTGACGGGTGAGGTTCCTGGGGGCCTTGACCCCGGATTTTGAACACGTCTATGCGGCTTGGTCCAGGGTAGTTGCTGCTGCTTGGAAGCCGTTCTCGTAGGCGATCGGGGAGCGCTGACCGAGGTAGGAGTGCCGTCGGCGGGTGTTGTATCGGGTCAGCCAGCGGAAGGCGTCGAGCCTGGCCTCGCGCTCGCTCGACCAAGCCTTCCGGCCTTTGAGGGTCTCCCTCTTGAAGGCGGCGTTGAAGCTTTCCGCGGCGGCGTTGTCCGCGCTGGACCCGATCGCGCCCATACTCTGCCGGACCCCTGTTGACCTGCAGGTTTCAGCGAAGGCCCTACTCGTATATTGCGAGCCGTGGTCGGTGTGCATGATCGCTCCGTTCAGGTTCCCACGGGTCCGTTCGGCGGCCGTCAGGGCGTCGATGACGAGCTCGGCGCGCATGTGATCTGCGATCGCCCACCCGGCCAGCCGGCGTGAGGCGAGGTCGATGACGGTCGCTAGATAGAGCGGCTTCGAGCCGCTGACCGGCAAGTATGTGATGTCGCCTACGTATTTCGTGTTCAACACGGCTGCGGTGAAGTCTCGTCCGATCAGATCGGGGGCCTTCGCCGCGGCCTGGTCCGCGACGGTGGTGCGGTGCCGGCGGCGCAGGCGGACTCCCTCGAGTCCGATGGTCCGCATGATCCTGGCGACGCGCTTGTGGTTGATCACGGGGCCGCCTTCGTCACGGAGTTCGGCGGTGATCCTCGGTGCTCCGTAGGTGCCGTCGGAGTCCTGGTGGGCCTTGCATATCCGGGCCGTGATCCCGGCCTCGACGGCCTGCCGGGCCGCCCTTGCAGCCGCGGTGCGGCGCCAGTAGTAGAAGCTCGAGCGGGCCAGGCCCAGGATGTCGCAGAGCCGCTTCACGCCGTGACGGCGCTGGTGATCCTCAACGAACTGGCAGCGGTTCACCAGCGCGTCTCCGTCGCGAAATACCGGGCCGCCTTGCGAAGAATGTCGCGCTCTTCCTCCAGCTCACGGATCCTCTTGCGTGCCGCGGCCAGCTCCGCCTGAACGTCGTCACCGCCGGTCCGGGCAGCGGCCGGCGGTGCGGAATGGGTGCCGGGGCGGTGTCCGTCGGCGGCCTTGATCCAGTTCCGCAGCGTCTCGGTGTTCACCCCGAGATCGCCGGCGACCGACTTGATCGTCGCTCCCGGCCTCGACCGGTACAACGCGACCGCGTCCGCCTTGAACTCGGCGGGGTAATGCTTCATCCCCACGGGGACTCCGTTCTCCTGGACCATCAAGATCCAAGTCTCTCCGGTGTCCAAAATCCAGGGTCAAGGCCCGCCGCCGGGTGGCCCGCCTGATGCGACAGGCCGGTCTGACCGGCAGGCACCGACGACGCCGGCACCGCACCACCATTCCCGACCCACACGCGTCCACCCGGCCTGACCTGGTACTTCGTGACTTCCAGCCCGATTTGTCGGCCCTCGACACCCGCTGGTGCGGGGACATCACCTATATCGCCACGAGCGAGGGCTGGCTCTATCTGGCCACCGTGATCGACATCGCCTCACGCCGCGTCGTCGGCTGGGCGACAGCCGACCATCTGCGAACCGAGCTCGTCGCCGACGCGCTGCGGACCGCCTGCCGAACTCGCCGTCCATCCGGTCCGGTGATCTTCCACTCCGACCGAGGCTGTCAATACACCAGCCGTGAACTCGCCGTCCTGGCAGATGAGTTCGGCATCCGCCTGTCGGTCGGACGGACTGGGCAATGCTGGGACAACGCGCTCGCGGAATCGTTCTTCTCGACCCTGAAGAACGAGCTGGGCGACACCGACCCCTGGCCGAGCCGGGCTGCTGCCCGCACGGCGATATTCGAGTGGATCGAGAGCTGGTACAACTTGCACCGGCTTCACAGCAGCCTCGGCTACCGCAGTCCCGCTGAATACGAGACCGCTCTCGCGGCCTGACCACCACACCAAAGGTGCCCGTCAAAGCGGAACAAGCTCAGTCAAACCCGGAGCGGTTCAATGTCGAGGATGCCCGCTCCAAGGGGTTGGCCACCGGATTCGGGCACACGTGGGGGCGACTGGTCCACTTGGCCAGCTCCTCCTCGGACCACGAACAAGCCTGTGCCCCAGGTTGGACGACATGAGGTGCTGGATAACGTGGCCTAAATCATCAGTGAACCTCTTCCAACCTGACGGGTGGTTGGATCGGGGTTCCCGGTGGTGGGCATGAAGAAAGCTCCTGGTAGACGGGTTCACGACCAAGATCACCAGTCCGCCAGGAGCTCTCGTGCTTGTCTGCCCGTCCGCCATCGATCTGTCCAGCCGCACCCTGCAGCACCTCTCCGGTCTTCTCGCAGGTCACCGCCGCCGCATTGGTTCCCGCTGGCGGTGCCTCACTTGTAGCCGGCAGGCCCTGCTCGTCCTCGCTCACCTGCGCTGCGGCGACACCTACGCCCGCCTCGCGGCGGGTTTTCGGGTTGGGATCGCGACGGTCTACCGGTACATACGCGAGGCCGTCGACCTCCTGGCCGCCCTCGCGCCCACGCTCGAACAGGCCATGCAGACCGTGCGGAAGAAGGCGTACGTGATCCTCGACGGCACCGTGCTGCCGATCGACCGCATCGCCGCCGACCGGCCGTACTACTCGGGGAAGAAGAAGCATCACGGCATGAACGTGCAGGTCATCGCCGATCCGGCCGGGCGTTTGATCTGGGCATCGGACGCGCTGCCGGGGGTGTTGCTTGCCGTTCAAGATGAGCATGGGGTTGTCACTCAGGATGAGCATGTGCGGCGATGAGAATGCCCTGCCGGACTCCGTCCGGCAGGGCATTTGATGCTCACGGTGTCACTGGGATGCTCATTGTGCCGTTCGCGAGGGTGGTCATTCCTCTGTGACTTCGGCGACGGCGGCGCGGGCGGAGGACTCGTCGACGATGGACTTGTTGTCGGCGTAGGCGGAGAGCAGGGCCTGAACGGCGAGGTTGTTGACGGCGCGGGGGTAGCCGCGGGCGGTGTCGTGGATCAGGGTGATCGCGTCGTCGGAGAACAGGGTGTCGCTGCGGCCGGCGAGTGTGAGGTGGTGGGCGAGGTAGCTGGTGGTTTCCTCGCCGGTCATGGGCGGCATGTTGTATCGGATCGCGATCCGCTGGTCGAGGGCGGCCAGCATGCCGAGTTTGATGTTCCGTCGCAGGGTGGGCTGCCCGACGAGGAGGCAGGCCAGCGGGCTGGTGGAGTCCATGTCGTGGTTCGTGAGCATCCTCACGGCCTCGAGCTGTTCGTGGTCGAGTAGGTGGGCTTCGTCGATGACAAGGACGGGGACGAGTCCTCGCTCTGCGTGTTCGGTGGCGAGTGCGTCGGCGGCCTGCGGGATGAGGGTGGAGCGGTGGGGTTTGGGGACGCCGCCGAGGCGGGTGACGATGGCCTGGTGGATGCCGGCGACCCCGACCGCGGGGTTGGGGATGTAGATGACGGTATGTCTGGGGTGGTCGAGTGCGTCGAGGGCGGCCCGGACCGCTACTGTCTTCCCGGCGCCGACCTCGCCGGTGATCACGCCGAGGCAGCGTTCGCCGATGCACCAGGTGATGCGGGCCGCAGCCTGGGCATGTGAGGAGTGCCGGTGCAGCATCCCGGGGGCCAGGTCTTTGCCGAATGGCATGGCCGTAAAACCGTAGTAGCCCTGGATTTTGTCTATCAACTCGCGTTTCTTTCCAGGTAGTTTGTGAAGTCGTCGAGTTCTCGGGCGGCCTGTTCGGCTCGGTGGTGCAGGGCCAGGGCGAGGAAGACCGCCCGTTCGGCCAGCGCGGGCCGTGGCTGGCCGGGCCAGCGGGCAGTTTGACGAAGTGCCAGGTCAAGGGCCTTGTCTCGCAGTTGTCGGGCGGCCGTCTCGACGTTTTCCAGGTGGCAGATACGGTCCTGGACTGGGTTTCCGCTGGTCACCGGTCCTCGCCCTGCGGATCGGGCGTCTCGCCCAGCAGTGCGGCGTAGTTGATCTTCTGCCCGAGTTCGGTGGTGCGGGCGGTGTCGACCAGGCGGAGGTAGTCGATACCGGTCGGCGGCGCCGGCGGTGTCGCCTCTGGGATCTCGGGCTTGGCCTTGGGGTGCGCGTGGCGCGAGATGCGGTGCGGGATGGCCAGGCCGAAGGGCCGGTTGTTGAAGCGGACTTCGATCTCGGTCATGCCGAACGGGTCGAAGACCAGCTCGACCTTGCGGCCGACGAGGGCAGGGTCGACGTTGTAGGTGTTGGAGTGCAGCGAGACGGTCGCGGTCTTGGCGACGGTGCGGTGCTCCGACCAGCGGAAAGCCTCCCGCAGCTGGGCCGGGGTCGGCTGCGGGAACGGGGAGCCGGCGAGCCAGCGTTCCATCGGCGTCTGCCCGGTCTCGGAGTGCACCGCCCGGTGATAAGCGTGCTCGGTCCAGGCCGTGAACAGACGATTGAGCTCAGCGAGATCGGTGATCTTCTCGTTGCCGACCTCGACGAGGAACTGGTCCCGCACTGTTCGAAAGAAGCGCTCGATTTTGCCGCGTCCCTCTGGGCGGCCCGGGGTGGAGTGGATCAGCTTGATACCGAGCCTCGCGCAGGCTCTGAGCAGGGCTTTGTCCACGAAAGCGGAGCCGTTGTCAACATAGACGCCTTCCGGGACGCCCCTCGCAGCCAGGGCCGGGCGGAGGGCCGCGGCGAGGCGGACGCTGTCCTCGGCGCCGCCCCACCGGTGCCCAACCACCGCCCGCGAATGATCGTCCACGAAAGCGAACAGATAGGTCTTGTGGCCTGCGATTTTCGGCCCGTGCAAGGCGTCGCCGACCCAGAGTTCGTTGGGGCGGTCGGCCTCGAACCGGCCGAAGGCGGGCGGCGGCATCCCGTCCGGGCGGGTCAGCAGCTCGAGGCGGCCCAGATGACGGTGGACGGTTCGATAGGACGGGCCCCAGCCCAGGTGCTGGGTCAAGATCCGTACCACCTGCGCGGCCGTGCGCGAGGGATTCTCCCTCTTCAACGCGGCCGCGAGGTCCAGGACCTCCTCCGGGGTCCGGGGCGTGACCTGCCTCGTCGGCGGCAGCAGGGCGTCGAAGCCGCCCTCACGCCAGTTGCGGAGCCACCGGTCCAGGGTGCCGCGGGCGACCGTGATCTGCCGGCCGAACGGGTCCGTATGCGTCGTCGCCGCCAGCCGGCGCACCATCGCGCCTCGCTGGCCCGGGCTCAGGGCAGGACCGGCCGCCTCACGTATCAACTGGTAGCGGAACAGCGCGACCTGGTGGGCCCGCTCGGCCCGCCGGCGTTCCTCCTCATCGGCCAAAGCCATCAGCACGACCTCCAAAAGGCTGCGGACATGTCAACGAGTCACCCTGGACCCGTGCCACCGCAGCCCGTCAGGGCCAACTCGTGTTGATCGATTTCACCCGGCCGACCACTGCCGGCCAGGAGCCAGCAGGCCGCCCTGGCTGACCGCTGAGGCCACCTGCCAAATCGGCGCGGTGACCATGGGGAACCGTGACCGGACCGCCCTCCAGCAGGCGATCACCGCCGCGACCGCGTCCGCGAACACCGTCGGCGCGGGCGCCGGCAGCACCCCGGCCGGGTCCTCCGCGAGAGCGACCAGATGAGCGGTGAACACCCCCGCGACCAGCCCGGCCCGGGCTGCGAACCGGCGCAGCCACCCCCGCACCGTCGTGACCGGCCGTCCCAGCCGGCCCGCGATCGTGCGATGCCCGGCGCCGATCGCCTTCATCTCCAGCGCGGCCCCGATCACCTCGACCACGTCCGCCCGCCGCGACAAGCCGCTGACCGGCAACAACACATGTGTCATCCCGCAAGCCGAACACCGTGAACGGCGCGGCCGTACCTCGAGCCGACCCATCTCCGGCCCTCGTAGTCCCCGCGGCCGGGCCCACCCCCACGGCGTCAGCATCCCGCCACACCCCAGGCACTCCAACTCACCCGCCACCAACCGCCGTTCGACATCAACGACGTTCGCCTCTACCGTGATCAAAGCGCCTCCGGGCGCACCCGAACGGCCCTCCCGGCTTCGCGACCAACGACAACGGGAGGGCCGTTTGCCGATCAAGACATGGTCACCGTGCCCCTCGGCACCCCGGAGATCAACCCACCTGCACCAATCACACCGCCATACTCATCCGGAACGGCACACTCCGGCCCCCACCATCACCATCCAGAGCGGCAATCAACACGGGGGCCACTCACGACCTGACCGCGGCCCGGACCCATGGCATTCCCGCCGCTCTCGCCACCGACGGCGTCAAGTGCTGGGCGGACAAGGCCTACCAAGGTGCGGGTGCTGCCGTCCGCGTCCCGTTCCGGGGCAAGAACCTTCGCGGCTGGCGCCGACGTCACAACCGGGACCACGCCAAGATCCGCAGCCTCGGCGAACGCGCCATGGCGACCCTCAAGTGCTGGCGACTCCTGCGGAAGCTCCGCTGCAGCACCACCCGAATCACCGCAGTCGTCCGAGCCGTCGTCGCCCTCGAACTCGCCAACTGATCAAGATGGAAAAGGCTCACTGGCAAATAAAACGACAACCCGTGCTGAGTCGTCGGCCAAACTGGTTTTTCACAGCCTTCGACGGTTGCGAAGCAGTATCCTGGACAGATATTGCCCTCGGGCACGTTATCGCCGCGCATCGACAAGTCACTCGCCACCACGAAGCATGCTGTTCGTTTTCCTGCCCAACGAGAAGGAGCAGAGCTCGAAGCCATCAGACACATCAACCTAGCGATCGCTCTCACAAGGCACTATCGGAACTCTGGTGACAGGCTCGATGGGCCCAGACAGCTTCCGAGCAGTCCACAAAATTACGCCCGCTCCGAGAACCAAAAGACATGCCGCGACAGAAATGTACAGAAGGAAAGAGTTAAGGCGGCCCGCCGAAAGGTAAGCCCCCGCAGAAACAGCAACGAATGCACACACTACCCGATCGATAAGCGACTCAACTGAAAGCAACATAACACGGCTACTATCTGGGGGTATGGCATCATTTACAATGCTGCGCTGTATGGGGTAAGCGAGCCCTCCAGTAACCGCAAAGAGACATAGCAATATCACGACACCAGAATCGCCCGAAACCACAATTACAGAGAGGCATCCAGCCATTGCGAGACTCAAGAAAAACACTGCAGTGGCACCTCGAAGATGGCGCAGAAGAATTCCGGGGCGTGCAGAGCCGATAGCTTCAGAAATCGCCATGGCCGACAGAACTAGACCATGGCGAGAGAGAGGAACATCTTTGGCTAGCAGAATCGGCTGGAATAGGTCAGACTGGCATATTCGTACAAGCGTAAAAACAGCTACACCTTGCAACATCAAGGGAAGTAGCTCTCGAGAAGTCCGAAATGCTTCAGGGAGGCGATTCAATTGCGAAAGGATCGGTATGGATTCGCGTCGGCTATTCACAGAATGATGAACATGCAGAGCAGGCAGAGCCAAAGCACACGCAAAAGCAGCCAACGATGAGAACGAACTGAGCCAGTAGGGAGCCGAATAAACTACTTCCATGAGTACGCCTGCTAGAGGCCAGCAGGCGACCTTTGCCAACAGTCCAAGTGATCTCGCAGTTCCTTCAGCTTGCGCGTAGTGCCCCACTGCCCCATGGGAAGCAAGAGCTTCATACAAATAGGTGCTCGCCGCTCCAGATACGAAAGAGCGGGCGGCTGCAATCATGACGAAGTGTGCAAGGAAGCCCAAATAATTCGGGCTGGCCACAGGAACTATGTTTGCCAGTGCCATGAGCAACGAACCTAGCAACAAAGAGCGCCGTGGCCCCAGGCGGTCGGCGACTGCGGCTGTTGGCATCTCCATAAGAAAGAACACCACGTAGTAAATGCTCTGAATACCAAAAATCTCAGCATCCGTAAGCCCTGCCTGGCTTTGGTAGATGTAGAAAATTGGCATCCACCAATGGAGGTTGAAAAGTACTTGAAAACCATTATTTAGTGCAACAATGCGACGCGCAGATGCTGATTCAATCGTATCGCCTCGAAAAGGGAGCCTTGGGATATTCCACTGCATTTCAAACTCTCTAGGGGATTAATGCAGGACGCAGCTGACGTGACGGGCCAGTAACGAACCGGCCCGTCACGTCTACACCTATAAAAAGGGCTCCGCCCCGTCTAATACTTCATATACTGTAAGGGCGGATTTGCAGAACCTGTAGAATTCCTGAAGCCGAGAGCAGCCATTCAATATCAAGGGCTGAAATATCTTGCTTTCCGCTAGAGAAGTGAGACTGAAGGAGTCGACCCGCGAGGGCTAGGGAGCCTAGCTTCTCCTTCGTTGAGGTATCGAGATCCTCCGTGGCAGAACCAAACGAGAGGGTTCGCCCTCCGCCCTCAACGGTGTTGTAGAGATACTGTATAGGTATAACTGTTCCATCAACTACCGCAGAAACCGAGTTCTCTGTGCAGTTTATGTAGACATTGCGGAAATCGTCGGGGCGCGCAGGGTCGCACGTAACCATAACACCACCCAGAGCGGCTGGTGTGTATTCTTGGATTATGACACCCATGTATGCATCTTGAAGAGCGATACCGGCCTGGTGTCGGAGACTGACGCTTCTCTGGGAGAAGAGAGAAGCCCAAACCTGTCGTATCGCCGAAGATAGACCTGAGAAGTCAGAGACACCGCCGACTGATTCGTAAATGCCTGCTGCTGAAAACCCTTCAAGGTCTTCTGCGTTCGAAGAAGAGCGCACTACTAGTGTGCTAGAAATGGTCAGATTCAGCGCCACTTTTGATTCGATTTCTGCGGAAATGGCAGCCGGAATATCCGTCGATCTAATATTCTCTTGAATCTCCCGGCAAAGTCCATCCAAAACTGAGAGTTCACCCTCTCTGAGGGCTTTTCTAAGTTCATCAATAGATCGAATAATCGCCGGATTTGAATTCAGGAAGCACTGCTGCATCCAGAACGGCAACGCGAGGCCAGACGGTGCACTGAGCGTCTTACCTATAAACGTTGAAGCATCTGTGAGAGTTTCTGCTTCCGATGGCGATTGAAGACGGTCGGCCAAATAAGGAAGAAGGTTCTTCCTCGGGTGCCGTGGAGTGGTATAAAAGGAAGTCAAGTTCCGGCTTCCGTTTAGCAGAAGATGGTGAAGTTCACCTATGTTTGCGGCCTTGGTGCCATATCGATGCCGGTCCGTTACGCGAAGCTGGCTGAGCAGAGAAATGGATGATATTCCCAAGTCAGGAGGGCACAATTTAATCTGCGCACTATTCCAATTAGGTTCTTCGAGATTCTGTGGTGCAGGGGATTTCTCTATCATAAGACCCTTGCTGGTTACTTCATATCTGACCCAGGAACCGTCCAGATCGTCCTCGTGGACTCGGACTTCAATATCTCGAATTATGGAGTTTGGTATTCCCCAGCCCGCAGCAAGTACGTTGGTATGCGACAAGGGGCTGACAGGTTCGCCGTTGATTATTCCAGCGACCCGAGGGATGTTATCTGGAACTACTGGCATGGCGACAATATCGTGCCACATAAGGGTATCTCGTTCCTCTTGGTACGCTTTAGCTGAGGAAAAATATCTGAGACGCCCCAGATTGAAAGCTATGTTGAGAACCATATAGTTTGAGCGGGCAAAGATATCGTGGCTACTGATCCGCGGGACCAGATTCGGGGGAACTGACTCCAGCTCTATCTCCTGTGCATGGGTAGCCGGCATGAGTACCAATTTTATGTCCCTGTCGAGGTTTTCTCGAACGAACGTGTAGAAATCGGTGAGCAGCGATGCGCCCATCGTGTCGCCATCTGTAGTCTCCAGGACCATGAAGCTCTCTTCGTGGGTCCCGATATCTACGACTGCTTTTCCTGAACGCGGTGACAATGTTCGCACTGACAGAATTCCCAGCATAAACCTGCGATTAGGGTCAGTGTAAACGCTAGCGTTGAAATAATCCAGGTCGTCTTCCAGCTGCTGCAATGTAATACCATTAATTTTCGTAGCAATATACTGTGCGTGAAACGTATGGACTTTAGTATCAAGAACATGCCATGTACGTTGGATGCGATCAATCACGATTTTTACATAAGGATATCCTGCCAACTCTCCGGCTAGCTCATCGAACAGAGTCCGATCGAGTCGGCATCCGATCATGGTCAAGTCATCGGTTACTGTTTCGTACATTTGGTGGAAACCTCCAAGCTTAGATTTCTCTTACCGGTTATTCAGTACGCCTAGATTTGCGATGTATACAATCCTCTAGATTCCATCGATCGGAGAAGGTTGTAATCGGAAATGACCTGGCTCTTCGTTTCGGACGCGAGGTATACATACCCCGGCGAGCTAACTAGGTCAGTAGTTGGCTTGATAATTGATCCTGATGCAGGCGAAAAGTTGATTGAAACGGCGCTGTTAATTCCCCTTATGGCATCGAGTGCGCCAGGGTTAACGCGCCCGGAGTAAGAGTTAATCAGTGCCACGTTCCGAATGCTTCCATTCGGCGAGAAACCTCTGTAGTCCGAAGGGAAAGACTCCGGGTTGACTAGAGAAGACGCGAAGAGACCTGTCTGAGATACTCCGCAGTGCTTCTCAACGATGTCAGGGTCAGTCGCCCCACCAAGCCTGGCCCCTGTCTCGATCAAAACAGGTCCACGTGGCGTAATAATTACTTCCGTGTGAGCCGGCGTAGAGGTAATCCCAAGTGCATTCAAGACGTCGAAAGTAAAGGAACTCAGCATCTGCGCAACACCACTACTCAGATCGACTGGTTCTTCATAATCATATATCGGAGTCTCAGAACTACCTACTCTCTTCGTGTAGCCCCATATCTCTGCGATGTGATGCCGACCATCTACCGATACGGTATTAATGTAATATTCGCTCCCTATCAATCTCTCTTGAATTAGGACTGAATGATTAACGTGGCCAAACACGTTAGTGGAAGTTAGAATTTCAAGGCAGGCCGCCTCCACGTCTGATGCGGTTCGGCAAAATCGGACACCATCTGAAGCGGCACTCGCAAGAGGCTTCACAACTACATCCATAGGCTGCATGGAATCAAACCATTGCAATCCGGCAGCGGAAGATTCGACCACAATACTTAGCGGTGTTGCCAACCCCGCTGCGCTAACAACCCTTGCCATCAACTCCTTGTTTCGTCGTGCTCTCGTGCCACCAGCCGTGTTAGTGGGGAGATTGAGTGTGAGAGCAAGATGTTCTGCGAGGGTTACTCCTGACTCAGAGCCTGCCACTACTCTCGATACCCCAAGATTCGCAAGCTGGCCCGCCAGCGAAAGGATTTCTGGGAAATGTCCGAAGTTCATACTATAGTTGCGTTCCTGGAAGGTTCGCAGGAGGTAGTCCGTGGTTTCGGGATGACTCTGTATATGGACACATTCCACCCCTGCGCTCTGGAGCCTAGCCGCCAGTGCAGATCCAGTAGAGTACCCATCCACAATTGCGATCTTCATAGGAGTCCCTTATCGAAATTAAAAAATTTTTGCAGGCTCTGCCTGAATATGGGAGTCTACTCTGCTAAGTGGCTCTGTCCAGCCATATCAAATTTAAGGCTCATGCATCGTCCCGCTTCGATGGCGCGCCGTCGACTTCAGTTGGGCAGTAAATGTCATGGAACAACGAGCCGCAAATTTTGCGACCCGGAGTTTCCGGTAACGTAAAGATTTCTGCACTTTTTTGACAGGAGGGACTCTTGGGGTGGTCCACTCCACGCGCGCAACAACGGTTGTCCCTTGAGGGATCCGTAGTTTATGCTCCCTGCCCTGCTCTACGGACTGTCAGATTCACGCCACAAGCCATAGAGCTCGTAACAGGATCTTGGTGAGATCCCCTGGTCGGGCGTAACTGGTGCGATGATTCGGCCGTTCGTGAGTGCGTGAGCACTCGGCCATGGATCGTGGACGACGACTTGTGGTCACTGAGCATTTTCAACTTGGCCACTGATCGGGTGACGAGGTGGTGGTGAAACGGGCAGAGCCCCCGGGCTGTTGAGCAAGGTATCGATGCTCAACTCTTCAGCCTGGGGGCTCTGTTGGTTCCCTGTCGTGCCGTACTCGATGTTGCGCATGCCCTCGTGGAGTGGGTGACGATGCTGATCGTCACCCGGGAGGGTGACCGCCGGTGCAAGCTGCCGCCCTCCGAGCGGGCCCTGGCCGCACTGGTGTACCTGAAGAAGAACGACACCCTGACTCAGATCGCGGCGGGTTTCGGGATCAGCGTGGGTACCACCCACGCCTACGTTCACGGCGTTGTGGCGCTCCTGGCAGGCCGGGCGCCGGGCCTGACCGCGGCTTTGAGAACGGCGGACGCCCGGTATGTCCTGCTGGACGGGACCCTCGCCGAGTGCGACCGGGTTGGTGACGGCCGCGCCGACTACTCGGGCAAACACCGCCGCCACGGGGTAAACATGCAGGTCATCACCGCGCCGGACGGAGCCCTGGTCTGGATCTCACCCGCTCTCGCGGGCCGGATCCACGATCTCACCGCGGCCCGTCGGCACCGGATCATCGCCACATGCATCCGCCTCGGCATCCCCGTCCTGGCGGACAAGGCCTACCAGGGAGCCGGCGACATCGTCGCCGTCCCACACCGCCGGCGACCCGGCAAAGACCTCACCGTCAAACAGAAGTCCGTCAACCGGGCACACTCCCGACTCCGGTGGCCCGTCGAGAGAGCCATCGCCCGGATCAAGACCTGGCGCATCCTCCGCAAAGCCCGAACCAGCCCGAACAAACTCACGTCAATCACCAAAGCCATCCTCACCCTGGAGGGGCACCGCTGAAAAGGTTCAGTGATCGGGTGACGAATGAGAGCGCGTAACGGACAAGGGAGGGCAGCCTCGTGTCGCGTCTGCGCCATCGGGCTCGCCGCATCCGGCCGCCGGACTCGGGGTCGCCTCCTCTACGTCAACAGGCCCCGGCGCATGCCCTCTGCGACCGCTGCCGCCCGGTCGGATACCCCCAGCTTCTCGTAGAGGTGCTGGGCATGTGTCTTGACCGTACTCGGTGCAAGGAAGAGCTCGTGGGCAACCTGGGGAATGCTGAGACCATCAGCGAAGAATGTCAGCACTTCCAGCTCCCGAACGCTGAAGGCAGGACCGGCGGTCTGCGCTCGGATGCGGATCTCTTCGGCCACACCGCCCGCCAGCCCGGTCGGAATAACGGTTTCGCCACTCGCTACACGGCGCACGGCGTCGATAATGTCCGCTCTCTTTGCATCTTTCAGTAGATAGCCGGCCGCACCGTTCTCCAGAGCGCGGAAGACGAATTCGCTGTTGTTGTAGGCGCTCAGTATCAGTATCCGTGTCGGTATCTGGTCGCGGACGACCGCGTGGGTCAACTCGATTCCGTCGACGCCCGGCATCTTGTGGTCGACCAGGGCGACGTCAGGAGTCAGTTCCTTTATCATCGCGAGGGCTTCGCGCCCGTCCCCAGCCTCACCGACGACTTCGATGGAGTCGCTCCATGCCAGGGCACGAGCGACTCCTTCCCGATACAGCGGATGATCGTCTGCGATGATCACCCGGATTTGCTTCAGCATTGGCGCATCACCTCAGACTGGGCACGCAAGAGTATGTCGAGCTGTCGCACCCAGAATAATCGCGGTCAGGGCTGTCGGCCCGGCGGCAGGCGAACGTCGCGGCGGCGCCCTGGACAGCGACGGCCTTGGATGGTGTCCTGCTGAGTGGTGTAGCTGGTCTTGGCTGGGATGTGCGCCCCTGCTGATGCTCCCGCGTGCATCGGCTGCTGGTGAATGCTCCCTGAAACGGGGCGGGCCACCGTGCAGATGTCCTTGGTGAACGGGCAGTTCAATCCAAGGAGTGCACGGTGGCCTTGTCCCAGCATGACCTACTTCGCCTGCTCGAGTCACTACGTTCGACAGACGGTCTTGAACTCGTCCGGGAGGTCGCCCAGCGACTGCTGTAGGAGCTGATCGAGGCCGAGGACAGCCCGGATCGGCGCCGAGCGGGGTAAACAGGCCGACACTCGCACGGCCTATCGCAACGGGCACCGGTACTACAGCCGTGAGTGTCTGTTGGGTGTGTGTCGCGTTGTTCTGTTCGTGGAGACGGAGCGTGCGGTGCGGGTGTGGTCGGGGTGGTTCGATGAGTTTTTCGCTTCGCTGGCAGGGGTGTTGGGTGGACCGGCGGCGGCTGGCGATGGCATATCTGAAGGCGTTGATCGGGCCGGTGGAGCGGAAGAACGGCTGGCAGATCGCGGAGTATGCCGGGCATGCGTCGCCGGAGCGGGTGCAGTGGTTCCTGGCCCATTCCACCTGGCTCGCCGATCGGCTGCGCGATGGTGTGCGCGCGTTCGTGGTGCAGCATCTGGGCGGGTCTGATGGGGTGCTGGTGCTGGACGAGACGGCGTTCATCAAGACGGGACGGATGTCGGCGGGTGTGGCACGGCAGAACGGGGATCACTGTCAATGCTCCCGCAGAATTGAGCACGCTCTGCTCCTTGGGTTCTAGCGCTTGTCGCAACACTCCTTGATCATGATGGGTGTGTTGATGGCGAGAGTGGGTCGTAAGCGCAGGCTCGAGGTTGAGGCGGAGTACTGGCGCCTTCTGCAATCTGGGGTGGGCACGGTCGAGGCATGCAGGCAGCTCGGGATCGGCAGGAAGACCGGCTACCGGTGGCGGTCGGAAAATGGCGGCCTGCCGCCGGAACGCGTGTCCGAGACCATGCATTCGGGCCGCTACCTGTCGCTGCTGGAACGCAAACGCATCGCCACCCTGCGCGAACACGGTCTGGGCATACGCGAGATCGCTGCACGGCTTGCCCGCTCACCCTCGACCATCAGCCGCGAGATACGCCGCAACATGCTCGAACACGACAAGTGCGTCTACGACGCCGACCTCGCCCACCACCGCTCCAGACAGCGGGGCGAACGGCCCCGAAGACCGAAGCTGCGACTCGACACCGAGCTCCGAGCCGAGGTCCAGGCCAGGCTCGACCTGGAGTGGAGCCCCGAACAGATCGCCGCCCACCTGCGCGCTCTGTGGCCGGACCGGCCCGAGCGACACCTGTGCCACGAGAGCATCTACCGGGCGCTCTACCAGGGTGCGAAAGGCGTCCTGAGCAGAACACTCACCAAGAAGCTGCGGACCGGCCGGCCGCTGCGCAAGCAGCGCCGCAAGGCCGACCAGCGCGCTCCGCGGTTCGCCGTGCCGGCGACACTCATCGACGAACGCCCGTCCGTCGTCGAGCTCCGCGAACGCACCGGCGACTGGGAGGGCGATCTCATCACCGGGCGGAGCAACCGCACCGCCATCGCCACACTCGTCGACCGCCGCACCCGTTACGTCCGCCTCACCGACGCCCTTCAGGACCTTCCCGATTTCGCACGTATGACGCTCACCTGGGACCAGGGCGCCGAGATGGCCTGCCACGACCGCCTCGCACCGCTGTTCCGCGACGGCGTCTTCGTCGCCCACCGCGGCAGCCCCTGGCAACGCGGCACCAACGAGAACACGAACGGCCTGCTCCGCCAGTACCTGCCGAAGGGCAGCGACCTCTCAGTCCACACCGCCGACGACCTCCAAGCCATCGAGGACCGCCTCAACAACCGACCCCGAAAGACACTGGGATGGCAGACCCCCGCCGAGCTCTTCGCAGGCGCTCTGACAGCATGACACCAGCAACGTTGCGACGATCATGCGAATCCACCTTAGAACCCAAGGAGCACCTGGGGGTCATTCTTACGGGAGCAACGACACCGCTACGACTGGGCCCTGGCCGAGGTGACCTGGCCCGGTGGCGCCGAGGACGGCCCCCGCCGCGGCTACACACACCTGCTCCTGGTCCGACGCCCGGTCACCGACCCTGCGAAGGTCGCCTACTTCGCCGTCCACGCCCGGGCCGGCACTCCCATCGGCGAGATCATCCGCGTGATGGGCCTGCGCTGGTCGGTGGAGGACTGCTTCGGGACCGCGAAATCCGACTGCGGCCTGGATCACTACGAAGTCCGCACCCGGGACGCCTGGCACCGCCACATCACCCTGGCGCGAACACACGAAATGGCTGGTGGAGGCGGAGAACGCCCACTACCTGATTGAGGTGCCCCGAAGTTCGCGGACTCCCGCCATGCAAGAGATACTTACCTTGACCAAAGGATAGGTAAGTGGCAAAGCGCACGACCCCGTACTCGGCAGAACTCAAAGAGCGAGTAGTGCGGGAAGTACTCGACAAATCACGCCCCCACGCGGATGTCGCCAAGGAGTTCGGTGTCACCGAGAGCTCGTTGAGTCGTTGGGTCGCCCAGTACCGGAAGCGGCACCTCGCAGGCGAACCGATGGCAGATTCCATCGCCGCGGACGAGCGTGTCCGCGAGTTGGAGAAGAAATTGCAGGAGGTCACCACCGAACGGGACTTCCTAAAAAAAGCGGCAGCCTTCTTTGCCTGCGACCATCGGTGACCGAGAAGTATGAGTTCATCGACGGCGAGAAGGACAATTTCCCGATCACGGGCATGTGCACCTGGCTTGACGTTTCCACCTCTGGTTTCTACTCCTGGAAAATGCGACCGGCTTCGCCCACTTTTGAGCGGCGTGAAAAACTGAAGCTCATCATTCGTCATGTCTTCGACGAATCCGATGGCACCTACGGATACCGCCGAGTTCACGCCGCCCTCGGCCGCAAGGGCGTCGAGGCAGGGCCCGAGCTGGTGCGTCTCCTGATGCGGGACCTGGACCTGGTCCCCTGCCAGCCAAGGCCCTGGCGGATCACGACCGTGTCAGACAATGATCAGCCGGCACTCCGGGACTTCCTCGGACGCGACTTCACGGCCGCCGCTCCCGGACAGAAACTGGTGGGAGACATCACATACATCCACACCTGGGACGGCTTCCTCTACCTGGCGACGGTGATTGACTGCCACACCAAGGCCGTTGTCGGCTGGTCCATGGCGAACCACATGAAGACATCCCTCATCTCGGACGCCGTCGACATGGCAGCGGGCAATATCAAGCTCGCTGATGGATGCATATTTCACTCTGACAGAGGAAGCCAGTACACTTCACAAGAGTTCCGAACGAAACTTCAAAGGATGCAAATGCGGCCCTCAGTCGGCAAGACCGGAGTCTGCTGGGACAACGCCATGGCCGAGTCTTTTTTCGGAGCCCTGAAGAACGAACTCGTGTATCGCACTACCTTCCCGTCCCGGGAACACGCACGCAAGGCGATAGTGCGGTACATAGAAGTCTTCTACAACCGTAGACGCCTGCACTCGGGACTTGGGTACAAGACCCCGCAAGAGGTTCACCGCGAATACGAGAAGATACAGCTCGCAGCGTAAGTTTCTCGCGCAAGCACAGTCCGTTTTCTTCGGTGCCCCTCAGATGATCGTCAAGGGCAACCAGCCCAACCTCCACGCGGCGATCAAGGCCCTGCCATGGAAAGAGGTGGCCGCCCGCCGCTACGACCGTGCGGCCGGGCACGGACGACGCGAGACCCGCTCGGTGCGCACGCTCACCGTCACGAGCCTCGGCCTGAACTTCCCCCACGTCGTCCAGGCGGTGAAATCCTGCGGCACCGCACCAATCTGAAGACCGGCAAGGTCACCCGCCAGACCGTCCACGCCATCACCGACATGACATCGTCACAGGCATCACCACAGCTCATCGGCCATATCGCAGAGCGCAATGGGGCATCGAGGCCGTCCACCACGTCCGGGACACCACGCTCGCGGAGGACGCCTCCCAGATCCGTACCGGACACGGACCGGCCAACATGGCCACCCTGCGTAACCTCGCCATCAACACCCTGCGGGACGCCGGCCACCACAACATCGCCGCCGGACTCCGAGAGACCTCCCACACGCCCTTCGTTCGCCCGCTCGACCTACTCGGACTGCCCCTGACCTGCGACGCAGCATGATCAACACGACTATGAATTAGCCCTGCATGACAGAGTGCCTCAGGAACTGCGCGGCCGAAGACTGCCAGTTGATCAGGGGGCGAAGCGGAAGCGCGCGTACACCGTCTTGCCTTCAGGCACCGTCTCGGATTCGCAAACGCCCCAGCTATCGGCAAGTGCCTCGACCAGCTGGCAGCCGAATCCTCCGGCCTCGCCCTTTTGCGAGTCGGCGGGTTCGCGCGGCAGCTGCGACGAACCGTCCTCGACCTCGATCCGGAACTCGTCGCGTTGCCAGCCGACCCGTACCTCGAGCGCACCCCCGCCGTGCAGGTAGGCATTCGTCACGATCTCGGACACGACGACCATGACTTCGTGGGCACGCTCCTCCCCTATGGCACGCTGCCCACTGCGGCGGCTGGTTTCCAGCATTCCCCTGACCAGGTTGCGCGAATGCCGGATCGCGCCTTGTGGGTGTCCGTCCGGCAGCCGATGGCTTTCGACTTTATATGAGATGTCCATGAGCCGTTCCCCTGCTCGTCTTGCACTGATGCCTCCATCTCACCGCGCACGACCGGGGTACGGATCAGACAGCCCGCCCGTGAAGTAGGGGAACCACCGCCCCCCAATCGGGCCAGATCCAACCGGTCGGGTCTGGTGCACGATCGGGTGACATCTGATCTGGCTTGCCCTGTGGGGTGGGTGGGAAGGATGTCGCTGTGCCCAAGCCTTATCCGGAAGAGTTCCGTCAGGATGTCGTGCGGGTCGCGAGGAACCGGGGTCCGGGCGTGACGGTCGAGCAGGTGTGCCAATGGCCTCTCGATCGTCCCCGCTGGCGGCCTCGAGACATCCCCGCTGGTGGCAGGCATGATCGCCCCACTCGCGGCCAGATATTCTCCCCACCTTGGGTCGGTGTGGATCAGCTGAAGGGCTTCACTCCCTTTCCGGTGGTGGCCTCGGTGAACCTGAACGAGTCACCCTGAGTGACGGTGACGTGGGCATGGTGGAGTAGGCGGTCGACGGTCGCGGTGGCCAGGGTCTTGGGCATGATCTCGTCGAATCCGGACGGGTGGAGGTTGCTGGAGACGGCGATCGAGCGCCGCTCATAGGCGGCGTCGACCAGGCGGTAGAAACCTTCGGCGGTGTCCTCGGAGACGGGCAGGAGTCCGATGTCGTCGACGATGATCAGGTCCGAGCGGACGATCTTCGCGAGGGCTCGGGCGATCGAGTCGTCCGCGCGGTGGCGGCGGACCAGGGCTCCAAGGTCCTCGATGGTGAGCCAGGCGACGGTCAGGCCGGCCTCGACCGCGTTCTGCCCGAGGGCCTCGGTGAAGTGCGACTTTCCCGTGCCCGAGGGTCCACAAATGCAAAAATTCTCCCGGCGACCGACCCATTCCAGGCTCTTGAGGGCGTCCTGGGTGGCTCTGGGTATGGAGGGCTTGAACTCGTGCCAGTCGCCGAAGGTCTTCCCGGTGGGGAAGCCGGCCCGCTTGCGGCGGGTGTGGAGGTTGGCGCGGTCGCGTCCGGCGGCTTCCTCGGCCAGCAAGACGCGGACGACCTCGGCGGGGTCCCAGCGTTGGGCCTTCGCGGTGGGGATAATGTCGGTCAGCGACCTGCGGATGTGCGGGAGTTTGAGGCGTTTGGTGAGCTTGATGGCCTCGGCGAGCGGGTCGCCGTTCGTGCCGGGAACGGTGCGGAGAGGTGTGGCCATCAGAGGTGGTCGCTTTCGTCGTACTCGGAGAGATCAGGAGCTTGCGGGGCAGGGCCGCCGAGGGCGGACCAGGCGGAGGTGCCGGGCTGCAGGGAGTGGGCCTCGCTGCGGCGGACGGGCTCGGCCAGGCCGTGGGCGGCCTGGTAGTCGAGGATCGACATGAGGTCCTTGTCCGCGAAGCGGGCGGTGACTGCGGCGGTGCCGAGCGCGCGGTCAACTTCCGCTATCGAGTAGAGCTTTGAGAGGGCGACGGCTTCGGCCATCTTCGCCTTGATGCGGTGGACCCCGGCCGCGCCGGCCTCAATGAGCCAGCTGGCAGCACCCGGTCCGAGCTGGAGGAACGGGGCCTCCTCTGCGGAGGTGGCCCGCGGGGTGCGATCGGCTTCTTTGTCCTCGCGTGGCGGGTAGTGCGCGTCGTCCAGGACCGGCGAGCCGGGCTCGCCGCGGTGGTGGCGGGCGACCTCGTGGGCCGAGCCGTGCTCGTCGACGGCGGTGACGATCAGCTCGTCGCCGTGGAATCGGGCCCGGACGCGGGTGTCGATCAGCTCGTGCGGGACCGAGTAGCGGACCGCGTCGACGGAGATCGTCGATTCCCAGGTGACCCGGCGGGTGGTGCCGAACGAGGCGGTGAAGGGCCGCCTCGGCAGCGGGTGCAGCCGTTGCTGTTCCTCCGCGAGTCGTTCGGCGGGCCTGCGTCGAGTTGCCTTGTGAGTAGGGGAGTTGACCTCCTCGCAGAAGCTGCGGCAGGCGGCTTCGAGCTCGCCGAACGTCTTGTATTGTTCGCGCAGGTTCACGTCCCTGGGCACCAGGTCGGCCTTCGCGATCTTCACCGTGGACTCGCTGCCACCCTTGGTTTCCGGATCGGCCGGCAAGCACGTGCGTATGGTCGTGCCGTAGTGCCGGGCGACCTCGACGATCTCCGGGTTGCGGACCGCGATCCCGGCAACGTGGTCGGTGGTGACCGTCTTTTCGTTGTCCGTGAGCACGTAGGCCGGGATGCCGCCGATCCGGCGGAACGTGGCGTCCAGACAGGCGGTGACCGTTGGCAGCGTCTTGTCCCAGATCGGGATGACGACGCGGAAACGCGACCAGGCCAGCCATGCGCAGAACAGCCTGGTCTTGCGGCCCTTGATCACCGGACCGTCGCCGAAATCGTACTGAAGCCAGAGCCCCGGCTCAGTCACCCACGGCCGATAGACCCGGCGCCGACCGGCCCTGAACTGGGCTTTTGCCTCGGCGACCGTGCGGCGGGTGGTGCGTTCCCCGCCAGTGAAGCCCATCGCGGCGATCCGCTTGTGGACCACGTCCGCCCGGATCTTGCCCTGCGAGCGGACCACCAGCTCTTCGATCTTCGGCAGATAGTCGTCGATCGCAGGGCCCGGTGACGGCGCTGGTCTGGATGCTGGCCGGCGGCCCGCATCTTCACATAACGGGCCACCGTGTGGTGGTCGCACCCGGCCAGCTCGGCCGCGGCACGGTAACTGCCTGTGAGATCGTATGCCTCAAGGATCTCCATGATCTCCCTGCTGTTCTTCACCCGCTCCAGCTTCGCCGAGCGGGACTACTCGGGGCGAGCGGGGAGAAAACTGGCCGTACCCGGGGAAACCCGTGGCCATGAATTGCGCCGTATATGGCCGCCACCGGGGAGCTTACGGAGGCCGCCGTCACTCGCGCGAACGCGTTGTTCGACGCCCACCGTGAGGACCCGGAGTTCGGCTACCGCTTCCTGGCTGACGAGGCCCGCAGCGCGGGATCCGGCATGGCCGAGCGGACCGCGTGGCGGATCTGCCGGGACAATGAACCTTTTCAGCGGTGCCCCTCCAGGGTGAGGATGGCTTTGGTGATTGACGTGAGTTTGTTCGGGCTGGTTCGGGTTTTGCGGAGGATGCGCCAGGTCTTGATCCGGGCGATGGCTCTCTCGACGGGCCACCGGAGTCGGGAGTGTGCCCGGTTGACGGACTTCTGTTTGACGGTGAGGTCTTTGCCGGGTCGCCGGCGGTGTGGGACGGCGACGATGTCGCCGGCTCCCTGGTAGGCCTTGTCCGCCAGGACGGGGATGCCGAGGCGGATGCATGTGGCGATGATCCGGTGCCGACGGGCCGCGGTGAGATCGTGGATCCGGCCCGCGAGAGCGGGTGAGATCCAGACCAGGGCTCCGTCCGGCGCGGTGATGACCTGCATGTTTACCCCGTGGCGGCGGTGTTTGCCCGAGTAGTCGGCGCGGCCGTCACCAACCCGGTCGCACTCGGCGAGGGTCCCGTCCAGCAGGACATACCGGGCGTCCGCCGTTCTCAAAGCCGCGGTCAGGCCCGGCGCCCGGCCTGCCAGGAGCGCCACAACGCCGTGAACGTAGGCGTGGGTGGTACCCACGCTGATCCCGAAACCCGCCGCGATCTGAGTCAGGGTGTCGTTCTTCTTCAGGTACACCAGTGCGGCCAGGGCCCGCTCGGAGGGCGGCAGCTTGCACCGGCGGTCACCCTCCCGGGTGACGATCAGCATCGTCACCCACTCCACGAGGGCATGCGCAACATCGAGTACGGCACGATAGGGAACCAACAGAGCCCCCAGGCTGAAGAGTTGAGCATCGATACCTTGCTCAACAGCCCGGGGGCTCTGCCCGTTTCACCACCACCTCGTCACCCGATCAGTGGCCAAGTTGAAAATGCTCAATGGCTGGTGGAGCGTGTTCGGCAAGAAGCGTGGCCGGAACAAGAAGGCCGGCCCACCGGTGCACGACGATCTCGTCCGCCGCGACTTCACCGCGACCGGCCCGAACCGGCTGTGGCTCACCGACATCACCGAACACACCACCGGCGAGGGGAAGCTGTATCTCTGCGCGGTCAAGGACGTCTTCAGCAAGCGGATCGTGGGCTACTCCATCGACACGCGCATGAAGTCCCGCCTGGCCGTCACCGCCCTGGACAACGCCGTGGCCCGGCGCGAGCACGTCGCCGGATGCATTCTGCACAACGATGCCGGTTCGCAGGGCGGATTCAATCGGTCGTCGCAACACCTTGATCATGGAGGTGCGCGATGGGATGAGACGAGAAGCAGAAGGTGCCGGAGGTGCCGGCGGGAGTGCGACGGCAGTGGGCGGCGGATCGGGCGATGCGACCGCCGATGCGTTCACCGGGCCGGCCGGAGCCCTCTCGTGCGGTGCAGCGCCACTTCTGGCGGCGGATCGCGTCGGGAGTGACGTCGCCAGGGGCCGCGCTGGCCGTGGGTGTTTCATGTCCGGTCGGAACACGGTGGTTCCGTCACGCTGGCGGTATGCCACCGATAAGCCTGGACGAGCCCACCGGCCGCTACCTGTCGTTCGCTGAGCGTGAGGAGATCGCGCTGCTGCGCGCCCAGGGGATCGGCGTGCGCGAGATCGCCCACAGGATCGGACGCGACCCGGGCACAGTCTCACGCGAGCTGCGCCGCAACGCCGCGACCCGGAGTGGCAAGCCGGTCTACCGAGCCCTGGTGGCGCAGTGGAAGGCGCAGCAGGCCACGAAGCGCCCGAAGACCGCGAAGCTCGCAGCCGGCGACAGGTTGCGTGAATACGTGCAGGAACGGCTCGCCGGCAGCGTCCGCCGCCGCGACGGTAGACCGTCACCGGACCCAGGACGCCCGCGTGGAAAGGGCTGAACAAGCCGCATCGGCAGGACAGGCGGTGGGGGACGGCCTGGAGCCCGGAGCAGATCTCGCACCGGCTCCGTGCCGGCTTCCCCGATGATGAGTCCATGCGCATCAGCCACAAAGCGATCTACCAGGCGCTGTTCATCGAAGGCCGTGGCGCCCTCAAGCGCGAACTGGTCACGTGTCTGCGCACTCGCCGGGCGCTGCGGACTCCGCGTGCACGGTCGCAGAACAAGCCGCAGGGGCATGTCACCGCGGACGTCGTCCTCAGCGAACGCCCCGCCGAGGCCGCGGACCACGCGGTCCCCGGACACTGGGAAGGCGATTTGATCATCGGGACGGGCCGCTCCGCGATCGGCACGCTTGTCGAGCGCAGCAGCCGCTCCACGCTCCTGGTGCACCTGCCCCGGATCGAGGGCTGGGGCGAGAGTCCGCTCGTGAAGAACGGCCCCTCGCTCAGGGGCTACGGCGCGATCGCGATGAACACAGCGCTCACCACGTCGATGACCCAGCTGCCCGAACAGCTACGCAAGACCCTCACCTGGGACCGCGGGAAGGAACTCTCCGGCCACGCCCAGTTCGCCCTCGATACCGGGACGATTGTGTTCTTCGCCGACCCGCACTCGCCCTGGCAGCGACCGACAAACGAGAACACGAACGGGCAGCTGCGTCAGTACTTCCGACTTGTATTGGGGATAGCGGTGTCGTGATCGGGTTGGCCGCCCGTAGCGTGCCGTAGGACGCCGGGCAGGCTGACTCGAGTACTTCCTGCCGCCCGCAGGGGCTGGCTCTTCTTTGGGTGTGTCGACCTGTCCGGTGTCCGTTCGCGGCTTGACTCAACAGAGGCATGAGCATCGGCCACCCCACGTTTCTCGAAGTCGGGATGTCAGCTGCGGATTCCACTGGCCCGACGTCCGAGAAAGGGGACCGCCGATGATGCTGATCGGCATCGATCCGCACAAGTCGACCCACACCGCCACGGCTGTCGATCCCGAAGGCAACCGTGATCACGCGTCGATCCGCATCGACGTGACGCTTCAGGAATACCAACGCATGCTCGACTGGGCCCGCCAGTGGCCGCAGCGGCGATGGGCCGTCGAGAACGCCAGGGGCCTGGGACGCCACCTGACTTCATGGCTGATCGTGCGGGGAGAAGAGGTCGTTGACGTCGCGCCCAGCGCGACCGCGCGGGTTCGCCAGCTCTCACGCGGCGGAGGCCGGAAGAACGACCGCATCGACGCCGCGGCAGCGGCATGCGTCGCTGCCCTGCAAGGCGACGCAAGGCCGGTGCAGCCCGAGAACTCGACGGATGCCCTGGGGCTGCTTGACGAACGACGCAGCAACCTCGCTCAGGCCAGGGTCCGCGCGGTGAACCAGCTTCACGCGCTGCTGCGGGCGCTCCTGCCCGGAGGGGGCACCGCGTGATCTGTCTGCAGCCAAAGCCGAGCTGCTGCTGGAGTCGGTCGTTCCCTGCGGCCCGGCCGAACTCACCCGACACGACCTCGCCGCTGACCTGATCGCCGAGATCCGGACTTGGGACGTGAAGCTGAAGGACAACGCCAAAGCCATGGCTGCGCTGGTCGCCGAGTCCGAAAGCCGGCTCACTGACACTCCAGGCATCGGGGCCGTGACCGCCGCCCGCCTCCTCGGCCGCACCGGAAACCCCACCCGCTTCCCGACCGCCAGCGCCTTCGCGCAGTACGCCGGCACCGCCCCCATCGAGATCGCCAGCGCGGACCGCGCACGCCATCGTCTGTCCCGGGGCGGTGACCGCTAGCTCAACGCGGCGCTGCACACCGTGGCGATCACGCAGATCCGCATGCCCGGCACGCGGGGCCATACCTACTACCAGGCCAAGCTCGCCAAAGGAAAGACGTCTCGAGAAGCACAACGCTGCCTCAAACGCCGTCTGGCCGATCATGTCTGGCGCACCATGATCGCTGACGAGCGCCGGCGCACCCGAACGACAGGCCCGGGAGGACAGCAGGGGGCGGCTACAAAATCCAGCGCGGCTGACTCAACCCCGACGGCCAGCTCTTCGGACAAGTCACTTCCCCGACCCGCCAAAACCGAGCCTACGCCCCCAGCCCGACTGGCTTGACAAACACAGAGGCACCCGAAGGGCACCGATCTCTCCCGGTGGTCGTCCACGGACCTGGAAGCCGTAGCCCTGGCGATCAACAACCGGCCCCGCAAGATCCTCGGCTGGCGGACACCCGCCGAGGTCTTCGAGGAACAGCTACGCTCGCTGCAACAGCCTGGTGTTGCAACGGCCAATTGAACTCGCCCAGTACACGAGTTTCCGCCTGGCCGCCCATCTGGCCCGGGAGGAGATCGTGGCGAGCATCGGCTCGGCCGGCGACGCCCTGGACAACGCCCTGATGGAATCGATCATCGGCCTGTACAAGACCGAGGTCATCAAGCGACTCGGCCCCTGGAAGACCCCTACCGACGTCGAGATCGCCACCGCCGAGTGGGTCGACTGGTTCAACAACCGCCGGCTTTTCAGTGAGCTCGGCCACATCCCGCCAGCCGAGTACGAGGCCAACCACTACAGGAAACAACCAAACCAGCAGATCACAGCCACAAGCTGAACTCTCTACCAAACCCGGAGCGGTTGAGTCACGGCCTCCCGGCCAACCAGCAGGGGCACGGTCTGGCAGCAGAGCTCCAACGGCTCCGGCGACGGCAGTGCTCACCTGCTGGCGGCTGCAACACCAAGTCTCCTACGACCTGATAAGTCCCATTACTGTAGGCGAACGACAAACCCCACCAAGACATGATCTTGGTGGGGTTTAAAGCCAAGCTTAGCGTAACCGTTGGGCTAAGAAATATCGCGAACTGCGTCGAGAATCTGATTAGCGACAATAAGGGGGTGGGAGATCATTGGAACGTGACTCGCGTCGACCTCAATTGTCGTGGCCCCGATGCGCGTAGCCATGAAGTGCTGGGCCTGCGGATTGAGAGTCATATCCTCAGTTGACAATATGTAGCGTGCAGGAAGAACATGCCAGGCGGGGGTGTCCTGAACAGTGGCACCAAAGAGTGCACCGTTGGCCGGCTTTTGGGCAGAGGCCATGATACCGACGCGCTTGGCGTCGACATCGGCAGCGAAGACAGGGGCAAAACGGTCTACATCGAGCAGAATGTAGCCGCTCTCATCGGGACGCATTGTGTCAGCAAGGCCCAAATCGGGGAACTGCTGAAGTACAGTCCCCACCTCCTCGCCATACTCTGGGGCCAGCGCAGCAACATAGACCAGCGCCTTTACCTTTGAAGACCGGCTGCCCGCCCCGCTGATTACCGCACCGCCGTACGAATGACCCACCAGGACAGTCGGGCCGTCCTGCGCCTGAACGACACGAGTCGTGTATGCAATGTCCTCCTCGAAGGAAGAGAGCTGAAGCTGCACCGCGGTCACGCGATGCCCAGCATCTTGGAGAATCGGGATCACCCGGTCCCAGCTGGAACCGTCAGCCCACAGTCCATGCACGAGAATAATGCTAGCCATTTTTTCTCCTCAAAAGTTCGATCGGATAAGAATCGCCAAATTTGGCAGGCCGGAACAATTAATCTGAGCCGACGGCTTCAAGAGAACGTAAATCCGAGCAGGTCGTAACTGATCGTGTCGGAATGAAGTTCGGGTCATCGCTGTCTCCTCTGGGCGTCAGTGCAGTGTGGGGGTGGGAAGTCGTGCGCCGGATGATGCCCGACTCCGCAGTGCAGAGGACTGCATCGACGGCAGTACGCAGCATGTTCGTGCACGGGACCATGGTGACCTCAGCTGCGGAAACCGGTGAGGGTGGTTTTGCCGATGGAATTGCCGGATTCCTGGACGCGGTGGGCTTCGCGGAGGTTAGCGGCGTTGATGGGCCCAAGGTCGCGGGTGGCGGTCGTGGTCAGGATGCCCCGGTCGGCCAAGCGAGCGGCCTGGGTGAGGATGTGGTGCTGGACGGCCTGGTCGGTGGTGCGGAACATCGAGCGAGTGAACATGAATTCCCAGTGAAAAGAGATGCTCTTCGCTTTGAGGGCGCCGAGAGAGAGGGAGTCGAAATCGTCGATGGCGACGATGTGACCGAAGGGGTTGAGCATTTCGGCGTAGGAGGCCAGGTTGCGCTCGGTGCCAGCAGTGGAGAAGACGTAGTCCAGCCCTCCCGGCGCGATCTTGACAAGCTGCGGTGCCAACGGCTTCCGGTGGTCGATCACGTGCGTGACGCCCATCTTGCGGGCGAACTCGGCAGTTTCAGGGCGGGAGGCAGTGCCGACTACGGTGAGGCCGGTCAGGGCGCGCGCGAGCTGTGCGGTGATGGATCCGACGCCGCCGGCGGCAGCGGTGACCAGCAGGTTGCCGGTCTGCTCCAGGGCGCCGACGCGCAGGCCAAGGCGCTCGAAGAGGCCCTCCCAGGCGGTGAGCACGGTCAGTGGCAGCGCGGCGGCCTCGGTGAAAGAGAGGCTGGTGGGCTTGCGCCCCACCAGCCTCTCGTCCACCGTGTGGTAGCGGGAATTGGCGCCTGGCCGGTCGAGCGCTCCGGCGTAGTAGACGTCGTCGCCGATGGAGAACAGCTCGACCTCGCTGCCGACGGCGACAACAGTTCCGGCCGCGTCCCAGCCAAGTACCTTCGCCTGCCCAGCGGGGTCGACGTTCTGGCGGATCTTGTAGTCGACCGGGTTGAGGGCGATGGCCTCGATACGCACCAGCAGGTCGTGGGGGCCTGGCTGGGGAACTGGGAGTTCAACGTCGATCAAGCTGTCGGGACTCTCGACTGGCAGGCTCTTGCGGTAGGCGACAGCGCGCATCACCGTGGGGATCTTGGTCATGAGGGCTCCTTGGCCGGTGGTGTGTGTGGGTGCCTCTATCGTCTTTCGTCAAGGACCTGGTGCCGGGTATGAGGCTGTTCGGTGGTCATGCGGCGAGGGTGACGGTGGAGGTTCTGGACTCGTAGAAGGTGCCGTCGCGGAGCATGGCAAACAGGACGCTGATGCGTTGGCGGGCGAGTCGCAGGAGTGCCTGGGCGTGGGTCTTGCCGCGGGCGCGTTGGCGGTCGTAGTAGGTGCGTGAAGCCGGGTCGGTGTTCATGCAGGCGGAGAGGAACATGGCCCGTTTGAGCTGCCGGTTTCCGCCTCGGGGTGCGTGTTCGCCGTGGATCGAGGTGCCCGACGACTTGGTGGTGGGGGCGAGGCCGGCGTAGGAGGCGAGATGGGCAGCGCTGGGAAAGCCGGTGCCGTCGCCGACGGTGACCAGCAGGACGGCGGCGGTCCTGACTCCGACTCCCGGCATCGGGGTCAGGACTGGGTGAAGAGGGTGGGCCTCCAGCAGGGTGCTGATCTGGGATTCCAGTGCCCGGCGCTGGTCATGGACCGCGGCGAGCGAGGCGGCCAGGGACGGGATCACGATGTCGAGGGTGCCCGTGCCAGGAACGATGACGGTCTGCTCGTCGAGAGCGTCGAAGACCTCACTTGTACGCCGACAATACCCAGGAAGACGCCCACATCGCCGGTGTCTAACATCGCACCCCTCCCGGGTGGTTGACCGTGCCGGCCTCGGCGGTGGCACCGTGCTCGCGCATCCACGTTATGCAGACCTGCCGCCCGCGAACTGCCCGGCATTGCGCCAGGCCAGGCGGTGGCCGGACCTCTCATTAGCGTCTCCGACGGCACCCCTCGGGCCCGGCGACACCACCCCCCAGGTCATGCCTTCGACAGAGGGGACACAGTCATACCGGGCCCGGAGGCCAGCGGCCCCATTGCAGGACCGCGAAAAAGATAACGGGGGGGAAAACTGATGCGGCAGCAGGCAGCACCGGACGATGATGACCGCGGTACTGGACGCCGTCCGCCTGGGCCCGGCCGACGACGCCACCGCGGTGACCGCCGCCCAGCTCCAGTTCGATTCCCCAGGTCACCTCGTTGCCCAGGGCCAGGACGTCGATGAGGAGTTAGAGGAGTTCGGGTTCGTCGTTGGCGACGCGTCGGAGCCGCTGTCGGCTTCGGGGGTCAGGCGCGGCGCAGGTTCGGCCGCTTGATGAACTCGATGACCTCGCCGCTCGGGCCGTATACGAAGCCGACCTGAAGGGTCATGGGGATGTCCCCTGTGGTCTCGATCTGTGCTGGGGCCATCAGAGGCCGGGCGCCGGCGTCGACGGCTCGCTGAAAGAGTGCTGCAGGGTCTTCGGTGCGGATGGCGAAGTGCACGAGAGTGGCAGCCTGGGCGCGCTCCTCGTCGCTCGGACGGTGCTGCGCGTCGATTGCCTGGGTCGAACCGCCGGGCGGGGTGGAGCTGGCGTCGAAGAGCTCGATCACCCTGTCGTCGCCGGCGTCGAGGAAGATGCAGCGCTTCACGCCTGCCTCGGGCGCGCTCCACTCGTGGAGGAACTGGAAGCCCAGGGCTTCGGTGTAGAACCGGGCGGTGGCGTCGATGTCGTAGGTGCGCAGGGCGATGTGGTCGAGGCCCAGGTTGAGAGCGGTGGCGGTCATTGCTGTCTCCTTGATGGGTGGTGTGCCGCTCGCCTAGGGGAGCGGCGGGCGGTTGGTGTGCGGATTGTGGTCCCGGTCAGGGGGTGGCGGCCGTGGTCCGGCGCAGATGCCGGTCGGCGGCGGCCAGCGGGGTCAGTCCGTCGACGTTGATGAGCTTGTCGATGGCTTCCACTCCCTCGTTTCCGAGGTGGAGGCTCTGCAGACGCTCCAGTGCCTCCGGGGCGGTGATGCCCATCGCCCGGTCGGTAATGATCGGGCTGGCCGCATCCACACCTCCGAGCAGCCGCTTGGGTTCGGCAATGGGGCGCAGACCGTGCAGCAGGTTGAGGTACTGAGGCCGCCAGATCGGAATCACAAACCATTCACGTTCGGCTATTCCGCGTTCCACCCGGTTGACGAAGGAGTGCTCGGTTCCCGGTTGGAATGTATATCCGTGCCGGTTGAGTCCGTACTCCTTGACCATTGCGGCAGAGAACCGGCTGATACCGGCCCCCGGGTTGATGCCATCGATGGCTCCGGTCATGCGGGTGACCACATCGGGCCGTGCCAGATCGGCGACCTCGCTCACCGCGTCGGCCGGAACGTAGGGCGGCACCGCCCATATGCAGTAGGGCTCGTAGTGGGGGCCGAGCACGTGCACGTCGTCACGGTAAGCGGCTAGGTACTCCCCGTGGCTGGAGGGTAGCCAGGCCGAGACAAGGACGTCGATCTTTCCGGAGGCCTGGAGCGCGAAGAGCTGCTGGTGCGGCGCTTCAATGGTGCGCACCTCGTGTCCGGCGTCCTCAAGGATGCGGCGGGTGACCGCGGCCGCCGCCCGGTGGAACGACAGCGAGATATTTCCCACCGTGAGTGCCGGTCGGCGAATGCGCGTGGCCATGTGAATTCCCTGTCCGTCCGAGTGGTTTGAATGGACCGCTGTGGACCGGCCTCCAGGTGGCGAACCGGTTCTTCGTGCGGTGTGAGTTCAGTCTGCACAGGCGCAGAGCCATAATTCCAAGGACAGAATCTTCTTGATCTCATAACCTGACCACATGGCTACTTTGCGTCAACTAGAGTACTTCGTGGCGATCGTCGACGAGGGCTCCTTCACCAGTGCCGCCGCCGCTCTGAACGTCACCCAGCCTGGACTGTCCCACCAGTTCCAGGCGCTGGAGAAGGAGGTGGGAGGCCGCCTGCTGGATCGCCTGCCCCGCGGCAACCGGCTGACTGCCGCAGGCCGCGCCATGCTGCCCTCCGCGCGGGCGACCCTGGCCGACACGAGACGCGCCGTCACCGCCGCCAGGCGCGCCACCGGCGTCGCCTAGAACCGCCATCGTTACGCGTGACTGAGAAGAGCGAGCATATTAAACCTCACGAAGTATTGGTTCGGCGGATCACCGAAATTCTAGGAGATATCGCGGTATGCCGGAATTCCCGTGATCGTAATTATTTGACCCAATAATTGACAGCTCGGGATGAAGGAGCCGTAGATGGGTCCTGACACGAAAATGACCCCCGTGGTTGGGTGGATCAGGCACGGCAGCTGTAGTTCGTGATCATGGCTGGTCGTGACGGTGGTGTCGTTGCTGGTGGCAGGCGGTTGCGACGGCCTGGTGATGGCGTCTGAAAGCGATCCAGTGCAGGACGTGGTCACGGTCGCGGGCTGGCGGGGGTAGCACGAGGGCCCGCAGGAGACGGATGAGCTCGGGACAGGTCAGCGGGACAAGTCCAGGCTGCGGCTCGGAGTCTTCATGGACGGCTGCGGCCGTGAGGGCGAGGACGGCGGCGGCGATCAGGGAGAACAGTGGGCTTGATCCGCTTTGACGGACATCTGAGATCAGGGGCTTGGGCCCCGGAAGGATGATGTTCATCATGGAGAGCATGGGGAAGAGGAAGCCGCGCCCTCGCCGCTCGTTCACGCCGGAGTTCAAGGCGGAGATCGTCGAGCTGTGCCGGCGGGGCGCGCGCTCGGTTGGTCAGGTCGCCAGGGATTTCGAGCTGACCGAGACCGCGGTGCGGAGCTGGGTGAGGCAGGCGGAGGTCGACGCCGGCGAACGGGACGGCCTGACCAGCGGCGAACGTGAGGAACTGGCCGCGCTGCGGCGGGAGAACCGCCGGCTGCGCGAGGACGTCGACATCCTCAAGCGTGCGACGGCTTTCTTCGCGACGGAGACCCGGTGAACGTGCACCCGTTCATCGAGGCGGAGAAAACCGCAGGTCACAACGTCAAAAGGACGTGTGAACTCCTCAAGGTCTCCCGGACCGCCTATTACGCCCGACGCATTGCCTCCCGTGGCCCGCGTGCGGTGCGGGACGCCGAGCTGACCGAACAGATCACCGCTGTTCACCAGCGTTCCCGCGGCACCTACGGGGCCCCGCGCGTTCACGCCGTCCTGAAGCGTGAAGGCGCCGGCTGCGGGCGCCGCCGGGTGGCCCGCCTGATGCGACAGGCCGGTCTGACCGGCAGGCACCGACGACGCCGGCACCGCACCACCATTCCCGACCCACACGCGTCCACCCGGCCTGACCTGGTACTTCGTGACTTCCAGCCCGATTTGTCGGCCCTCGACACCCGCTGGTGCGGGGACATCACCTATATCGCCACGAGCGAGGGCTGGCTCTATCTGGCCACCGTGATCGACATCGCCTCACGCCGCGTCGTCGGCTGGGCGACAGCCGACCATCTGCGAACCGAGCTCGTCGCCGACGCGCTGCGGACCGCCTGCCGAACTCGCCGTCCATCCGGTCCGGTGATCTTCCACTCCGACCGAGGCTGTCAATACACCAGCCGTGAACTCGCCGTCCTGGCAGATGAGTTCGGCATCCGCCTGTCGGTCGGACGGACTGGGCAATGCTGGGACAACGCGCTCGCGGAATCGTTCTTCTCGACCCTGAAGAACGAGCTGGGCGACACCGACCCCTGGCCGAGCCGGGCTGCTGCCCGCACGGCGATATTCGAGTGGATCGAGAGCTGGTACAACTTGCACCGGCTTCACAGCAGCCTCGGCTACCGCAGTCCCGCTGAATACGAGACCGCTCTCGCGGCCTGACCACCACACCAAAGGTGTCCGTCAAAGCGGAACAAGCGTAACCACCAGGATTTCTGGCGCATCACACTAGCCTCGCGCTTTCATGAAGCGGGCTGTCCGGCGGGTGGTCAGGTAAGCGAAAAGTGCCTCTGACCAGCAAGAATGAGGATTGTCGAGGTCCTTGTTCCTGCCGCCGTCGGAGGCACTTCCCAGGTGAAGAAGCGTATCGGGTCCTATCCACGCGTCCGCATCGAGGGCGGTGGCCACGGGGTGGTGTCCCAGGCTGGGGCGGTGCTGCTGGTCGAGACCGTCCGGAAGGCCGGGCTGGACCAGTCGGTATCGACGGCGCTTGCGCCGTGGCGACGTCTGCGGGCGGTGCACGATCCGGGCAAGATCCTGCTGGACGTGGCTCTCGCGGTCGCGCTGGGCGGGGACTGCCTCGCGGATGTCGGGATGCTGCGGGCCGAGCCCGGCGTGTTCGGGCCGGTGGCCTCCGACCCGACGGTCTCCCGCCTCATCAACACCCCCGCCACGGCTGGGCCGAAGGCCCTTCACGCGATACGGGCCGCGCGGGCCGAAGCGCGCGAACGCGTCTGGAACGTGGCCAAGAACGCGGCCCCGGATGCCTCAGGGCAGGTGATCGTGGACCTGGACGGGGTGCTCGTGCTGGCGCACTCCGAGAAGCAGGACGCCACCGCGACCTGGAAGAAGACCTTCGGACACCATCCTCTGATGGCCTTCGTCGATCACGGAAGCGGTGGGAGCGGGGAGCCGGTGGCCGGCCTGCTCAGGCCGGGCAACGCGGGCAGCAACACCGCTGCCGACCACATCACCACGACCCAACTCGCCCTGGCCCAGCTGCCGAAGAAGTACCGGCGTGGACGCCAGACGCTGATTCGTACCGACTCCGCAGGCGGAACGCATGAGTTCACAGCCTGGCTCGCGAAGCGGGGAAGGTGGCTGTCGTACTCGGTCGGCAGGACCATCACCGAGCAGATTCACCAGGCCGTCCTCAAGGTCCCGCCCGCCGCGTGGACGGTGGCCGTCGAGCCGGGCGGCGAGATCCGCGACGGCGCCTGGGTCGCCGAACTCGACGGCGATGTTCTCAAGGGCTGGCCAAAGGGGATGCGGCTGATCGTCCGCAAGGAACGGCCGCACCCCGGCGCCCAGTTGCGTTTCACCGATGCCGACGGCCTGCGGCTCACCGCGTTCGCCACCAACACCGCCTGGCGTTCCGATCGCCGCACTCGAACTGCGGCACCGCCAGCGGGCACGCGCCGAGGACCGCATCCGAAACGCCCGCGCGACCGGCCTGCGCAACCTGCCACTGCACGACACCGCGCAGAACCAGATCTGGTTGGAGATCGTCCAGATCGCCCTCGACCTGCTGGCCTGGATGCCCATGCTCGCTCTCACCGGCAAAACCCGCAGGTGGGAGCCCCGTCGCCTCCGGCTCCGGCTGTTCTCCGCCGCAGCCCAGATCGTCACGACCGCCCGCCGCCGGCACCTGCGGTTCGCACGCCACTGGCCCTGGACCGACGTGATCACCGATGCCCTGGCAAGGCTCGAAGCCCTCCCGAACCCCGGCTGACCAGCGCGTTCCGGCCCCTGCGAGCATCACCACCCCGACCGGAGCCGTGGAACCCGGCGCCCACCCGACGCGACAGCCGGGCCACCAGCCTGCCCGCAACCATCATTCGATACGGAAACGGCCCGCCGGGAGAACCGACGGACCGTCACGAAAGATCGAGGCTAGTGATCTGGTTTTGAGGTTTCGGCTCGCCTCGTGAGTCGTGTTCTGTTTCAGATCTTGGGGTTCGCCTGACGTGACCGGCTTGCGGCCGGTGTCCTGGACGGATGGGTGATACCCGGCTGCCGCCGGTCGTGCTGTCGGATGCCGAGCGGTTGACATTGGAGAACTGGGCCAGGCGGCGTTCGACCGCGCAGGGCCTGGCCCAGCGTGCTCAGATCGTCCTGGCATGCGCGCGCGGGTGGAACAACACCGTCGTGGCCGCGCGGCTGGGCATCGAGCGCAAGACAGCGACGAGATGGCGGACCCGGTTCCTGCGGGACCGGCTCGACGGGCTGGCGGACGAGCCACGGCCCGGGGTGCCGCGGACCATCACCGATGCCCAGATCGAAGAGGTGGTGGTCCGCACCCTGGAGGAGACTCCCGAGGGTGGAACGCACTGGTCGAAGCGGGAGCTGGCCAAGGCCGTGGGGATCTCCCCGGCGAGTGTCCTGCGGATCTGGCACGCCTTCGGCCTGCAGCCATGGCGGACCGAGACGTTCAAGGTCTCTCCCGACCCGTTTCTGATCGACAAGATCCGTGACGTCGTCGGCCTCTACCTGGCCCCGCCGGCCAACGCGGTGGTGTTCGCGGTGGATGAGAAGCCGCAGATCCAGGCCCTGGAACGGACCGCTCCAGTGTTGCCGATGATCCCGGGAGTTCCCGAGCGGCGAAGTTTCGACTACGTCCGCCTCGGCACCGTCGATCTGTTCGCCGCGTTGAACACCGCGACGGGCAAGGTGATCACGAAGCTGTCCGCGCAGCACCGGGCCGTGGACTTCCGGGACTTCCTCGACGAGATCGACCGCCAGACCGACAAGGGCCTGGCGGTCCACGTGATCTGCGACAACTGTGAGGATCGTGGTGTGCCGCAGGGGGCCGGAGCCTGACCCGTGCGACAACTGGCCGCAGCTGCCCTGGAGTGGAACTGTCGGCCCCGGCCCCCTGCGGTGCGTACTGTCGCCGGCCCGGTGAACGTGTCCCGATAGGGGCTTTGCTGCACAAAGCACCGTCACAGTTCTGACCACCCACCGGACCGGTGTCAGCCACCAGACCCAGTCCAAGGAGCCTCGTGACCGTCACCAGCATGCCTCAGCCGACGCTGCCCGCGCAGCGGGTCCCGGGTCCGGTGGAAGAGGTGATCCTCGGGGTGGACACCCACAAAGACATCCACGTCGCCGCCGTCATCACCACCCTGGGCGCCTCACTCGCACACCAGGAGTTCCCGGCCACCGCCGTCGGCTATCGTCAACTGCTGGCCTGGGGAGAGTCGTTCGGCGCCCTGCGCCGGGCGGGCGTCGAGTGCACCGGCTCCTTCGGAGCCGCGCTGACCCGGGTCCTGCGCCAAGAGGGCATCGATGTCGTCGAGATCAACCAGCCCGACCGTGCCACCCGCCGCAAGCGCGGCAAGACGGACGCCATCGACGCAGACGCTGCCGCCCGGGCGGTGCTGTCCGGACGGGCCACCACCGTGCCGAAGAGCGCGGACGGCCCCGTGGAGGACATGCGGGTCCTGCGGTTGGCCAAGGAATCGGCCGTCAAGGCCCGCACCCAGGCGCTGAACCAGCTCAAGGCCGTCCTCATGTCCATCGACCCGGATCTGCGCGAACTCCTCACCGGCCTAAGCAACCCTGCGCTGGTCGCCACCTGCGCGGCCCTCGACGCCGAGGACCGAGGCGAGGGCGTCTTCACGATGCGCCTGCTCGCCCGCCGCGTCCAGCACCTGTCCGACGAGGTCAAAGAGCTCACCCGCCGCACCACCAGGGCCGTCCGTGCCTGTCGGCCTCAGATGCTGGACCTGGTCGGCGTCGGCCCCGACAGTGCCGCAGTCCTCCTCATCGCCGCAGGTGACAACCCGGACCGGATCACCGACGAGGCATCCTTCGCCGCTCTGTGTGGCGTCAGTCCGGTCGAGCAGTCCTCCGGCAAGACCCAACGCCGACGTCTGAACCGTGGCGGCAACCGCCAAGCCAATGCCGCCCTCTACCGCGTCGTGATGACCCGCATACGCTGGGACGAACGCACCCAGGCCTACCTGCAGCGACGCACCGCCGAGGGCATGTCCAAGCGCGAGATCATCCGGTGTCTGAAGCGGTACGTCGCCCGCGAGCTCTACCAGCACATCCAGCCCCTGGCCGCGAGCCAACTCCCCTCCACGGCTTGACGAAACATAGGGGCTTCCTCTCCGCCCACAAAGCACCGGTGGTGCACAAGTGGCTGCTCGCGCACCCCCGCTTCCAGCTCCACTTCACACCCACCTACTCGTCGTGGATCAACCAGGTCGAGCGGTGGTTCGCCGAACTGGAACGGCGCTGCCTCGAACGCGGAGTGTTCTGCTCCCTCGACGACCTCAAGGCCGCACTCGAGAACTGGATCAAGGTCTGGAACGACGAGGCCAGGCCGTTCAAGTGGACCAAGACCGCCGACCAGATCCTCGACCGCATCTGCCGCTACTGCGACAGGATCTGCAAACCAGATCACTAGTGCCGTATCAGGCAACGTTCGCCCTGTGTTCGAGGTGAGATATGGTCCTCAGCCATGGGCGAATTGGTGTTGATCAGGCACGGCGAGACCGCATGGAGCCGGACCGGCCAGCATGCTGGCCGCACCGACCTGCCGCTGACCGAGGCCGGGGAGGACGCGGCGCGTGCGCTCGCACCTCGGCTGGCCGAACGGGAGTTCGCCGCCGTCTACAGCAGCCTGCTGACTCGCGCCGTGCGGACCGCCGAACTGGCCGGGCTGAGCGGCGCGGAGCCCGACACCGACCTGATCGAGTGGGACTACGGCCGCTACGAGGGGCTGACCGCCGAGCAAATCCAGGAACTCAAGCCCGGCTGGGAGCTGTGGCGCGACGGCGTCGACGCCGGCGAAGACCTCGGGCACGTGACGGTGCGGGTCGACGCTTTCCTCGGCCGGGTCCGGCCGCTGCTGGACAAGGGCGACGTGGCCGTCGTTGCGCACGGCCACCTGTCACGCATACTCACCGCGCGCTGGCTCGGGCTCGACGCGTCGGCCGCGCGGCAGTTCGGGCACCCGCATCCGGGGACGATCAACACGCTGGGTTACGAGCACAAGCTGCCCGTCGTGCTCGGGTGGAACGTGCCGTAATGGCGGCTGTCCATATCCCGTCCAAGGTGTAGCTACTGCCGTGCCATTACAGTAGGCGACGTTGGCGCTGTCGACGACGGAGCGTAGGCGCCGGTCGTCGGCGTGGCGATTTCGCCAGATGATGTAGCGGCGGATCATGCTGCCCTGCTCCTTGTGGCAGGCGTGGTCGGTGCCATCGAGGGTGAAGTAGCGCAGGGCGGTGAACTGGGCTTCTATGCGGTTGAGCCAGGAGCTGTTTGTAGGGGTGTAGGCGATCTCGACGTTGTTCGCCGCGGCCCAGGTGCCGACCCGCTGGCACCTCTTCGTGGTCAGGTGCGGGGAGAAGTTGTCACAGACGATCGCGATACGGACCTCGGGCGGGTAGAGGGTTCGCAGGTAGCGGCAGAACTCCAGGAACTGGGTGCGCTTCTTGACCGGCTTGATGTGGCCGTAGAGCTTGTCCTTGGCCAGGTCCAGGGCGGCGAACAGGTGCCGTACTCCGCCGTAGCGGTTGTAGGTCGCCCGCCGCCTGCGGCGGGGTTCGCGGTCGGGGTCCTTGTGTTTGCCGGAGCGTTCGGCCCACTGCCGGCCCGGGTGGGGCATCAGGTTGAGCGGCCCGAACTCGTCCATACATAAGACGACTTCGGGCTCGCCCTCCTCGGGTATGACCTCGCCGTCGGCGATCGCGTAGAGGTGTTCGACGCGGGCCTTCTTGGCCGCGTAGTCGGGGTCGCGGGAGGTCTTCCAGGTCTTCAGGCGTTGAAAGGAGACGCCTTCCTCGCGGAGCAGGATGCGCAGGCCCTCGTGGCTGATGTCGTCGACCACCCCCTCGGCGACCAGAAAGTCCGCCAGCTTGGTCAGGCTCCAGGTCGAAAAGGGCAGGTCGTGTTCGGTCGGCTTGGACTTCGCGATCTTCTTGATCTCGCGCCGCTCGGGCAGGGTGAACGTCCTGGGCCGGCCGCCCTTGTACTTCGGATACAGGGAGACGAAGCTGTCGGCGTTGAAGTTGTGGATCACATCCCGGACCCGGTCCGCGCTGGTGAACGTCACCCCGGCAATCTTCGCCACCGGCATGCCCTGGGCGGACAGCAGGACCATCTGGGCCCGCCGCCAGGTCACTACCGACCCGGTTCCCCGGCGGATGATCCGAAGCAGCCGTCTGCCTTCGTCATCGTCGATCTCGCGTACACGTACTCGTTCTGCCACCCGGACAGGGTGACGGCCACGCGTCGCCCGGCACAGCACCGGGACGGCGCGTCACATCACAACAGGGCAAACGTTGCCTGTTAAGGCACTAGATCCCGTACCCCGGCCTCCCTGCAAGCCGACCCGAGTTGCGCTCAGCGCAACAATGCTGCGCGATTGTCCGCCACCGCCCTCTAATGTGAGGCATCGCTTAGGGAACGCGTGGGGACAACGAGACGTCGTACGAGCCGCGGTTCTCCGGGCTGCCGCTCAGATGTGGAAGGCCGAACGTGTGCACTCTTGCAGACCTGCTCAAGGCAAAGGCTATAGCAATTTGCGAACCGACTGTCTTCGCAAAAAAATCAGCCCTCACGAGGTACGTACGCAGGTTGAGGAATCTGGATGACATACGCCTCACCCCCTCTGTCCAGGAGGGAGAGGCTCTGATAATTCCCTTCGCCGTGCTCGCTGAGGGGCGAGAGTGGTCAGATAGCTATATTCAGAGTTTGTCTGAAAGAGGAGCATCCGGCGTTTTCATTCTATGTGACCCAGTTTCACAGAATGAGACTCTGCGCGAGTGGTCAACCTCGGCAAAAATACACGATGTTCCTGTTGTTTTGCTGCGCCAGCATGTGGAACCTCACCAAATCGTAGAATCCGGAAATTCCCTGATATTCAATCGTCGCGCCGAGCTGCTGGACGCGAATGCTGACATCCAGGACGCGTTCAATGAAATGGCTATAGAAGGAGGGGATTGCTGGGATATCGTTCGACAAGTTGCCCGATTTGCGGGCAGATCAATTGTTTTTGAAAACCTCGCACACCAAGCTATCGCCTACGAATCCGTGGGGTGGGATACCGGATCCCTCCTTGCTAATTGGGAAGCAAGATCGCGTATGGCGAAGATCGAGAATCCGATAGGGCTTGAACCGGCAACCGGCTGGCTGCTTGCCAATGTTGGTGCTAGAGGAAAAGACTGGGGAAGGCTAGTTATGCTTCCTAGCGATTCAGCAGGGCCGATTGCCGCCCCAGTCTATTCTGACACCTGCCTCCTTGCCCTAAAACATGGTGCTCGGGCCCTGTCTCTTGCTCAACTTCTCGCAAGCAACACAGGCGACCTTGAGCGCAAATCGCACTCGGACCTCATCAATGCAATAGTCGATCATTCAATTCTGACTTCAGAAATGGTCCTAAGGGCGCATGCAATAGGGGTTCCTCTAGAAGGCCGCACACTCGTAGGCATGGCGCTGCGCCTATTGCAGAACGACGAATCACCTAAAAGTAGTGAAAGGCGCTTGACTCGATCCCTCGAAGAGATGGCGGCCGGAGTGCTGCGGCAGCACGGGCACATTTCGCTGATAGCGACGGTCGGGGACGGAATGGTGACTGTCCTTCTCGCAGTTCCTCGAGCTACAGAGGTTTCCAACACTCTCGATGCGATATCAAGGTCACTAAGAAGGACATATAACTGTCTCGACACAACTTCTACGCCGCAGGACGCCTCGCTCGAACGTGATCTTGTCATAGCAGTGGGCCGTCCCGCTCACAGCCCACGTGATGCACGCCTAACGATAACGGAGGCCTTGCGAGCGGCTGAAGCGGCCGACAATAACCCAAAACTTCGCCAGTTCCGAGGGCTCTCCACCCGGAAGGCCTACTGCGAGTTGCGGGATATGAGAGTTCGTGGTCTGCTAGCCCTATTGCATGATGACGCCAGAGTTCAGAGTTACGTAGAACAAGAACTCGGCCCGGTACTTGACTATGATGCCCGCAACGGAACTCAGCTCCTTGAACTGCTCGCAGCTTACCTTGAGAGTGGGCGAAATAAGACAGCCGCAGCGGAAGCCGTCCACCTTTCTCGCCCGTCAGTCTACGAGCGTCTTAATCGAATCGAACGGATTCTCGGTGAAGATCTCAGCGACCCTCAATACTGCTTCTCCCTTCAAGTAGCGGTGCAAGCCCTTGAAGTTATTCGAGGAAGGTCGCGACTTTTCCAGTCTATCTGTGACAAAAAGAGGAAGTTGCAGATAAAGGCACCAAAGTAAACGGGTGAATTACGTAATGACTGCTACGCCTCGGGGTGCCGCTGGGCTGCGTAGAGATCTTGATCTTCTTGAGGTATTGCGCAGCCCAGAGGCGATCTACAATTCGGGGCTGGGGGTGAATAGAATTGCAGAACTTGCGGGACGCCAAAAAAGTCAAGTATCACGCGCCTTGGCTGCTATGAAGACAGAGGGTCTTGTAGATCGGGACCCAGACACTCGAGCATACCGGTGCGGCTGGCGTCTATATGCTCTCGCGGCAGCGACTAGTGAGAGCAGGCTCGTGCACTCGGCGGTTCCGTACCTCCGGAGACTTGTTTTTCAGGTAAATGAAACCGCCTATCTATCTGTTTTGCGTGGACGTGTCGTGCTCAACCTTCTCTCTGAAGTTTCTCGATACTCATACGGTATGCCGGGGCGAGAGGGGGCGACTCTTCCAATTACGCCCACGTCAACGGGGCGTGCTCTGATCGCAGATTGGGAAGAGTCGGCTGTCCGCGATCTTCTTCTAGAAGAAGATCGCGAGCATAAAACTGCGTCGACCAACCCTCAGGAGCGGTTCGATGTACTCATTTCAGACCTCCGGCGTATTCGTTCTGCAGGCTACTCGAAGGTTTATCAGGAACTCGATGAAAATCTGACAGGGATTTCTGCTCCAGTAAAGGATTATCGAGGCAGATTGGTGGCTGCAATCTCAATTAGTACGCCGACTGGCCGGACTGAAGCGCAGCTTGATGCCGTGGGCCGACTTACTCTACGGTGTGCTACTCAGCTCTCTCGTGCGCTTGGGCACACCGGCGTGATGATCGATCGCAGACGAGATTCGATTTCTCATCCATACAATGGGTCCTAGCTGGGGATCTGAGTAGCCGTTGTCTTTCCGGACGTGATCGGTGGGTTTCCGCTGGTCAGGCATGCACTCCGTGGCATCGAGGAAGAGTCGGGCCGTCACGTTTGTCGGGATGACACGGAGGTCGTCGATGGCTTCGGTCATGGGCTTGTTGGAAGCACGCGAGACGGCTGCGCAGGTTCGGGTCGAAGAGCTTCGCGAGGAGGTGGAGCGGGTGCTGGCCGAGCTTGCGGAGGCGGAGGCGGTGCTGGAGCGGCGGGCCATCGCCCGCGTGGAGCTGGCCGAGGCCCTGGCCGCGCCGGAGCCGGAGGCCGAACAGCCGCCGGAGGCGGGGTCGGCTGTGGCGAAGGCGCCGGTGGCGGGGTCGGTGGTGCCGCACTGGCGGGAGGGCCTGGCGGTGGAGGCGCTCGCGCCGGACTACCAGCGGCTGGTGGGCGTGCTGGAGGCGGAGGCGGGCGGGTCCGGGCTGCGGGCACGGGAGTTGGCCGGGCGGCTGGGTCTGGAGGGGGTGCCGGCGAAGGTTGAGGGGGTGCGGTCGAAGGTTAAGCGGCTGGTGGAGCGGGGCTGGCTGGCCGAGGAGCGTCCTGGGGTGTTCACGCCGCGGCGGGTGGCCGGGTGACGTTTCGGCTCCGGTGGCGGGCGAGGCGGCGCCCCATGAGCATGGTCATCGACCACAGGGCGGCGGCTTCGCTGCTTTCGGGCCGGGTCTCGTAGTCCCGGCCCAGGCGCCGCGAGCGCATCAGCCAGCTCAGCGTCCTCTCCACCACCCACCTGCGCGGAAGCACCACGAACCCGCTCATGTCGTCACTGCGTTTGACGATCTCCAGCGTGAGCCGGAGTGTCTCCTTCGCCCAGTCGACCAGGCGGCCGGTGTAGCCGCCGTCGGCCCAGACCAGGCTGATCTTCCGGTAGCGGGCACGGAGCTTTTCCAGCATGCTGCAGGCGGCATCGCGGTCGGTCACGTCGGCCGCCGTGACCAGCACCATCAGCAGCAGGCCGAGCGTGTCCACGATGACGTGCCGCTTACGCCCGTTGATTTTCTTGCCGCCGTCGAAGCCGCGTGAGGCGGCCGGCACCGACGCGGCTGCTTTCACCGACTGCGAGTCGATGATCGCGGCGGCCGGCTCCGGGGCGCGGCCCTCGCTCGCGCGGACCTTCCCGCGCAGCCGGTCGTGGAACTCGGTGATCAGCCCCTTGTCGCGCCAGCGCCGGAAGAAGGCGTAGCCCCGGTCCCAGGTGGGAAAATCGACCGGCATCGCCCGCCACTTGATGCCGTTGTCGACCAGGTAGCGGATCGCGTCGATCATCTGCCGGTGGCAGTAGCCCTCAGGCTGTCTGCCCTTCCCGTTCAGCCATGCGGGCACGGGCAGCTGATCGCGCACCGCCGCCCATTCCTCATCCGTCATGTCGGAGGGATAGGCGGGCGCACGCTCGGCATGGTCGCCCGCGTTCCCGTACTGATGGGCGAGGCAATCACACGACCGGGTAACCGAGTTGGACCCGGCGGGCGTCGGCACGGAAGACTGCGACAACAGGGCCTCCTGTTGCTCGGATGGATTCGACACCCACGAGCTGTGCAGGAGGCCCTGCCTTCATGCCCGTGCCACCAGAAGACCACCCGACCGGGAACCCTCGTTCGACCACCAAGCGAACCTCTCGGTACGACAACGGCTACTGAGTGCAGAGCAGGAGCGGGAGCTGGAGGGTCTGCTGCGGGCGGGGCCGACGGCGTACGGGTGGGAGGACCAGCGGTGGACGCTGGCCCGGGTCGGGGTGCTGATCGAGGAGCGGTTCAAGGTCCGCTACCAGGTCTCCGGGGTGTGGCGGCTGCTGGACCGCCTGGGCTGGTCGTGGCAGGTGCCGAAGGTGCGGGCTGTGGAGCGTAACGAGGAGGCGATTGCCGCATGGCGCACGGAGACGTGGCCGGCGGCGTCCCATCCGCGCAGGTCACAGCCGCAGACGGGTGGGTCTGCTTCGAGGACGGGGCCGGAGCCTGGCTGAACGGGCCCATCCGCCGCACCTGGGGCAAGGCCGGGCAGACCCCGGTGCTACGGCTGTCCGGGAAACGCAACGACAAGATCAGCATGGTCGCGTGGATATGCTTCAAGGAGGGCGCGGCGCCCCGGATGATCTATGCGGTCAAGCCGTCGGGCGGCTACACGAAGAAGGACTTCCCCCACTTCCTCGCCCTGCTCCACCGCCGGCTGGACGGCCCGGTCACCCTCGTCTGGACAACTACTCCAGCCACATCAGCAAACACGTGAAACAGTACGCGCAACAGAAGGACTGGCTCACCGTAGTCCAGCTGCCCTCGTACGTCCCCGAGGTGAACCCCGTCGAACTCCTCTGGGCGCACACCAAGGAGAAGATCGCGAACCGGGCGTTCCGTTCGATTATCGAACTCCACCGAGCCGTGAAGAGGGCCCTGCGCTACATCCAGCGCCACCCCGAACTCCTCATCGGATTCCTGGCCGGGACCGGCCTCGAACTCACCCCACCCACATCAAGCGATGATGTCCCTTCTCGTGCAACACCGTTGCTTTTGGCTGCCCGATGCTTTGTCAAGTGCATGAACGAGAGGACGGGACCCCTGGTAGATCCCTGTGGTGTCGAGCCCAGAGATCGTCGTACTGAGGGGCACCGAAGAAAACGGACTGTGCTTGCGCGAGAAACTTACGCTGCGAGCTGTATCTTCTCGTATTCGCGGTGAACCTCTTGCGGGGTCTTGTACCCAAGTCCCGAGTGCAGGCGTCTACGGTTGTAGAAGACTTCTATGTACCGCACTATCGCCTTGCGTGCGTGTTCCCGGGACGGGAAGGTAGTGCGATACACGAGTTCGTTCTTCAGGGCTCCGAAAAAAGACTCGGCCATGGCGTTGTCCCAGCAGACTCCGGTCTTGCCGACCGAGGGCCGCATTTGCATCCTTTGAAGTTTCGTTCGGAACTCTTGTGAAGTGTACTGGCTTCCTCTGTCAGAGTGAAATATGCATCCATCAGCGAGCTTGATATTGCCCGCTGCCATGTCGACGGCGTCCGAGATGAGGGATGTCTTCATGTGGTTCGCCATGGACCAGCCGACAACGGCCTTGGTGTGGCAGTCAATCACCGTCGCCAGGTAGAGGAAGCCGTCCCAGGTGTGGATGTATGTGATGTCTCCCACCAGTTTCTGTCCGGGAGCGGCGGCCGTGAAGTCGCGTCCGAGGAAGTCCCGGAGTGCCGGCTGATCATTGTCTGACACGGTCGTGATCCGCCAGGGCCTTGGCTGGCAGGGGACCAGGTCCAGGTCCCGCATCAGGAGACGCACCAGCTCGGGCCCTGCCTCGACGCCCTTGCGGCCGAGGGCGGCGTGAACTCGGCGGTATCCGTAGGTGCCATCGGATTCGTCGAAGACATGACGAATGATGAGCTTCAGTTTTTCACGCCGCTCGAAAGTGGGCGAAGCCGGTCGCATTTTCCAGGAGTAGAAACCAGAGGTGGAAACGTCAAGCCAGGTGCACATGCCCGTGATCGGGAAATTGTCCTTCTCGCCGTCGATGAACTCATACTTCTCGGTCACCGATGGTCGCGGGCAAAGAAGGCTGCCGCTTTTTTTAGGAAGTCCCGTTCGGTGGTGACCTCCTGCAATTTCTTCTCCAACTCGCGGACACGCTCGTCCGCGGCGATGGAATCTGCCATCGGTTCGCCTGCGAGGTGCCGCTTCCGGTACTGGGCGACCCAACGACTCAACGAGCTCTCGGTGACACCGAACTCCTTGGCGACATCCGCGTGGGGGCGTGATTTGTCGAGTACTTCCCGCACTACTCGCTCTTTGAGTTCTGCCGAGTACGGGGTCGTGCGCTTTGCCACTTACCTATCCTTTGGTCAAGGTAAGTATCTCTTGCATGGCGGGAGTCCGCGAACTTCGGGGCACCTCATACCGGAGGTCCCGTTGCCGCTGCATTCTGCCACCTGGCCACCGGCGGCGTCAGCCCACGATGTCTACGCCCCTGGGCATCTGGGAGAGTTGACGCAGGTCATCGACCCGCAGCTGGTCGACGCGGTCCTTGATGAGACGGGCTCGCGTGAGCGGCGCGTGCAGCTGCTGCCAGCCCGGGTGGTCGTGTACTTCGTCCTCGCTCTCGCCTTCTTCGAGCGCTCGTCCTGCCCGGCAGTGTGGGGCAAGCTCAGCGCGGGCCTGGGCGGAGCGTCAGCGGCACCTCCGTGCGCATCCTCACTGTCACGGGCCCGCCGCCGGTTGGGCAGCGCGCCGCTGCGCCGCCTGTTCGAGATCCTCGCCGGCCCGGTGGCCACCCGCGTGCAGACCAGCTCCTTCTACCGCGGCCTGCGGGTGGTCGCGATCGACGGAACCACCTTGGGTATCCCCGACGAGAAGGCCCTGACCTGGCGCTTCCCCAAGCATGTCGGAGAGGTGAAGGAGTTCGGCTACCCCCTGCTGCGCCTGGTGGCGTTGGTCGAGTGCGGCACCCGCGCGCTCCTCGGAGCGACCTTCGGCCCGGACACCACCGGCGAGCTCGGCTACGCACACCGCCTGCTGCACCACCTGGACTCCTCGACGCTGCTGCTGGCCGACGCCTACTACGACGCCTTCAACTTCTTGGACGCGGTGACAGGTACCGGTGCGGCGTTCCTGATCCGCTCGACCCGCAAGCGCCGTCCCACGGTGCGCCGCCCACTGCCGGACGGCTCCTACCTGACCACTATCTGCGCCGGAAAGTACAAGGCCGGACGCGGCTACGGGCAGCTGGAGGTGCGGATCGTCGAGGCCCTAATGACGGTCACGCTGGCCGACGGCACCCGCCGCAGCGAGCTGTGGCGCGTGATGACCAGCCTTCTGGACGCCGAGCGCTACCCGGCCCACGAGCTGATCGAGCTGTATCACCGCAGGTGGCAGGCCGAGACCTGCTATTTCTCGTTGAAGTCGACCATCCTCGACGGACGGGTGCTGCGGTCACGCACAGTCCCCGGGATCGAGCAGGAGGTCTACGCCCTACTCACTGTCTACCAAGCACTCTGAACCGCCCCGGGGATCTTGGAGGTTCTGAACCCTGGAAGGGTTGGAGTCATGCCGGCACCGAGGGAATACCCCGCTGAGCTGCGGGAGCGAGCGATCCGGCTCGTGTTCGAGATACGTCGGGAGACCGGGACGAAGACCGGCTCGATCTCCCGGGTCGCCGATCAGCTCGGGGTCCATCGTGAGGCCCTGCGCGGGTGGGTGCAACGGGCGGAGACCGATGCCGGGCAGCGGCCCGGGACCTCGTCGGCGGATGCCGCGCGGATCGCGGAGCTGGAGCGGACGGTCAAGGACCTGGAACGGTCGAACGCAATTCTGCGGGCGGCGTCGATTTTCTTCGCCCGGGAGCTCGACCCGAAACTGCCCAGGTGACCGCCTTCGTGGACGAGATCTGCGACGAGCACGGGGTCGAGCCGGTCTGCCGAGAGCTGCAGATCGCCCCGTCGACCTACTACGCCGCCAGGAACCGGCAGGCCGTTCCGTCCGCCCGCGAGGTCCGTGACGAGGAACTGAAGAAGGAGATCGCCCGGGTGCACCAGGAGAACTACGGCGTCTACGGGGCCCGCAAGGTCTGGCGTCAGCTCCGGCGGGAAGGCGTCGATGTCGCACGGTGCACCGTCGAGCGCCTCATGCGAGTCCTCGGCCTGGCCGGCGCGGTGCGCGGGAAGAAACGCTTCACCACCGTCCCGGATCCGGCCGCGGCCCGGCCGAACGACCTGGTGAACCGCAACTTCACCGCCGAGGCGCCCAACGAACTCTGGGTGACCGGTTTCACTTACGTCGCCACCTGGGCGGGAACGGTCTACGTCGCGTTCGTCATCGACGTGTTCTCCCGTCGGGTCCTGGGCTGGCGCACAGCCGGACATGCGGACCGAACTCGTCATGGACGCGCTCAACATGGCCATCTGGACGCGTCGGCGTGAAGGCCGCCATGACCTGGCCGGGCTGATCCATCACAGCGATGCGGGCAGTCAATATACGTCGGTTCGCTACACTGACCGCCTGGCCGAAGCCGGCGCCGCACCCAGCATCGGCACCGTCGGCGACGCCTACGATAACGCCGCGGCCGAGTCGATGACCGGTCTCTGCAAGACCGAGCTCATCAAGATGCAGGCCCCCTGGCGCACGTTGGACGAGGTCGAGATCGCCACCCTGCCCTGGGTCGACTGGTACAACGAGCGACGACTCCACGGCTCCACGGACAACCTCCCCCCGACTGAGTACGAGACCGTCCGCCACCGTTCACACCAGCCCGCCCAAGCAGCCTGAAAACCACACATCAACGCCTCCACGAAAACCGGGGCGGTTCACTCGTCCGCATCGCAGGCGACCTCGTCACCGCCCGGCCGGGCCTCTCTGCGGAGCGTGTCAGCTTGATCGTGTTGCTCAACGCCGCTGCCGACCAGATCGTCGCCGCCAACGGCACCGCCTCGACCGACCCAGTGGCTCTCATCGGAGCGATCGGCCGCGCCGCCCTGGCCGGCCTCCTGCCGCCGGGACGCCGCTGGCGGCTGAAGGCCCGTATCCGCAAGCGCAGCAGCAAGTACACCTTCACAGCCGTCAAGCATCCGCGCACGTCCCAGACCTACACCCTCGACTTCGCAGTGCTCAGGGACGAGGACCTTGACAGTGCCAAACTCACCTAAAAGCAACGGTGTTGCACAAGAAGGGACACCATCCGGGCCCGGCCCGTTGGGGTGTCCGCTTCGCTCCCACCCAGGCCCGGCACAGGGTCTGGCCTTCGGCCCGTTTCGCTGCACTCGCCATTAAGGGAACAAATATTTTCAGGAGGCGTTCAGCTAACTAGGTGATGCGGCGTCATGCCTCGTGTAGGCCAGATGAATTATGTGCCATAAAGGCGGCATCAGGCCCACGAAAACCTCGTTCATCTACCGCGAACAGGGCGTCTCACCAGCCATGCTGACAGCTGGAATTCGTTTCGTGAGTGGCTTGGCCTAAGAAAGGAAGTATTGTGCGAAGAATCAGTCGACTCTCGTTCCTGCTTGCCGCCGCGTTGTTCACCACCAGCTTGGCTGGTGTTTCAACAGCAGAGAACAGCGCCCTCGGACCGCAGTCTGCAATCGCATCCGTGCAACAGGACACGGGCGACTCAGGACCCGCTACTCACCACGACACGTCACCACCACTGCGCACCATGCACGCTGCACCAGTGCGTGAGTCTGGTGCAGTTGCCCTTGGGCGGCTGCCTCACGTGCCGACGACCAAGGTGAAGGACCCGGTCCTGCAGACCAGTCCAGGCCGCCGCGCCGCGGCTGTGCCCACGATCGCCAGCTTCGACGGCATCGGCGCCACAGGCTACATTCCACCCGACTCGAACGCAGCGGTTGGCACCACGCAGATCGTGGAAATCGTAAACGCCTCCTACGCTGTCTTCAACAAGAGCGGCATTCTTCTCCTCGGCCCGGCGGACAACAATACGTTGTGGGACGGGTTCGGGGGTCCGTGTGAGACGACCAACGACGGCGATCCCGGGACACACTCGCCAACCGCTGGATCATCAGCCAGTTCGCCAACGCTTTCTCGACGACGGGGCCCTACCTCCAGTGCGTAGCCGTCTCCGAAGGCGAAGACGCAACGGGTAGCTACCACCGGTACTCCTTCACGTACCAAGACTTCAACGACTACCCGAAACTCTCGGTGTGGCCTGACGCCTACTACGTCACCTACAACATGTTCAACGGGGCCACAGGAGGCTTCCTGCGTGGTCAAGTGTGCGCCCTGGACCGTACGCAGATGCTGTCAGGCGCGGCAGCCACCCAAGTCTGCCGCAGCGCTGGTACCGCCGGATTCAGCATGCTCGGCTCCGACCTGGACGGCTCTACGCTACCTCCCGCAGGTGCTCCGAACCTCCTGGTAGCGCTCGACGAGATCAACTCCTCGCTACGCTACTGGAAGTTCCACGCCGACTTCGCCAATCCAGGCGCGTCCACCTTGACTGGGCCGTCCCCTTTGGCCGTTGCCCCCTTCAGCGTTTCCTGCATCACCCCATGCATCCCGCAGGCTGGCACTAGTCAGCGTCTGGATTCCCTCGCTGACCGCCTCATGTACCGGCTCGCCTACCGCAACTTCAGTGACCATGAATCCCTCGTCGTCAACCACACGATCGACGCGGGAACGTCGATGAGCGTGCGCTGGTACGAATTCCGCCTGGACACCAGCGGCAACCCCACCGTCTACCAGCAGGGAACCTACGCCCCCGACAACACCTACCGGTGGATGGGCTCCATCGCCCAGGACAACGTCGGCAACATCGCACTCGGATACTCACGGTCCTCGGCTGCCGCTAACCCGTCGATCCGGTTCACCGGGCGTCTGGCCACCGACCCGCCCGGCACCCTCCCGCTCGGCGAAACCACCATCATCACCGGCGGTGGTTCACAGACCGTCCACGAATTCGGTGACCGCTGGGGCGACTACACCTCAATGGCCGTCGACCCCACCGACGACTGCACCCTCTGGTACACCAACGAGTACCACGCCACTAGCGGCGTCTCCAACTGGCGGACCCACATCGCCTCACTCGTCCTACCCAACTGCATCCCCGACTTCTCCCTGTCCGTCGACCCAGCATCCGCGACGGTGAGCGCGGGACAGTCTGCGAGTACCACCGTCTCCACCACGGTGACCGCAGGCCGAGCAGAGCCCATCAACCTCAGCGCCTCCGGCCTGCCTGCCGGAGCCACCGCCAGCTTCAGCCCCAACCCCGTCACCGCCGGCTCCACCTCCACCCTCACCATCACCACCTCCGCCAACACACCCCTGGGTACCTACCCCATCACCATCACCGGCAGTAACGGCTTCAACACCCACACCACCACCTACACCCTCACCATCACCACCTCGTCTGCTGATCTCTCAGTGACCAAGACCGGCCCCAGCACCATGAACCTCGGAGAGCAGACCACTTACGACATCACCGTCACCAACAACGGCCCCAACCCGGCCACCGGGGTAACCCTCACCGACAACCTCACCAACCCCGGTGAACTGCTCTCCGCCACAACCAGCGATGGCACCTGCACCATCAACACCACCACCAACGCCACCTGCGACCTCAACAACCTCAACCAGGGCGCCAACGCCACGGTCACCGTCACCGTCAGCCCCACCACCACCGGCACCATGAACAACACCGCCACCGTCAACGCCAACGAAACCGACCCCAACAACAGCAACAACACCTCCACCAAGATGACCACCGTGAACAACGGCCTGGGCTGCACCATCGTCGGCACCAATGGCGACGACACCCTCAACGGCAACAGCCGCAACAACGTCATCTGCGGCCTCGCCGGGAACGACACCATCAACGCCGGCAGCGGCAACGACACCGTCCACAGCGGCACGGGCGACGACCAAGTCAACGGCGGCAGCGGAAACGACACCATCAACGACAGCGACGGCAACGACATCCTCAACGGCGACAGCGGAACCGACACCATCAACGCCGGACCCGGAAACGACACCATCAACGGCGGCCCCGGAAACGACACCATCAACGCCAACCCCGGCAACGACACCGCCAACGGCGACAGCGGAAACGACACCATCAACACCATCGACGGCCAAACCGACACCGCCAACGGCGGCACAGGCACCGACACCTGCAACACCGACACCTTCGACACCCGCATCAGCTGCTAACAAACCCACCCACCAGCACCCCGGCTATGCCCCGGCACCCGCACACAAGGTGCCGGGGCGCAGGTCTATACGGACCCTCGCTGCGAAGATCCTGAGGGGCACCAACGGCAACAACATCATCTTCGCCCTCACCCTCACCCGAAACGACATCGTCAACGGCATGGGCGGCAACGACCTCATCTGCGGCGGAAACAACACTGCCACCGTGAGGTGCCCCGCCCGGCCCGGTGTGACCGCCCCCGGTGACCGCTCACCTCGGACACACCACCACCAATCACCGGACATACAAAACAAATCAGGTATTTATTGACATGTAGCCCCTCCCGAGGCTGCGCATCGGACCGGCCCCGCACCGTCCCATCCGTTCGGGCGGGACCGGCTCCACATGCCGCCCGAGAGACCTGGGGCTGGGTGCCCCGGGCGGCACCCAGGAAGAACCAACACACCTTCCATACCGTCAGCAACGACCCGTCCCGCACGGCCATTGACCAGCCGCCTCACCCCCGAGGCGCCCACCGGTCCGTCAGCTCGACGTCCCGGCGGCGCCGCTCGCACGGCTCCTTCTCCGCCCCGCGCCACCGGTAACAGGTGAACGAGGCGATGAAAGGTCCCGGAGGACAGGCTCGCCCCCACGCGCGGATGCGTCGAGCAGTCCTGTCACCTGGGCCGGGGCCTGCCCCGCCCTGCTCCGGGGAAACCGGTGCCCGTCGCATGAAGCCCGAAGGAAAGCCTCAGGACCAAAGACTCTCCAGGTAAGGACTAAGGACCCCGCGCCCTGCCCTCCAAGATCACATACAATCATGGAGCAGGGAAACCCCCGGGGACCAGTGGAAACAGCGGGCCAATGGTCCTCCACCCCCCGAGACCATTCGCTTGGCCGCGTTCACACATGGCCTCGGGGGCACCCTCACAGCCACACCACCGAATTCCGCCCAGTCACCAACCTTGAAGACGTCTCGGGAATGCGGAGCTCCGGTATGACTGAGCCAGTTCCGAGCTCGCTCCGCTTGCCAATGAGGTATCGGCCGAAGGCATGGATCGCCGCATGTCTTCCACTGCGCGGTGTCCACTACCCGGCCAGTCGCACGGTGCCGCCGCCAGCCCTGACAGCTCGCCGCGGCCAACAATACGGGCACTGTCACGTTAACGAAATAGTCGTGAGCATGCCAGGAAATTTGGACGCGCGAATGGCGGTTCAGACGAAAAATCTCCCGTCGGCGCGGCAGCCCGAAGACCTTTACAACAAGATCTATTGGCGCGGTCATGCCATACGCCAACAATGTGACAGTTCCCATGGCAGGGCTTCCAGCCCGCATTCCCGTTCAATCTGATTGATTTGGATGCTCTGATGAGCAAGTCCGGTCGTATAGCATCTTGGGGGCTGGTGGTGGAACTGGCCGGGTGTCCGGGTTTTTGTTCCGCGCTGTCTTTGGGTGTGAGCGGCTGATGTCTCCTTATATGCCGTGAATGCCGCACTGTTCGAGGTCTTCTTCTTCCTCCCGCACCGAGCACTGGAGTCACCCCATGCGTTTCACCTCCTCCTCCCGCAGGGCCACCGCGCTCCTGACCGGTCTGGCGCTGGCGGTCCCGCTGGCCGGGGCGGTTTCCTCTGCCTCGGCGCAGGAGGCGCCCGCTGCCGCGGAGGCGGCTGTGGATCCCGCACTGTTGGAGATCAAGCCGGTGTCGGAGTTCGTCATGCAGTACGAGGACAAGGGCTCGGGGGCATCGAAGGACGTCTCGTTCTGGCGTCCCAGGGCACAGGCGGGTTTCTACTCGCTGGGCGATGTGGCGATGGAGAAGTATGGGGCTCCGCAGAACGCCTTCTTGGCTCGGGACACCGGGGATGGCAAGCTGGCGGCTCCCCTGTCCTACAGCCGGGTGTGGCAGGACAGCGGTTCGGGTGCGGACATGGACGGCTCCATATGGCGGCCGGCCGCCCCCGCGGGCTACCGGTGCCTGGGCGACCTGGCGCAGCCGGATCACAACACCGCTCCCAGTGTCAACGCCATGCGGTGTGTGAAGGAGGAGTTCACTGAGGCGGGCAAGCACGCCCTTGTCTGGGACGACACGAACTCCGGCGGTTCGGAGGATGTCCGTATCGACCAGGCCGACCCGCTCTCCTACCTGGGCCTACCCGCCTCCACCTTCCACGCCAGCCGCTCCTACACGGCGCCCGCCGGCGTGGCCGTGGTCTTGAACAAGCAAAAGACCAGCGTCCCGGTCGCCGCCGGTACTACCCCCGGCACCGCCGAGGCCCAGGCCTTCGCCCCCCGTATCTGGCTCAGCAGCGGCGAGAAGTACATGCCGGGCGACCCGAACAAGTTCCTCGCCGCGACACGTGTTGTCGACGGGCACCGCATAACCAACGAGCCTATCAACAACAACAAGGACAACGCGCTGCTACTGGGCGAGAATCCCACGCAGACGTCCGTGCCAGCCTACGCCGAGGTCCTGCAGCGCACCGAGGACGGCAAACCCAATGGCATCACCGACATCCTCTACTGGCAGTTCTACCCCTTCAACAAGGGCAAGGACGCTTGCTTCGCCCTGTGGACGCCCCTGGCTTGCGGCGGCATCTCCAAGAACATGGGCAACCACCTCGGCGACTGGACCCACATGTCCGTCCGCTTCAACGGCTCTCTCCCCGAAAAGGTCTACTTCAGCGCACACGCAGGAGGCGCCGAGTACACCTACGGTGACAAGCACGTCCTGATGCCGAACTGGCAGATAGCCGGCTTCGCCGGCGAGGGCTCCCACGAGCTCTACGCCGAACCCGGCGACCACACCTACGCCCACATCCCCAACGGGATACCGCTCCCCGGCCAGCCCCTGACCGACAAAACCAACAAGGGATACGGCTGGGACCTGGGCAAGAACTTGCACGCCTTCAACTTCACCGACCTCGCCGACGGCAAACTCACCAGCGACACCGCATTCATCTATGACACCGTCACCCGCTGGGGAACCGAAGAATACGACTGCGTCCCTCTCATCGGCTTCTGCGAAATGGAAGAAGGCCCCTCAGCACCCCTCTCACCCAACCGCTGGTACGCCAACCCTCCCATGCGCGAAATGGGCTAACCCCCGAGGCTGCTTTGTTGTGTCAAGCCGATTGAGCGAGTTCGTCGACGTTGCCGATTTGGTTCTGTTCGGCGTGCTCAAGCAGCTTGAAGATCTGGCGGCAGACCACCCGCTTGAGGCAGCGCTGCGCGTCACGGGAGTCTTCCCTTCGGCCGCTTTGCGCGCGACGTAAGTTCGTAGAAGGGTCGAGTCGCATCCGGATCGGGGTGATGCTGTGTATGGCCCGGTTGAGCTGTCGGTCGCCGCTGCGGTTGAGACGGCCTACTACGTCAAACACGACCCCGAACGCGCCATGCGACGCCTCACCCGCCAGGCCAACACACTCGGGTACTCCGTCCGATTCGACCCCATCAAGGCCGCATGAAACTCCCCCACCAGCCAACGCGCTGAGCGGGGCTCATCCTCGGGTGTGTCAGCGATCTTGTGTAAGTCGTCTGGTGTTATTGGATGCTGAGCCGGTCCTCGAAGAAGAGTGAGAACTGGTTCAGTGCCTCTTTCCAGTGTGCGGCGACGTGGTTCGCGTCGCGCGCTTTCGGGTTGATCTGCTCGCGGACCGCGAGGTAGAGGACCTTTAACGCGGCCTGCTCCGAGGGGAAATGGCCTCGATTTCGAGTGGCCTTGCGGAGCCGGGCGTTCATGGATTCGACCATGTTCGTGGAGTAGACCACGGTCCTTATGGCCGGCGGGAACGCCAGGTAGGGCGTGAACTCCGGCCAGGCCGACCGCCAGGTCCGGACGATCGCGGGATAGCGTTCTCCCAGCTGAGAGGCCTCGAAAGCATCGAGGGCCTGCTCGGCCGCGGTCTCGGTCGGGGCTGTGTAGATGGCCTTCAGGGCCGGGACCAGCTTGGGGTGGTCCCGCGACGACGAAAGCCTGAGCGAGGCTCTCGTCAGGTGGATCACGCAGGTCTGGACGGTGGCTTTGGGCCAGGTCGCGGTGACCGCGTCGGGCAGGCCCTTCAACCCGTCACAGACCACGATGCAGACGTCCTCGATGCCCCGATTTCGTAGCTCGGAGAGGACCGCCATCCAGGTGGTGGCGCCTTCACCCTCGGAGCCGACCCACAAGCCCAGGACGTCTTTGCGGCCGTCCATGTCGACGCCGACGGCCAGATAGACCGGCTTCGAGGTCACCGAGCCAGAGCGGATCTTCACCCACAACGCGTCGATGTAGATGATCGGCCAGACCGCGTCCAAGGGCCGGTTCTGCCAGGTCACGAGCTCGTCGATCACGGCGTCGGTGACCTTGCTGATCAGGTCCGGGCTGACCTCGACCCCGTAGATCTGGGCGAGGTGGGAGCGGATGTCGCGCACGCTCATGCCGCGGGCGTAGAGGGAGAGGATCCGGTCGTTGAACCCCGCCAGGCGGCGGGCGTTCTTCGGTACCAGCCTCGGTTCGAAGTCGCCGTTGCGATCCCGCGGCACCGCCAAAGTGACCGCGCCGGCGTCCGTCAGCACCGTCTTGGACGAGGTCCCGTTGCGGGAGTTCCCCGACCCGTGACCTGCCAAATCTCCGCGTTCGTAGCCGAGGTGTTCGCTCATCTCGGCTTCCAGGGCCCGCTCCAGAACGGCCTTGGTGATCTCCGTCAGCAGCCCGCCCTCACCGAGCAGAGCCGCCCCCGAGGAGTCAGCCTTGTCGAGCAGCCGCTCGACCACCTCGTCAACCGTCTTGTCGTCGGCCACGGACGCGGCCGCTCCGTTTTTGTCTGCCATGACTCGTCCGATCCGCCTGGCCCACAGGCCCGAGGCCGAGCCCCGGGCCAGGCTTCCACATCACGGACTTAGAGCGTCCGCCAGTAGGTCATCGGATGCGGGGTGTGCGGGGTCGTGTGTTCCAGCGGTAGCGGGTCCATGCCTGGCGGATCAGGTGGCGGACGGTGACGAATACGCAGGCCAGGGCGATGTAGAACTTGATGGCACTCTTTCGTCGCTCGGTGCAGCGTCGGAGTTTCCCGAAGTTGTTCATCCAGGAGTTCGTGCGCTCGACGACCCACCGGCCTCCCGCCTGGATCGGGACTTTCTCTCCGCGTGGGGTGATCTGTGCGTCGATGCCGCGTTCGGCCAGATCGTCGTGGACGGGGCGGTAGTCGTAGCCGGCGTCCAGGCCCAGCCGCGGGCGCTCCGGCAACGGCCCCAGGGCCTTCTCAAGATGGCTGTACGCGTCCAGGGTGGCGGGCAGGAGAGTGTGGTCGCGGATGTTCGCGGGTGCAGGCTCGGTGATCAGGGGTATGCCGCGGGCTTCGGTCAACTGCGAGCGTTTGAGGCCTTGTTTACCGCGGTCGACGGGGCTCCTGCCGGCGCACTCACCACCAGAGGGGGCCTTCGTGATGCAGCCGTCCGCGACGAGGTGGTCCAGATCCAGGCCGATCACACGGTCGTAGGCGTTCAGGACCAGCAGCCGCAGCTCCTCCATGACTCCCAGCTTGATCCACTCGTCCCGACGGCGCCGCAGCGTCGTGGCGGAGCAGTACTCGTCGGCCGCGCGTTCGTATCCGCAGCCGAAGGCGAGGACCTGGACCAGGCGGTCGAAGACAATCCCGTCGGCTATCCGCGGGTTGTGACAGCCCAGCGGATGACGCTCCTCACGGTCAGGCAGCAGCGCCAGGAACTGGTCGCGAACCGGTTTGAGCAGGCATGATGGGACAGCAGGCACGGACACCCCGAGTGATCATGAAGCGTGAGAACTCCATGATCGGGGACCGTGCCTGCACCACTTCACCCGCCTACTGGCGGACGCTCTTACACGAACTTTCAGACACGCTCTCATCCTCCATTTTCGGACCAGACCCCTGCATGTCGGAAACGGTGTCAGAGGTGTCGCTTCCGCTGCTTCAGTTTGGGTTGTAGCTCCCGTAACTTCGTCCGTGGGTGGTTCGGGAACGATCACATTGCCCCGCAGGCACCCATGAGTAACCACGACTCTGGACGAGATGTCCGGGTAGAACGAAGGACGATGTTATGACTCTGAAACTGGGTGTGCTGGCGCTGCTCAAGGCGAAGCTGGGCAAGGAGGCCGAGCTTGCCGCGTTCCTGGAGGGCGGGCGCGAGATTGTGGCCGAGGAGCCTGCTACCCGTGTCTGGTACGCGTTCCAGCTGGACGGCAGCACCTTCGGGATTTTCGATGCCTTCGAGGATGAGGCTGGCCGTCAGGAGCACCTGAACGGGCGGATCCCTGCAGCCCTCGGCAAGGTCGGTGACGAGTTGCTCGCTGCCGCACCCGACATTCGCCTGGTCGACGTCCTTGCCGTGAAGGACCCTTCCTAGGCTTTACCCGCCGCGATGCCGACCCCTAGCCGGGCAGTGTTTCTCGGATCTCCTGACAGGGAGCGGGGTGTTGAGGCCATGGCGGCTGTATGGGCCGCGCCGATCTGGCACGGCCCGATGTGGTCACCCGCATGACCGGAGCCATCGATGGCATCAACCCGGGCGCCGGTATCAGCCGGTTCTCTGCCGCAATGGTCAAGGAGTACGGACTCAACCGGCACGGATATACATTCCAACCGGGAACCGAGCACTCCTTCGTCAACCGGGTGGAACGCGGAATAGCCGAACGGGCACTGTCACGTTAACGAAATAGTCGTGAGCATGCCAGGAAATTTGGACGCACGAATAGCGGTTCAGACGAAAAATCTTCCGTCGGCGCGGCAGCCCGAAGACCTTTACAACAAGATCTATTGGCGCGGTCATGCCATACGCCAACAATGTGACAGTGCCCTTCACCTGCATGGGCACCCCGGGCGCGTACGCGGGTCGGGGCTCGCCCTCCCGGGCCAGCTCCGGGCTGCCGCAGCGGAACCAGTAAGAGCGTCCGCCAGTAGGTCATCGGATGCGGGGTGTGCGGGGTCGTGTGTTCCAGCGGTAGCGGGTCCATGCCTGGCGGATCAGGTGGCGGACGGTGACGAATACGCAGGCCAGGGCGATGTAGAACTTGATGGCACTCTTTCGTCGCTCGGTGCAGCGTCGGAGTTTCCCGAAGTTGTTCATCCAGGAGTTCGTGCGCTCGACGACCCACCGGCCTCCCGCCTGGATCGGGACTTTCTCTCCGCGTGGGGTGATCTGTGCGTCGATGCCGCGTTCGGCCAGATCGTCGTGGACGGGGCGGTGGTCGTAGCCGGCGTCCAGGCCCAGCCGCGGGCGCTCCGGCAACGGCCCCAGGGCCTTCTCAAGATGGCTGTACGCGTCCAGGGTGGCGGGCAGGAGTGGGCTTGATCCGCTTTGACGGACATCTGAGATCAGGGGCTTGGGCCCCGGAAGGCCGGAACTCCTCCGATCCGCCGCAAAGTAGCGTCCAGGCACGTGGTGATCGTCGGCAGCGTCTTGTCCCAGACCGGGATCACGACGCGGAAACGCGACCAGGCCACCCACGCGCACCACAGCGACGTCCGTCGTCCGCCGATCTGCGGGCCCTCGCCCCAGTCCCACTGCAGCCATAGCCCCGGCTCGGTGATCCACGGCCGGTAAACGCGGCGCTGACCTGCCCTGAACTGGGCTTTTGCCTCTGCGACCGTGCGGCGGGTGGTGCGTTCCCCGCCCGTGAAGCCCATCGCCGTGATCCTTTTGTGGACCACGTCCGCGCGGATCCGCCCGTTCGAGCGGACCACCAGCTCCTCGATTTTCGGCAGGAAGACGTCGATGGCCCGGTCGCGGTGCCGGCGGGCGTCGGGATGCTGTCCAGCGGCCCGCATCTTCACATATCGGGCCACCGTGTGGTGGTCGCACCCGGCGAGCTCGGCCGCCGAACGGTAACTGCCCGTGAGGTCGTATGCCTCAAGGATTTCCATGATCTCCCTGCTGTTCTTCACCCGCTCGAGCTTCGCCGACCGGGTACGTCTGGGGCGAGCGGGGAGATATCTGGCCATCCGCGGGGAAACCCGTGGCCATCAGTGGGGCCGTAAATGGCCGCCTATGGGGAGTATGTCGAGGCCACGGTCACCCGACCAGGCGTTCCGGGCCCGCGACCTGCACGAACTCCTCGACATGCCCACCGACGAAGCATCCGTCAACATCACCCGCAGCCGCCTCGGACGACTCACCCGCCAAGGCTTCCTCACCCAACCCGGACGAGGCCGCTACCAGAAACAGACTTAACGCCCACTCAGATACGCCTTCCACAGGGCGACTCCGGGAAAGTTGCGGTCCATGACCACGAGCATCCCGGCCGCCGAGCCGGCCAGAGTGATCGCGAGTTCCCACTCGCCGCCGTTGAAGCCGCCCACCGCCGCGTCGATCTGTGCGTGTGTGCCGAAATCCTGCCGGCTGCCCGTTCTTGACCGGCCCCCCGAGCGTGGTCCGGTTCGTCACACCGTCCAGCCCACCGACCTCCAACTCGCCGGCCTGGACGACCTCTACACCCTCACGAACACAGCGGGCATTCCCACCACACCAGAGATCAAGACTGCGAGTTGATGATCTGCAAGCCCTAACGACCCGGCCTCGGGGGAACTTCACCCCGCTTATCCCCTTCACCGACGACAGCGACATCCGCACCGCCCACACACCAGCCTCGGTCTGCTCGATGCGGTAGTCGGGCCGAGAGGCGTTGCTCTCGAGGGGGAGGACGGGGCAGCCGTGGCGGCGGGCGTCGGAGATGATCACCCGGGCCCGCCACATCCCGGGGTCGTGCTCGAGGAGCCCGGCGTAGAGCCGCCCTCACCTGCTTGTAACCAGCCACACCCGCGCGGCAGGGGAATGCCACCGGGGTCTCGCGCAGCCATGCCGCCGGCCTCAACTGTCGGCCGGTACCTGTAGCAGGGGGAGTTCAATGACCGCAGCGGTGCCGTGTGGATACACATTCTCCAGGGCGAACTGGCCCCCCATCCCCTCGATCCTGACGCGTTGTGACGATAGGCCGATGTGGCCCTTCGCAGCCTTTGCAGCCAGTTCACCCGCCTCGATGCCCTTGCCGTTGTCGATGACCTCCAGCCTGGCCCGCTCCTCAGTTGTGTCGAGCCGAACGTCGACCCGGTCCGCCCGCGCATGTTTGATGATGTTGGAGAGAAATTCGGAGGCGGCACGGAAGATCAACTCATCGACCAGGGTAGGACCGGCGGCCCGGTAGGAAAAGCGCACCACAAATCCACCCCGATCCGCCCCCTCCTCAAAGAGCGAGTGCAGGGCCCGTTCAAGCCCGGTCGACTGAACCTGATCAGGATGGAGCTCGGTCACGGACGAGCGGAGCTGACGGGCTGCGTCATCGAGGGCGGACCCCAGCCTGACCAGGGGTTCCACGATGGCCTCCCGCGGCCGTGCCTGGCCGATCTCGTCCGCATCCAGCCTGGCCGCCAAGACACACTGCAAAGCGCCGTCGTGCAGGACTTCCGAGATCTTCCGACGTTCGTTCTCCTCGATCGTGATCACCTGGTTCAGCAGCTTTGACCGCTGTTGGACCAGGCCCGCGATGGTAGAGACCCTGGATCGCTGGATTCCAGAGAAGAGCATGCAGCACAGTGAAACCATCGCGATGAAAACGGAGTGGGTCACTAGGTACACCCAGTCGGGATCAGGGCCTGCCATGGCGGCCGCCGTGATATATGCAATCACCGTGGCAACGCCCGCGAAAGCAGTGACGTAGGGGAAGAGCTGGAAGGCCGCGAGGACCGGTACGAGAAAATAGAGGTCGTCGAAGAGCGTGATGTAGTTCGATGTGTCTTTGGGAAACCCGCCTGAGAGGGCGAGCGACGTGGTGATCGTGGTGAGGTCCAGGGTCGTCGGCCCAAGGGCTCCGGCAAAAGGCGTCAACCGGTCCCAACGTGCTGCTAGGAGAAAGAAGTTGACCGCAGCATAGCTCCACATGATCGCGTAGATCGCCTCCACGTGTGCCAGTGGCGGAAAGACTGTCATGTCCATGCAAAAAATTACTGCAGTGATGCCGATTCGGACCGAGCTCTGGATGCGCAAAGCAAGCCAGGCGTGATCTCGCATCACGGCGGATACTGACGCCTCGGGCAAGGCATCCGTGCGCTTGAATGTAGGCCGCGAGAACTGTACGGAGTCACGCCACACGGGCAACCGTTCCTAATCCATGAATTTTTCAAGGCCAGCGCTCTTAGGTGCCCAAGCGCACGTTCAGCCCCGTTTCGCCTCCTCTGGCATTTTCACCGTAAGGGATGACGGCCGAAAAGCAACCAGTGACACGGCAGCTGTAGTTCCGTTGTTTTCGCTGTTCGGGGGCTTGTCGGGGTGGGTTCGGGTGTGAGGGCGGCCACCGTGATCATGAACGTTTGTGACGACGTATCAAGACGCGGTGGCCGTGGAGGCCATGGTAACCGAGCGGGTGTGGGGCGAGGCATTCGGAAGGGCGATGAAGGCGGTCGCGGGCTGTTTCGCACGGTGTGAGGCACGTGCGACGGCGGCGGAGCTGATCACGGGGCTGTTGCTGGAGCTGGATACGCGCAATTGCTGGACTCTCGGGCAGGCGCTGGGGCATCCGGGACCTCACCGGTTGCAGCACCTGTTGTCTCGGGCCCGGTTCGATCACGGCCTGGCCCGGAGGGAGATTGTCGGTCTGGTCGTCGATGAACTTGCCGGGCAGGAAGTGGTGTTGGTGGTGGACGAGACGGGGGATGCGAAATCGTCCACGGACTGTGTGGGAGCCGGCAGGCAGTACTCGGGGGCGATCGGTGGTGTGGGTCTGTGCCAGGTGGCGGTGCACCTGGCGGCGGTCACCGCGACCACGAAGGTGATCATTGACCGGGTCCTGTACCTCCCGGCGGACTGGGCCGCAGACGAGGAACGCCGCGAGGCCGCCGGGGTGCCGGAGCGGATCGTCTTCGCGACGAAACCGCAGCAGGCGCTGGCCATGGTCGCCAACACGCTCGCCACGGGGGTCGCAGCCCGCTGGTTCGCGGGCGACGAGGTGTACTGCGGCCGTGAACTGCGTCGGGGCATACGCTCGCTGGGGCTCGGCTATGCGGTCGCCGTCCCGGCTTCGTACCAGGTCACCGACGGGGCGGGCCACCGCCGGGAGGCCCGCAAACTGATCAACAGAGTGCGGCCCGGGCAGTGGATGCGCCGGCAGACCGGACACGGCACCAAGGGCACCCGCGAGTACGACTGGGCCTGGCCCGACGTCCGCCCCGACGACACTCCCGACGAGAACGAGAACGAGAACGAGAACGAGAACGAGAACGAGAACGAGAACGAGAACGCGGCCGGGGCGAGTGTGCTGGTCGCGCGCCGGCATCGCTACACCGGTGAGGTGTCCTATTTCCGCTGCTGGGCGCCCGGCGACGTCTCGCTGGCCACGCTGGTGGAAGTGATCGGCCGCAGGTGGAGGATCGAGGAAGCTTTCCAGTTCACCAAGGGCTTCACCGGGCTCGACCAGGGCCAGGTGACCTGCTGGAACTCCTGGATGCGCTGGTCACTGTTCTCCCTGATCGCCGCCGCCGTCCTCGCCCTCACGGCCGCAGCCGTCCATGAAGACTCCGAGCCGCAGCCTGGACTTGTCCCGCTGACCTGTCCCGAGCTCATCCGTCTCCTGCGGGCCCTCGTGCTACCCCCGCCAGCCCGCGACCGTGACCACGTCCTGCACTGGATCGCTTTCAGACGCCATCACCAGGCCGTCGCAACCGGCCTGCCACCAGCAACGACACCACCGTCACGACCAGCCATGATCACGAACTACAGCTGCCGTGAATGACCCTGGCCCAGAGCCTCTGGCAAGGACAGCGAGGCTATCCAAATTCTCGAGAAAGTCGATCATTGATAAGGTGCAAATCGACATCCGCATCGGATACCGCAGCTCCGTTACCGGACGGTCCCAAAACCCCTACACCATTCACACACGCCGGAAGAAAAGAATCTTCTGCGCTCCCGAGTCTAACATTCTGCAGGGTAATTCGGACTCTCCAGGACGACTTTGAATCGCAAAGAACAGCCCCATTCCTTACACGATCGAAAACCTCATCAAGTCGAACTAGATACTCTGGGGCGGGGATGCTCACGTATTCAGTGCCTCTACTTGCGAGAATTTCAAGCTCAAACGCATGGAGGTCGGCTCTGTTCCAGCCCATAATAATTTGGATAACTGTGTGGAGATTTTCAAGATTATCATCTGCAGGTAGTGAAAATAGACGCCAAACGGGAATCGGAGTACGTTCGATTTCCGCTCTCAACTCGTACAATGAGGGGTACTTTCGGGCGCTGGGAGTAGTATGGATTTTCCTAACTTGCCGCACGAGTACCGACGCCTCCGGATGCCCCGTATTGATAATCGATTCAAGGATTTGATCGAAGGCTAGGGACCCGCTACACATCTGACGCCAAACGGCAGTATAGGCGTCATTGGCTCCCCGTGAATCGAGAATGCGCACAAGGTTCTCAACGCACAGCCAAACCCTGATTTCCTCTCTGGTCAGTGAACTTGCGTCCCTCCCGATAATGGAGTGGATCCAGGGGCGGAGCACTGGGTGAGAACGGTTATGCTCCAGTACCTTCTCTGCATCAGGTCCTGCAAGCGCAATTAGTTCAAGAACAGCATCACGACCGCTAGGTCCCAGCTCCCCGGCCACTTCGAGAAATTCCGTCACAGCGCTTTCCATGCTGCGGCCATGAAGCCATGATCGTGCAATAATATGCACGTCCGATGTGCGGCACGTGTTGAGGTGCGCCATGACAAGTGATTTTGCTGAAGGCCTCTCATTGAGTTGAGAGATGTAGCTACTCTGCATGTATTCGCGATCCCGTGCAGAGATATAGAGGTTCTGGTTTTCCTCGTTGGAGCAGTTATGACTACTTCCTTGAGCGGGCAGGATTAGCTTAGTTGCGTCTTCCTGTGAATTTTCCCCTTCCCCGCTCGCATCGTCACTGCTTCGGCCCTCGGGTACTGCCTTGTCATGTTGGCCAGCAGAGTCCCCGGATCTGGGATATTTAGGCGGCGGTGGAGGGGTGCGCGTCTTCCGTTGGAGATCTTTTCGCTGCTGAAGCTGGTTAAGCCCACTAACGGCCATAACTGAGCACCGCCTTGGCGACCTCTTGAATTTCATTAACGAAAGAGAGCTGCTTTTTAGCGATCGGCTCGGAGCAGATCGACACACGGAAGCGACGAGTGGCAATCCACGTATAGTATCCCACCATTGGCCCGATTGGCACGTCATACAGCTGCGACAATTTCCCTAGTTCGTCGATTGCCCACTGGGAAGGAGACCTTGAGACCATATATGGAATTAGAAGCAGTGGATAATCGCTTGCCTCTTGGAGTAGCTGCTCCAACGACCTCATTTCGCGCGTGTGTAGAACTACAGGAGTGACTACCACGCGAGCGGCTGCCATGGCGCCATTGGTGGACGGACATGCATCCGGGTGCGTGTCAATTACCAGCCGTCGTCGCAGTTCACATGCCCACCTATTTACGTCATCCGTAATTTTCTCAGCGGGTGGTTGATGTTCAGAAAATGCAGTGTGGCCGGGGATTAGATCCGGCTTCCTACGCCCCCCCCGAATAGGGATGGGAGATTTTCCACTTTCAAATGCATTAAGTAGTGGGATTCCAATGCGATCCTCCTCTCGATATCCCCATCCTGCGGTCAGACCACCTTTAGACCAATCGAAGTCCACGGCGACTGCATCCAGTACCTGAGCCAGTTCCTCAGCCAGCGTTGTCTTACCAATGCCACCCTTATAAGCCAGAGAAGCAATGACATCGGGTTCTTGGACCGGGAAGGGAGCGACCTGGCGTCCGATCGTGGGGATGTCCCTCTGGGTAGACACTGGAGAAGCCATCTCAATTCCGCTCTGCACTCAGGTTCTGATAAACTTATTTTATCGTTAGTCTGGAATTATCTTTTAATCCACCACCCATTTGTCGGATACACTCCCGAAATATGGCATGTGGATCATAGGATGCGGTCGGGTAGGGATTGATGTCAGGATAATCCACCGCAATCTTACACCTGCACAACTAGCTCGCGTGGCCCGGCATCAACACCTTCAAGATATCGAGAAGTTCGGTAAAGAGAGCAGTCTCGCCGTTGTTTGGAAATTCATATCACATCACGTGTCGGCTATTCTGAGTATTGTCCTTTAGGGCTCGTAACACGATCATGAGTCGGGCTTGTTGAGGCGTCGCCAGCAGATGAGGCTGCAGGCGAGGGAGAAGAAGGCGTCGTGGAGTTCGGTGCGGCGTTCCCATCGGACGGCCAGTCGTTTGAACTGGTGGAGCAGGGCGAAGGTTGAGGTTGATCCCGGGGAGTGGACACCGGTTTTCATGCGATGAGCGACAGCTTGCGTGTCGTGGTCAGTTGTTGTTCGAACTCGGTGGGCGTGCGGTAGCCGAGTGCGGAGTGGCGACGGCGCCGGTTGTAGTAGGACAGCCAGCGGAACGGCTCGAGTCGGGTCTGCGTCTTCGAGGTCCAGCGGCGTCCGTGGAGGAGTTCGCGCTTGAGGCTCTGGAAGAAGGACTCGGCGAGGGCATTATCGTAACTGGAGCCGACGCGGCCCATGCTGCGTTGGATTCCGTGCCGCATGCAGACGTCGGCGAAGGCAGCCGCGTTGTACTGGGCGCCTCTGTCGGTGTGGAATACGACGCCGTGGACCCGGCCGCCGCGGGAGGCTACGGCCATCTCGATCGCGTCGGTGACCAGCGAGGTCCGCATGTGGTCGGCGATCGACCAGCCCACGACCTTCCTCGAGCAGATGTCGATCACCGTGGCGAGGTAGAGCCACGTCGAACCGACGGCTATATAGGTGATGTCTCCGCACCATCTCGTGTTCAACGTGTCCGTGGTGAAGTCGCGCATCACCAGGTCCGGCACGGGCGGCGCGGCCTTGTCCGCGATTGTCGTCCGCTTCTTTCTGCGCAGGTGCCGGCCGACGATGTCGTTGACCCGCATCAGCCGGGTCACTCGCTTGCGGTTGATACCCCGTCCCCGCGCCCGCAGCTCGGCATGGACGCGAGGGGCGCCATACGCCCCTTGGTGTTCAGCATGGATGGCGCGGATCTCGGCCACGGTCCGCTTCTCCTCGGCCCGGCGTTCCGCGCGTTCCTGCCCGGTGGTCAGGTACCGGTAGAAGCCGGCGCGGGACGCCCCCAGCACCCGGCAGATCCGCTGGACACCGAAATCGGCACGGTTCTCGGAGATGAAGTCCCAGCGGCGGGATCTCACTTCACCTCCCGCGCGAAATAGGCGGCTGCCCGGCGCAGAATCTCGCGCTCCAAGCGCCACTCCTGCTCGGCCTTGAGCAGCCGGGCGTTCTCCGCCCGCAGCCGGGCCAGCTCCTCGGACCCGCTGACGCTTCCGTCGCAGCCGTCGGATACGGCCGGGGCCTCGTCCTTGCGGACCCATGTCCGCAGCGACTCCGCGGTGACCCCGAGATCCGCGGCCACCGACGCATACGTCCGCTTCCCAGGCGCGGCCCGAAAGAGCGCGACAGCATCCTTCCTGAACTCCTCCGAATACGGAGACCTGCGTCCCACCTGGACATCCCTCCCTGGACAATCAAGATCCATTGTCAGGGTGTCCACTCCACAGGGTCAGCCTCACAGGTGATCGTGGACCTGGACGGGGTGCTCGTGCTGGCGCACTCCGAGAAGCAGGACGCCACCGCGACCTGGAAGAAGACCTTCGGACACCATCCTCTGATGGCCTTCGTCGATCACGGAAGCGGTGGGAGCGGGGAGCCGGTGGCCGGCCTGCTCAGGCCGGGCAACGCGGGCAGCAACACCGCCTGGCGTTCCGATCGCCGCACTCGAACTGCGGCACCGCCAGCGGGCACGCGCCGAGGACCGCATCCGAAACGCCCGCGCGACCGGCCTGCGCAACCTGCCACTGCACGACACCGCGCAGAACCAGATCTGGTTGGAGATCGTCCAGACCGCCCTCGACCTGCTGGCCTGGATGCCCATGCTCGCTCTCACCGGCAAAACCCGCAGGTGGGAGCCCCGTCGCCTCCGGCTCCGGCTGTTCTCCGCCGCAGCCCAGATCGTCACGACCGCCCGCCGCCGGCACCTGCGGTTCGCACGCCACTGGCCCTGGACCGACGTGATCACCGATGCCCTGGCAAGGCTCGAAGCCCTCCCGAACCCCGGCTGACCAGCGCGTTCCCGCCCCTGCGAGCATCACCACCCCGACCGGAGCCGTGGAACCCGGCGCCCACCCGACGCGACAGCCGGGCCACCAGCCTGCCCGCAACCATCATTCGATACGGAAACGGCCCGCCGGGAGAACCGACGGACCGTCACGAAAGATCGAGGTTAAATAGGCTGTAATTTCGCTTGGCCGAGCTCGCGCAGTGCCACGCTGCCTGGTTCGCTTCGGAAGAAGCAGCCGTAGAGCTCGTAACAGGATCTTGATGAGAAGTCCTGGTCGGGTGTTGGACGACACTCTGCGTGGCGATGAAGCGGGGGGACGGCGACACTCCTGTTGGGCACAGGCTGTGTCGGTGTCTGGGTTCTGATGGTTGCTTCGTGTGCGACGACACCGTGTGCACGAAGAGCTCGTGCACAACCGGTGGCTCCGTGGCTCCATCCTCGGGAGGATCAGTTCGTGGAGTCCCATTCGTCTGAGGTCATTGGCCTGGCGTCGGGGTAACGCCGTTGGATCTCACTCAGCACCCAGGCGTCGGCTGTGCGGACATCCCAGCTGGAACTGTCGAACTCCCTCAGGGTCAATACGAGTTCGTTGCCCGCGTAGCCCTCGAAGTCGCCGTCGATCGCCTGCAGGTAGGGCGCGTCCATGGCCAGCAACTGAAGGGTGGGGATTCCGGTGCCTGCTGATGCCTTCATCATCCGAGCGAACGCCGGGTGTGGCTGCTCGTCGAACATCTGAGCCTTCCATGTCAGCCCGAGTCCGTAACTCCCTAGTCGGACCAGAAGCTCAGCCAGGGTGACGTAGCGGCGATCAGCCGGGCCGCCCGTGTGAAGGGCATCGTCCCGCCATGCAGCAAAGGTGACCATCTGCATGGTGGATGGCGTTTCAGTCATTGCCTCAGCAACCTGCTTCGATCTTGGAGAGTCGCTACTTCCAGCTCTTCCATTGTCCGAGCTCGCACCATCCAGACGAAACGATTTGGGTCTCGACCTGGTCCGTGGGAGCACAGCAAGCCAAACAGGGCAGACAGGTGATCGGGCAAGTCGAGCATGACCGGTGGTCCGTTTGGAGAGGTTCCGGCTGATCGTTGCAGGTCAGGTGGAGGTGTCGGTGCTGGTTGTCGACTCGGACGGGCTGTTGGTGGAGCGTCAGCTTCGGCAGGGTCGCCTGAATTGTCCGGCATGTGGGGCGGTTCTCGCGCCGTGGGGTCACGGCCGGCCGCGGTCGATCCGGGGTGATCTTGGGGCCCGGCTGTTTCTGCGGCCGCGCCGTACGCGTTGCTCGGGCTGCAAGGTCACGCACGTGCTGCTGGCGGAGGTTCTCTGGCCGCGGCGGGCGGATGCTGCCGTGGTGATCGGGGCCGGGCTGGAGATAGCCGCCCTGGGCATGGGACACCGCCGAATCGCCGCCCACTTGGGCTTGGCCGAGGGCACGGTCCGTGGCTGGCTGCGGGCGTTCGCCGAACGGGCGGAGGACGTGCGCCGGCATTTCACCGTCGCTCTGGTCGCGCTCGCGGACGACCCGGTGATGCCGGATGCGGCGCCTTCGACGCTCGCTGATGCGGTCTCGGCGGTCGCGGCCGCCCATCGGGCGGCTGCGACGAAGTGGCCGGGGATGCTCACGGTGTCGCGGTGGGAGTTCGCCGGGAGGGCGATAGGCGGGAGGCTGCTGACCTCGTCTTCTTCCGCTATTTGATCAACACGGGCCGCCCCTGGGCGGGATCGGAGGGTGCCGGAAGTCTTGATCGTGTCCGCCGGCTGAGCGGCGGGCGTTGTTCGAGACGTGAGGTGGGTTGCCTATGTCACCGAGTGAGGACGAGGACCGTCGCCGGGCGGAGCGGGCCCGGCAGGTGGGCCTGTTCCGTTACGGCTTGATCCAGGATTTGATCGACACGAAGCTCACGACACGCCAGCGCGGGAAGCTCGCCCGCGAACTGGCCGCGAAGGAGCACACCGACCCGTTCGGCCGACAGGTTCGGGTCGCCCGCGGCACGCTGGACCGCTGGGCCCGTCACTACCGCGCGGGTGGGTTTCCCGCGCTGGTGCCGGCCCAGCGGCAGGTCACCCCACGGACCCCGGTCGAGGTGCTGGACCTGGCGGCCGCGCTGAAAAAGGAGAACCCCGCCCGCACGGCCGCGCAGATCCAGCGGATCCTGCGGACGACTCAGGGCTGGTCGCCGACCGACCGGACGCTGCAGCGTCACTTCGCTGACGCCGGCCTGACCGGCGCCGGCGGCGAGAAGAGCGTGTTCGGCCGGTTCGAGGCCACCCGCGGCAACGAGCTGTGGACCGGGGATGCCCTCCACGGACCGAGGATCGGCGGGCGAAAGACGTACTTGTTCGCGTTCATCGACGATCACAGCCGGGCGATCGTGGGCCACCGGTTCGGGTTCGCGGAGGACACCGTCCGCCTGGCCGCCGCTCTGCGGCCGGCGCTGTCTGCCCGCGGGGTCCCGGAGTCGATCTACGTCGACAACGGGTCGGCGTTCGTGGACACGTGGCTCTTGCGGGCATGCGCCTCCCTGGCCATCCGCCTCACGCACTCCAAGCCCGGACGGCCTCAGGGCAGGGGGAAAATCGAACGGTTCTTCCGCACCGTCCGTGATCAGTTCCTGGTCGAGCTCGATGAGGAACGTGTCGGTCAGATTGAGCATCTCACCGAGCTGAACAGGCTTTTCACCGCGTGGGTCGAGACGGTCTATCACCGCACGGTGCACTCGGAGACGGGGCAGCCTCCGATCGAACGGTGGCTGGGTTCGATTCCCCGGCCACTGCCGCTGCCCAGCCCCGCTGATCTTCGGGAGGCGTTTCTGTGGTCGGAGTTCCGGACCGTGACGAAGACCGCGACGGTCAGCCTGCACGGCAACACCTACGAGGTCGATCCGATGTTGGTCGGGATGAAGGTCGAGCTGGTCTTCGACCCGTTCGACCTGACCGAGATCGAGGTGAGGACCTCGGGCAAGAGCGCGGGCAAGGCGGTCCCGCATCGGGTGGGCCGGCACACCCATCCGAAGGCGAGGCCGGAGACACCGCCGGAGTCGGCCCCGCCGACTGGAATCGACTACCTGAAGATCCTCGACGAGACACACACAGCGAACACCGCGAAGGGCATCAACTACTCGTCCCTGATGGACGACGGGCGGGGACCGCGATGATCGACCGCGTTCAGGGGTACTTCGGTTTCACCCGCGTCCCCTTTGGCCGCAACCTGGCCCCGTCCATGCTCCACCAGCACCACTCCCACCGGGAAGCCGCCGCCCGCATCGCGTGGTGCATCAACAACAGGGCGATCGGCGTGGTCACCGGCGAAGTCGGATCCGGCAAGACCGTCGCCCTCAAAGGCGCCGTCGCCTCGCTCGACCCGGCCCGGTTCACGGTCATCTACCAGCCCAATCCCGAGGTCGGCATGCGCGGCCTCTATGACCGCATCGTCACCAGCCTGGGCGGGACCCCCAAGTTCCACCTGGCCGCTCTCGCCACCCAGGCGTCCGCCGCGCTGGCCGCGGAGGTCGACGAACGGGGCAGGACGCCGGCCGTGGTGATCGACGAGTCGCACTTGCTCGACCACCAGGAGCTGGACGCGATCCGCATGCTCACCAACTACGACATGGACTCCACGACGCCGTTCGCGGTGTTGCTGATCGGCCAGCCCACCCTGCGCAAGCGGATGAAGCACGGCGTCCTGGCGGCCTTGGATCAGCGGATCTCGATCAGCTATCAGATGCCCACGATGAGCAGGGAGGAGACCGCCAGCTACATCAAGCACCACCTCACGATCGCCGGGCGCGAGGACACGCTGTTCTCCGACGACGCCGTCGAGCTCATTCACCTCACCAGCCGCGGCCTGCCGCGATCGGTCAACAACATCGCCTGGCAGTCCCTCATCGCCGCCTTCACCGAGGAGAAGGGAATCGTCGACGAGTCCTCCACCCGCACCGCCATCACCGAGACACACGCGACAGAGTGAGCACGAAGCCGACACCGTGTTCACGACGACCCCGGCGGCCTGACGGCCGCCGGGGTCGTTTCATCCCTCCCCATCGACAACCAGCGCGTCGCCCTCATGCTCATCTTCAGCGTCGCTCAACAGTCGGGCGTGACCGGTGTGACGATTCGACCGTTCGTGATGGTGTGAGCACTCGGCCGTGGATCGTGGACGACGACTTGTGGGCGCTGATCGAGCCGCTGCTGCCGCCCTGGCCGACGAGGTCACCAGGGCCGCGGCCGGTGGCTGACCGGCTGTGCCTGCAGGGCATCCTGTACGTGCTCTGCAACGACATCGCCTGGCAACTTCTGCCGCCTGAGTTGGGGTTCGGGTCCGGGCAGACGTGCTGGAGAAGACTGGAGCGGTGGCAGCAGGCCGGGGTTTTCGAACAACTGCACCGCATCCTGCTCGCGGAGCTGCACGCGGCCGGCCGCCTCGACTGGTCCAGAGCCTGCGTGGACGGCTCCCACATCCGGGCGAAAAAGGGGGCGCCGACACCGGTCCGTCGCCGGTCGACCGGCGGAAGACGGGCAGCAAGCACCACCTGATCTGCGACGGACGCGGCACCCCGCTCAAAGTCATCACGACAGCGGCGAACGTCAACGACGTCACCCAGACCCTCGCCCTGGTCGACGGCATCCCACCCGTGGCAGGCCGTCCCGGCCGGCCCCGCCGGAGGCCCGAGGCCCTGCTCGGAGACAAGGGTTACGACTCCAACCCCAACCGCGATGAGCTGCGCAAACGCCGTATCCTGCCCGTCATCTCCCGCAAAGGAGCCCCGAACATCAAGGGCGTGGGCAAGCTCCGCTACGTCGTGGAACAGACCTTCGCCCTGCTCCACCAGTTCAAACGACTGGCCGTCCGATGGGAACGCCGCACCGAACTCCACGACGCCTTCGTCTCCCTCGCCTGCAGCCTCATCTGCTGGCGACGCCTCAACAAGCCCGACTCATGATCGTGTTACGAGCTCGTAGAGGTAACCCAGAGCCGGAACGCGACGCTCTCGCGCCTAGGCGCGAGACATAAACCGCAAGCCCCATACTTGAATTATATCGAATTCAATCCCTGCGTGCGGACCCACGCACTACGGAATCCCCCAACTTAAGGGCGCATAAGCTCAATCGCAATTCTCGTTACCCGGATGCTGTGTAGCAATCTCGACGGAATTACCGTCTTGAAGTACCTTGATACCTTGTGGCGTTTCGAGCCGAATAGGCGCTCCTCCACGAACCAAGCTAATCACAGTCGTGTCCGCGCCTATTCCGATATTAAATATGCGGCCCTGCCAATGCAGCCCCTGCAGTTTAACTCCTGCAGACAGCTGCGCCGGCAAGAATGGATCGACTGAAACTGACTCCTCACCTAGTCGGAGTCCAGCCAGCCCGTAAGTAAATTCCTGCAACAGGCCTCCCTTAGCAGTAAGGAAATCCTGAGCAGGCTCACCTGCATGTGGGTCGCGCGCTCCAGCTTTATCCCCTCGAGCTTCAGAGAATATCTTAAACGGACCTCGAACGAAAGGATCGACGGACCTTCTCAGATATTTGTAAGTTGAGCATTGCTTCAGTCGTGCTGCAGCAATGGTATGGACTGAGTCGGTCATTGCAGGACCATCAGGATCCGTGCGTGCAGCGTAATATTCGAGGGTGGCCAGCCTCTCTTGGTTAGACATGGGCCATTCGAGAGGATAAATCAGTAGCGCTGCATCCGCCTGTTTGATCACCGAGTCCCCGGTATATCCGTCGTACTGTCGGAATATTTCATGCTTCGAATCGTACGGAATCCGGATCTTATCTGCTATCCGTTCCCACGAGGCCGGCACGGGCTTTCCGAGAATCCGAGCTACTCGAACAGCGTTGCGGAGTGAGGTGATCGCACCCGCATTCGTAAAAACGCCGTCATTCACTCCGTTGCTATATTCATCGGGGCCGGCTACGCCCTTAATCGAATAGCTTCCATCTGAGGGATTCAACGTAACTCGGGATTCCCAGAATTCTGCGATTCCGTCAATTATCGGCCAGCCGCGACCTGTCAGCCATTCCCTGTCTTTAGTAGCAGCATAATATTGCCAGGCCGCGAGAGAGATATCACCCATCAAGTGATTCTGCGTCTTACAGTGAGGCGGGTCCCAGCTCTGACACTCCCCCCAAAGATCACCCTTTGCGCCACTCGTCCACGAGTAGAAGAGCCCTTTGTATCCGAGCTTTTGCGCGTTACGCCGAGCAGCTGGAGCGGTTTCGAAGCGGTAGTCAATAATAGACTTGGCTAGACTTGGATGAGTCGCCAAAAGTGCGGGATAAATCCATGTGTCGGCATCCCAGAATACCTGCCCGGCGTAGTTATCGCTGGTAAGCCCGCTCGGCGATATACTGTTCGGATTATCCTCTCTCGTGTTGGCTAGGAGACCATATTCGGCAGATCTTACTGTACTCTGCAAATCTTTGTCTCCGTTAACGCTTATGTTTCCTTCCCAAAGCTTTTTCCAAGCTTCTACATGTTCACCAAAAGTAGAGTCCCAGCTCTCGCTTGCAGCTTGCCGCGAAACACTTTCCGCATCCACTTGCGGATTAGGGGAAGTGAGAGAAGTGTCCACTCCGACATACTTAGCTACTTCGTATTTCTTTCCACTCTGTACCACAAATTTGAAAGTCTGCTTACTGCTGAGGTCGCTTAGGTGGTCAAGAGTCGACACCTCTTCTTTTCCATCGCGAGCTTTTACTGTTGACGAGATTGCCCCGAGTGTGCCAGTTCCTTCGGTCTTAAAAGTCACACCGATAGTTCCTTCTCCAGAGGAGGGAGAATTTTTTGATGTTATGCGTCGAGCACCACGCCCGTCGATTAGGTCGGACACCCTAGCTATGCCACTCCACCGAGGGGTAAAAGTAAGACGCACAGCGCCAAGGTGTGCATTCTTTCGGTCGGCGAGGACTTCATAGACCAAGTCAGTCGCGCGCCCATCTTCCGCGGTCCAAGTGAGTGAGGTGCGAACGATCCCGCAGCCCATATTCAGCACCTGGCGATAATTAGAAATTTGATTTGATGGCGTATCCGAAGAAAAGGGTTGACTGAGGTTACCTGCCGCAAAATTAAGAGTTGTCCAGGTAGGCACGGCTGCAATCGCTTGGCGCCCTTGTAGAGAATCCGGTCCATCCGCATAGAGGCCCGAAATGAAAGAACCATCATATTGAGGGCTCTTCAATGGCCACCCCGTCGGAGCGCCGGATGAGTAGTATCCCATTCCATTGGGAGGGATTCGTTGCCCCAAGTATCCGTTTCCAACGTAAGCGTGATAGTCGCTTCCTGGGTCAATTTTCGTCGACTTCAGAACCCACTGATCGTCCTCGTCTCCACAGGATGATCTGACAGCAGCTTGACGGTCTGATTCATGCGGAAAATGAATCCCCGTCAATCCGATTGCCACCAGAATGGCAGCAGAAATTGCCGCTATTGCATACCTGGAAGTGGATGAAAAAGAGGTCGTCATGCAATTCCTTTGGCGGGCGAAAAATGGGCAGTATTAGGGTAAATTTGAAACTCGGCTCGCACACTAGAGCAAAGTCTCGCTCCTGTAAAGGTCAGTTGACGGGGTTGCAACTCTCCTATCAATGGCGCGAATTCTGTTCTAGTCAGCTCACCAGGGAGTTGCCTTAAATTCCGCACGGGTTAGACTTAAGTGGTGTTATTCGACAGTCGGTCAAGTCGGAAGTGAGCTGGTTACTCACTTTGGCTTGTCGCTGTGGGGATGGCGTATCGAGGGCGGCGGGTGCAGGCTATGAAGCCGTCGAGGGTTGAAGCCCGGTATCGAAGGGGTGTGTGGCACCCCCTGTCGTTGGAGGTCAGGACGCTGAAGGTGATCACGATGGCGTCCTTGCCGTGCTGTTTGACCGGGTTCCAGTGGGAACTGGTGCGGTCGGCTGGGCAGCGGACCTGCCGGGTCTTCCAGTTGATGGTGAAAGCGTTCTTCTCGAAGCCTTCGGCTGCCTTGGCCTGCGCGGAGTGGTCCAGGAGGGCTGGAGTGACCATACGGATACCGTCTTGCACGGCCTTGGTGATCAGGTCGGCCGACGGGTAGCCGGAGTCGGGGTGGTGCCCTGCCGGTTTCACGCCGTGCTCCGCGAGCTTGTGCTGGATGGGGGCGGTAGCTTTCACGTCCGGCACGGTCGCGTCGGTGGTATGCACATCGGTGATCAGATTCGGCTTCACCCCTGCCCCTGCCCCTGCCCCTGCTTCGGCTTCGGCTTCGGCTTCGGCTTCGGCTTCGGGGAGTGTGCCGCACGTTCCGGTGGGGTGGATCTTGTAGCCCAGCCAGAACAGGTCGTCGTCCTTGGCCGCCCAGCGTGCGTCCGCGTCGCAATGGGAGGCCAGGCGGAGTTGGCCGCGCGGGACGCCGTCGCCGGCGTCCCGCTTCCTGATCACCTGCCGCCCCGGGCATCGCTGCGGATGATGCAGGTCTGCACGAGGACCTGCCGCAGCAGGCCCACAGCCTCGATCTCACGGATCCATGCCGGGGTATCACCGGCCCAGGCGGCCGGCCCGCCACAAGGCCAGGGCGTCCTGGCCGAAGACTTGGGCGAGACGGCCGCGCTTCGTCTTCGAGGACGGCATCCGCCAGCCGTCGGTCCCGGGCCCGTACCGCTCGGCGAACTCCAGGACACCGACCTGTCCGGCCAGCCAGGACGGGACCGTAGCAACGAGCGCCCCCAGGCGGCCCGCACACCTCCCCGGCCAGCTCGAGGCGGTTCAAGTCCCGCACTGCACTGAGCATTTTCAACTTGGCCACTGATCGGGTGACGAGGTGGTGGTGAAACGGGCAGAGCCCCCGGGCTGTTGAGCAAGGTATCGATGCTCAACTCTTCAGCCTGGGGGCTCTGTTGGTTCCCTGTCGTGCCGTACTCGATGTTGCGCATGCCCTCGTGGAGTGGGTGACGATGCTGATCGTCACCCGGGAGGGTGACCGCCGGTGCAAGCTGCCGCCCTCCGAGCGGGCCCTGGCCGCACTGGTGTACCTGAAGAAGAACGACACCCTGACTCAGATCGCGGCGGGTTTCGGGATCAGCGTGGGTACCACCCACGCCTACGTTCACGGCGTTGTGGCGCTCCTGGCAGGCCGGGCGCCGGGCCTGACCGCGGCTTTGAGAACGGCGGACGCCCGGTATGTCCTGCTGGACGGGACCCTCGCCGAGTGCGACCGGGTTGGTGACGGCCGCGCCGACTGCTCGGGCAAACACCGCCGCCACGGGGTAAACATGCAGGTCATCACCGCGCTGGACGGAGCCCTGGTCTGGATCTCACCCGCTCTCGCGGGCCGGATCCACGATCTCACCGCGGCCCGTCGGCACCGGATCATCGCCACATGCATCCGCCTCGGCATCCCCGTCCTGGCGGACAAGGCCTACCAGGGGCAGGGCCCCGGAGTGTTCCGGGAATGTCCGGTTTGATCACATGGGCGGCGGCTGGTCCTGGGCATGAAGCGAGCACGGCACCTGTGGATCATGGAGTTCTCTAGGCTTCACGATCTGCAGGGGTGCCGTGCTCGTCGCTTCATCTTCCCGTATGGCCGTCGCGCCCGTGTGCGCGCCCCTGCTGGCGCGGTCGCCGACCGAGTCGGAGCCGCCCGTCCCGGACGGCCTGCTGCAGGCCTTGGCCCAGGTGCCTGATCCACGTGATCCGCGTGGGGTGCGCTACCGGCTGGCGATCGGGGTGTGCGCGATGACCAGTGCCGGCCACAACTCCCTTGTGGCGATCGGCGAGTGGGTGAGCCGCTGCGACCAGCAGGTCCTGGCCGTCCTCGGCTGTCCCTTCGACCCGATCGGCGGGCGGGTGCGGCGCCCCGACGAGAAGACCCTGCGCGACGCCTACGGCAGGGTCGACCCGGCTGAGCTGACCCGGGCCGGCTACGCACGACTGGCCGTCCTGGCCCAGCAGACAGCGGCCCAGGAACCGAGCGTGCAGAATCCAGAGGGACTGGCCGAACGCGAACCGTGCCGTGCCCACCGCTCCGCCGGCGGCGAACCCCGGCCCCGCCCGCGGCGACGGGCTCTCGCGGCCGACGGCAAGTGCCTGCGCGGGGCGAAGCGCCCAGACGGCTCCAAGGTCTACGTCTTCTCCGCGGTGCGCCACCAGGACGCGCTGACTGTCGCCGCCCGCGAGGTCGGCGCCAAGACCAACGAGATACCCGAGATCCAGCCCCTGATGGAACAGATCCCCGACGAGGAACTGGAGGATGCCGTGGTCACCCTCGACGCCCTGCACGCCCAGCGCGAGCACGCCCGCTACCTCGTTGAAGAGCGCGGCGCACACTACCTGCTCAGCGTGAAGGGCAACCAGAAGAACCTCGCCCGGCAGCTGAAGTCCCTCCCCTGGAAACAGATCCCGGTCCTGCACCGCACCAGCGAACGCGGCCACGGCCACGGCCGCGAGGAGATCCGCGAACTCCAGGTCGCCAGCGTCAACGGGCTCCTGTTCCCGCACGCCCGCCAGGTCGTCCGCACCCGCCGCCGACGCCGCCCACTCGGCACGAAGAAGTGGACGGAGGAGATCGTCTACGCGGTCACCGACCTGCCCGCCGAGCAGGCGAGCGCCGACGAGATCGCGGCCTGGGCCCGCGACCACTGGACAATCGAGAACAGCGTCCACTGGGTCCGGGACGTCGTCTTCGGCGAGGACGCCCGCACCATCCGCACCCGCAACACCCCAGCCATCATGGCCACCCTCGGCGACCTCGTCCGCAGCACACTCCGCGCGGCCGGCTGGGTCAACACCGCAAGCGCCAGACGCGCCCACACCAACCCCGCCACCATCCTCCAACTCCACGGCATCACATGATCAAACCGGACATTCCCGGAACACTCCGGGGCCCTGCTACCAGGGAGCCGGCGACATCGTCGCCGTCCCACACCGCCGGCGACCCGGCAAAGACCTCACCGTCAAACAGAAGTCCGTCAACCGGGCACACTCCCGACTCCGGTGGCCCGTCGAGAGAGCCATCGCCCGGATCAAGACCTGGCGCATCCTCCGCAAAGCCCGAACCAGCCCGAACAAACTCACGTCAATCACCAAAGCCATCCTCACCCTGGAGGGGCACCGCTGAAAAGGTTCAGTGCCCGGAACAGCACGGCGCGGTCGTCCGCACCGATCCGCTCGCCCGGACCGGTACGGGCTTTCACCGGCACGGCAAGCGCCGGGCGCCCGCCGGCCCGGTACCTGCGCCACCACGTGCCCGCCGAGCGCTCCGACACCCCGAACGCCCCAGCCGCCTGCCGGTACGGACCCAGCCGCCCCGACTCCGGTGCGGCCACCACCCGCAGCCGCACCACTTCCTGCACCGCCGCCCGTCACCCGAACCCGTCACACACACCCAACGAAACCGGGCAGTCAAAGAGTTTCGATTCAGTATGCTTCTAATCTGCCCACTGAAGATTCTAGGGCCAGCAACGACGCCAGGGAAGGAAATCGGAGTGCGCAAAGAAAGAAAGTGGTGCCGAAATGAGTGAAACATACTCTGCAGATCCGGCCCGTACAGACGAGGACAAACTCGTAAACCTTGATTCGGCTATTAGGGATCAGGTGCCCTCCTGGGTGGCCTATTCGGGCTACTTTGAGGTGCAGCACGTCAGTAGTAGTGGCGTCACCTTTCAGAACGCTGAGGCCATCCCCATCGGAAGCCCGGAGATTTCTTACGCGAACACCTGGTACATCGGCTCTACGACCCTGGTCAACAGCAGTGACGTCGAGCAGACACTGTCCACCCAGTCGTTCAGCCAGGCCATAAACGAAACTCTGAGCACTTCCGTGACGCGGGGTCTGAGCGCCACCGCCACTGTGGGCGCCTCATACACGTACTCCGGGTTCGCGGTCAACACCACGCTCAGCACGACCGTCAATTTTAGCAAAACCGAAACCCAGACCTCCTCGGTCACGCAGACGTACACAGCGCCGTCCCAGAACATCAAGGTCCCTGCCCACAGCAAGGCCGACGTCGCTGTCGTGCTGCAGCAGGCCAGAGCCACCGGCCGGCTAGCCCTGAACACCGACCTCGGCGGCAACGCAACTTTCGATGTGTATCGCCCCTCAAGGCACCACTTCGACGTCCCGATCTATGGAATCCTAGGCCCGCTGCGATACGGCGGAATAAAATATAAGGTCCACCCGCCTCCCTTGCCTACCGGGATCACGGTGGACGACGCCACACAGACCGTCAAGTTCGACGGTATCGCCAGTTACACCGCCAATTATGGCACTACCATGTCCGTACAAGTCGCCATCACCCCCTATGGCGTCGGCCTCGCGCCCGCTCCGTCCCAGGCCCCTTCTACCTACGAATACAAGATCTTTCCCGAGGTGGACACTGAGCGGGTAAATCCCCTGGAAATTTAGCCGCCCCAGGAGGTCTATTCACGAGATTCTCGGGCTGGTTGTCGTTGATCACGGAAGCGGCCCTGCTCGGTAGCGTGACGTTTTGCGACAACGTCAGATTTCTACCGGGCAGGGCCGTTGGGATGGAACGTTACGACGGGGCTGGACGCAGATCAACTGGATGCGCTGGTGGCCCGTGTCTATGCCGAACTGCGGGCCGTGATCTTGTTCCGCTTTGACGGACACCTTTGGTGTGTTGGTCAAGCCGCCAAGGCGGTCTCATATTCGGCGGGACTACGGTAGCCGAGACTGCTGTGGAGACGGTGCAAGTTGTACCAGCTCTCTGGGCGTGATCCGCTTTGACGGACATCTCAGAGGGCGTTTGAAGTAGGCGGATTGCCCTTTGTTGCCCTAGTACGTCCCTCGCCAGGTAGGTGTGGTTTCGTCCGTTATTCGCTTGGCGAGGTTGTCGATCGAGGCGATGTAGATCATGACTTCGGAGCTGGTGGTGAGGGTCTCGTAGTCGCGGGCGAGGCGGCGGTGCATCATGATCCAGCCGATGCTCCGCTCTACCACCCAGCGTCTTTTCAGTGGGCGTTAAGTCTGTTTCTGGTAGCGGCCTCGTCCGGGTTGGGTGAGGAAGCCTTGGCGGGTGAGGCGTCTGAGGCGGCTGCGGGTGATGTTGACGGATGCTTCGTCGGTGGGCATGTCGAGGAGTTCGTGCAGGTCGCTGGCCCGGAACGCCTGGTCGGGGTGCTGGTTGCGTCGCCGATGGTCTGGTAGGCGGTGCTCGACTCGGGCGGATCGGGTTCGGTGCCGGTAGGTGCGAGTTCGGTGATGACCTTGCGGGTGGTGGCGAGGTCCGCGAGGCGAGCTTCGGTCTCGGTGAGGGCGGCGGTGAAGTGTGCGATCTGATGGCGGAGTTCGTCTGCCCGGGCTGTGGCCTGGTTCTCCCGGAGGTGAAGGTCCACCAGGAGTTCGGTGATGTTCACGCGGCCAGCCCGATGGTGTCGCGCCAGGTCGGCGTGGGTGTGGTGAGGCGGCGGGCCATGTTGGCGGTGGAGGCCCAGTAGACGCGCGAGGCGGAGGTGTCGGGCCGGTGGTCGTACTCACGGGTCAGACGCCGGTGGAGCATCAGCGTGCCGTTCGTCTGCTCGACCACCCACCGCTTGGGCTGCGGGACGAACCCTTTGCCCTGGTCGGCAGGGTTGCGGCGGACGACCTCGACGCCGATGTCCAGCAGGGCGCCATGAACGATGACCGCTTCCTTGAAGCCCTGGTCCACCAGCACCTTCTCCAGGCGCATTCCGCACCGCTCGGCGGCCTGGTCGAGCAGGGCGATGCCGGCTGCGTTGTCGTGCGCCGAGGCAGCCATGACGACGACGCCGATGATCAGCCCCAGAACGTCGACGGCCAGTCCCCGCTTGCGCCCCGACACCTTCTTGTTCGCATCCAGCCCCGTCGTGGCCCTGGGAACACCCGCCGCAGCACGGACGGACTGGGTATCGATGATCACGAGGGACGGGTCCTCTAATCGGCGGGCCCTCTCCCTGACTTGGCAGCGAAGGAGTTCCTGGATCCGCTGGTCAAGCCCGCCCTGGCGCCACAACCTGAAGTAGTAGAACACCGCCGACCAGGCCGGGAAGTCATGTGGCAGGAATCGCCACTGACAGCCCGTCCGGTTCTGATAGAAGATCGCGTTCACGACCTCCCGGAGGTCGCAGGACCCGGGATCTCCGGTCGCCGACCGCGCCACCCTGTCCTGCTTCCAGGCCGTGATCATCGGCTCGATCAACGCCCACTGCTCGTCCGATAAGTCGCTGAGGTACGGCTCTCTCTCCACGCCCCGCATCTCAGCATGGACATGCTCACCAGGCGGCCCGGACGGCGATCAGTACCACGATCGAGCGATCACGAACCGAGGAAGGTCGGACTTAACGCCCACTCATGACGTGGAAGCCGCGCTTTTCCGGGTTGCGGTTGACGACTTCGACGTCGATTCCGAGGCGGGCGCCGTGCTCGACGACGGTGTTCTTGAAGCCGGTGTCCACCCAGCTTTTCGCGATGAACCTCTTCCAACCTGACGGGTGGTTGGATCGGGGTTCCCGGTGGTGGGCATGAAGAAAGCTCCTGGTAGACGGGTTCACGACCAAGATCACCAGTCCGCCAGGAGCTCTCGTGCTTGTCTGCCCGTCCGCCATCGATCTGTCCAGCCGCACCCTGCAGCACCTCTCCGGTCTTCTCGCAGGTCACCGCCGCCGCATTGAACCTTTTCAGCGGTGCCCCTCCAGGGTGAGGATGGCTTTGGTGATTGACGTGAGTTTGTTCGGGCTGGTTCGGGTTTTGCGGAGGATGCGCCAGGTCTTGATCCGGGCGATGGCTCTCTCGACGGGCCACCGGAGTCGGGAGTGTGCCCGGTTGACGGACTTCTGTTTGACGGTGAGGTCTTTGCCGGGTCGCCGGCGGTGTGGGGCGGCGACGATGTCGCCGGCTCCCTGGTAGGCCTTGTCCGCCAGGACGGGGATGCCGAGGCGGATGCATGTGGCGATGATCCGGTGCCGACGGGCCGCGGTGAGATCGTGGATCCGGCCCGCGAGAGCGGGTGAGATCCAGACCAGGGCTCCGTCCGGCGCGGTGATGACCTGCATGTTTACCCCGTGGCGGCGGTGTTTGCCCGAGCAGTCGGCGCGGCCGTCACCAACCCGGTCGCACTCGGCGAGGGTCCCGTCCAGCAGGACATACCGGGCGTCCGCCGTTCTCAAAGCCGCGGTCAGGCCCGGCGCCCGGCCTGCCAGGAGCGCCACAACGCCGTGAACGTAGGCGTGGGTGGTACCCACGCTGATCCCGAAACCCGCCGCGATCTGAGTCAGGGTGTCGTTCTTCTTCAGGTACACCAGTGCGGCCAGGGCCCGCTCGGAGGGCGGCAGCTTGCACCGGCGGTCACCCTCCCGGGTGACGATCAGCATCGTCACTGAGGGGCACCGAAGAAAACGGACTGTGCTTGCGCGAGAAACTTACGCTGCGAGCTGTATCTTCTCGTATTCGCGGTGAACCTCTTGCGGGGTCTTGTACCCAAGTCCCGAGTGCAGGCGTCTACGGTTGTAGAAGACTTCTATGTACCGCACTATCGCCTTGCGTGCGTGTTCCCGGGACGGGAAGGTAGTGCGATACACGAGTTCGTTCTTAAGGGCTCCGAAAAAAGACTCGGCCATGGCGTTGTCCCAGCAGACTCCGGTCTTGCCGACCGAGGGCCGCATTTGCATCCTTTGAAGTTTCGTTCGGAACTCTTGTGAAGTGTACTGGGCGAGTTCAACCGATCGATGCAACACCAGGTTTTTGAAGTGAGCGTAGTGATACTTACCTTGACCAAAGGATAGGTAAGTGGCAAAGCGCACGACCCCGTACTCGGCAGAACTCAAAGAGCGAGTAGTGCGGGAAGTACTCGACAAATCACGCCCCCACGCGGATGTCGCCAAGGAGTTCGGTGTCACCGAGAGCTCGTTGAGTCGTTGGGTCGCCCAGTACCGGAAGCGGCACCTCGCAGGCGAACCGATGGCAGATTCCATCGCCGCGGACGAGCGTGTCCGCGAGTTGGAGAAGAAATTGCAGGAGGTCACCACCGAACGGGACTTCCTAAAAAAAGCGGCAGCCTTCTTTGCCCGCGACCATCGGTGACCGAGAAGTATGAGTTCATCGACGGCGAGAAGGACAATTTCCCGATCACGGGCATGTGCACCTGGCTTGACGTTTCCACCTCTGGTTTCTACTCCTGGAAAATGCGACCGGCTTCGCCCACTTTTGAGCGGCGTGAAAAACTGAAGCTCATCATTCGTCATGTCTTCGACGAATCCGATGGCACCTACGGATACCGCCGAGTTCACGCCGCCCTCGGCCGCAAGGGCGTCGAGGCAGGGCCCGAGCTGGTGCGTCTCCTGATGCGGGACCTGGACCTGGTCCCCTGCCAGCCAAGGCCCTGGCGGATCACGACCGTGTCAGACAATGATCAGCCGGCACTCCGGGACTTCCTCGGACGCGACTTCACGGCCGCCGCTCCCGGACAGAAACTGGTGGGAGACATCACATACATCCACACCTGGGACGGCTTCCTCTACCTGGCGACGGTGATTGACTGCCACACCAAGGCCGTTGTCGGCTGGTCCATGGCGAACCACATGAAGACATCCCTCATCTCGGACTGAGGGGCACCGAAGAAAACGGACTGTGCTTGCGCGAGAAACTTACGCTGCGAGCTGAATCTTCTCGTATTCGCGGTGAACCTCTTGCGGGGTCTGAGGGGCACCGAAGAAAACGGACTGTGCTTGCGCGAGAAACTTACGCTGCGAGCTGTATCTTCTCGTATTCGCGGTGAACCTCTTGCGGGGTCTTGTACCCAAGTCCCGAGTGCAGGCGTCTACGGTTGTAGAAGACTTCTATGTACCGCACTATCGCCTTGCGTGCGTGTTCCCGGGACGGGAAGGTAGTGCGATACACGAGTTCGTTCTTCAGGGCTCCGAAAAAAGACTCGGCCATGGCGTTGTCCCAGCAGACTCCGGTCTTGCCGACTGAGGGCCGCATTTGCATCCTTTGAAGTTTCGTTCGGAACTCTTGTGAAGTGTACTGGCTTCCTCTGTCAGAGTGAAATATGCATCCATCAGCGAGCTTGATATTGCCCGCTGCCATGTCGACGGCGTCCGAGATGAGGGATGTCTTCATGTGGTTCGCCATGGACCAGCCGACAACGGCCTTGGTGTGGCAGTCAATCACCGTCGCCAGGTAGAGGAAGCCGTCCCAGGTGTGGATGTATGTGATGTCTCCCACCAGTTTCTGTCCGGGAGCGGCGGCCGTGAAGTCGCGTCCGAGGAAGTCCCGGAGTGCCGGCTGATCATTGTCTGACACGGTCGTGATCCGCCAGGGCCTTGGCTGGCAGGGGACCAGGTCCAGGTCCCGCATCAGGAGACGCACCAGCTCGGGCCCTGCCTCGACGCCCTTGCGGCCGAGGGCGGCGTGAACTCGGCGGTATCCGTAGGTGCCATCGGATTCGTCGAAGACATGACGAATGATGAGCTTCAGTTTTTCACGCCGCTCAAAAAGTGGGCGAAGCCGGTCGCATTTTCCAGGAGTAGAAACCAGAGGTGGAAACGTCAAGCCAGGTGCACATGCCCGTGATCGGGAAATTGTCCTTCTCGCCGTCGATGAACTCATACTTCTCGGTCACCGATGGTCGCGGGCAAAGAAGGCTGCCGCTTTTTTTAGGAAGTCCCGTTCGGTGGTGACCTCCTGCAATTTCTTCTCCAACTCGCGGACACGCTCGTCCGCGGCGATGGAATCTGCCATCGGTTCGCCTGCGAGGTGCCGCTTCCGGTACTGGGCGACCCAACGACTCAACGAGCTCTCGGTGACACCGAACTCCTTGGCGACATCCGCGTGGGGGCGTGATTTGTCGAGTACTTCCCGCACTACTCGCTCTTTGAGTTCTGCCGAGTACGGGGTCGTGCGCTTTGCCACTTACCTATCCTTTGGTCAAGGTAAGTATCTCTTGCATGGCGGGAGTCCGCGAACTTCGGGGCACCTCAAACCCACCCCGGCAAGCCCCCGAACAGCGAAAACGACGGAACTACAGCTGCCGTGACCGTGCCCAGTTTCTGCTTGCGGCCGAATCCCGCCGCCCGCAAGCGGCCCCCGCCACGCCGGTCGTGCAGGACCGGCTCGCGGGCGGCCGCCCACTTCGGGGCGATCTCTTCGGTCAACTCGCCGAGATGCTGGCGGGACACACTGGACAGGGCAGGATGAGCACAGGCCGCACGGGCCCAGGATCGCTTCACAACCATGCTCAACCCGTGCGGCCCGTCTCATGTCACGGCCCAAGCCGAGCCGATCTCGCATTGCTCCCCAACTCGTAAGCCCCCGGCACAGCGATAGAACACATCACCTGCCTTGATCACACTGACAGGTTCCGCCGGGATTTTGAAACAGCCCTGGGGCCCTCGACTTTCGCGGTTTTCGCAGTCGCTCGGGCGGGTGGGAGTGCTGGCGTTCGGTGCCTGGGGGCTTGGCGTTGGCCGTAGGCTGCGGCTGTGGATGAGTCGCTTGTTGCGCGGGTGCGCTTGCTTGATCAGCAGGGTCGGTCGGTGAAGACGATCGCCAGGGCGACGGGGATGAGCGCCGGAGATGTTGTAGGGGTGCTGAATGGCGCGGCGGAGGCCTCGGGGTCGAGTCGCGGCGGGCCTCGTTGCTGGGTGAACGCCGGCTGGAGCCGCAGTGTGGATCTTGAGGGTGTGCCGCAGTGGGCGGGCCATGATCTCGGGGCTTCCGATGCGGAGGCGGGGCGCGGTCTGCTTACGGTGCTCGTCGCCGCGGACAGCACGCGCTCGACGAAGGCGCAGGTCGCGGGGTTCCTGTTGGACGTGTGGTGTCTGGGGGTGAAGAACGCACTCGCCCCGGAGCCGATGAGTGAGAGTCGGCTGGCCGGACACCGCGGGCTCTACTTCAGCGCCTTCGAGGGGCATGTGCAGGTTCCGGCCGATCTTGCCCGTGCTCTGGTGTTCGGTGCTGCCGCCTACGCGCGCGGCTTCGGGTTCGAACCCGAGGGAGAACTCGCCGAGGAGTTCATGGAGGCCGCCGTGCTGCTCGGCGAGCCTGCGGGCCCGAGCCCGATCGGCTTCGGCCGGGATGGCAAGCCCTTCTTCGTCAACGGCCCCTACGACGATCCCGAGGTGGTGTTGCGGACTCTGCGGCGCGCGGTCGGAGACGACGGTTTCCACTTCGAGGTCGCCTTCCCCGAGCAGCCGTCGCCGCGACGTCGCTTGTTCGGGCCGCGCCGGTAGCGATCGGCGCGCTGGAGCCGAACAGCGGTTCCCACCTGGGTGGGTGACAGGCAGGCTGTTCTAGCCCGTGGTGGGCCGGGGCGTCGGCAGCATCGGTGTTGTGGCGGCCGCGCCCGGGGAGGGGAAGCCGATGCCCGCAAGTCCGGTGGTGCCCGCGTCGCTGCTGGGGAAGCTGCGCGTGTTCACTACGCCGGGGTTCACGACGTTCACCGCGATGATGACGGGGCTGGTTGCGCAGACCGGGGCCGGCACGGTGACCGGGATGCTGACCGGGGCAGGCTTGGCCCGGGCCTGGCCGCACGACCGGGCCCATGCCTTCTTCTCCCGGACCCGCTGGAACGTCGACATCCCGGGGATCATGCTGGCCCATCTGATCGCCGACACGCTACTGCCGCAGGGGTGTGGCGGTCACGGTCGCGGTCGACGACACCTTGTTCAAGCGGAGCGGGAAGAAGGTGTTCGGTGCCGCGTGGCAGCACGACGGCGCCGCCAAAGGCCCGAAGCCGGTCGGGCGCGGAACGTGCTTCGTGGTGGTCGGGATCGTCGTGGAACTGCCGTTCCTGGCCCGGCCGGTGTGCCTGCCGGTGATGGCCCGGCTGTGGCGGCCCAAGACCGGACCGTCGAAGGTCGAACTCGCCGCGTCGATGGTGAAACTGCTGGCCGTGTGCCTGGACCGGCCCCTGCACGTGGTGGCGGACGCCGCCTACCACGGCAGGGCCCTGCGCCACCCGCCCGAGACGATCACCCTCACCACCCGTGTGCCGGCCAGCGCCGTGCTGTTCGACCTCGCGCCACCGCCGACCGGGAAGCGCGGCCGCCCCCGCCTCAAGGGCGCCAGGCTGGGCACGCCCGCCGAACTCGCGGAGACCGCCACTTTCACCACCACGCGCGTCGCCCGCTACGGCCGCACCGACCAGGTCCACATCGCCGATGTCCCCTGCCTCTGGTACGGCTCCTTCCACACCCAGCCCGTCCGCATCATCCTGATCCGCGACGAGGACACCACCACCGGCTACGACCTGGCACTGGTCACCACCGACCTCGCCACCTCCGCCGCGGCGCTGGTCACCCGATACGCCTGGCGGTGGTCCATCGAGACCACCTTCGCCGAAACCCGCACACTGCTCGGCGTCGGACAGGCCCGCAACCGCACAGAGAACGCCGTCCGACGCACCGTCCCGTTCGGCCTATACTGCTACTCGGTCACCGTCGTCTGGTACACGTTGCACGGCCACCATCCCAGCGACGCCGCCGACCACCGCGCACGAGCCCCCTGGTACACCACCAAGACCGAGCCGTCCTTCGCCGACATGCTCGCCAAGCTCCGCCGCGTGATCATTGCCGCCCGGTTTCTCCCCCTCACCCCAGGCCAGCCGACAGGCGCCGAAATCCAGGCCGTCCACCAAGCCTGGGCCCAGGCAGGCCTCCAACACACAGCCTGATCACGCAAGCTCCGCGAGAACAGCGAAAGTCGAGGGGGCCCAGACGGGTGATAATTTCTTACGGCTGCCGATGGTTCGCGAGCTAGCGCTATTCCTGACGTATCTTCGCTGCACCGATACGTCAGGAGCCAGAGACAATGAACAGACTCGTAGGTAAGAATTTTGATTCCCCGGACGAAACTAGACGCTTCGACAAGGGACGGCTCGATCTACTGAACACCGACCGGGGCCAGGTCGGAAGGGCCACCTTCGAACCCGGCTGGCGCTGGTCCACCCATGTCAAGCCGATTGCTGACACTGACAGTTGCCGGTTCGCCCACACCGGCTACATTGTCAGCGGACGGGTGAAGGTCGTCATGGACGACGGTGAGAGCCACGAGTACAAAGCTGGCGACTTCATGGAAATCCCTCCAGGACATGATGCTTGGGTGATAGGCGAGGATCCCTGCGTTGCACTGGACTGGACCGGCTTCGGGGACTACGCCAAGCCAATGTAAGGCTGCCGATCACCCGATTTCTCCCAGCAAGCTCCGGGCTTCAGCGGTGGGCCACGAACAGTCGGCCTGTCGGGAAGCCCAGCTTCACCGTTTCAACGTCTGTGAATCCGGCCTTGTGGAGCTTGCCGGTCCACTCCTGCTCCGAGAGGAGCTTCCGCTGCATGAACTGTTGGTGGTAATAGGTGACCACGGCGCTGAACCGACGCTCACGAGCGTTGCGCAAGTAGGGGACGGCTTCGGTGAGGGCCATGATCCCCCCCGGCCGGAGTGCGTCGCGGCACCTGGCCAGCACCGCGTCGGCGAGGTGCTCCTCCTCCGGCATCATGTCGTGGAAGACGAAGCCCGCGTGAATGACGTCGGCGCCCTCCAATGGGCTGGGGTCGTCGGCAACCGACTGGATAGAGCGCTCCAAGACGGTGAGCCGGTCGCCCATGCCGGCTTGTTCGGCGGCCTTCTCAGCGGCTCGGCAGGCACCTGCGTCCAGGTCTAGGCCGATGCCGGTGGAGCCGGGGATGTGCTGGAGCACTTCGATGAGCAGGCGGCAGCTCCCTGCACCGAGGTCGGCGATCCGGCTTGGCTCGGCGCTGAGAATCCGCTCAAGCGCGGCCGGGTAGAAGGCGAGCGAGCCCATCCACTGAGAGCTGATCGCGACTTCGCGCCCGTCCCGCCGGTAGCGCCGGCCCGCCGCCTCGGGATCGATAAAGAACTCGCGGGCATGTTCGATGAACGGCCGGTTCGCGTTCATCGCCCACGACACATAGCCAGCGCGGTGCAGGATTCGCGGGAAGTCCGGGACGGTCCGGTACTCCTGGGCATCAGGGCGGACTGGCTCGATGATGCCGGCACACTCGATGGCCTCCAGGTAGCGGCCTGTTGCCTCCAGGGGGAGGCCGGTGTGAGCGGCGAGGGATACGGCGTCGAAGGTGCTGCCGGGCTTGATGAGGTCCATGGCTCCGAGGCGGTCGCCAATCTCAAGGAACGCGGCAGCCGCGGCGATGTCGGGGGCCTCCCCGCTGTGCTCGATCTCGCTCGCCAAGTTCCGGACGGTTTCAGGGAAAGACATGACACTTCCTCCAAACTTGTCGCTTTAGCCACGTTAACGCCTTTTTTAGCCTCCGGCTTGGCACTGTCACCTTGTTCGGCGGCCTGGGATGATCTTCGGGTTGTCGGTGTCTGGGGAGGGGAGCCGTGGTGTCGGATGTGGTGCCGTCGTACAAGAACCACCGGCATCCCGTGGAGGTCATCTCGCACTGTGTGGCTGTACTTCCGCTTCCCCCTCAGCTACCGCAAGGCCGAAGAGTTCATGCTGGAGCGCGGCGTGGTCGTCTCCTACGAGACGGTCCGCCGCTGGTGCCTGAAGTTCGGCCAGACCTAGGCCAGCAGCCTGCGCCGACGGCGCCCACGACTGGGCGAAAAATGGCACTTGGGCGAGGTGCTCATGGCCCTGCAGCCGTCCGCAGCCGACGTCCAGATACACGTCCGGTTCCCATACGTGTATCTGGACGCGACCTACTGCAAGGCCAGGGTCGAGCACCAGATCGTGTCCCGGGCCGTGGTGATCGCCACCGGGATCACCGAGGACGGCGGCCGCGAGGTACTGGGGGTGATGGTCGGGGACAGTGAGACCGAGGTGTTCTGGACCCAGTTCCTGCGTCACCTGCGCGAACGCGGTCTGACGGGGGTCCGGCTCGTGATCGGCGACCACCACAGCGGCCTGGTCAAGGCCATCCGCAAGGTCATGCTCGGGGCCGCCTACCAGCGCTGCCGCGTTCACTGAAGCCGTCAAGAATCAACCTGTTGCTTCGGGGTCAGCGGCTCGTTGGCCTGGTATGGCGATCACGGAGGAGATTCTGCCCCAGCTGGGCTGCCGTTTCGCGGTGTTGCTGCCGCATCTGAACGAGCGGCAGCGGCGTCTGGCGGTGGCGGCCGAGGCACGGCTGCTTGGCTACGGCTGGGTGTGCGCTGCGGCCCGGGCAGCGGCCGTCAGCGAGACCACCGTGCGCCGGGGGATCACGGAACTGGAAGCCGGCACCGGGCCGCTGCCCGGCGGACGCATCCGTATCGAAGGCGGAGGTCGTAAACCGGCCGATGAGATCGACCCCGCCTTGGCGAACGCGCTGATGGCCTTGGTCGAGCCGGACGAGCGTGGCGATCCGGAATCTCCGCTGCGCTGGACAACGAAGTCGTTGCGCCATCTGGCCGAGGAGCTGACCCAGCAAGGGCATCCGGTCTCCGCACCGACGGTGGGCCGGCTGCTGAAGCAGGCCGGCTTCAGCCTGCAGGCCAACGCCAAGGTCCTGGAAGGCGCTCAACATCCCGACCGTGAAGCCCAGTTCCGCTACCTCAACGAGCAGGTCAAGCAGCACCAGGGGGCAGGCGAGCCGGTGATCAGTGTGGACACCAAGAAGCGCGAACAGCTCGGCCGCCTGCCCATGGCCGGACGCGAGTGGCGGCCCAAGGGCGATCCGGTGCAGGTCGAGGACCACCACTTCTTCTTCAGCGGACCGGATGTTGAGCAAGCCATCCCGTACGGGATCTACGACATCGCCCGAAACACCGGCTGGGTCAGCGTCGGCGTCGACCACGACACCGCCACCTTCGCCGTCCCCGCCGCTCTCGCCACCGACGGCGTCAAGTGCTGGGCGGACAAGGCCTACCAAGGTGCGGGTGCTGCCGTCCGCGTCCCGTTCCGGGGCAAGAACCTTCGCGGCTGGCGCCGACGTCACAACCGGGACCACGCCAAGATCCGCAGCCTCGGCGAACGCGCCATGGCGACCCTCAAGTGCTGGCGACTCCTGCGGAAGCTCCGCTGCAGCACCACCCGAATCACCGCAGTCGTCCGAGCCGTCGGCGCCCTCGAACTCGCCAACTGATCAAGATGGAAAAGGCTCACTGCCGCTCGTTCAGGTGAGGGAACAGCACCTCGAACCTCAACGCGAGTTGATCACTGACCTCGCCGGATATGCGAATACCACACAAACGAGCCAACCACGGAAAGCAACACCTTGATTCTCTGCAAGCCCGTACGCAGTCGTAGCACCTTGCCAAGCTGGGTGCCAGGCCCGGGCGGAGACCAGGGTCTGGCACCCAACTTTCTATTCAAATGGCGCGTCGAGAGACGGCTGGGCGAAATCCTTCAGGCCCGGAGCCCCTGGACCTGAATTTAGGGTACATTCCCCTACCACGGGCTCTATTTCGCATCCGTCCTTAGGGTTACCCCACCTCTCTGGAATATTCATCCACGAATATTCTCCAGAATACGAGCCAAACTGTCGCCAGTCGAAAGCTATCGCTCGAGAGCCGTCCCAGCGGGCGCCAGCCCCTGTGACATCCGCCAGACTGCTGCCATTGGGGAGGGTCTTGTAGACGTGGATTCCAGCTTTCGGGTAGACCGCATGAGAGCCCTCGGCGGAGAAAGCCTGCAGATGGATGCCGTCGCTCCGCTGCTCGAGTCGCAAGTTCTTGTCCCCGAAGTCGAACGTTTGGGACCACGAATGCTGACTTAGAACGATACTGCGCGGAAGGCCCTGCTCGAATCGCACTGTGAGATGCTCCCAGTCACCCACATGATTACCGAATGTAGCCCATCCACCTATGCAGGTATTTCCCCATTGCATTCCGAGGCAAACGCGTTTGCCGTTATTGTAAGGATAGAACATCCAGTAGATTATGTCGGTGGTTTCCGTACTTCTCCCCGAAGAATCAACCTTGGGTATGATCTCGGCGTACATTGGGGATTCCGAGACTGGCTGCCCATTCAAGAACGTTGGATCCGTGCATGACGGGCACCCAAGAGGTTGATTTGTGACTAGGTGGCCATATGAGCGATGCGTATTTGCGAGAAAGAACTCGACGCCAGACGGGTTGTAGGTTTCCCGCGGGGCTAGGTACACATCGGGCGCGAAAGCCCGTGCCCAGGAGGCGGGGACTTTACCTTGCTGTGCTTGAAATGTCGATATTTTCCGCTTATCGAGCACGCGGTAACTGGAGTCTGGACCCCGGTAGTCATGAGAGCTCGTGGCACGGAATGTGGATGCGGTAAGGCCGATATGATCCTTCGCGTCAGTCTGCCAAATGCTGACATCCCGATCTGCACCCGATCCGGCATCATCCCATATCTTCGTCCACCTTCCCTGATATGTTAGATCCGAGCGCACGCATCGCACGGAATCACGGGAAGGCTTACTGTAGGATGAATTTGCTACAGTTCCGAGGCACGTATAGCCTGCCGGGGCTAGCGGTTCCCAAACCGACCCGTCAAGATCTCCCCCCGACCCTCTATCGTTCCAGATTTCTCGAAAGTCTACTGGAGGCGCGAGAGTAACGCCATCATCCTTTACGAGAAATGCATTCAAAGGTGCGGTCGAGTGAGAATCCATGGCTACGTCACCGATGCTTCTGAATCCGGGATGGCTTCCCGAGTTCGGTCTCCATATTGAGACGTCTCCATTTGCCCCACTTCCGGAATCATCGTATATTTTAATGAAGGAGGAAATGGGTATTATTTCCAGGCTGGGCGAGTTTTCCGCCGCGCTGTAATTCGTCTCTGACCGCGCGTGCGCGGCGGAAGCGGAGAGTGGCACCAGGGAAGCCGTCACGACGGCCACGAGGCCGCTGAGCAAGGCGCGAAGTCTCATCAACTCTCCTTTTCACCTGCCGGAAGAATGCCCGTGTTACTTATCGGTAAGTTTTAACAGGGCGCCTCTGGAGGGTCAATAGCCTGGCCGGACATCCTGCATCCCTATGTCTGGGGGTTTGATATTTAGTGATTGCGATCACGAATCTTTCGGATGTCGTCGGCCGGGTTCGTTTGCGGATCATCGCTGCCGCGACCCTCTGATCTGCGGAAACCTCGGTGAATCGTGGGCGATCAAATCCGGAGACGAGGCCATGAGAGTCCGTGATCGAAATATGCACAAGTGATTACTGAAAACCTCGCCCCGTCCGGTGTGACTCAGGCAACGGCACGTCCAGGGCCCCGGAGTGTTCCGGGAATGTCCGGTTTGATCATGTGATGCCGTGGAGTTGGAGGATGGTGGCGGGGTTGGTGTGGGCGCGTCTGGCGCTTGCGGTGTTGACCCAGCCGGCCGCGCGGAGCGTGCTGCGGACGAGGTCGCCGAGGGTGGCCATGATGGCTGGGGTGTTGCGGGTGCGGATGGTGCGGGCGTCCTCGCCGAGGACGACGTCCCGGACCCAGTGAGGCTTATTCACGGGGGTTCGTAGCCCGATTTCCTTGATCATGAAGAGGGCCCTGCTCCGTAGCCTGATGTTTGCGAAGACGTCAGTAGCCGTTGTCGTACCGAGAGGTTCGCTTGGTGGTCGAACGAGGGTTCCCGGTCGGGTGGTCTTCTGGTGGCACGGGCATGAAGGCAGGGCCTCCTGCACAGCTCGTGGGTGTCGAATCCATCCGAGCAACAGGAGGCCCTGTTGTCGCAGTCTTCCGTGCCGACGCCCGCCGGGTCCAACTCGGTTACCCGGTCGTGTGATTGCCTCGCCCATCAGTACGGGAACGCGGGCGACCATGCCGAGCGTGCGCCCGCCTATCCCTCCGACATGACGGATGAGGAATGGGCGGCGGTGCGCGATCAGCTGCCCGTGCCCGCATGGCTGAACGGGAAGGGCAGACAGCCTGAGGGCTACTGCCACCGGCAGATGATCGACGCGATCCGCTACCTGGTCGACAACGGCATCAAGTGGCGGGCGATGCCGGTCGATTTTCCCACCTGGGACCGGGGCTACGCCTTCTTCCGGCGCTGGCGCGACAAGGGGCTGATCACCGAGTTCCACGACCGGCTGCGCGGGAAGGTCCGCGCGAGCGAGGGCCGCGCCCCGGAGCCGGCCGCCGCGATCATCGACTCGCAGTCGGTGAAAGCAGCCGCGTCGGTGCCGGCCGCCTCACGCGGCTTCGACGGCGGCAAGAAAATCAACGGGCGTAAGCGGCACGTCATCGTGGACACGCTCGGCCTGCTGCTGATGGTGCTGGTCACGGCGGCCGACGTGACCGACCGCGATGCCGCCTGCAGCATGCTGGAAAAGCTCCGTGCCCGCTACCGGAAGATCAGCCTGGTCTGGGCCGACGGCGGCTACACCGGCCGCCTGGTCGACTGGGCGAAGGAGACACTCCGGCTCACGCTGGAGATCGTCAAACGCAGTGACGACATGAGCGGGTTCGTGGTGCTTCCGCGCAGGTGGGTGGTGGAGAGGACGCTGAGCTGGCTGATGCGCTCGCGGCGCCTGGGCCGGGACTACGAGACCCGGCCCGAAAGCAGCGAAGCCGCCGCCCTGTGGTCGATGACCATGCTCATGGGGCGCCGCCTCGCCCGCCACCGGAGCCGAAACGTCACCCGGCCACCCGCCGCGGCGTGAACACCCCAGGACGCTCCTCGGCCAGCCAGCCCCGCTCCACCAGCCGCTTAACCTTCGACCGCACCCCCTCAACCTTCGCCGGCACCCCCTCCAGACCCAGCCGCCCGGCCAACTCCCGTGCCCGCAGCCCGGACCCGCCCGCCTCCGCCTCCAGCACGCCCACCAGCCGCTGGTAGTCCGGCGCGAGCGCCTCCACCGCCAGGCCCTCCCGCCAGTGCGGCACCACCGACCCCGCCACCGGCGCCTTCGCCACAGCCGCCTCCGCCTCCGGCGGCTGTTCGGCCTCCGGCTCCGGCGCGGCCAGGGCCTCGGCCAGCTCCACGCGGGCGATGGCCCGCCGCTCCAGCACCGCCTCCGCCTCCGCAAGCTCGGCCAGCACCCGCTCCACCTCCTCGCGAAGCTCTTCGACCCGAACCTGCGCAGCCGTCTCGCGTGCTTCCAACAAGCCCATGACCGAAGCCATCGACGACCTCCGTGTCATCCCGACAAACGTGACGGCCCGACTCTTCCTCGATGCCACGGAGTGCATGCCTGACCAGCGGAAACCCACCGATCACGTCCGGAAAGACAACGGCTACTCAGATCATTACCGGGGCAGGGCCGTTGAGCTGGGACGTTACGACAGGGCTGGACAAGGATCAACTGGGCGGGCTGGTGGAACAGGTCCACCGGGCGTTGGTGGAGGATCCGGACCGGACGGTGACGCCGGGGCGGATGTGGGTGCTGGGGCTGTACAAGTCGGTGGTACTGGTGCTGTTCCTGCTGCGGCAGAACCCCGTCCAGGAGGCGGCCGCGGAGCTGTTCGGGATCTCCCAGGCCACTGTCTCCAGGCGGTGGACGACGCTACTGCCGGTGGTGGAGAAGGTCCTGGCCGGACACGTCCCGGACCCCACGGAGATCTCAGCCGGCCGCATCGTCCTGATCGACGGCACCCTGGTGACCACCTGGGACGGGGCAAGCGAGGGCACAACAATGTTCTCCGGCAAGCACAGGGACACCGGCTTCAACCTGCAGGTCGCGGCCACTTTGTCAGGGGATCTGCTCGCGGTCCCGGCGCCCGTCCCGGGCTCACGGCACGACATGCATGCCTGGCGGCAGTCCCACTTTCCCGGGACGTTCGCCAACCGGGAGGACATCGGTGACCTGGGCTACCTCGGCTCCGGGATGCTGACCGCGAGACGCAAGCCCCCAGGCCGGGAACGGCCCGCCGGAGACAAGGTCTACAACCAGAGCATCGGCAAACTCCGCGCCGCGGTCGAGCGGGCGATCGCGCACCTGAAGGACTGGAAGATCCTCGCCACCCGCTACCGCGGCGCCCTCCAAACCTTCCCCCTCATCACCAGGACCATCACCGCCCTCGCCTTCTACAAGAAGGGCTGGTGAACCCCGTGAATAGGCCTCCCGGTCTCCCGACGTATCTCGAACACGAGCCGGATCGCTCGCTCCCGCAGCTCAGCGGGGTATTTCCTCGGTGCCGGCATGACTCCAACCCTTCCAGGGTTCAGAGCCTCCAAGATCCCCGGGGCGGTTCAGACTGCCAGGGAGCCAAGGGCCTGGCCCACCTCGACACCGGCCAGGTCACCTCCTGGACCTCCTGGCATCGCTGGAGCCTGATGAGCGTCCTCGCCTACGCCCTCCTGGCCATCGGCGCCCTCCACGAGAGGCAACGGGCCAACCCCGAGACCGACGAGACTGATGCCGACAGGGCGATGGGGCCCGTCAGCCCGTGTGAACTCCTCGCCTTGCTCCGGGCCTTCGCCCTGCCCCGACCCCGCCAGGACACCGACCCCGCCCACGCCCTGCACTGGTCGCGACGGAGCCGTCCATCACCAGAATCGCGCAACAGCCTGCCACCGCCGCTGGAACGACATCACCGCACCAGCCACCACATGACCAGGAACCTCACCCGTCACGAACTACAGCTGCCGTGACGGTGAGGGAGTGTTCCGCTGATGACGGCGTACCCACGAACGCAGGGTCTCTGCATTGATCTCAAGTTCCCGGGCCGTCTGGGATATCGGCTTGTTCGTAGAGAGAGCCAGCCGGACAGCTTCCTCGCAGAACTCCGGGTTGTACGGGTTGGAACGTGCCACTTGCATTACCTCGTTTCCTTACAGATCGACCCTACTGGGTCGCTGTCCGGAAACTTCGGGGCCCCTCACCCAAAGCGCCCGGAGGCGGCCCCCAGCCTTCAACAGGCAGGGCAACTTCGTGTTGCTATCCCCGCAACCGCCCTGGCGTCGTTCCCAACCGCTGCCTCAACAAGGTTGTCAGGGTGGAGGCGTTCTCGTAGCCGACCCGGTACGCGACGGCCTCGGTCGGCAGATCAGTCGTACGTAGCAGATACGTGGCCTGTTCGATCCGGATAGCCTGTATGAACCGCAGGGGGGACACCCCTAGTACCTTGTCCACGGCCCGCTGTAGCGTCCGCTCACTCACTCCGACCGCGCGCGCTGCCTCGGCCATTCGCAGCGGTTGATCTATATGGTCCCGCACCCAGCGCTCGAATGCGCTGACGGTGGGGTCGGTACGGGCCAGGTGGCTGGGTATCGCGTACCCAGCTTGAGTGGGGCGTTCGTCGACCACCAAATAGCGGGCCGCGAGTTCCGCGAGGACGGGGCTGGCCTCCCGGACGAGGGCGAGCGCGAGGTCGAGGTGCGCCATAGCGGCGCCGGCGGTGGTGACCCCATCGGCATGGGCCAGCATGTTGTTCTCCTCTAGCTCCACCTGGGGGTAGGCATGCCGGAAGGCCGGTCCCAGCCACCAGCTGGTGGTAGCGCGGAGTCCGTCCAGCACCCCTGCCTCGGCAAGCAGAAACGTACTTGTACAGGCCGCGGCGAGTGGGATCCCGTCGGCCCGGGCCTGCCGCAGGACGGCCCGGGCGGCCGCGCGCTCGGGGGCGGCCACCCAGTCCAGCAGCGGCCCTGGCTGCTTCGGGCCGACACCAGGTACAAGGAGCAACCCGGGCGACGGCGCGTCCTCGGCGGCGACGGCCTCGATGACGTGCCCTGCGGCAGTCCGCACGGCGCCCTGTCCGACGCGAACCCGGACTACCTCCCAGCGTGGCGGTGGATGCGGCAGCTCCGTCCGTAGGTCATTGGCCATCTGAAGGATGTCCTGGACGGCCGCGAGCCCGGAGTCGAAGAGGCCGTCAATGACCAGTACCCAGATTCTCATGTCGAAAATGCTAAAGCATCCGTCGGATCCGCCTCTGCTGGCGGCGGTGGCCCGCTTCTATGGTGGTCTCACCGCAGCACACAGTACGTAACTACCCCTTAGGGAGACCAGCTATGACAATTTCCCCCATGCCCGAGGTCACCCCGCCTCGGCCTGCTCGCCCGCATCGAGGCCAAGCCGGAGCATGCCCAAGATGTCGAGGAGCTCCTCATAGGCGCTCTCGATCTGGCCCAGCAGGAGCGCGGGACCACTGAACCTTTTCAGCGGTGCCCCTCCAGGGTGAGGATGGCTTTGGTGATTGACGTGAGTTTGTTCGGGCTGGTTCGGGTTTTGCGGAGGATGCGCCAGGTCTTGATCCGGGCGATGGCTCTCTCGACGGGCCACCGGAGTCGGGAGTGTGCCCGGTTGACGGACTTCTGTTTGACGGTGAGGTCTTTGCCGGGTCGCCGGCGGTGTGGGACGGCGACGATGTCGCCGGCTCCCTGGTAGGCCTTGTCCGCCAGGACGGGGATGCCGAGGCGGATGCATGTGGCGATGATCCGGTGCCGACGGGCCGCGGTGAGATCGTGGATCCGGCCCGCGAGAGCGGGTGAGATCCAGACCAGGGCTCCGTCCGGCGCGGTGATGACCTGCATGTTTACCCCGTGGCGGCGGTGTTTGCCCGAGTAGTCGGCGCGGCCGTCACCAACCCGGTCGCACTCGGCGAGGGTCCCGTCCAGCAGGACATACCGGGCGTCCGCCGTTCTCAAAGCCGCGGTCAGGCCCGGCGCCCGGCCTGCCAGGAGCGCCACAACGCCGTGAACGTAGGCGTGGGTGGTACCCACGCTGATCCCGAAACCCGCCGCGATCTGAGTCAGGGTGTCGTTCTTCTTCAGGTACACCAGTGCGGCCAGGGCCCGCTCGGAGGGCGGCAGCTTGCACCGGCGGTCACCCTCCCGGGTGACGATCAGCATCGTCACCCACTCCACGAGGGCATGCGGAACATCGAGTACGGCACGATAGGGAACCAACAGAGCCCCCAGGCTGAAGAGTTGAGCGTCGATACCTTGCTCAACAGCCCGGGGGCTCTGCCCGTTTCACCACCACCTCGTCACCCGATCAGTGGCCAAGTTGAAAATGCTCAATGCGGCGGCGGTGACCTGCGAGAAGACCGGAGAGGTGCTGCAGGGTGCGGCTGGACACATCGATGGCGGACGGGCAGACAAGCACGAGAGCTCCTGGCGGACTGGTGATCTTGGTCGTGAACCCGTCTACCAGGAGCTTTCTTCATGCCCACCACCGGGAACCCCGATCCAACCACCCGTCAGGTTGGAAGAGGTTCACTGAAACAGGCTGAACCGATGCTGTTGGTGATCTTTCGGTGGGCAGGCTGCGGCAGAGCTTTGGGGAACGGCTTCTGGGCCGCGGGCTGCTTCGACTCCCGGACCATCCCGTGGCCCTCGGATCAGGCACTTCCACCAGGTACCCGCATCCACCTCGACGGGCGGGAACGACGAGCAACTCGCACAGGCGTGACGTTTCCTCACCCCACCGCGTTGAGCCTGGCGATGCACCGAGCCGTCCCCCGGCTCCCGCGGGTGCCGGCACCGCATTCCTCCCTCGGTCCCGGCACCCCGTCCTCCTGGGAGACACCCATTCCCCGGTCCGCCTGCACCGCGCAGCAACCTCCAAGCGCGCCCTCCGACCGGCCACAGCCGAAGAACCCACTCCCGCACATCCGCTCCAGGCGCGGCAGGGATTCCCGCTCAGCAGCCCCGGTGGATGAACCTGGAACGCAAAGAGGCCCGCCCCTGCGTGCAGATCAGGTCAGGTCAGCGCGCTGACCAAGCTCCGCCGCCGGGTCAGCGACGGCCGCCAGGAGCGACACGAGATCATCACCGACAACACCCTGATCCGCGTTGCCGTCGATCTCCTGATGCACCACGCCGCCACCCTGGCCGGTGACACCGAGAAGGAGCTGCTGGAGTCGGTGACCGCCCAGCCCCCGCTGAGCACAGCTCGCCTGGCTGTCGCCACCGCCATCGCCGCCCTGGAAGACATCGACGACCGGCCGAAGGAGGCCGTCGCCCTGCGCAACTCGCACCCTGTTGATCAGTTTCCGGGCCTTCCAGCAGCGGCCCGCCCCGTTGGCGACCTGGTACGAAGCCGGGATGCCGACCGCATAGCCGAGACCCGGCGGGCGTATGCCCCGACGCAGTTGACGGCCGCAGTACACCTCGTCGCCCGCGAACCAGCGGGCTGCGATCCCTGCGGCGAGGCCGTCGGCGGCCACGGCCCGCGCCTGCTGCGGTTTCGTCGCGAACCCGGTCCGCTCCGGCACCCCGGCGACCTCGCGGCGTTCCTCGCCCGCCGCCCAGTCCGCCGGGAGGCACAGACCCGATCGATGATCACCTCCGTGGTTGCGGTGAACCGCCACCAGGTGCACCGCCACCTGACACAGACCGGTACCACCGATCGCACCCGAGTGCTGCCTGCCGGCTCCCACACCGTTCATGGACGGCTTCGCATCCCCCGTCCTGTCCACCACCCACACCGCCTCCTGCCCGGCGAGTTCATCGACGACCAGACCGACGGTCTCCCTCCGGGCCAGGTCGTGACCGACCCGGGCCCGGGACATCAGGTGAACCGGCGCCCGTTCACGCACACGGGCGGGGTCCGCCCCTTCGGCGCCCAGGACCGGCCGGGAGGAGCGGTGTCCGAACGGAGTCCGCACTGATCCGCCCAGGCCACCACCGCCTTCTCCGCCTTCGCCCGGCGGCGATCGCCGGGTACTCACCGTCAGCCAGGCATCGACCTTCGCCTGGTCCTGGCGGTACGAATGCCGCTCGGACCGCTGCGGGGAGAACCCGTGCCGGCGCAGCCACTTGCCCACCCCCCCTGCTCCGTCATCACCACCCCCGTGAACATCCGGATCGACTCAGCGGCCAAGGGGCGGGTCCACAACGGACCGCCAGAACCGTCCTCGGGCGTGTAGTCGGCCATTGAGCATTTTCAACTTGGCCACTGATCGGGTGACGAGGTGGTGGTGAAACGGGCAGAGCCCCCGGGCTGTTGAGCAAGGTATCGACGCTCAACTCTTCAGCCTGGGGGCTCTGTTGGTTCCCTATCGTGCCGTACTCGATGTTCCGCATGCCCTCGTGGAGTGGGTGACGATGCTGATCGTCACCCGGGAGGGTGACCGCCGGTGCAAGCTGCCGCCCTCCGAGCGGGCCCTGGCCGCACTGGTGTACCTGAAGAAGAACGACACCCTGACTCAGATCGCGGCGGGTTTCGGGATCAGCGTGGGTACCACCCACGCCTACGTTCACGGCGTTGTGGCGCTCCTGGCAGGCCGGGCGCCGGGCCTGACCGCGGCTTTGAGAACGGCGGACGCCCGGTATGTCCTGCTGGACGGGACCCTCGCCGAGTGCGACCGGGTTGGTGACGGCCGCGCCGACTACTCGGGCAAACACCGCCGCCACGGGGTAAACATGCAGGTCATCACCGCGCCGGACGGAGCCCTGGTCTGGATCTCACCCGCTCTCGCGGGCCGGATCCACGATCTCACCGCGGCCCGTCGGCACCGGATCATCGCCACATGCATCCGCCTCGGCATCCCCGTCCTGGCGGACAAGGCCTACCAGGGAGCCGGCGACATCGTCGCCGTCCCACACCGCCGGCGACCCGGCAAAGACCTCACCGTCAAACAGAAGTCCGTCAACCGGGCACACTCCCGACTCCGGTGGCCCGTCGAGAGAGCCATCGCCCGGATCAAGACCTGGCGCATCCTCCGCAAAACCCGAACCAGCCCGAACAAACTCACGTCAATCACCAAAGCCATCCTCACCCTGGAGGGGCACCGCTGAAAAGGTTCATTGGTTGGTCCAGTGATGACGTCCGAGTGGTTGACACCCCGACAGGGCGATCCGGTGGATGATGGCTCATACGCGGAACATGTCGCAGCTGGGTGCCGGCCTGCCATCGTCGCGTCCACGGCGTAAGCAGCTGGGGGTACGCCCGGCCCAGGAGTTGCAGGGCCCAGCTGTCGAGAGTTCGTCCCCGATTCCGTCGCCCCGTAGAACTTGAGGTGGCCACGAACACGATGGCGCCACAATCTCGCGGTCATCGTGCGGCATGATCGCTGTGTACTGACGTAAAAAATATTAAATTCACATTCGCCACTCTCCCCCGTTTAGCGCAAATTCGGAGTCCGAATGGCGAAATTTGCACTCTGCTGGTTTAAGGTTTTTCCTCCACGCGACGCGTGTGACTAGTGTTGCTGCATGCCAAAGAGTGCGGGTGACTGATTCTATGTTCTTTCTCGGGCTTATCCTATGATGGGGTCGACGGATTCTTTGGCCGCAGCCGCGGCGGAGGCCCTATTCAGTCAAATCGCAGAGCAGCTTCCCCTTTCAGTTTGGGTCACTAACTATGACCTGGCAGTTCTTCGGCACGTCAATGGGCGTGGCATGGATTGTATGCCTTCCCTGCCGTCACCATCCGGGAAAATCAGTGATCGAGACTACTTCGATAAGCGGCAGCTTCAAAACCCTGACGTGGCCGCCCATTTCCGTGCTCGTGCGGGTGAGACTGTTTCTTGGAAAATGGCAACACGCGGTTACCTGGCCTGTGCTGTGCCGTTGCGCGACCAAAATGGTGAAGTAATCGGAGTAATTGGTACTGCGCTCGATTTTTCGGCCGCCGAACGCGAGAAGACCTATCGGAAAAGTATGGAGGATCTCTTCTACGAACTGGCGGAGCAGGCTCCTGGATTGGTCGCCATTCTGGATGAAGAGCATCATTATCTTTTCGCGAGCACGAAGTACTTGTCCACCCTAGAGCTAACCGATCGCGACGTTATCGGGCATTCAGTTGATGCTGTGATTCCCGAATCTAGGCGCTGTACAGGATTGGAGTCCGGCCCGGAAGGAAAGGGTGATGTAAGGTACTGGCTTGATTCTAACGAAGCCAGGCTGCGCAGCCAAGTATTTCCGGTGCACGGCCCAGACGGTACTTTTCTGCTCGAGGTTGCCATTTCCGAGGACGGCGGGCCGAGGCGCGAACCCGAAGCCGGGGAGTCGCCATCTCCACCTCAAGCCCCACAGGATGCCGTCGTCGGAAGAACCCCGTTTACGACTGTATTCCAGGCTTCGCGGACCCCCATGGCCGTCTGTAATCCAGAAGGTTTCCTCAAAGATGTAAACTACTCTTGGATTCAGCTACTAGGGGATGTCCCGGTTGGCGATAAAGTGAGTTTTCAGTGGGTTGCTCAAGCATCCCGCAGCTTTCTCCGCGAGGCTCTTGATGGGCTCCGAGGCCAGACTACAGTATCCTGCAAAGGTATGGTTCTAGACAGCGGGAGCGATGTCATCGTAGCCGACATTGATCTGGCTCCCCTGGAACTTGATTCCGGTTCCATTCTTTTGTCAATCACAGCACTGAAAAATCCCGAAAATGGCGCCACGGCGGCAGACATCCCCAACCTCAACGAGTTGGATGGAAAGATTATCGAGCTCCTCGCGCTCGGTGCTAGCAACGCTAAAATTTCGGATTCGCTCAGTTTGAGCCGACAAGGGCTAGATTATCGCCTTAAGCTGCTTAAAGAGCGCCTCAATGCAAATAGTCGAGGAGGTCTCGTGGCACGCGCCTACAATAGGAGAATTTTTGAGCCTGATAGGTGGCCTCCGGTACTTCGAGCTGCAACAGATGTCCATGAACAGAGAAATAGCGAAACGTCATGAAATGTCAGAAGGCGAGGTGGTACTTTCTCCTACGGGCGACTATTGGGGAGCGGGGGCGGCAAGAATGAAATTGAGAGCGGATGTTCCGCTAGTTCATAAGCTTGGAAATGGCGTTGCGGCGTGGGTATCTTCTGTGACGCTCGCCCGACGACCTTTCAGTGAAGTCTTCCAGAGTCCTTTATGGCCGCTTATTCGGCTAGATGCAGGAAAGGGGAGCATGCAAAGCCTCCCCCATTTATTCGATTGTCGGCTGTGTGGTGCCCACATTTTTCGCAGGGCTCTTCAACGCACGGCCTTTCGCTCCGATGCTTGAGGAATGTCACCCCGTCCAGGACATTTGACGGGAACAGCCCGATGAAGAGGGTGTACTCGCCCAGCTCAACGGACTCCTCCGGCAACTACTGATCTTTGACGTCGTGTTTGATGATCTGGGTATGTGCGGCATATCGGTTGTATGGGGACTCGAACTCGTAGGTCGTTGAGCCCAGTTGATCTGGAGCGGCGGCGTTTGCAGGCGGCTGATTTATTCGGACAGGGGATGCGGCAGAGCATGGTCGCGCGGGTGCCTTGGGGTGACGCCGCAGGCGGTCAGCCTGTGGCGGCGGGCCTGGGATGGGGGCGGCCGGCCGGCGCTGCTGTCCAGGGGGCCGGGTGGCAGCTCGTATCTGAGTGCGGAGCAGGAGCAGGAGCGGGAGCTGGAGGGTCTGCTGCGGGCGGGGCCGGCGGCGTACGGGTGGGAGGACCAGCGGTGGACGCTGGCCCGGATCGGGGTGGTGACCGGGGAGCGGTTCGAGGTCCGGTATGAGATCTCCGGGGTGTGGCGGCTGCTGGACCGCCTGGGCTGGTCGTGGCAGGTCCCCAGGGTGCGTGCCGTGGAGCGTGACGGGGAGGCGATTGCCGCATGGCGCACGGAAACGTGGCCGGCGGCCTCTCATCCGCGCAGGTCACAGCAGGTGGCGGGTGGGTGTGCTTCGAGGACGGGGCCGGAGCCTGGCTGAACGGGCCCACCCGCCGCACCCGGGGCAAGGCCGGGCAGACGCCGGTACTGCGGCTATCGGGGAAGCGCAACGACAAGATCAGCATGGTCGCGTGGATCTGCTTCAAGGAGGGCGCGGAGCCCCGGATGATCTATGCAGTCAAGCCGTCGGGCGGCTGCACGAAGAAGGACTTTCCCCGCTTCCTGGCCCTGCTGCACCGCCGCCTGGACGGGCCGGTCACCCCCGTCTGGGACAACTACTCCAGCCACATCAGCACCCACGTGAAACAGTACGCACAGCAACAGGACTGGCTCACGATCACCCAACTGCCCCCGGGCCCTCAAGTTGGAGCATTGAGGGGCACCGAAGAAAACGGACTGTGCTTGCGCGAGAAACTTACGCTGCGAGCTGTATCTTCTCGTATTCGCGGTGAACCTCTTGCGGGGTCTTGTACCCAAGTCCCGAGTGCAGGCGTCTACGGTTGTAGAAGACTTCTATGTACCGCACTATCGCCTTGCGTGCGTGTTCCCGGGACGGGAAGGTAGTGCGATACACGAGTTCGTTCTTCAGGGCTCCGAAAAAAGACTCGGCCATGGCGTTGTCCCAGCAGACTCCGGTCTTGCCGACCGAGGGCCGCATTTGCATCCTTTGAAGTTTCGTTCGGAACTCTTGTGAAGTGTACTGGCTTCCTCTGTCAGAGTGAAATATGCATCCATCAGCGAGCTTGATATTGCCCGCTGCCATGTCGACGGCGTCCGAGATGAGGGATGTCTTCATGTGGTTCGCCATGGACCAGCCGACAACGGCCTTGGTGTGGCAGTCAATCACCGTCGCCAGGTAGAGGAAGCCGTCCCAGGTGTGGATGTATGTGATGTCTCCCACCAGTTTCTGTCCGGGAGCGGCGGCCGTGAAGTCGCGTCCGAGGAAGTCCCGGAGTGCCGGCTGATCATTGTCTGACACGGTCGTGATCCGCCAGGGCCTTGGCTGGCAGGGGACCAGGTCCAGGTCCCGCATCAGGAGACGCACCAGCTCGGGCCCTGCCTCGACGCCCTTGCGGCCGAGGGCGGCGTGAACTCGGCGGTATCCGTAGGTGCCATCGGATTCGTCGAAGACATGACGAATGATGAGCTTCAGTTTTTCACGCCGCTCGAAAGTGGGCGAAGCCGGTCGCATTTTCCAGGAGTAGAAACCAGAGGTGGAAACGTCAAGCCAGGTGCACATGCCCGTGATCGGGAAATTGTCCTTCTCGCCGTCGATGAACTCATACTTCTCGGTCACCGATGGTCGCGGGCAAAGAAGGCTGCCGCTTTTTTTAGGAAGTCCCGTTCGGTGGTGACCTCCTGCAATTTCTTCTCCAACTCGCGGACACGCTCGTCCGCGGCGATGGAATCTGCCATCGGTTCGCCTGCGAGGTGCCGCTTCCGGTACTGGGCGACCCAACGACTCAACGAGCTCTCGGTGACACCGAACTCCTTGGCGACATCCGCGTGGGGGCGTGATTTGTCGAGTACTTCCCGCACTACTCGCTCTTTGAGTTCTGCCGAGTACGGGGTCGTGCGCTTTGCCACTTACCTATCCTTTGGTCAAGGTAAGTATCTCTTGCATGGCGGGAGTCCGCGAACTTCGGGGCACCTCACATGCCGACGTGAGATGCTCAGCAGCTCGAGGGCCTCGCCTGATGCGCTCTTGCCGCGATCATCATCCCATCAGTGGCCGCGCGAGAAAGCTCGGTAGTCCTCATGGTGGGCGTGACTCCAGGTTTGGGAGCTGTTGTAGCTCCAATAACCAGCATGCCAAGTATGCTGCCATTGGCCTGAGTGCAAGCAGCCATTGCTGTCGAAGTAGCTGCTCTGCCAGTGGCTCTCCCAGTACCCATCGTGCCAGGATCCGCGATCGTTGTGCGTGATTGCGCTGGCGGGGGCGGCAGCGAAGGCAGTGGAAGCCGCCCCGATCGCCGCGCCGCCAGCCAGCAGTACGGCAATGGCGGATGCCGCAAGAGTGCGCTTCACGTGGTGCTTCTCCATGATCTTCCGTCCTTCCACTGAGGCTGCCGCAGAGGTGCAGCGGCCGGCATACCCGATTCGTGACAGGCGCTTACCAAGACTGTCGGACAATCACATTCCGATGGATTCTCTACATATGCCCTTTATCGGACAGAGTAACGCCAGCTCTGTGGGGGCGCTGATTACAGCGGCAGCATGGGCACGATATCTCCAACACGCGGGCTTGTGCTGTCCTCAGCGAGTTCCGCCTGGCAGCCGCATGCAGTCCACCCGCGGCAGGTCCGCCTCGAAGTAGACCCGCAGCAGCCCCTCGTCCACCGAGCGCCAGCGCCTGCGGCGGCCCCGGTCATACAGCGGCGCCCGCCGGCGGCACACCCCGCAGGCCGGCCGGCGCTCCCACCTGCGGTCCGGCCGCACCGAGACGATCTTCACGGGTTCGACCGGGTGAACACGCACCTCCTCGACCACCGTGCGCCCGACCCCGGCCGCCCTCACCAGTACGTTCGCAGACACGCCGCACCCTTCGGCAGGTTCCTGATCATCACAATCAGAAACCTACGCAGGGCGCGGCGCTCGTCATCTCAGGACACGAACCGACCCACACATATGAGCGAAGAGCCCCAAATACCGGGCTGCCTTACGGAGAATGCCATGCTCTCCCACCAGCCCACAGATCCCCTTCCGCACCGTGGCCAGCTCCGTGTGAACTCCGGCACCATCAGCCTGCGCAGAGCTGGGCGGTGCCAAGTGGGCGCCGGGGAGGCGCCCACTTGGCGGCCCGGATCCTGTTCCGCAGCGTCCCGGTATTCACCCCGAGATCAGCCGCCACCGGCACAACGAGACCCACGCCCGCCTGAAACTCGATGGGGCAGTACTTCATCCCACAGAGACTCCGTTCTCCTGGGCCATCAAGATCCGAGTTTCTCTCGTCTCCAAAACTCGGGGGCACCGCCCGGGTTCTGCCCACTGTGTAAGTTGAGCAGACGCTGTTTCGGAATCGTTCCGCGATAGAGGAGATTTCTCATGTCCGTGACCCAGAGAGGCCCTGCATCGACAGGGAAGACCCCGCAACCTCCTCCACCGTTCCCGACGCCGTACTCGTTCTCATCCAGCAGTGTTCTGATGGAAGATGTCGTTGCCAGCGCGGACGCGATGCTGCCTAGCGGGCAGAAGCGGCAGTTTGCGTTGTTTGACGAACCGGTGTCCGGGGGGCCGCAGGGTGTGGTGCTGGATGACCACCGTGCCAAGGTACTCAAGCGGGATCCGTCGGTTCCTGGAGCCTACGCTCTGGTGGACGGGCCGTTTGCCGGAACGGACTGGCACGAGGTGGTCCCCGTGCGCACGCCGGACGGGAACACGTTCATCTTTCTCTCCAGGCAAGGAGAGGTAGCGGCGTACCAGGTCACTCCGACGGGATTCGCGAAGGTCAGTTCCAGCGTCGCTTTGTTCCTTCAGGGCTTGCGGGTTTCCTATGTCCCAGGGAGCCGGGATCCCCGGGTTACCTACGTCGATGTCCTGGGGAACCTGCAGGTCGTCAAATATTCCGGCGGGAAATGGCAGCCCTTGTATTCTCTGCGGTGGCAATACGTTTCCTTGGGCCCCATGACCGACTACAGCGTGGCCTGGCCGCAGCCCAGTGGAAAAATGGTAGTCGGCGCGGTTATTAACGGCCGTGGCGTGGTGTTGGAGGCACAATCTGGCTACATCGCCAACCCGTTCGGAACGTCGATGGGCACGGCGGGTGTATCCAGGATCCTGGGACCGGTTTTCGAGAACCCGCAAGTGGTGGACTGGGCTCTCATCGATACCAGCGGACACCTCGCGCTTAGCCGGGGCGGCGCCGTGGGCTGGATCGGCGCGGACATCGTCGCCCGGGAGGGCGCACTGGTGCCCGACAACAGCGGCCTGGCCCACATCTATGTGACCACGTACCGGGGGGACAGCGATGTCAGCGATCTGGCGGTCGTCCACCAGGGCGGCTCCGGCCCCAACGGCCCCACCTGGATCAGCGCTTTCAAGCCGCCCTCCGGTTCCGACGTGGACGCACCTGCCTTTTCGGTCAGCAGTGCCGTGGCCATCCCTATCCGCAGCGATGTGCTCCTGGTCCAGGCGGACCCGTACCCCGTGGATATGCCTACCCTCATCGCCCTCGAGGGCAAGGACCCGGATCAGGAGTTCTTGCCGGTCCGCCTCCTCACTCAGAACACCAGTAGCGGCCGGTGGCTGTTCGACCCGCTGCGCACCTCGGCGGTCAACGCCTACCGCGTGAACCGCTGGCGCACCGATATCAGCCTGTCCAGTGCCACGGGTATGGGCGTCCCCTTCCACCCCGTGACCCTGGAGGTCTCTGAAACCTGCCTTGTAGAGGCAGATCACCAGTTCTTGTTCGCGGAGCCCGGCCAAGCGCTGAATCTGCAGACTGACCACACCGGCAAGCTCAGCGTATCTGTCGGCGCGCCGGATCTGACCGCGCCCCGGCTGACGGTGACGGCTACTGCGCAGGACCAGACCGTGTCGCTGGACATCGCCCCAGACAAGGCGGTCCACGACTTCCTGGCCAGCAAAGGAACCTTGCCTGCAACAAAGATCCGCCCCGACGTCTTCTCACCGGACGCGCTCAAGGCAGCGAGGATCCCCGGCAGTGGGACCACACCGGGAAAATATGTGGTCCCATCCCAGACCTGGTCCACGAACAACGGGGTAGATGGCAGACCCACCCCGCAGAAGGCTGTCAAGGACATTCAGGATGTGATCAGCCTCGGTACAGAACCAGCGGGCACGCCCCCCACGCCCGGAGAGGCCGTCGGCGTCCTCCTGCGGCGCGAAGACGATGGGACTGTCACCCGGCAGGAGTTTCTGACCACCGAAGAATTCCACGCTCAGATCGCCCGGATCACGCAGCACCCCGAATACGCTGGAACTGTCGAAGGATGGTTCGACGACTTGGAGGAATTTGCCGGGGATATCTGGGAAGGAATCAAGAGCGGAGTAACGACCGTCCACCAATTCGCCATCGACGCGAAAAATGGATTCGTCCACATGGTCCTGAAAATCGGCGACACCCTCGTCGACCTCGGGAATTTTTTCGTCCGTACCGTCGAAGACGCATTCCAAGCCGTCCTGGGCTACGCCAGAATCCTCAACGCCTACGTTGAAGACTTCATTGACTGGCTCAAGGACCTATTCGACTTCCAGGCCATCTGGAACACCAAGCGGGCTATGCAGGAAGGCCTTTCTAAGATCCCGGACGCCCTGAAGCAAGGCGTCGCCTACGCCCGCCCCAAGATTGACTTCCAGGCCATGAGCAGCAAGATCGACGAAGCATTCGCTGCCATCGCCACGAAGATTGAGAGCAAAGGCACCCCGACCGTCGGAGACCTCGGCAACCCAGTCAGCATGGGCGCTCCGGCCGAACCGGCGATAGCCGACATGATTCAGGGGCCAAAGGTCAGCAAGTTCACAGACGCCATGTCCTACTACGCGAACACCGCCACCTCCCTGCCTCAGCAGCCGGATACACCAGCAGAATTCCAAACCGAAGACAATCCACTCACCCAGCTCATGGACGCCTTCAAAGGCACCGGAGGCGCGTTCGTCGAAGCAGCTCAGGCATTCGCCGAATGGGTGGCCAGCTACGGCGACAAGGAATTCACCGGCATCGCCCTCACCGAGATGCTGGACAAGATCAAAGCACTCCTGAAGTCCTTCCTCACCGTCGCCGAAAACCTCATCGACCTCGTCTTCGACGTCTTCTACTGGATGATCGACCAGCTCGGCCAGCTCTTCGATGCCAAGCCCGACTCTCTCCTGCTCACCTCCCTCTACATCTGGGCCCAGGAAGAAGCCGGCGTCACGCCTATAGACACCGACCTGACCCTCAGCGACATCGTCTGCCTTGCTGGAGCCATCCCGGCTACTGTCGCGTACAAGCTCGTCAGGGGCGTCGACACCCAGCCCTTCCCGACGGGAAGCCTTCCCACCAACCGAGTCCAACAGCCCCTGGACGCCCTCCCCGGCGACGACGAAAAGTGGACTCAATTCCAAAAAGACTACAACGACGCCGCCGTCTCCGTCGCCATCGCGGCGACCACCATAGGGGCGGCATTCGGCACCCTTATAGACTTGTACGCCCTCATAGAAGACGGAATGGAAGTCGGCCCGAATAAAATCTCACAGGCTACCCTCCTTATCGGCATTTCGATCTCACTAATCTTCGTGGGTCTCGGTCTGGCATTCGGCTGGCCGACCTCCCCAAATAACCCATTCCTAATCTGGCCGTGGGACGATAAGGAGGACCCTGCGAGCTGGTTCTCGTGGTTCCAATCGCTTTTCTCGACCATATTCTGGATTGTCGATATCGGAATGTGTATCGTTTCGTGGTGGGCATTCGTTAAGGGGCTGGAAAAATTTCCGGGATCATTCATCCTTTCGGGTGCGATAGGGCTTCCCATTCTGTGTGGCGAGGGGCTGCTGCTCAGCGGCCTCGCTGTAATCGGAGGGTTTATTGAGATTGCCGATAACGAGTGGAAGGATTACCAGTCCTGGATGGGCCTCCTGGCGGGCATTTCCGGATACTCCGCATTGGTAGTCAAGCCGCTGCTTTTGCAGGCAATCAATAACGCTGACACCTTTTTCATTCCGGGTATTGTTGAGGTTGCCATGCAGCCCATCAGCTATCTAGGCTGGCTCGGGTTCTCCATCCCCTCATACTCGAGATGGGCTGCACCCTGATGAATTTCTATTCCGATTTGACCGGCTCTCGTATCCCTCGTTGAGCCGGTCACAAACACGCAACCCCGAAGTGCTGTGGTATTGAGTCGAAACTATTTGACTGCGTGAGGCTTATTCACGGGGGTTCGTAGCCCGATTTCCTTGATCGTGAAGAGGGCCCTGCTGCGTAGCCTGATGTTTGCGAAGACGTCAGATCATTACCGGGGCAGGGCCGTTGAGCTGGGACGTTACGACAGGGCTGGACAAGGATCAACTGGGCGGGCTGGTGGAACAGGTCCACCGGGCGTTGGTGGAGGATCCGGACCGGACGGTGACGCCGGGGCGGATGTGGGTGCTGGGGCTGTACAAGTCGGTGGTACTGGTGCTGTTCCTGCTGCGGCAGAACCCCGTCCAGGAGGCGGCCGCGGAGCTGTTCGGGATCTCCCAGGCCACTGTCTCCAGGCGGTGGACGACGCTACTGCCGGTGGTGGAGAAGGTCCTGGCCGGACACGTCCCGGACCCCACGGAGATCTCAGCCGGCCGCATCGTCCTGATCGACGGCACCCTGGTGACCACCTGGGACGGGGCAAGCGAGGGCACAACAATGTTCTCCGGCAAGCACAGGGACACCGGCTTCAACCTGCAGGTCGCGGCCACTTTGTCAGGGGATCTGCTCGCGGTCCCGGCGCCCGTCCCGGGCTCACGGCACGGCATGCATGCCTGGCGGCAGTCCCACTTTCCCGGGACGTTCGCCAACCGGGAGGACATCGGTGACCTGGGCTACCTCGGCTCCGGGATGCTGACCGCGAGACGCAAGCCCCCAGGCCGGGAACGGCCCGCCGGAGACAAGGAACCTTTTCAGCGGTGCCCCTCCAGGGTGAGGATGGCTTTGGTGATTGACGTGAGTTTGTTCGGGCTGGTTCGGGCTTTGCGGAGGATGCGCCAGGTCTTGATCCGGGCGATGGCTCTCTCGACGGGCCACCGGAGTCGGGAGTGTGCCCGGTTGACGGACTTCTGTTTGACGGTGAGGTCTTTGCCGGGTCGCCGGCGGTGTGGGACGGCGACGATGTCGCCGGCTCCCTGGTAGGCCTTGTCCGCCAGGACGGGGATGCCGAGGCGGATGCATGTGGCGATGATCCGGTGCCGACGGGCCGCGGTGAGATCGTGGATCCGGCCCGCGAGAGCGGGTGAGATCCAGACCAGGGCTCCGTCCAGCGCGGTGATGACCTGCATGTTTACCCCGTGGCGGCGGTGTTTGCCCGAGTAGTCGGCGCGGCCGTCACCAACCCGGTCGCACTCGGCGAGGGTCCCGTCCAGCAGGACATACCGGGCGTCCGGCCGTTCTCAAAGCCGCGGTCAGGCCCGGCGCCCGGCCTGCCAAGAGCGCCACAACGCCGTGAACGTAGGCGTGGGTGGTACCCACGCTGATCCCGAAACCCGCCGCGATCTGAGTCAGGGTGTCGTTCTTCTTCAGGTACACCAGTGCGGCCAGGGCCCGCTCGGAGGGCGGCAGCTTGCACCGGCGGTCACCCTCCCGGGTGACGATCAGCATCGTCACCCACTCCACGAGGGCATGCGGAACATCGAGTACGGCACGATAGGGAACCAACAGAGCCCCCAGGCTGAAGAGTTGAGCATCGATACCTTGCTCAACAGCCCGGGGGCTCTGCCCGTTTCACCACCACCTCGTCACCCGATCAGTGGCCAAGTTGAAAATGCTCAATGCACCACGTCAGGTCACGGCTTGCCAGATGCCACCCGATGCAACGCACACGGAACCAGCCATTTTGATCATGGTGCCATAGTTTCTATAAAATCGGCCTACTATCAGGGCCAATTCCTAGAAATGTAGACCAAAATGAGTAGGGATGAGATTTATATCGCGAAAGCATTGTCGGATCTGGCTGTGTCGATCGCGTAGCGATAAAGCCTGGCTTCGGTTTAATCATTAAGCAGCCGCTAGCCGGACGATTTTATGTTTTTCATTGGCAGAACTTACCCTAAAGCCAATGACAGGTGGGTGAATCGTTCCGGGGCCGACGGTCTCGTGTATGATCGCTCTATGGCTCAAAAAATCGTCAAGGTGTTCACGGATGACCTAACGGGTGAGGAGACGGCCGAGGTGGCTACTCATGCCTTCTCGCTGGACGGAGTGTCATATGAAATTGATTTGACACCTGAGAGTTACGATCAGCTACTAGAAGCCTTCGGTCCTTTCTTGCGAGCATCACGGAAAGTGGGCAGGGGAGAAGGTAGAGCGAAGACGTCGGTGGCGCGCCCAAGGAGGGTCGGCGACATCAGGCGATGGGCGCTAGACAACGGCTATACGGTTAGTAATCGTGGTCGGGTCCCACTCAAGGTGCTACAAGCCTACGAAGCGTCGCACTGAGGGACGCTTGTTCGTGGGCCTGTCAGGCGCTCTTGTTGAGGGCGAGGGTGGTGGCGGTTTTGACGATCGTGGGTCGGCGTTAGGGGGGCTCGGTAGCGGGTGAGGATCTTCCAGGTTTTATAGTGGACTCTGGGCCGTTGGCGGCGGCGTGGCGTCGGGGAAGACGCAGGGGAACCCGGATGTGATCGAGAGGCCGGGTGCGGAGCACCTCGAGCTGTTCGTCGAGGCCGGCGCAGATCCGGGAGGCCTCGCTCTTGGATATGCCGGTGCCCGAGCCGGGGGCTTTGACCAGGTCGTCGACGGATCGGGTCGGCACACCGTGGACGTAGGCCTCCATGACCACGGCATAGAGCGCCTGGTCGATACGGCGCCGGCGCTCGAGCAGGCTGGGAAAGAAGCTTCTGGCCCGCAGCATGGGGATCGGGAGTCCCAGGTCGCCATCCTGCGTGATCACCGTCTTGTCCCGGTGCCCGTTGCGCCAGCCGGTGCGGGCCTCGGTCCGTTCGCCCCACTCGGCGCCGATCCTCGCAGTGGCCTCGGCCTCGATCAGTTCCTGCAGCAGGCGCTCGGCGACCTCGAGGACGGGCTCAAGACCGTCTGCCGAACGTAGTGACTCGAGCAGGCGAAGCAGGTCATGCTGGGACAAGGCCACCGTGCACTCCATGGGTTGAACTCGCCGTTCACCAAGGACATCTGCACGATGGCCCGCCTGTTCCCAGGGAGCATTCAGCAGCCGCCGATGCACGCGGGAGGACCACGACGGCGCACTTCGCAGCCAGGATCAGTTACACCGCTCAGCGGGACACCATCCCTGACCTGGTCTTTCGTGACTTTGAACCTGATCCGGACTCTGCTGCCCAATTTGCTGCGGGGGTGCGGGCGGGTCGGCGATGATCGTTCCTGAGGTCGTTTTTCCGTCGTGCGGCCGTGGAGGCGGTAGGGCATGTCGATGCGGCCGGTGGGACTGCCGGAGATCCCGGAGCAGACCGTGGTGGTGGCGCGGGCTGCGTTCCCCAAGGGGAGTCTGGCGATACGGGTGCGGGACCACCTCGCGGAGGTCTTCGCCGATGAGCCGTTCGCCGAGGCGTTTGGGCTGCGCGGGGCGCCGGGCCTGTCGCCTGGGGTGTTGTCGCTGGTGACGGTGTTGCAGTTCGCCGAGGACCTCACCGATCGGCAGGCCGCGGCGATGGCGGTGCGGGCCATCGACTGGAAGTACGCGCGCGGGGCGGATCTCACCGACACCGGCTTCGCTGCCAGTGTGCTCAGCAAGTTCAGGGCCCGGCTCGCGGACAACGGCATGGAGCGGGTGGCCTTCGACCGGCTCCTTGAGCACTGCAAGGATGCCGGGCTGGTGGCGGCCGGGGGCAAGCAGCGCACGGACTCCACCCATGTGATCAGTGAGCATTTTCAACTTGGCCACTGATCGGGTGACGAGGTGGTGGTGAAACGGGCAGAGCCCCCGGGCTGTTGAGCAAGGTATCGATGCTCAACTCTTCAGCCTGGGGGCTCTGTTGGTTCCCTATCGTGCCGTACTCGATGTTCCGCATGCCCTCGTGGAGTGGGTGACGATGCTGATCGTCACCCGGGAGGGTGACCGCCGGTGCAAGCTGCCGCCCTCCGAGCGGGCCCTGGCCGCACTGGTGTACCTGAAGAAGAACGACACCCTGACTCAGATCGCGGCGGGTTTCGGGATCAGCGTGGGTACCACCCACGCCTACGTTCACGGCGTTGTGGCGCTCCTGGCAGGCCGGGCGCCGGGCCTGACCGCGGCTTTGAGAACGGCCGGACGCCCGGTATGTCCTGCTGGACGGGACCCTCGCCGAGTGCGACCGGGTTGGTGACGGCCGCGCCGACTACTCGGGCAAACACCGCCGCCACGGGGTAAACATGCAGGTCATCACCGCGCCGGACGGAGCCCTGGTCTGGATCTCACCCGCTCTCGCGGGCCGGATCCACGATCTCACCGCGGCCCGTCGGCACCGGATCATCGCCACATGCATCCGCCTCGGCATCCCCGTCCTGGCGGACAAGGCCTACCAGGGAGCCGGCGACATCGTCGCCGTCCCACACCGCCGGCGACCCGGCAAAGACCTCACCGTCAAACAGAAGTCCGTCAACCGGGCACACTCCCGACTCCGGTGGCCCGTCGAGAGAGCCATCGCCCGGATCAAGACCTGGCGCATCCTCCGCAAAGCCCGAACCAGCCCGAACAAACTCACGTCAATCACCAAAGCCATCCTCACCCTGGAGGGGCACCGCTGAAAAGGTTCAGTGCCGTGCGGGACTTGAACCGTCTGGAGCTGGCCGGGGAGAGTGTGCGGGCGGCCCTGGAGGCCCTCGCGGGCGCGGCACCGGCTTGGCTGGCCGGTCAGATCGACGTGACGGAGTTCGCCGGGCGGTACGGGCCGCGCGTCGATGGCTGGCGCATGCCGCCCTCACAGACGAAACGCGACCGACTCGCCCAGGTCTTCGGCCAGGACGGGCTGGCCTTGTGCCGGGCCGTCTGGGCCGATGACGCCCCGGCATGGATCCGTCAGATCGAGGCCGTGTACCTGCTCCGGCAGGTCCTCGTGCAGACCTACATCATCCGCAGCGACAGCCGGGGACAGCAGGTGATCAAGAAGCGGGACGCTGACGACGGCGTCCCGCCCGGTCAACTCCGCCTGGCCTCCCCCCTACGACGCGGACGCACGCTGGGCGGCCAAGGGCGACGACCTGTTCTGGATGGGCTACAAGATCCACCTCACGGAAACCTGCTCCACTCTCCCCTGGGCCGGCGCCGGCGCCGACGCAGGGGCAGGGCGGGCTCCGAACCTGATCACCGACGTGCACACCACCGACGCGACCGTGCCGGATGTGAAGGCGACCGCGCCGATCCAGTGCAAGCTCGACGAGCGCGGGGTGAAGCCCGGCGAGCACTACCTCGACTCCGGCTACCCGTCGGCGGACCTGATCACCAAGGCCCTGAAGCAGGGCATCCGTATGGTCACCCCGGTCCTCCTGGACCATGCCGCGCAGGCCAAGGCCGCTGACGGCTTCGGCAAGAACGCCTTCGCCATCAACAACTGGAAGACCCGCCAGGTCCGCTGCCCCGCAGGCAAGACCAGCTCCCACTGGAGCCCCGTCAAACAGCACGACACCGACGCCATCGTGATCACCTTCAGCGTCTTGACCTGCCGCGACTGCCCCTTCCGGCAGCAGTGCACCACCTCGAAGATCGGGCGCCGCATGCTCACCCTGCGGCCCGAGGAACTCCACGAGAACCTCGCCCGGGCCCGCGCCGAGCAGAAGACGGACACCTGGAAGAACAAGTACACCCTCCGGGCCGGCGCCGAGGGCACCATCACCCAGGCCCTCGACATCACCGGCATCCGCCGGGCCCGCTACCGAGGCCTGCCGAAAGTCCGCCTCCAGCACGCCTTCTCCGCCACCGCACTCAACGTGATCCGGCTCGACGCCCACTGGACCACCGGCCCCCTCGACCACACACGCCCCAGCAGCAGGCTCGAACGGCTCAGCTACCGGCTCTCCGCCTGAGCGAATTGCGCAGCAGAGTCGACCTGTCGGACCTCGACATCACCCATATCGTCGCCACCGAAGGCTGGCACGACTTGACCGCCGGGATCGATATCGCCTCACGCCACGCGATCGGCTGGGCGACCGCCCCACCTACGAACCGAGCTCGTGGTTGGCGCACTGCGCAGCCGACCGAACACGTCGGCCAACTGGGCCGGCGATCTCCTACTCCGACCGTGGCTATCAATGCCCGGCCACGAACTCGCGGCCCTGTTAGCCAGTTCAGCATCCGGCTGTCGGTCGGCGTGAATTTTGCTGGCGGTGAGCGACACGAGTTCCTCGTTCGCCTCATCGGCCCACTAGTAGTGGCAGAGGTACCCAAAAGTGCCCTAGCGATACTCTAGTGGAGGTAGAGATGATTCCGTTTGAAGAACTTATGCTAACGGCGACCTCGACGGTTAGTGAGAGATTTCCAGGTGCGCTCCTCCTCGAAGCAGACGGGATGCCTCAAGGAGAATCAGCTGCAACTGGAATTGACCAGCTTGTAGATTGGCGATTCGTATTTCGCGTCGACGAGGTGGATACGGGAAAGGGGGGTACTGCCATCGTCAAGAACATGGCAGGAGATTGGGGTGAGGTGGACTTCATTCCGCAGCCATGGCTTGAGGATAGAGGGATGACAGACGGCGACATTATCATGTCGCTCTACGAAGCCGATTCGATTGTAAAGAATGCTCCAGTTAATTATCGCGGGGAATATGGTGCGGTCACTCTTCGATGGCCTCTGGGCCCCACTGAGGGGCAGCCCTACTACATTTTTCAGCTGATTACTCCTGGTGGGCAGTTGTATGGGTTCGTCGGAGTCCGCGACCATTCTTTTCATTATGTAAAGTAAAAATGACATGCGGAGCATCACCCAAATGTGTCACCTTCACGCTTCAGGCCTTGGAGGATGATAGTTAGTAGATCAGCAGCCTCCAGGCTGGCGGATGCCTCGGGCAGGCGATCGGGAACGACAGGTAGCGTCCCGATACCGATGGTGAGTTTGGTCTTAGACGTCATCTCATTTGGCCAGTCGGCGGTAGCAGATGAGGGTGCAGGCAAGGCTGGTGAAGGCGAGGAAGTGCTCGGCCTTGCGTTCGTAGCGGCGGTGGAGTCGTCGGCAGCCGGCGAGCCAGGACATAGTCCTTTCGATGACCCATCGGTGGCGGCCGAGCCGTTGTGAGGACTCGATGCCTCTGCGGGCGATGCGGTGTTTGATGCCGCGTCCGCGTAACCATCGTCGCAGGTGGGCGTAGTCGTAGCCCTTGTCCGCGTGGAGCTTGCCGGGCTTGCGTCGTCGGCGTCCGCGGCGTGAGCGGATGGGCGTTATGCCGCGGACGAGGGGCTCGAGGGCCTGGCTGTCGTGCAGGTTGGCGCCCGAGATTGCGACGGACAGGGGCAGACCGGTCCGCTCGGTGATCAAGTGGATCTTCGAGCCATACTTGCCCCGATCGACAGGATTCGGACCTGTCAGATCCCCCTTTTCAAGGCCCTCATGTTCACCGAGTCGATCGCGCAGCGGGACCAGTCGAGCTCGCCGCGGGCGCCGAGTTCGTCGAGGACCAGGCGGTGGAGCTTAGCCCACACGCGGGCCTTGCTCCACTCGGAGAACCGTCGGTGGGCTGTCGCCCCCGAAGGGCCGAACGATGCCGTGGGCAGCTGCTGCCAGGTGCAACCCGACGTCGCGACGAACACGATCGCGGCCAGTACTTCACGGTCACCGTGCCGGCGCCGTCCACCGCCTTGGGGCCGCGACGGCGCCTCCGGCACCACCCGCTGGAACAGCACCCACAACTCGTCCGGCACCAGCCGCTCAACGATCCCCACCATGAACGAGAGCCTACCCCGCGAGGACCAAATGAGATGGCTTCTTACGCCTCCAGCGTCGCGGAACCATCGGCTCCGACTGCGGGCGACACTCCAGCCTCGGCCACCGTTACCTCCGTCCGGATTTCCCAGCGTTTGACATGCCCTCAGCACACGCCAGGACGATGCGGGCCTTCTCTGCCGAGCGCCGGGCCGGCATCCCCGTCCGGAGCACCAACTCGGCACGCTCGGCCTCGGACAGCGTGATCTCCACAGCAGAAGGACCCGAATGCGACATGACAACAGGGTAGTAACTACTGAGGTTTTCAGGGTGGGGTCGGTGGGTCGATGGTCAGGTCTGTGGCGGTGAGGCAGCCGTCGATCAGGTGGGGCCGGAGCTGGATTCTGCGTAACTCGCGGCGGAGTGTGCGGTCGAGGTCGTCGGGTGTGTCGAAAGCGGTGTTGGCCATCGCTCTGCGCACGAGTGACCAGATGGCCTCGACGGGATTCAGGTCGGGTGCATAGGGCGGGAGCCGGACGGTAGTGAGCCAGTCGTGCTCGGCCTCATACCGCTTCAGTCCGGCGGCCAGGTGGGTGTTGAGGTTGTCCCAGACGACCACGATTGGGCCGCCGAGCTGGATGTGTGCCCTCACCAGCAGGTCGCGGTAGTCCTGCCAGGAGAAGCTCTTGCGGGCGCCCTTGAGCAGGAGGTGGGTGCGGGGCCGGTGGATGAGACGGCTCGGCTCGCCGGGTTTGTAGCAGCACAGGGCGGCGACCGAGGTCCGGCGGCGGGACCTGCCACGAACGCGGATGACGGGGGTGTGTCCGCGCCGGCCCCAGGTGCGGGCGCGGGGCGGCGTCATCGAGAATCCGGCTTCGTCCTCGAAGACGATCCAGCCGTCACACGCCGCCGCGAGCCTTTTACCTGGGGCCACACCTCCTTCTTCCACAGCTCCACCGCGTGCTCGTCGCGTTCGAGTGCTCTGCGGGCGGGTGCCTGCCAGGACCAGCCGTGCCGTTTCAGCAGCCGCCACACCGTCGTCACTGACAGGCTCATCCGCAGACGGCGGCGGATCACCGTCTGGACCCGGGCCAGGGTCCACCGCTGATCGTCGAAGCCGTGCGCTGACGGCCCCTTGCCGAGTTCCTCCTCAAGCGCGGCGAACTGGGCCTCGGTGACGGTCGGGGAGTTGGCCGGGCCCGCGGAGCGCAGGGCCTCCATGCCACCATCGCGCCAGGCACGGCGCCAGCGTTCCACCGACCGCACACTCACCCGCAGATCCTTCGCGATCACCGCGGTCTTCTCACCCGCCGCGAACCGTTCCCCGGCCTGGAGCCGGATCCTCTCCCGAGACGCCCGACGCTCAGCAGTCAGGCCCCCACCCTCCGGATAGCGCATACCACCGGCGTACCGCAGGGATCATGAACCGTCACCACCCGACGACAACCCGAAAACCTCAGTAGTTTTCGCATCGAGGGGCAGCCAATCGGGTGGTTCCGTCAGAGACTCGCTGCGAGCAGGATCAGCGCCTGGTGTATCCGCGTTGGACTTGTTGGCGTCAGGGGGCCGAAGGCTCCCTGAACCGTTGCTCTGTCAAGGAGGCAGCCATGTCAGGTATGGTCCGAAAAAGCCTGGATTCGCCCGATGAGACCCGTCCCTTCGAGGGGGGCATGGGGAAACTTGAGCTGGTGAACTCGGAAGGCGGCTCCGTGGGCCGCGCGACGTTCGAGCCGGGCTGGCAGTGGTCGAAGCACGTCAAGCCCATCGCCAAGACCGACAGCTGCCTCGCTGCCCACACGGGTTACGTGATCTCAGGCCGTTTGAAGATCGTCATGGACGACGGTCAGGAGGCAGAGTTCGGCGCCGGCGACTTCATGAGCTGCCCGCCGGGCCACGACGCCTGGGTCCTAGGCGACAAGAAGTGCATCGTCATCGACTGGCAGGGCTACGCCGACTACGCCAAGCGTTAGCTCGCAGTTTGCGGCCAGCGTCTGTCACGGCAGCTGTAGTTCGTGAGGCATTGGACGTCGTCGCTGGTCAGCGTGGCGGGTGGGTGCCTGCGGGCAGAGGTGCGGCCACCTGCATCGTGATCGTTTGTGAAGACGAATCAAGAGGCGGTGGCCGCGCAGGCCACGGTAGTACACGCCCTGTGGGGCGAGTCCTTCGAGGCCTTGATGGGCCGGGTCGCGGGCTGTTTCCCACGCCGGGAGACGCGGCTGACCTGCCGGAACATGGTTCAGGGGCTGCTGATGGTCAAGGACTCGGCGAACTGCTGGTCGCTTGTCGGCGTACACGTTTACGTCCCCACCCGCGTACGGATGAAAAGGGACAGTTGTTGATGCGGTGAGACCTGCTGCTCGGCACTCTGCTGCTTGGTCGGTGAGAGGCGGCGGAGGGTGGTCGACGATGGTCTTGGATCCGCGTCGTTGGTTGGAACTTCGGCGATTCCGAAGTCTGTTTGAGGTGCCCCGAAGTTCGCGGACTCCCGCCATGCAAGAGATACTTACCTTGACCAAAGGATAGGTAAGTGGCAAAGCGCACGACCCCGTACTCGGCAGAACTCAAAGAGCGAGTAGTGCGGGAAGTACTCGACAAATCACGCCCCCACGCGGATGTCGCCAAGGAGTTCGGTGTCACCGAGAGCTCGTTGAGTCGTTGGGTCGCCCAGTACCGGAAGCGGCACCTCGCAGGCGAACCGATGGCAGATTCCATCGCCGCGGACGAGCGTGTCCGCGAGTTGGAGAAGAAATTGCAGGAGGTCACCACCGAACGGGACTTCCTAAAAAAAGCGGCAGCCTTCTTTGCCCGCGACCATCGGTGACCGAGAAGTATGAGTTCATCGACGGCGAGAAGGACAATTTCCCGATCACGGGCATGTGCACCTGGCTTGACGTTTCCACCTCTGGTTTCTACTCCTGGAAAATGCGACCGGCTTCGCCCACTTTCGAGCGGCGTGAAAAACTGAAGCTCATCATTCGTCATGTCTTCGACGAATCCGATGGCACCTACGGATACCGCCGAGTTCACGCCGCCCTCGGCCGCAAGGGCGTCGAGGCAGGGCCCGAGCTGGTGCGTCTCCTGATGCGGGACCTGGACCTGGTCCCCTGCCAGCCAAGGCCCTGGCGGATCACGACCGTGTCAGACAATGATCAGCCGGCACTCCGGGACTTCCTCGGACGCGACTTCACGGCCGCCGCTCCCGGACAGAAACTGGTGGGAGACATCACATACATCCACACCTGGGACGGCTTCCTCTACCTGGCGACGGTGATTGACTGCCACACCAAGGCCGTTGTCGGCTGGTCCATGGCGAACCACATGAAGACATCCCTCATCTCGGACGCCGTCGACATGGCAGCGGGCAATATCAAGCTCGCTGATGGATGCATATTTCACTCTGACAGAGGAAGCCAGTACACTTCACAAGAGTTCCGAACGAAACTTCAAAGGATGCAAATGCGGCCCTCGGTCGGCAAGACCGGAGTCTGCTGGGACAACGCCATGGCCGAGTCTTTTTTCGGAGCCCTGAAGAACGAACTCGTGTATCGCACTACCTTCCCGTCCCGGGAACACGCACGCAAGGCGATAGTGCGGTACATAGAAGTCTTCTACAACCGTAGACGCCTGCACTCGGGACTTGGGTACAAGACCCCGCAAGAGGTTCACCGCGAATACGAGAAGATACAGCTCGCAGCGTAAGTTTCTCGCGCAAGCACAGTCCGTTTTCTTCGGTGCCCCTCAATACGCGCTGGTCGGCCAAGCGCGACATGTTCTGGAACGGGTTCAAGCTGCACATCAGCGAGAGTTGCACGGGCGCCGCCGAAGACGACCGCACCGCCCCCAACGTGATCACGAACGTCGCGACCACGGCCTCCACCGTCCCGGACGATGCCGCTCTGGACGGCATCCACCAGCAACTTCAGCAGCGCGCGCTGCTACCAGCAGAGCACTACCCCGACTCCGGATACGCCAGCGCGGACGGGATCGTCGGCGCGCGCAAGAAATACGGAATCGCCCTGATCCCCCCGGTCCTGCTCGACCACTCCCGCCAAGCCCGCGCCGCTGAAGGCTTCGATGCCTCCGCCTTCACCATCGACTGGAAATACCAGCAGGTCACCTGCCCGATGGGCCAGGCCAGCTCCTCCTGGAGCCCTTGCCTCCAGCGCGGCCGCCCGATGACCGTGGTCAAGTTCGCCCGTTCCACCCGCAGCCTCTGCCCTGCGCGTGACCAGTGCACCAGCGGCCGACAAGGCTACCGGCAACTCTCCTTGCACCCCCATGCCCTGACCGAGGTCCTACGGACCGCCCGGTCCGAGCAGACCGGACGGGACTGGCAGGCCGACTACGCCCTGCGCTCCGGAATCGAGGGCACCATCCGCCAGGCCGCCGCTGTCACCGATAACCGACGCGCCCGCTACCGAGGACTCGCCAAGACCCACCTCGAACACGTCTACAGCGCAGTCGCCCTTAACATCCTCCGACTGTATGCCTGGTGGCAGGGCAGACCACTCGACCGACGACACACCAGCCACCTCGCGCGACTCGAACTCACACTCTCCGCCTAGTACTGCAACCGCATCTGGCGTGACGGGTGGCTCGCGGGCTCGTTGATGTGACTGTGTGCTGATGCGCTGACGGTTGAGCAGGTCAAGTCGTGGTCCGAGGGGATAGCCGGGTTCCACGCTCGGTTCGCCCACCGTTTCGGCAGGTCGGAGCCCCGCGAGCGGGCGCTGGACTGACCTGAGCGGGTTGCTCGCGCCGCTGGAGAAGAAGAACGGGTGGACGCTGTCCGAGCAGGTCGGGCAGTTGCGCCCGGACGGCGTCCAGCGCCTGCTCAACCACTCCGACTGGGACGAGAACGCGGTCCGCGACGATGTGCGCGACTTCGTCGTGGAGACCATCGGGTCCAAGGACGCTGTCCTGGTCGGCGGCGACACCGGTTTCCTGAAGAAGGGCACCAGGTCCGCCGGAGTCCAACGGCAGTACACGGGTACCGCGGGTCGCACGGAGAACTCCCAGATCGGAACATTCCTGGCCTACGCCTCCGCCAAGGGGCGGGCGTTGATCGACCGCGAGCTTTACATCCCGCCTCCTGGACGAACGACCGCGACCGCTGCCGCGCAGCCGGGATCGACGACAAGGTCCCCTTCGCGACCAAGAACGAGCACTTCAAGTGGATGCTGCAACGCGCCATCGACGCGGGCGTCCCGTTCGCGTGGGTCACCGCTGACGAGGCATACGGGCAGGTCAAGCACGTGCGGGCATGGCTGGAGGAACGCCGGGTCGCGCACGTACTGGCCACCAAGGTCAACGACACCGTAATCACCGCGGCCGGCGGAGACGCCCGGGTGGACCAGCTGATCGCCGCCCTGCCCAGGCAGGCGTGGAAGCGGATCTCCGGCGGGCAGGGTGCACACGGCGAGCGGATCTACGACTGGGCCCGAGTCGCGATCCGTCCGTTCTGGGAGAACGGATTCGGGCACTGGGTGCTGGCCCGGCGCAGCGTCGGCCACCCGCAGCGCCACCACCCGCACCTGCGGGAACGCGGTCCGCTCGCCCCGGTGGGTGGCGGGTCGGCCGAACCGCGCGTCGTTCTCCTCACTGTCCGGCACGTCGAACGTGGTCCCGTCGACCGCCATCAAGCGCCAACGCCCATACCATGCGCCCGCAGTGGACTCGGTCGCCACAGGCCCGGCAGGCTGCTCGAAGAGAGCCTTCAACGGCTCGGGCCCGAGCCTTGCCCGGGTCCTGGAGACGGCACCAGGCGTAGGCACCTGCCACGAACCCGACCAGTGCCCGGCCCAGGCCAGACCCTGGGTGAGCAGCCGTGCGACCTCTTCGTAGCCCTGACCGGAGAACAAGCACATCGCCAGCACGAAGTAGACGACCACCCTCGGCGGCAGCAACCGGTTGCGCCGCCCGGCCTTCCCCGATTCCTCCACGACCCGGTCCACCAGCTCCGGCGGGAAGGTACGCGTCAGCAGTCCGATCGCGATCCGGTCCGACAACCGCTCATCCGCTCCGGCTTGACCTGTCCAGGGCGTGGCATCCATACACCTCCTGAACAGCACCTACCAGCCAAGATCCTTAAGTCACTGGTATTGAGCTAAAGACCGCCGGCGAAGGACGAAAGGCTCTACTCCCCCCGTTGATCACCCCATACCGTGCCTTGTGACCCGCCCAAGCTCACCTGGTACTACAACCGCAACCCGTCATCCACGCTGAGGAGACGTTCGTGTCGCGCATGATCCTGAAGATCGCCCCTGCCGTTCTCGCAGCGGCCCTCGCCGTGCCATTTATAGGGCCCGCCACCGCCCACGCCGACCAGGGCAGCCTCGTAGATCTCAACCAGGCCATCGCAGTCCAGGCCCCCTACTGGCCCAATTACACGGGCTATTATGAGCTCCACAACGTCAACAGCAGCGGCGTCACGTTCAATAACGCCGCAGCGGTCCCTGTGGGCAGCCCAGTGGTTTCTAACGGGGACACCTGGTACATAGGCTCCACAACCCTGGACAACAGCAGCGACGTCGAGCAGACCCTGTCCACTCAGTCGTTCAGCCAGTCCATCAGCCAGAGCCTGAGCACCGCCGTGTCCCGGGGACTGAACACCACCGCCACCGTCGGCGCTAGCTACACACTGTACGGAGTCGGTATCAACTCCTCGCTCAGCACGACCGTCTCCTTCAACAAGACCGACACCCAGACCACCTCGAATACTCAGACGTACACCGCACCGTCCCAGAACATCAAGGTCCCCGCACACAGCAAGGCCGCCATCACCGTCGTTCTGCAGAAGGTCAATGCCACCGGGCAGCTCGACCTGCACACCGACCTCGGCGGCACCGCGAGCTTCGACATTCAACGCCCCTCTAACCACCACTTCAACCTCACGCCCTACCAGATCCTCGGCCCCGGAACCATGACCGGGGGCACGAAGGTCAACGCACCCGCCCTGCCCAGCGGACTCACAGTCGACACCGCCACACAGAGCGCTAAGTTCGACGGCGCCGCCACCTACACCGCCACCTACGGCACCACCATGTCCGTACAGGTCAAACTCAGCCCCGACGGCACCGCCCCCACCACCGCCAAGGCCCCGGCCCCCACCTCCTATCAATACAACATCTCCCCCCGGGCCTAGAGCTTGGGTGTGTCAGCGATCTTGTGTAAGTCGTCTGGTGTTATTGGATGCTGAGCCGGTCCTCGAAGAAGAGTGAGAACTGGTTCAGTGCCTCTTTCCAGTGTGCGGCGACGTGGTTCGCGTCGCGCGCTTTCGGGTTGATCTGCTCGCGGACCGCGAGGTAGAGGACCTTTAACGCGGCCTGCTCCGAGGGGAAATGGCCTCGATTTCGAGTGGCCTTGCGGAGCCGGGCGTTCATGGATTCGACCATGTTCGTGGAGTAGACCACGGTCCTTATGGCCGGCGGGAACGCCAGGTAGGGCGTGAACTCCGGCCAGGCCGACCGCCAGGTCCGGACGATCGCGGGATAGCGTTCTCCCAGCTGAGAGGCCTCGAAAGCATCGAGGGCCTGCTCGGCCGCGGTCTCGGTCGGGGCTGTGTAGATGGCCTTCAGGGCCGGGACCAGCTTGGGGTGGTCCCGCGACGACGAAAGCCTGAGCGAGGCTCTCGTCAGGTGGATCACGCAGGTCTGGACGGTGGCTTTGGGCCAGGTCGCGGTGACCGCGTCGGGCAGGCCCTTCAACCCGTCACAGACCACGATGCAGACGTCCTCGATGCCCCGATTTCGTAGCTCGGAGAGGACCGCCATCCAGGTGGTGGCGCCTTCACCCTCGGAGCCGACCCACAAGCCCAGGACGTCTTTGCGGCCGTCCATGTCGACGCCGACGGCCAGATAGACCGGCTTCGAGGTCACCGAGCCAGAGCGGATCTTCACCCACAACGCGTCGATGTAGATGATCGGCCAGACCGCGTCCAAGGGCCGGTTCTGCCAGGTCACGAGCTCGTCGATCACGGCGTCGGTGACCTTGCTGATCAGGTCCGGGCTGACCTCGACCCCGTAGATCTGGGCGAGGTGGGAGCGGATGTCGCGCACGCTCATGCCGCGGGCGTAGAGGGAGAGGATCCGGTCGTTGAACCCCGCCAGGCGGCGGGCGTTCTTCGGTACCAGCCTCGGTTCGAAGTCGCCGTTGCGATCCCGCGGCACCGCCAAAGTGACCGCGCCGGCGTCCGTCAGCACCGTCTTGGACGAGGTCCCGTTGCGGGAGTTCCCCGACCCGTGACCTGCCAAATCTCCGCGTTCGTAGCCGAGGTGTTCGCTCATCTCGGCTTCCAGGGCCCGCTCCAGAACGGCCTTGGTGATCTCCGTCAGCAGCCCGCCCTCACCGAGCAGAGCCGCCCCCGAGGAGTCAGCCTTGTCGAGCAGCCGCTCGACCACCTCGTCAACCGTCTTGTCGTCGGCCACGGACGCGGCCGCTCCGTTTTTGTCTGCCATGACTCGTCCGATCCGCCTGGCCCACAGGCCCGAGGCCGAGCCCCGGGCCAGGCTTCCACATCACGGACTTACACGAACTTTCAGACACGCTCTAGAGCTTCGGCGTAGTCATGTGACGCCCGTTTTTGGGCTCATCGCTCTCTTCTGTGGGTTCTGGCGGGGCTCGGTTGTACTCGGCCGGGCAGGGGTCGGGAGTATCCGGCAAGGCACAGGAGGATGATGGCGCGGAGGGCTTCGACGCTGCGGAAGCCGTAGTCGTGGCGGATGAGCAGGCAGATCTTGGTGTTCATCGATTCCACGCGGGCGTTGGTGAGCCGGTGTGTCAGCGTGTTGGCGATGTCGTGCCGGCGGGTGCGGGCGAGCCGGACGAAGGGGTGCAGCTTGCTGCGGGAGGCCCAGGCGAGCCAGGCGTCCAGCAGGTGCACGCGTTCCGCGCCACCGGGCCCGAACACCTGCCGCAGCTGCTCTTTGAGCAGGTAGGCGAGGTAGAGCGGCTTGTTGGCAGCCTGGATCAGGGACAGCTTGGCCCGCTGCCGGTCGGTGAGGTCCTCCGGTTTCTTCCACAGCGCGTAGCGGGAGTCCTTGAGCTGGCCGGCCAGGGCCTTCATGCCCGCCCGGCGGGCGTCGTTCCAGACCTGGCGGCGGACCGCGTCCAGGGCGTCGCCTGCCCACTTGACGACGTGGAACGGGTCCAGGCACAGGGCCGAGTTCGGGGTGCATTGGGCGACCACGTCCGCGATCCACTCGGCCCCGTCCGCGGAAACGTGGGTCAGCGCCCGGGAGCGTTCGGCACCGAGGAGGTCGAAGAAGACGCGGACGGTCTTCTTCGAACGGCCCTCGACGACGTACAGCAGCTTCCCCGTGTCGTGGTCCACGACCACGGTCAGGTACTTCTGGCCCCTGGCGAAGGAGACCTCGTCGATGCCGATCCGCCTGACGTCGGCGAGGCGGCCGCCGTCCTGACCGTCCCGCTCAGCCATCACCCGGGCCAGGACGGAACCGACGGTGTGCCAGTTGATCCGCAGCAGTACCGAGATCAGCTTCTTCGAGGCGCCGGGGGGCGAACCAGGCGACCGTCTCGTCGAAGGGGACCGTACGTCCGGCGCCGTGCCGGGCCCACGGACGGCCACTATCACCACGCCGTGCGCGGGGCAGTCCACCCGCGGCAGGTCCGCCTCGAAGTAGACCCGCAGCAGCCCCTCGTCCACCGAGCGCCAGCGCCTGCGGCGGCCCCGGTCATACAGCGGCGCCCGCCGGCGGCACACCCCGCAGGCCGGCCGGCGCTCCCACCTGCGGTCCGGCCACACCGAGACGATCTTCACGGGTTCGACCGGGTGAACACGCACCTCCTCGACCACCGTGCACCCGACCCCGGCCGCCCTCACCAGTACGTTCGCAGACACGCCGCACCCTTCGGCAGGTTCCTGATCATCACAATCAGAAACCTACGCAGGGCGCGGCGCTCGTCATCTCAGGACACGAACCGACCCACACATATGAGCGAAGAGCACGTTTTTTGATCATCCGGGGGGGAGGGTCATGAATCAGGCTCTGACACGAAAATAGGATGCACCTGGGCAGGTCAGGTAGCTGTGATGGGGTCAAAGCGGATGGTCAGGCCGAGACTGTTGGCTTCCTTGGTCATGCGGCGCATGGCGCGGGCGGGATCGCGTTTGGTGAAGTGGTCGGCGCCGAGTTCGCGGTAGGGGGCGTGGTCGCTCAGGACGTGCCAGATGGCGATTGCGATCTTGTGCATGACGGCGACCAGGGCTCGTTTGCCGCCTCGGCGGGCGGAGATGCGGCGGAAGAACACCGACAGGTAAGACGCCTTGTTGCGGATTGCGGCCATGGCGGCGACGCCGAGCAGGCGCTTGAGGTTGTGGTTGCCGTGCCGGGTCCGCCCTGACTTGCTCACCCCGGCCGATTCGTTCTGCCCCGGGCAGACGCCGATCCAGGAGGCGAGGTGCTGGGAGGTGGCGAACTGGGCCATATCCCCGCCGGTCTCCGCGAGGATCACCTCGGCTGCGAGGCGGCCGACCCCGGGGATGGTGTCAAGCAGGTCCAGGTCCTCTTCCCGCTCAATCAGCAGGGTGGCGATGCGTGTGTCGAACGCGGTCGTGGTGGAGCGGAGCCTGTCGATCTCGTCGAGGTAGTGCCTGATCATGAAGGCGTGATGGCCGGTGAAGTCTCCGTCCACGGCCACGATCAGGGCGGGGATCTTGGCGCGGGCCTTGCCAACGGCGAGGGCCGCGAGCTGTTCGGGATCACGCTCGCCGGCGATCAGCGCCTCGAGGATGGCCCTCCCCGAGACCCCGGTCACGTCGGTCAGGACCGAGGTGAGCTTCATGCCGGTGTCCTCGAGCTCCTTCTCCAGCCGCTGTGCTTCCCACCCCGCGGCGCGGACGATCTCGGTGCGCCGACGTGTCAGGTCACGCAGCTCGCGGACCGCTCGCTCGGGGACGAAGGAGGCCATCACCATCCCGGACGCGCCGGCCCGGGCCAGGAATGCCGCGTCGTTCGGATCGGTCTTGCGGCCCCGGATTCCCTTGAGATGGGCCGGGTTGACAAGCATCAGGTTCAGGTGCGGCTGCAGCAGGTAGTACACACCCCGCCAGTAGTCGGAGGTCGCCTCCATGACAACAACCTCGACCTGACGTTCGACCAGCCACGCCAGCAGTCGGCGCAGCTCGGCCCGGGTGGTGCCGAACCGTTCGGTCTCCAGGCTCCACGTCCCAGTCCGCGCCGAGCTGGGCGTACGCACGCACGCCATCAGGAACCGCTTGCCCAAGTCCACTCCCGCGGAACGCAGATGGATGACTTCGTCCTTCATGTCCTGCCGCGCCATGACCCCTCCCGACTGCCTCACACGACCGAGCAGAGCGGGCACCCCGGAGAGGTCAAGGGGAGAATCGGAGTCTGACACGCGTGCTCCGGGCAGCGAACGACACTGCCGTGGCGACAATCCGTGGTCCCCTGGCTGACCCCCATCGCCATCCTGGCAAACGAGTTCACTGACATCGCAGAGCTATCGGCTGACCGAGGCACCCATCATCAATTTTCTCGTCTCCGAGGTGATCAGCGCAGCCACTCAGGCGGTCCTGGCAAGATTTTCGTAGGCGTTGATCGGAGCTGCGTGCATTCGTGACGGATCGTCATTCTGGTTGCAGGCTAGGGACTGTCTTCAAAGGGTTCTGATGGGGGATCATGTGTTGCATGGTGGGTCGTCATGAGCTGTCGGATCTGGAGTGGGAAGCGTTGTCCGCGCTGTTGCCGCGGTCGTCGTCGGGGCGGCCGCGGCTGGATGACCGGCGGGTGCTGAACGGGATCGTGTGGAAGCTTCGGACGGGTACGGCGTGGCGTGATGTGCCGGCACGGTATGGGTCTTGGCAGACTCTGTACACACGTTTCCGCAGGTGGGCGCTGGACGGAACGTTCACGCGGATGCTGGCCGCGGTCCAGGCAGAGAGAGATGCGGCCGGTGACATCGACTGGCTGGTATCGGTCGACTCCACGGTCGCGCGGGCCCATCAGCATGCCGCCGGTGCCCGCAAAAAGGGGCAGGGCGGGGGGACGAAGTGTGTGATCACGCCCTCGGTCGATCCCGAGGCGGACTGACCACGAAGATCCACCTCGCCTGCGACGATCGCGGCCGTCCGCTCGGCTTCGTCCTCACCGGCGGCAACGCCGCCGACTGCACGCGCTTCGAGGAAGTCATGCGCACCATCAAGGTCGGCCGGGCCGGGCCCGGCCGACCTCGAACCCGCCCTGACCATGTCCTGGGCGACAAGGGCTACAGCTCCCGCAAAATACGCGCCTACCTGCGTAAACGCGGCATCGGCCACACGATCCCGGAACGCCGTGACCAGCGCGCCAACCGATCCCGTCGAGGCCGTGCCGGAGGCAGACCGTGTGCCTTCGACAGGCTGCTTTACAAGAAGCGCAACGTGGTCGAGCTCCGGGCTCCATGCCGTCGACCACCGCCTGTCCTGGCGGCGGGGCTTGTTCAGTCCCTTCCACGGTGCCGTCGCAGGACCTGAAACGATCGTGCCGTCGGGCCGACGGATGTCACCGGCGAGCCGGTCCTGCACATACTCACGCAAACGGTCGTTGTCCACGAGCTTCGCCGTCTTTGGGCGCTTCGCGGCCTGCTGCGCCTTCCACTGGGCTACCACAGCGCGGTAGACCGGCTTGCCGCTCCTGGTCGCGGCGTTGCGACGCAGTTCGCGAGAGATCGTTCCCGGAGCTCGCCCGATCGTGCGGGCGATCTCACGCACGCTCTTGTCCTGAGCTTTGAGCACTGCAATCTCCTCACGCTCGGCGAACGACAGGTACCGGCCCGAGGGCTCGTCCAGACTCAGCGGCGCCATCCCGCCAGCGTGTCGGAACCATCGGATCCCGACCGTGCCGACACCCCGACCTCCTCGGCAGCCTGGACAGAAGTGATCCCCGAGGCGATCAGGCGCCAGAAGTCTCGTTGCACAGCGCGCGATGGCTCAGGCCGGCCCGGTGAGCGCATCGGCGGCCGCATCGCCCTATCCGCAGCCCACTGCCGACGCAGACCTGCTGGCGGCTGCGACCCTTGCTTCCTCGGCAGACCCATTACACACCTCCATGATCACGAGGTGTTGCGACGACCAGTTGAATCCACCCTGGCTTCCTCTGTCAGAGTGAAATATGCATCCATCAGCGAGCTTGATATTGCCCGCTGCCATGTCGACGGCGTCCGAGATGAGGGATGTCTTCATGTGGTTCGCCATGGACCAGCCGACAACGGCCTTGGTGTGGCAGTCAATCACCGTCGCCAGGTAGAGGAAGCCGTCCCAGGTGTGGATGTATGTGATGTCTCCCACCAGTTTCTGTCCGGGAGCGGCGGCCGTGAAGTCGCGTCCGAGGAAGTCCCGGAGTGCCGGCTGATCATTGTCTGACACGGTCGTGATCCGCCAGGGCCTTGGCTGGCAGGGGACCAGGTACAGGTCCCGCATCAGGAGACGCACCAGCTCGGGCCCTGCCTCGACGCCCTTGCGGCCGAGGGCGGCGTGAACTCGGCGGTATCCGTAGGTGCCATCGGATTCGTCGAAGACATGACGAATGATGAGCTTCAGTTTTTCACGCCGCTCAAAAGTGGGCGAAGCCGGTCGCATTTTCCAGGAGTAGAAACCAGAGGTGGAAACGTCAAGCCAGGTGCACATGCCCGTGATCGGGAAATTGTCCTTCTCGCCGTCGATGAACTCATACTTCTCGGTCACCGATGGTCGCGGGCAAAGAAGGCTGCCGCTTTTTTTAGGAAGTCCCGTTCGGTGGTGACCTCCTGCAATTTCTTCTCCAACTCGCGGACACGCTCGTCCGCGGCGATGGAATCTGCCATCGGTTCGCCTGCGAGGTGCCGCTTCCGGTACTGGGCGACCCAACGACTCAACGAGCTCTCGGTGACACCGAACTCCTTGGCGACATCCGCGTGGGGGCGTGATTTGTCGAGTACTTCCCGCACTACTCGCTCTTTGAGTTCTGCCGAGTACGGGGTCGTGCGCTTTGCCACTTACCTATCCTTTGGTCAAGGTAAGTATCTCTTGCATGGCGGGAGTCCGCGAACTTCGGGGCACCTCAGAATCGGCCATCGCCTTCTTGTGGGACTGGTGGATGGACCTGAGGTCGGCGGCCGTCTGGGTGGCGGCGAGCATGGCTGGAGAGGTCAGGAACCTATTCGTGTCAGACACCATCGCGTTGAGCGCGGTCATCGCCGGCATGAGGGGCAGCGCCATCCTGGCGGCGTCCTGCTGGACGGATGCAAGGTATTGGATGAGAGCGTTCGGCAGCACCGGGACCGCCTGCTTCGCTGCGGCTGTGGCGTTGAAGATGTCGTGCATGTGCCGGGTCTGGTCTGTCATGCGCACGTCGACGGCGGACGTGAGCTTCGCGATCGAGGCCTTGACGACCGCCTCTTGCTCGGCCCCCACCGCGGCGATGGACTCCCTCAATCCAGCTGTGGAGGGCGAAAGCGTGCTGTGGGCAGCTCCCACAGCCACGCTGACCTCAATCCACTCCTCCTGGTGTCCCCCCTCCATACCGAGGGATACGTCATGGGGGCCGGCTGGAGGCGGCCCGCTGGAGGGCAGCTCCGGGAACTCCAGGCGCTGGCTGCTCTCCTCAGCCTCCGCCGATGCAGGCTCCGGAGAAGAGGTGACGTGCATGGGTGCTCCTTGTCGATGAATCATCGTCTCTACCTACTGGTGACGGCGAAGGCCCCCTCCGGCAATAAATCCTGGATCACCGGATGTGATGTAGCTCATGCCGCCGCGGCTGCCCCACCCCCACCAAGCGGTAGACCGGGCCGCAGAGGGCTGGGCGGCCACTGGGGTGGGGGTCGCACCTCGCTTTCCCTGACGAGCAGATCACCGCTCCAAGGCTCGTGGCCCCGCGCGACCAGGGCCTGGGTCGATCAGGCGAGCGACTGCAGTCAGAAGCGGGCCCCGTGGAGTGCAGCGGTGCGGCTAGAGTCCGAGACCTGATGAGAGGTCACGACCTGGGCCAAGCTCAGCAATGTGGAGGCGATCTATGGGGACAGCGCTGAGGATCGATGCCGACGGCATGATGGTCACAGTTCCCTGGCCGGAGGATGAGGCCGAGCAGAGAGAAGCAGTACGCACTGCCGTGGGCGGCTCGGCGGATACGGCGGTCTACCACCGCAGGGCCCACCTTCATGTCCACGGGAACGGGCAGGCCGAGAACCTGCCCATGAACCTTGCAGCGTGGGCGCTGGCATCGGTGTGGCGTGGGATGGACATCCCGTACGGGCTGTACGGCCCGGTCGTGGTGACGGGCCCGCAGCTCACGGAGGTGGATGAGGATCTGGTCGGCGCAGTGCTGGCGGTATGCGCGGCGGTTCTGGAGATTCTTCAGGAGTGGAAGGCCCGGCCGCCAGTGGGGGAGCAGCAGGCCCGTGCGGAACTCCTGGCCGCCGCCCGCCACTCGGTCACGGCCCACGCTTGATCGGGCCGTGGGACTGGCGGTGAACGTACGTGTGTGGGGCCTGCTGGCGGGCCCGCAGCTGTTCAGGGGGATGGTCAGCTGGTGGTGACGGGGGCGGGGTGGCCGGACAGTACGAGGTTGATGGTGTCCTCGGTGAGGGTGTCGAGGGTGATGTCGTAGGTTCGGGCCATCTGCTGGAGCCGGGCGATCGTCCGGTGTAGGGCGGTGGTGTTGCCGGCGGCCCGCTCGATGTGGAGGAGGTCGCGGTAGAGGAGTTCGGAGGACTCCTCGATGTCCAGGGCCTGCTGGACGATGCGGCGGGCGGCGTCGAGGTCGGGGTCGGGGCCGTCTGTGTGCCAGAGGGCGAGGGTGTGCGCGGTGTCGGTGATCCTCGACAGCGTCTCCTGAATCACGGGTTCGGCCCAGGGCAGGCTCCGTCCGTCGAACGGCTTGCCCCTCACCAGCCCCATCGCGCTTTCGAGGTCGGCGATGCCGATCTTCGGTCCGGCGGCGAGCCCGCGGGATGCCAGCTTGCGGAACAGGTCCCAGTCAGAGGTGACGGAGCGGTGGAATCCGTACCCGCTGCCGGCCTTCGGCCGCGGCAGGAGCGGGAGTCCGTCCTTGGTGGCGCCCACTTCGCTGCGGAGTTCCGCGAGCCGCGAGTGCAGGGTGCGCGCCTTCCACGGGTTGACCGGGTCCATCGCCTTGCACAGGTACTCGGTGCTGCGTCCGGGGCGGAGGTGGATGAGGGCTGCGACGGCGGTGGTGCGGGGGGTGTGGGCGTGGGAGGAGCCGGTGCCACCCGTGATGCGCAGCGGGCCGAGCACATCGATCCGTACGCCCCTGGGCTCGCCGGGCTCTGGTGCCGTGGACTCTGTGGGCGGTTCGGGTTCCTGGTCGGTCGGCTGGTGGGGGAGGGCGGCCGGTTTGGTGAGCTGTCCGGCCGGGTCTTGGGGGGTGCCGGCAGCCTGCTGATCCGTCGTGGGCTGTGAAGCCGGTACGGGCCCGAGGCCGGCGAGGAGTGCGGGGAACGGGTTGCCGGGGTCCTGGGCGTCCGCGCTGGTGACGCGCACGGTCAGCGGCTGCCCGCTGGCAGCCGGCTGCTCGTGGTTCTCGGCGAACTCCCATGCCCCGGTCGCTGCTACGGGGTCCTGGGTAGACACCTTGAGGGCGTGCACGTACTGGTGGTACTGCTCGTCGGTGACGCGCTGCAGGCTCACCGGCAGGCCGAGCGGTTCGAGGCGGCTCTCCTGCTCGCGGGTGGTGTCGAGGATTTCGGCGTGGGGGAAGACGCGCCGGGCGGCGGGGGTGGCGGGCAGGACCACGGCGGTCTGCAGGGTGCGGGCGGCGGCGAGGGCTTCGGCGAGCTGGGTGACGTGTTCCTCGCCGTGCTCTCCGGCACCGATCAGTAGCCACGGCAGGATCTGTTCGCCGCTCTGGTGGGCTTCGAGGAGGAGTTCACCGAGGTCGGCGGCGACAGCCGGGAGGTGGGGCATTGTCCGGACCCGGCCCTGCGGCAGCAGGCCGGCCAGGCGGGTGCCGAGCCCGGCGGTCAGGATCTCGCTGTAGTCGGTCCACTTGCAGGTCCCCAGCTCCAGAGCCAGGGCGCGGGCGACCTCCAGGACTTCGTCTGGAGTGCCGTCCAGGAGCAGGACGCGGCAGGTCATGAGGTCGGCCAGCAGCAGGCCGTCGTCGGTGGCGCCGAGGGTGACCAGCCCCGGGTAAGGGGCCTCGACATCCTGGAGGTCCGTGGCGGGCGGCAGGACCGCCTGATTGTCCAGGATCCAGGTGAGGGCGTCTGGGCCTGCGGTGAACGGGGTGATGGGCTCGGCGGGCTCGTCGAGCAGCAGGGTGATGCCTTCTGTTGCGAGGTGCGCGCCGCGCAGTGCGGGCAGGGTGCGGCCGTCCGCGCCGGCCTGGTGGGCCAGGGTGCGCAGGATGCGGTCGAGGAGTTCGGCGTCCGCCAGAGTGCCGGTGGCCCCGAGGAGTTGTTCTAGGTTGGTGGGGTCGAAGTCCTGGGCGATGGTCTGTCCCGCACGGCGTCGGCGCTGCTGCAGGATCCGGCGTACTCCGAGGGCTCCTGCGAGGGAGGCGGCGAGGAGTGTGCCGATCCCGGCGGTCATCGTCCAGTTGATGCTGATGCTGCTGCTGCCGGTGGCGGCGGTCTGTGGGGCGGCCGTCGCTGGTGCATCGGACGGGCTTGCCGCGGGTGTGGGTGCGGCCTGCCGCGGGAGCGGGGCGGTCGATGTCGGCGCGGTCGCAGGAGGAGTCTGTGCTGAAGGCTGGGACGGTGCTGGCGCCGGAGCGGGGGAGGCCTGCGTACCGTCCACGGTCGGCGGCGTGGCGGCGGGCGCGGCCGGGGTGGGTTCGGCTGGAGTGGCGTCGCGCGGGGGGAGGGTGAGCTGTTGTCCGGGGTAGATGAGGTCGGGGTTGGTGAAGGAGCCGCCGTTGGGGACCGGTTCGCCCTGGTTGAGGTCGAAGATCTCGTGATATCGATCGGGGCTACCGAGCTGCTCGCCCGCGATCCGTGCGAGGCTGTCACCTTTCTCCACGCGGTACTCGCTCTGCCCGGCCACGGCTGCGGGAGTCTGACTGTCCTGGGCCTGGCCCCCTCTGGAGGGCACGGAGGCGGCGTCAGCGGGGAGAGTGAGGGTCCAGCCGGGCTGGATGGGCCGATCGGCGTGGAACACGAGTCCGTCGGTCATGGTGTGGCCCTCGTTGAGGACGGCGATGTCGGTCCAGCGTTCGCCGTCGCCCAGGGTCTGCTCGGCGATCGACCAAAGGCTCTCAGCCGGGCGGACGTCGCGCACTGTGTGCGTCACCGCGCCGGTCCCGGCCTCACCGGCCGCCGCGACGCCGGCGCTGCTCCCGGTCAGGGTGCCGGGCACGGCGGCCGCGCTCACGCTCACCTCCCGCGCGGCGGAGGGTGCTGCGGAGGCCGGTGTGGCGAGGGCGGGTCCGGCGGGCAGAGCGAGGAGGACGGCGCCGACGAGGGCGGCGGCGGCCCGCTGCCCGACGAGGCCACGGATCTGCGGGGCCGCGCGGCCGCGGAGCTGGGCGGGGATTTCCAGCAGGACCGCGCACGCGAACAGCACCCATCCTGCCCAGCCGGCGACGGCGAGAGCGAGGAGGAAAACCTGCCCGGAGTCGTCGGTCGACAGCAGGCTGGACAGGGCGGCGATTCCGGGCGGGCCCACTTGTGCGGTGGCCCACCACAGCAATACGGGCAGTCCGCCGAGCAGCGCGAGCAGGACGGCCAGGCTGAGCAGGCCGCGCAGCAGGGCGGCTGCTGTATGTGCTCCGCTTGTCCGGCGGGGGCCGGAAGGCTTTGTGGTGGGCTTGGGCATGGGTACGGGGCCCTTCTTGAGCGGGTCAGCTATTCGGGCTGGGTGACGCCGTGGAGCAGGCGGGCGCTTCCGTGCCCGGTGACTTCCATCGAGCCGATCCCGACGATCGGCAGGAACTTCGTCGTGTACGAGGCGCGGACGGTCACGGTGAGCTGCGTGCGGTCCGCGGACAAGGTCGTTGATCCCTGGCTGCCGGCCCGGGCGAGGTAGGCCTGGGCGGCGGCCGCCGCGGCCTCGGGGTCGACTCGGATGCCCGTGCCGTTGACGGCGGAGGCGGGGTCGATGGCCTGTCCGGCGGCGCGGGCGGCTTCCATCGCGACGGAGTCCGCGCGTTCGGTGGCGCGGAGTTTGCCGCCTCCGTCGATGGCCAGGCCGATGATGGCCAGCAGCGCGATGGTGACGATCGCGGTGTAGATCGCGATCCCACCCGCATCACTACCCGGGGATGGCGACGCCGGATGCGGCGCCGGTGGGGAGGTGAGTTCGGGCACGGCTCATCCCTCCCGGGATCGGAATGCGTCAACAACGGACGTGAACTGGCTGGTCAGCGTCCGGGACCCGGGAACCCCGGGGAGGAGAAGATCAGCCAGCGGCACCGTGCACGAGATCGTCACGGTGACGGTGCCGACCTGGCCGAGTGGGACGGCGAGCCCGGCTGTATTGACGGTGACGCTGGTGGAGGCGCAGCGGATGCCCTGGTCGTTCAGGGACCGGGCAGCTGCTGCGGCCGCTTCCGTCTGGGCACCGGAGGCGGTACGGGAAATAGAAGCGGCGCGGGCAGCGTCCTCGGCCGCGGCATCGATCTTGGCGCCGGAGGTGACGATGCGCCCGCCCGCGATCGCCGTACACAGCAGCATCAGCATCAGCGGCGTGACGATCGCGGCGGCGATCGCCTCACTGCCCCGGTCCTCCCGCAGGCGCCCAGGCCAACCGGCCCGGCTTCCCCGATGCTCCACGGAGTCGTGGGTGGTCATGGTGCCTGCACCCACCGCTCGCGGGGCGCTCCGGCCGACTGCGACACGCTCAGCCCGGCCAGTCCGGGGATCAGCGACGGGGCGAGCCCGGTGACCGTCACCCGTACCTCGCCGGCGCTGCTCCCGGATGTGCTCACCGTGCTCTGGGCCAGGCTGCTGCCGGCGATCCGTCCCAGGGTTTCCCGGGCCCGGGCCGCGCCCGCGCCCTCGGGGGCCTGGTAGGTGCGGGCAGCGGCGACGCCTTCACGGGCGGCGGTGAGCGCAATGTTGCGGGCGTACATCCACATGGAGGCCTGGACCACGGCGATGGTGACCAGGATGACGAAGGGAAACACGATCGCCATCTGGATCGATGACTCCCCCCGGTCCTCCCAGTGCCCACCTGTGCCCGGACAGTTGGGCCCGTTCGGGACCGGTCCGGCGTCGTCGTGCGGTTGCACGCTTTTCCCGCCTCCCCTTGTCGTGTGAGGTCGTGCGCCGTCGGGTCAGATGCCGGAGAGGGCGGTGTTGTATCGGGTGAGGACGATCGCGATGGTGCCTGCGATGGCGAGGGCGCCGGCGACGGCAGCGACCCAGATGATGATCGTGGTGATCGAGATGTCGCCGCGGTCGTCGGCCTCAGCCTCCTCGATACGCGACTTCAGCCACTGGGACAGGCGGATGACGTGCTTGGTCATGACGTACTCCTAGCTGAGGGTTAGGTGTTGAGCATGCGGATGATGGCGGGGAAGGCGATCAGGAGCATCACCAGGACAGCGAGGAGCGCGCCGGGGGCGGTCATCTTCTCGCTGTCGGCGTTCGCGTCGGCCGCCTGAGCGGACAACAGCTCGGTGCGCAGGTTCTTCGCGCGGGAGCGGAGGGTGGAGTAGACGGAGGCGCCGTCGTCGGAGGACTGCCGCATGATCGCGGCCAGGTCGTCAAGGACGGGCAGGTCGAGCTCGGCAGTCAGCCGGGCCAGCGACTCCCAGTGCGCCACCTTGTCGACGTGCGAGCGGGCCAGCGCCCCCCGGATCCGCTGGAACGCCCACCCCTGACCGACCTGTGCGGCCTGCTCCATGGCCTGCTCGGCGGACACATTTCCGGCCCGGCGCAGCGCTACGAGGTCGAGGTAGGCCGCCATCGCGTGCGCGAACTCGGCGCGGGCCCGCTTGGCCTTGTCACGCAAGGCCAGGTCGGGGGCGAACCACAGCACCAGCGCAGCCAAAATCCCCACGATCGCCGGCAGATACAAGGGCAGGCCCAGTAGCAGGAGCGGCACTGTGGACAGCGGCGGCAGCAGCAGACCGGCCCCCGCGAGCGCCACCTTCATCAAGACGAACCGGGCCGGGGTGGTGCCAGTCAGAGCGAGATCCTTGTACGGGATCCGCACGCCGGGTACGTCGGCGAGGCGCTCGAGGAGCCACTGCCCCCACTGCTCGTCCCGGTCCGTGCTCTCGATGTCGACGCGTGCGGGCGCAGGCCGGTTGAGACGGTCCAGGGCAGGGCCGAGCGCGGGTGCCGGGCGCAGGACTTCGCGGACCAGCAGAGCCGTACCGGCGCCGATGGCCGCTCCGGACAGGATCGCGGCGAGAGGCATCACGCCGTCACCTCCACAGTCTCGTGACCGGCCGCGATCTCCACTGGCGTAGGGGTGACCGCACTGCGCGGGTCGGCGATCAGGAACCTCGGTACCGGCTTCGTGTCGGCGATCTGCCGCATCAGGGCGAGGACTCCGATGAAGCCGGCCGAAAGGACAGCGAGGACGAGCTGTCCGAGAAGGGCGCCGTAGGGGGCGGTGTAGGAGGGGATGAGGAACCCGGCTCCCACGACGCCGAGGGTAATGATCGTCATCCACCGCATCGTGGTCCGCGGCTTGGCCCGGTCCGCCTCGATCAACCGGCGGCGGGCGACCTCCTCGTGAACCGACTCCGCGAGATCGTCCAGTGCTTGGGCCAGGCCGGGGCCGCAGTCGGCGGCTGAGAGAACCAGCGCGGCGACGACCTTGTCAGCGGTCACATCGTTCAGAGCGTCGCCGAACTGGCGCAGCGCGTCGGTGGGCCGCCAGCCGACCTGGAGCCGGTCGACCAGGTCGCCGACCTCGGAAGCGATGTCTTCGGGGCAGCCCTTACGCGAGATCTGCAGGGCCTCGTCCAAGCCGCGACCCAGGCGCAGTGTGCTGGCCAGGCGCTGCGTCCAGTCACCGAGCGCCTCGAGCTTCCCGATCCGTACCGTCGCCGACTTCGTGGGCGAGAGCAGCCAGGGCACGCCGACGACCGCGAGGAACACCAGCACTCCCGCGATGAACACTCCGGTCACCAGCCACAGCAGCACGCCGACAACGGCGCCGGTAGCCAGCCGCGTACGCCGGGCCATCCGGGCATCGCGGCTGGCGGCTGAGCGCCCGGCACGCAGCCGCGCGGCCAGAGATGGTCCCTTCGGGGTGGTGGTGCCCACGATCCCGTAGGCAAGGCCGACCAGGCCGCCCGCGAGGGCGAGGCCGGCCAGGACCCACATCAGCAGGATGGTCACAGCTCGCCCTCCTTGACCAGCAGGGGCAGCGCGGCCGGCCATGCCCCGGCCGGGTCCATGAGGAGGGATCCGTCGAAGCCGACGCGCCGCAGGTCGGTGATGCAGCGGGGCTGCATGAGCGGTACCGCCCTGTGTTCACCCCACTCCGGGCGCGGTCCGAAGATGGCGTTGGTCTCGGGCCGTCCGCCTTCTCCGATGCCGGTGACTTCCAGGACGTGGGAGATGAACCGGTGGCGGTGCCCGCCGATCTTCGTCTCGTCGATCGAGGACACGAACGCGATGAAGTGCAGGCCGTTCGCCGCCTGCCGGTACGCGAGGCCCTCGGACATGTTGGCCTGCGCCAACAGGTAGAGCTCGGCGATCCGGTCGAAGACCACGGACGGGTGGATGGCGTGCAGGGTGCACAGGTTGCCGCCCGCACCGTTCGTCATTGCCTGCAGCATCGCCACGATCTCCGGGCCGCGGACTTCACCTACGACGATCCGCGTCAGGGTCATGCGCAGCGCCCGGTACATCAGGTCCATCAGGGTGATCTCGCCAGCCGCCTGACCGGCGACGATCTCACCGTTGGACTCGCGCGCCTCCATCGGCACGACCTGGCGGTGATGCCCGTTCTCGTGTGCGAAGAGCTCGTACTCGGTCTCCAACGTCGCGAACCGCTCGTCCGGGTCGATCTCTTTCAGCAGCGCGCGCAGCAGGGTCGTCTTCCCGGCGGCCTGACCGCCCACGATCATGACGTTCTTTTCCGCGCGGACACAGGCGCGCAGGAACTGCTCCAGGGTGCTGTCGAGCATCCCTCGGCCCACGAGGTCGGGCAGGTTGGCGTGGCGCATGCTGTGCCGACGGATCGTCACGTAGGTCCCCGGCGTGACATTCGTGACCGCCTGCAGCCGGGAGCCATCCACCAGCCGCAGCGCCAGGAAGGGGTCAGCGGTCGACAGGCTCCGCTCATTCTGGCCGGTGGTCCGCCGCGCCAGGTCGTGCAGGAGCTCGCGCAGCTCCTCATTGGAGTCGGCCACCGGCGCTACCCGCACCCGGCGGCCGTCGGTGAAGTCCAGCCACACCTGCTCGTACCCGTTGATGAAGATGTTCTCCACCAAGGTGTTGTCCAGGTGCTGCTGGAGCCGACCGGCTCGGAACTGCAGATCGAACACGGCCTGCGCGATCGCCACGTCCTCACCAGGGCCCGTGGCGATCCCCCGCTTGATCGCCTCGGCGTCCGACCACACCGCCACCTGCGTGTTGATCAGATGGCGGCCCTGCTGCTCCTGCGCCGCCAAGCTCATGCCCGGGCGCGTGCGCAGCAGGTCGCTGAGCCGCTCCCCGACCTCCTTCTTGATCAGGCGCACAGCCGCATAGTCCACCGCCGCCCCCGTTCCAGGTGTCACGGCAGAGGCCGGGGCAGGGCTGGACGGGACGCTTCGGGGATCGACAGGTCCCGGCCCGGTCGGCGCGGGCCGCACCGGTACAGCGCGGGGGCTGGCCAGACGGGCATGCAGCGAACCGGGTGCGACCTGGGGGTCGTTGTGGAGCGGGTTAGCGCGCACCGTTCACCACCCGAGTTTCAGCGCCAGTCGGTGGGGGAGGGGGCGCCAGGCGGGAGCGGCGGATCGCCACCATCTCCTGCAGGCGCACCGCGGCCGACCGCGCGGAGCGCATCAGGGGGGCGGCCTCGAACCTGCGGGGCTGTTCCGCTCCGTCGGACAGTACGGCGGCTTCCTTGGGCCGCCACGGCAGAACCGCTGTCACCGGCACTGCGAGCTTCTTGCGGACCTCCTCCTTGGAGAACGGCCCTTCGTCCAGGAGCAGCAGCCCGATGTCGGCGCCGGCGCCGAGCTGTTCACGCAGCGCGGTCAGGCGGACCTCGGCCTGGGCAAGGCTCCGCAGGGTGTTGCGTGCTACGACGGCCACGACGTCCGCCTGCCGCGCGAGCACCGCCGATGCCCCCACCGTTCCCCGGCGCCCCAGATCCACGATCACGTCATGCTGATGCGCCTCGATCCCCGTGAACAGCCCGGCCAGCGGCTTCCACACCGGCTCCATCGCAGAGGCATGCGCCGGATCGTAGAGACCAGGCAGGACCAGACGGTCCCGGGTACCGGCATCGGTCACGTCCACGAGCTGACGCCAGAACGCCTCTGCCAGCTGCCCCTGGCGTGCGGCCAGCCCCAGATTCCGCAGCCCGTGCGTATTGCCCAGGGTGCCCTGGAGGGCGCCGGACAGAACGGCCCCGCCATCCGGATCGGCCTCGGCCAGTACCAGCCGGTGCCCTTCCGGGAGCGGCCATGCCATCAGTAGCGCCATCGCCGTCGTCGTCACCCCTGGAGCACCCAGTCCGCCGACCAGCGCGATGACCGCCATCAGCTGCCCTCCTGCGGGGCCAGAATCAGAGCCACGGCACCGGTGGCAACCCGCGCGGCCAACGAGGGGCCCTGCACGACGGGTACCGCGACATCCACCACCACGATCCCGGTGGCCGGTGCAGGCAGCCCCACCGCGACCACCGTCGCCTCCACCGTCTTCGGTGCGGCGGGCTCGACCGCCTTGCCGCCGGCTGCTGCACCCTGGTTGGGGTCCGGCGTCGACACGATCAGGACCCTCTGCCCCGGCGCCAGCCGGCTCGCCGGAAGCTGTGACGGCTTCAGTGCCACACCCACCAACTGCTCGCCCGCCTTGATCAAGGACACTGATGTGACCTGGCCAGGCGACAGCAACGCCCCCGCCTTCAGGCCGACCGCGGCCCGCTGCCCGACGACGCCCGCCTTCTTCTCGAAGGGAACCGCCTTGACGGCTGGATCCAGCGCGAGAGATGCGGGCGCGAGGTCGGCGTCGGTGAGCGCCGCACCCACCGGTACATCCCGAACCACCACCAGCACCGCGGTGCGCTGCCCGGACGCGGTGAACAGCAAAGCCCCCGAAAGGCCGCCGGCGGCGATCAGCGCGACGGACAGCGCGATCAGCCCGGGCCGGCGCCGACGCTGGCGCACCAGGCGCGGCGCGGCCGCCGGTTGTGCTCCCGGACCGCTCGGGCCGGGAACGGAGCGACCCGGCGCGGGCGAGGTGGTGGTGCTCACGTGCTGTGCCTCCAGAAGAAGGGGAAGGACGAACCGATGGCCGTTGGGAGCGCTGCTACTGGCCGACGACTTGGAGCTCTCCGATACGGACCGGTGCCTGAGAGGTGCGGGTGGTCGTCAGGTCGCCCTGCTGACCGCCGCCGACCCAGTGCACCGCCCACGTCGTCGTCGCGGTCACTGTGTACTCACCGACCCGGGAGTACCCCGCGATGCCGCACTGACCGCTGGCCTTGTTCGGCGGTGTCAGACCGAACGCCGGACTGTAGGGGGTACCGGGGAACGGGCAGGACACCGTGGTGCCGTTACCGAAGTTCCACACCACGTTCTGCACGGTCGCCGTGGCCGTCACCGTCACCCCCAGCGCGGTCGCGCTCGCCGACGTCGGCCCGGTCGTCTGCGGCCCGGGGCCGTTCCACACCCAGACGGGCACGCCAACCGTGCCCGTGCCGCCTTGCTTGGGCGCCATGCCGATGTTCGCGCCGAGCAGCCGCATCTTGGTGACCGCCTCCTCGGCCAGGGCTTCGAGGTTGGGACCACCGCCATACCCGGGCGGCGGGTTCTGCCACCACCTGTATCCGCCGTTCAGCGGCTGTCCCGGGCACTGGCCGTTGTAGATGGCCCCGTCCCCCGGTGTGTGTCCGCTCCAGACCGGATCATCGGCGGGCGGCTGCGGCTCAAGCAGCAGCCAGTAGCAGGCGCTGGACTGGTCGAACCAGCCAGACTCGCTGTGGCATGGCACTTCGAAGGTCCCGCCTGAACCGTCACGGGCTACACACTTGGCGGAACTCCCCCCGCCTCCCCCTCCGGCGCCACCTTCAGGAGGGCGTCCGGTCTCAGGCGGCTTCTCTCCTCCTGAGGAGATGTCGCAGTCCAAGACGCCCTTTGGGCACTTCGTCCCCGGCTTCGGCGGCTTGGGTCCCTCCGCCGCTGAAGCAGTAGAGGCGAACAGCGAGAGCACGGCGACCGACACGGCCAAGACGCGGGGGATGGTCAGCACGTGGAATCCCGGTCGATCTCGAAGTTGCGTACCTGCCACGCTCCGCCGATTTTGAGGACGGTGTAGGTCGCGACGTGGCGTCGCTTGGTGTCGAGGGTCTTCACCGGCTCGCCTGAGGCCTTGTTCACCTGCACATACCCAGTCGTGTCGATGCAATCGGTGATGGTGCCCGCCGGAGGCTTCTGCGACATGGCCAGAGCGCTGACCTTCGGGGACAAGGCAGGCTTGCCCTTCATCACGGATCCCTTGTCCACGTAGTAGATGCGGGTCTCCTGCACGGCGTTGTAGGCCTTGTCCGTCGCGACCTTCTCGATACCGGTGTCCTTCATGGTTCCGGTGGCGTACACCTTCACCTGCGCGTCCCAGAACGCCTCGTAGAGAGCGAGGATCGCGGTCTTCTCTGAGGCTTGCGGATCCACGGAGGGGCTGGGAGACGCGGAGAGACTCGGGGGCGGGGGCGCGGTGGCCTTCTCGTCTTTGGAACACCCGGTGGTGAGGGCCGTGGCGGTCACGGCAACGACGGCGACTGCGAGCAGTCGGTGGCGGGCGGTGCGGGTGTGGTGCTGTCGTGCCGTTGTCACGGAGATCTCCCCGGTGGTCACCTCGTGGGGCGGGTGGTCTTGGCCTCCCGCCCGCCGCGTCATCGCTGGTGCAACGTGTTGCTGCCGTCACAGTGCGTTGTACAGCGCACCATACGACGTCAACGCCGTGGGTCCTATGGCGTTCTGGGGCGGGGGTAAACGAACAGCCTGGTTTGCCCTGAAATGCCTTCACGCATATGCCAATTGCTCAACGGATGGCAGCGTTCCTGTCTCATCTGGCGGGATGGTTCGGCGGGTGGAGGGATTTCGGCGGACTGTGGTTGAAATCAGCCACCCTGGCTCATTCTTTGCTGTTGGCAACTCTTTCTGGAGCTGATCGCTGATCTTCTCACTACTGGCTGCTCCGCCGGTCACGATCAGGTCCCGGCTACGCCCGAACCGGGGATCTCCGGGTGCGTCCAGGCGATGGAGTACTCGCCGTAGGAGTCGATCAGCCAGTTCTCGATCTGGGCTTCCCGGTCGGCGACTTGGTCCATCAGTTCGTCCTGGTCGTTCTGCGCTTGCCGGTAGTCCGGTCCTTCCTCGGAGGACAGGCCAGGGCGCGGCAGGGGCTGTGAGGTCATCTGGCGGCTCCAGGAAAGGGGTTGTGCCGGACAAAGGTCGACTGCGGCGTAGTGGGCGGCATGCGGCGGGTGCCCGTGATCGCCCGCCGAACGGGGGTTAGAGCTGGGTCCAGCCGCGGGGTTCAGCAGTGCCGGAGAGGGGCGTCCAGACCTTGCCGTGCGGTCCGTGGGCTTCGAGGTCTTCGAGGACGGCGGCGCCGAGTGGGACGTGGGTGGCGAGGCGGGTGACGAGTTCATGGTCTGCGGTCATCTGCCTCAGGTCCTCGATGCGCCTGGTGAGGGTGGGGCGGGCTGCGCCGGTGAGGATGAACAGGATGCGGGGGAAGCGGGGGTAGAAGCGCTGCCAGGCGAGCACGGCTCCCTGGTCGGCGATGTTTCCGCGCCGGCCTGGGGGCTGGGGGGTGTAGCTGTGGAAGCGGGCGTAGGTGATGAGTTTTCGGGCCAGGCGCTCGCTGCTCATGGTCGTGCGGTCGATTTCCACGAAGGCCCGGTACTGCAGGCGGCGCGGGCTGGCGACGGTGTAGTGGAGGACGGCGTCCGCGATGAGCCGGTCTTCCCCGACGGTGTCGGGAAGGCGGTGGGTGACCTCGGGCACCCAGTCCAGGGGCTCGTACTCGTCACCGTGGGCTCGGGCGTCGGCGAGGAAGGCGAGGTGGGCGCGGACACCGGTGAGGGTGTGGGCGGCGCGCAGGGAGGCCGCGATGGGGCTCTGGATGGTGGTGGGGGTACGGCCTCGGAGCTCGGGCCAGTCGGTGACCGTCTGGGCGCCGGCCGGAGTGAGGAAGTAGGCGTGCATCCCGTGCTTCCCGCCCAGAGTGGTGTGCGTGATCAGACCGTCCTCGCGCAGCGGCACGAGCACCTTGTGGATCTTCCGTGGCGGCGTGTGGGGCGTGAGCATCTGGTGGAGCTGGGTGCTCGTGAGCAGCCGGTACTGCGAGATCAGGGCCAGGGCCCGTCGTGCGTGGGTGTCGCCGGTGGGGGGCTGGAGCGTGGGGGTGAGGCTCATCGGTACTGGTCCTTTGCGTCGTCGGCCGAGGTGGCGGGCGTAGTGCGCTTCTGGGTGAGGAATGCGCGGACCTTCGCCTCCTGGGCGAGTGCCTCCTCGGTGAGCACCGACAAGGGGCGGGCGCCGGCGTTTCGGTGCGCGGCCCGGTAGAGCGCGGCGGTTTCCTTGCGGCGGGCGAGGTCGCCGAAGACTTCTTCGAGCTCGGGGCCGCGGATGCGCAGGGGTCCGATGCGCTCGCCGTCAACGGTGAACGAGGCGTAGTGCCACCACCGGTGGAGGCCGGCGACGTCGCGGGGGGTGATGGTGGCGCCGGGCCACTGGTTGGTGATCTGGGTGATGGCCTCGATGGAGCCGGCCGTCGTGGACAGGCAGGAGGCGTTCTGCAGCAGGGCGGCGCGGGTGGTGGGGGAGAGGCGGGTCATGAGCTGGGTCATGCCGTGCAGGCGGGCGCCGAATTTGCGCAGTTGCTCGGTGATTTCGGCGAGGACGGTGTCGGAGCCCTGGTCGAGTGAGATCAGTTCGTCGAGGTAGAGGCGGAAGGGGCGGCGCTTCTTCTCGGGGAGGTCGCGGCGGGACAGGCCGGCGCGTAGGAAGTCCCGGACGATCAGTGAGATCAGTAGCCGGTCGGTGGGCCCGGTGCCCGGCGGGCAGATCCACAGCACTTGGCCCTCGTCCATGGCGCGGCGGATGTCGTAGCCGCTGACGGGGCAGCCGAAGAAGGCGCGGATGACGGGGTTCGCGCCCAGGCGCTCCAGGGGGTTGAGGACGGTGGGCAGTGCTTCCTTGGGGAGGTCGGGGAAGATGCTGGTCCACCACTTGCGGCTCTCCTCGTCCAGCACGGCCACGGCCAGACTCCTGAAGGAGGGGTCGGTCAGCAGCGGCCGGATCTGGAACACGGTCGCCTGCTGCTCGGGGGCACCGTCCGCGATGGCGGCTGCGTTGACGGCTACGAGCGCTTCGACGGCCTTCGTCATGACGGTGAGAGCGCGCGGTGTCGTTGCGTCGTCCCATCCCAGGGCCGTCGCGAACGCCTCGACGACTGCGGCGGTCACCTCGTGCGGCGGCTGCCCGCGGGTCATATCGAGGAGGTTCCAGCTGCCCAGCAGGTCGTCGGGGTGGCTCACGGTGAGGTCGAACAGGGCGATCCGCTCCATGATCTCGTCGTGAGCGAGGTAACGGGCCGCGTCGGCGAGGGAGTCGCCGTGGGGGTCGACGAACCCGAGCCCGCGGCCGTTGTGGGCGCTGGCAACGGCATGGACCAGGGCGCGCATCGTCTTGCCCCAGCCGGCCTTGCCGGACTGGACCTCGAAGAGGGTGTCGTCCTCGTGGGTGGCCAGCAGCCGCTCCCGGCCGTCCGGGCCCCGGTGCCAGCCCTGCGGCAGGAGGTCCTTGCCCCGCTCGAAGGTGGGCATGTCGCTCTCCAGCAGCGGCACCTGTGCCTGGCGGGTGGGGGGCTTGAGGAGCCCGGCGAGCTCCTCGATGTGCGCCCACCCGGACCGGGCCGGCTGCATCAACCCGCTGGCCCACCGCGCGTCGAAGCGGTCCCGCCACGGCCACCGGTCGGGCCCGATCCGTACCGGACCCAGAGACCATCCCTGGGAGGCAAGCCTGGTGGCGCCCGCGTAGACGTCCATGGCCGCGCCGATCCGCACCAGGCGTGCCTCCGCGCGGCCAGCCGTGTCGGAGGCACAGCGCACCAGGATCTGCACCCGCACCAGCCCGGGGCTGTGGGCGAGCTTGCCCAGAACGGTGTCGCGCTCCAGGCGGCGGGGCTGGGGCGACATCACCATCTGGCCGCGGCCCTTCCCGCGCCACTCTGCCGGGTCCAGGAGCCGGCCGAAGGCGACGGACGCGCTGTCGGTGGAGTCCTGGGTGAGCCAGCGGGCCTCACGCCGTGCTTCACGACGGGCCTCGTTGCGGGCCTGCTGCATGGTGTGGAAGCGGTGGGAGGCCAGCTGCCAGCGGGAAGCGGGGGAGAGGTCGACGCACACCTCAGCCAGATCACCGAGCTCGGCGTTCAGGTCGCCGACGGCATCGATCAGCGGCTGCAGCGGATCCGGGTCCAGCGGCACGTCCCGCAGGCGAGATCCGGGCTTCCCGTGCAGGGTCAGCACCGCGCGCACCGTGTGCTCGCGGCGCTTGTCGGCGACCGGGTTGGCCGGCTTCACCTGGACGCGGTCGCCGTAGGGGGTCTGGGCCAGCAGTCCGTATGCCGAGGCGGGCGCCTCCATCCGGTAGCCGAGGGGTCGGAGGCCGTCTGCCCGCAGCCGCAGCCGCAGCGCCCGGGCCCGCCGGGGCGTCCACCAAGGTCCGGACCCGGCGGCACGGATCAGCTGCATCCCCTGGCGCCAGATCTGTTCCGCGCTCGGATCGAACTCGCCGGTGGGCACCAGCTCCACATGCAGACGCCGGGTCAGGGCCTCGGCAGCGAGACGCCTTTGCACGAACTCCCAAGCGGCCCAGATGGCGGCCGCGGCCAGCACCAGCCACCAGGCGTTCGCCGCTGCCCAGTCGATGAGGGCCCCGAGGGCGGTGAAGATGTCCGCGACCGTTCGCAGGAGCCCGGCCGCCTTCACAGGGTGCGCTTCCATGATCGATTTCCGTTCTGGGTGAAGCGGACGGTCGCGGTGCGGCCGTCGAGGAAAGTCCCGGCCGGGTCGGCTCCGGCCCACACCAGCCGCACCACCACCCGCACCGCACCCGGGACGGCGCCGGTTGGGGCCGGGGTGTCGCGGCGTGCGGTCGCGGCCTGGATCCGCACCTGCGTGTAGCCGGCGGTCTCGGCCAGCCACGCAGAGCGGGCGAGAGCAAGAACCTGCTGCTCGACCACGGAAGACAGGTCCGCCGCGCTGGCCTGGTCCAGCGCCCGCTGGATGAGCGGGTCGGCGGCCAGTCCCGAACCGGACGGCGGGAGTTCAGCCGGCCCCGACGGCAAGGAGGGCAGAGCGGTGTGGCCGGTGGCGGACGCCGACGCGGTCCTGCCGGGTGTGGGCTGGCTGAGGACCTGCGGTTGGCTGGTAGAGCGCGCTGGCTCGGCCGGTTGGCCTACGGACGTGGAAGCCGGCTTCAGCGCGGGGAGTTCGGCCTGCGAGGAGGGTGCGGGTTGGGGTCGCTGCCCCCCGCCGGCCACCACCGCGGTGCCTTTGCCGCTGAGTCCGGAGTGGAGGAGGAAGGTTCCGGCCGCGGTGAGGAGGGCAGCGGCTGTGAGGAGCTGGCCTCCCGACCACCGGGTGCGGGTGCCGTGCGCCGAGGCTGGTGCCCGAGCAGCCATGAAGAGGCCTTTCGTGAAGAAGGGGGTTGGGGTCTGTCCCACGAAACGACGACGTCCTCACCGGTCTGCTCACCGTGGTGACCCTCGTGGCATCACGGGTGGGAAACAGTTGCGGCGGTGACTCCCCAGCCGCCCGCTCCGACCTCCCCATCGCAGGTCAGCGGCGCGAAGACGTGGCGAGCTGGGCGCAGCACGGACAGTCCGTCGCCGCTCCAACTGGACGTAGGTTCCCGTTTGATCTGTCGGAACGCGCTCGTCCGACCTGGGCCCTTGCCGCCGTGTCTCAGTGACTTGTCAGCGGATTCGTCCCATTGACCTGTCGAATTCCTCAGACAGATCGGACATCTTGTCCGGCTCGACAGTTGGGTGGGACGCTTGTCCCGCCGCACTCCAGGTGGCAGGCGACCGAGGACCTTCCCCGCTGGCCGGATCTTCGACGTAGGTGGCTGCTTGTCATATGGTCGGTGGACCGCAACATGGCGTTTTCGGGCGAACGCCTGTGCCCGCTGGGTGTGGCCACACGTCCGGTGAACGAACTCCGCAACGCGCCAGTCGTATCCCTGTGCCCGCACCAGCTCGTAAGATCCAACCTGGCGCGGACACCGACCGTGCTGACCCTGCGCCAATTTGGGGGAAGTGGATGGAGTTCCGGCTGCTCGGGCCGGTCGAAGTGTGGCGCGAGGGGCGGCGGCTGGCGCTGGGAGGGCCGAAGCCGCGCGCCTTGCTTGCCGCCCTTCTCCTGGCGCACGGCCGAGTGGTCTCGGTGGACCGGCTGGTGGACCAGGTGTGGAACGAAGACCCGCCGCCGACCGCGCGGGCACTGGTCCAGACATACGTTTCATCCCTGCGTCGTGCGGTAGGAAGCGACGTGCTGGAGACCCGGCCGCCCGGGTACGTCATCCATGTACCCGCCGATGGGCTGGACTTGGAGCTGTTCGAGCGACTCGCCGGGGGTGGCAGGGACGCGCTGGCCGCAGGCGAACCAGAGCGCGCAGCCAGGCTCCTGCGCTCCGCGCTGAATCTGTGGCGTGGTGCCCCGCTGGGCGGAATCGGTGAGGCGTTGCGGGTGGACGCTCATCGCCTGGACGAACTGCGGCTGGCTGCACTGGAAGAGCGGGCCACCGCCGACCTGGCTCTGGGCCGGACGGCCGAGCTGCTCGGCGAACTGCCCGCGCTGGTGGCCGACGCGCCCCTGCGGGAACGGCTCCGAGGCCAGCTGATTACCGCACTGTACCGAGTGGGCCGCCAGGCCGACGCGCTGGCGACGTACCACGAGGGGCGCCGGTTGCTCTCCAACGAGCTGGGTATCGATCCCGGCCCTGAACTGCGCCGCCTGTACGAGTCGATCGTGCGGGCCGCCCCGGAGTTGACCGTGCCGGCGAGGGTGCCTCCACCGGCCGTGTCGCCAGCTCACCTACCCCCGCGCGTGGCGGACTTCACCGGCCGCGACCAGGCCCTCGGGACGCTGATCGAGGGGCTGACCACACCAGGTTCGATGCAGCTGGTGTCAGGGAGCGGAGGGGTGGGAAAGTCGGCGCTGGCGGTACAGGCCGCGCACCAGGTGGCCGCCGCGTACCCGGACGGCCAGCTCTACGCCGACCTGCGCGGCACCGTCGGGCCGCCGGCCCTGCCCGGTGAAGTGCTCGGCTGGTTCCTGCGAGCGCTCGGCTTATCGGACGGTGCGATACCCGATCGGCTGGAGGACCGGGTCGGACAGTTCCGTAGCGTGCTGAGCGGCCGTCGGGTGCTGCTGGTCTTGGACGACGCCGGCGACGAGGCACAGGTACGGCCGCTGCTCCCGGGCAGCCCGGCCTGCGGTGTGGTGATCACCAGCCGCAACCGTCTGGCGGGGCTCGCCGGCGTGGCCCGGATCGAACTGGACGTCCTGGCCGATGCCTCGGCCGTAGAACTACTGGCTCGCATCGTCGGCGCCGACCGGGTCGCTGCCGAGCCGAGTGCTGCCGCCCAGGTGGCCCGGCTGTGCGGCAACCTGCCGCTGGCAGTGCGCATCGCCGGAGCGCGGCTGGCCACCCGGAAGCATTGGCGGGTCGCCGCACTGGCGGCTCGGCTGGCCGACGAACGCAGTCGGCTGGATGAACTGCGGGCCGGTGACCTGGAGGTGAGAGCCAGTCTCGGTCTGAGCTACCACGCCCTTGATGCTGAGGCGCGCACGGCCTTCGCGCGCCTGGGTCTTCTCGGTGTACCGGACTTCACGTGGTGGGTGCTGGCGCCCCTGCTGGACGTGCCGGAGCCGGTGGCCGAGGAGGTCTGCGAACGGCTGATAGACGCTCAGCTTCTCGACTACGTCGGCTGCGACACCGCCGGGCAGCCCAGGTACCGGCTGCACGATCTGCTCCGCGTCTACGCCGCCGAGCAGGCCGAGGCGACACAGCCTGTGGCTGAGCGGTCCGACGCCCTGGCCCGGTTGCTGGGAGGCTGGCTGTGGCTCGTCACGCAGATAGCGGCCGCGCAGCCCTCTGGCGCGGTGCAGCCGCCGACCGGGAGCGGGACGGCCTGGCCGGTCGCTCCGGAAGTGGCTGCCTCGGCGCTGGCCGATCCCATTGCCTGGTTCGCCACGGAGGAGCGGGCGCTGGTATCCGTGGTCGAGCGGGCCGCCGCGATGGGTCTGGACGTGGCCGCCTGTGCGCTGGCGGCCGCGCTTGCCGCTTCCGGCTTCGCCGTCGGCAACCGATTCGAGCAGTGGGACCGGGTGCACACCACAGCGCTGGCCGCCGCCCGCCGGGCAGGCAACCTCGCCGGAGAGGCCACGCTGCTGACCGGTCTCGGCCAGCTCCGCTATGAGCAGGACTGCTATACCGACGCCGAGCGGTACTTCTTGCAGGCGCTGCCGCTGTTCGAGACGGTCGGTGGTGTCCGGGGCGTGGCCGTGGTGTTTGCCGGCCTCGGCTCGGTGAGCCGGGAGCGCGGCTGGTTCGCCACCGCCCGCGGTCAACTAAGCCGCGCTCTCCATGGTTTCAGGATGCTTGGCGATCAGGCGGGTGCCGGGCACACGGCCCGCCTGGCCGCGTCCGTGCACCTGGAGGAGGGCACCTACCCGGCGGCACATGAGCTGCTCGCCGAGGCACGCGCGGCCTACCGGCGGATCGGCAGCGTTCGCGGTGAGGCGTTGGTGCTGCGCACAACCGGTCTGGTGCACCGGGCGGATGGCGAGTACGAGCGGGCGGTCGAGTTGTGTACCGACGCCGCCGAGATGTTCCGTGGGATCGGCGACCGGCTGATGGCCGCGTACGCCGATCAGGCGCTGGTCAAGGCGCGGATCCGTCTCGGCGAGACGCACGGTGCCCGGACCACGCTGGTCGCAGCCCTCCGGGAATGCCGCGACCACAACGATCCGCTCGGTGAGGGCCTGATGCTCCGCACCCTCGGTGAGCTGTCGCTCGCCGAAAACCGGCTTGAGGAGGCCGCCAAGGAGCTGCGGGCGGCGATCCAGATATGGGAGGGGCTGGGCCTGCCGCTCTTCTGCGCCCGCGCGGCACGCGACCTGGCGGCTGTGCACGAGGCAGCCGGCGATCACGGAACGGCGGCCGAGCTGCGCGCCGACGCACTGCGCGTCTTCGCCGGCTTCGGCGCCCGGGAGCACGGCGAGCTGTCCCGACAAATCAGCCGTTGAGCCGAAGGGACCTGTCGAAAACCCTGGCCCGACGGCTTCGGCGGCTCTTGCAGTGGATTTACAGCGACGTCGGCGAGCCTCTCACCCAGCACCAAGAGCGCCGTATCCCGCTGAGGAGTCGATCTTGAAATCACCCCTGCTCCACCGCATCACCACCGCCGCTCTGGGCCTGTCCCTCGCGGCCGGCGCGACGCTGGCGGCGGCGCCGTCCGCGCTCGCGGCCACCGCCTCGGACATCGCCCGCGTCGCCAACCAGGAGGCAGCCCAGCCGCATACCTGCTCGTACTACGGCAACTGCCCCGGCGCCGGCTGGTGCGCGGTGTTCGCCACCTGGATCTGGCAGCACGCCGGTGTGTCCGATCTGGGCGGCCTCAACATCAGTGCGGTGGACTTCTACCGGTACGGAGTGAACAAACACACCGTCGACCAGGTGCCGAACGTCGGAGACGCGGTCGTTTACAACCTGAACGGCACCGGCACCTACGCCGATCACGTGAACATCGTGGTGGCCGTCTCCGGTGACACCGTCACCACGGTCGGCGGCAACGAGAGCAACACCGTGCAGCGCACCAGTTGGAACTGGAAGAACGGCTACAACGCGAGCGGTCAGCGCGCGAGCGCGTACATCGCGCCGGCTGGCCTGAGCACCCCCGTCGCCCCGAGCGGGTCGTCGAACGGCCGGGCCGTCCAGTACGGCCAGACGCTTGAGGAGTTCGAGCGAACACCCGACGATCGTCTGCGTCACACCTGGTGGCCGGACGGCGGAGCGCCGCAGTCCGCGGTCATGAGCGAGACCCCGGCGGGCTCGATCCGCAGTACCCCGGCCGTCACCACCTACAACGGCCAGCTTCAGGTCTTCGCCCGGGGCCAAAACGACAAGCTGGCCCATGTCTGGTACTCCGGCGACACCTGGAGGTCGGAGCAGTTCTCCTCCGACGTCGCCGGCCGGCCTGGGGTGGCCGTGTACAACAACGAACTGCACGTGTTCTACCGGGACACCGCCGGATACCTGAAGCACCTGCGGTGGGACGGCTCCTGGCACTCCGAGAGCCTCTGGTCCAACCAACGCCTTGCCGGTGACCCCACGGTCACCGTGTTCCGCGGGCAGCTCCAGGTCTTTGCCCGCACCGCCGACAGCCAGCTGTTCAACACCTGGTGGGGGGCGGCCGGCTGGGGCACCACGATCGTGCCGGGCAGCAGCCTGATCGCGGGCGACCCGGCGGCCATGGTCTACAGCGACCAACTGCAGGTCTGGTCGCGCGGCGTCAACGGCCGCCTTGAGCACAGCTGGTACACCGACCGCTGGAACAACGAGACCCAGTACGACTGGCCGACGGTAGCAGGCGACCCGGCACTGACCGAGTTCCGTGGCGAGCTCCAGGTGTTCGCCCAGTCCGGCGGCGGCCTGTTCAACGCGTGGTGGCACGACGCCTGGGGCACGACGACCATCCCCGGGATCAGCGCCAGCGGCAATCCCACCGCGACCGCCTACAACGACATCCTTGAGGTCTTCGTTCGCGGTGCCGACGGCGCACTCCAGCACGCCTGGTACACCGCTGGTTGGCAGACCGAATCCCTGGGCGGACCGATCAGCTGATCCGGCAGGCGTGACTGGCCGGGTGCCCACCCTACGAATGGGCCCCCGGCCACTGCGCTCCTACAGAGGTGTAGGTTCCGATCTGAGTTGCCGGCCGAAGCCAGTCCCGTAGGTGCTGGTCGCGTTGCCCAGCCCGGCCAACACCGGGCCGTTGTAGCGCAGACCGTCGACCTCGACCCCGTAGTGCTGGATCGTGTGCGGCTTGGCCACCAGGAACTCGAACGCCAGCTCAGGCCGGGCCGACATCCGCCGCCGTCCGGCCCGGCCCAGACCGATCCGCAGCATCTCCAGCGGAGACAGCGATACCTTCGGCCACTGCGGGATGACCAGCCCGTCGTACTCACTCCGGTGATAGACGAATGCGGTCGCCATCCCGGCCGGTCAGCTGGAACGGTTGAGCCGCGATCTCCACGACCGTGCGGTCGAAATCAGCGAGCAGGATGCGGACGAGCTCCAGCCGGCTCTCGTAGGCCACCAGCCGTCCTGTCGTCGCGGCGTGGTACCAGCCCGAGTAGTGCTTCTGCGCGCGGTACCAGCGGAATTCGCGTACCGGGAGGCCGCGGGCCACTTCGTCACACTCGGTCGAGAGGTGCCTCGACCTGCCGCCCGTCAGCCCGGCGATACGTTGTCCGGACCGTCCCGCTATCTGTCGTAAGCGCTTTGCCCGAACCAGCCGACACGGCAGCCGCTTCGTGTCCGATGTCAACGACACCAAGACACTGGCCCTCACCAGCAGTAACCTGGACGAGAAGCCGGGTAAACCCAACGAAAGGCTGGATCTCCAGCCGAGAGGGGCTGCCGCGTTTCTGGGAGAGTGTTGGACCGAAGAGAACCCCCTCTAGTGCCAAGTTGAAGACAGATTGCTTGGACACTGACATCTCTAATCGGAACCTACACTGGAGAGTTCAGAGCGGTCTCGCCCCGCCCGCGTAATCGGGCATGGCCGTCACGGGGTCAATGCGGACCGATTTACCAGGCCGGGGTGCGTTGATCATCTTTCCGTCGCCGAGGTAGATCCCGACGTGGTGGATGGTGGAGTCAGCGGTGGGGCTGTAGCCGTAGAAGACGAGGTCACCGGGCTGGAGTGCGGCGAAGCCGGCGGCGGCGGGAATGCGCTGCCCTGTGCCGGCTTGGGCGGCCGCCGTACGGGGGAGGGTGATGCCGGCTTGCGCGTAGGCGTACTGGGTCAGTCCGGAGCAGTCGAAGCCGGTGACGGTGCGGCCGTCCTGCCCTCCGGGCGAGCAGCAGATTCCCGTGCTGGGCCCGGACGGTCCGCCACCACCCCAGGAGTACGGGACGCCCTGCTGGGCGAGGGCTGCCGCAATGAGAGTGCCGATGTTTCCGGAGGGGACGGTGGGTGTGTTCCCCAGGGAGTCGTAGCGGTCGATGCCCGACAGGACGTCGTCCACGTACGCCCACGACGCGTTGTAGGTGTACAGGGCCGCGCGCAGCTGCTCGCGGTCGGTGAGGTTCCGGCCCCTGCCGCACACGTAGACGGCTGCGGAGGCGGCGGCGTCGTCGGCGTTGTGCGGGGAGAGGGTGCCGTCGGCGTTGCCGTCCACGCCGTTCGCGACGAACGTGGCGGGAAGGAACTGGAAGGGGCCGACCGCGCGCTCGAACTCGCTGTCGCCGTCCCAGCGGCCGCCGTCGGTGTCCGGGATCGCGGTGGTGTTGCCGCCTGCTCCGGATCCGTCCAGGCGGGGGCCGATCACCGGAGGGGTGATGTCTCCGCCTGGGGTGATCTGCCGGCCCTGGGCGTGGTCGGACTCCACCCGGGCGATCCCGGCGAGGATCTGCCAGCGCATGCCCCTGCATCCAGAGACGTGCGCGGTGACCTGGGCGGCGCCGGTGAGGTACGCGGTGAGCATCCGCTGCGGGATACCGGCCGCACCAGCGCTCGGCGGGGCGCCCTGCCCTGCCGAGGCCTGGCCCGAGACGGCGGCCAGCAGGACCGGAGCGGTACAGCAGGCGGCGGCCACCAGCAGGAGCACACCCAAACAGCCCATCTTCTTCCAGCGGCTCACAGGCCCTCGCCCTCCCCCTCGCGGCGGCGGCGCTCGGCGGCGCGGGCCTCGAACTTCGCCCGCAACCGTGCGGCGTTCGCCTCTGCCGCCGGGTCCGTGCCGGCTGCGGATCGCGGTCCGGCCGCCGTACCGGAACGGGCGAGAGACGGATCCGGGCGAGAGGTTGGCGAGGGCGGGGCGGCAGGAGCCGCGGCGCCTGGCCGGATCGGAGGGGCAGGTGTGGACGTGGGGAAAACGGTGGGAATGGTGGTCGGGGTTGTCGGGGTAGGCGTGGGCGTGGGGGTGGGCCGCGGAGGCGGGGTACGGCTTGCGGTGGTGAGGGGAGCTGTGTAGATGGTGGCAGCGATGGCCGTGTTGCGGACGGCGGCGGCGGGGTCGTTGACTTGCCAGGCGGTGGCCAGCCGTTGCCCAACGTGGTCCACACCGTTGCGTACGGCCCGGCCTCCTTGGCCCCAGGCGAAGGCGTCATCGCTCAGGTGGTTACCTGTCACGCGGAGCTGAGTCCAGGCGTCCTGGGTGTACTCGCTCGCCGTCGTCCGAGCCGCGTGGAGGGTCCGGGGCAGCCCGAAGGTCGCGCCGTAGGCCACGCGGCCGGCCCGGTGGGTGATGCGGTAGCCGCGCAGCCGGGAGGCACTCTGATGGATACGGGACCCGAGCAAGGGCCGGTCGGTTGCCGGATCGTGCAGGACTTCCCCGGTCTGCTGGTCGACCTGCATCTCTCCCGCCGGATGCTGCTGGCCGCCAGCGGCCCGATGGAGGGCGGTGGCCGCAGAGTGGCGGGAGGGCGGGGGACCGACGAAAAGGGAGTGTGCGCCGCGCAGGGCCAGCGCCAGGGGGGTGATGCCACGGCGGCCCTCGGCGAGCGCGTCGCCGATCGCCCGGCCCGGGGTGAACGGCATGCCGGTGGGGTCGGTGAGGGTGGCGAGGCTGCCCAGCGAGCGCAGGCGCGTCCCGAACGCGCTGTGGGCGGGTGAGGACCCGGCCCCCCTGAAGCCGGCTGAGCCTGCGCCGGGGCGTGGGCCGTGGACGGCGAGGGCGGCGCCGAACTCGCTGTTGTCGCCGCGGAGGTGGCTGCCGCCGACCTTCGAAAACCGCATCCGGGTGGTCATGCGCTGCCCGAACGTAGACGCGGCGGCCATCATGCGGCGGTGGAAAACGAGGAAAGCCACCGCGACGGCGTCCAGGAGCAGTAGCCGCTCCACCATCAGATCGGGGCCGCTGCGGGAGAACACCACATGGACGGTGATCCCGAACAACGGGAGCATGATCGCGGCGACGAAGGACACCATCACGGAGACGATGAACACCCCGAACCAGCGCCACAGCACCATCCGGGAGGGGCCGGGCAGCATCGCCCACACCCATGCCACACCACCACACGCGGCCGCGGCCGCGTCGCCGGCCTGAGCGCCGAACATGACCAGGACCATCGACATCACCATCAGCGCGATCACCACGACCGCGACGAGGAGCAGCAGGGCGGCGCCGACCCGGTCCCAGGAAGGCTGCTTCGCGTACGCCGCCGCGTCCTTGCCCCGATCGCCGGCCTTCTCCAGACCGGCGAGCATCTTCATGAACTCCGGGTCGGCCGTGTTGCGATCCCACGGCATCTCCGTCGGATCCTGGGGAACCAGCCCCACCCCTGGGGGTTTGCGGCCCTCGCAGTAGGCCCGTGCGGGGCCCCGAATCTTCCGGCAGACGTCCTTATTGCCCGAGCCCGGCTGCTTCTTGTCGAGCTTGGCGACCCAGGCGAGGTGGACTTCGTAAGCGGCCTTGTCGGCCGGGTCCTTCGGGTCGAGGACAGTTCCGTACTGCAGCAACATGTAGGGCTTGACGACCAGGGCGTCGGTCAGCGCGTCCTGGATGGGCTTCACCACGCTCGTAGCCTGCGCTTCCTCGCGGTAGCAGGTGTCGCGCATGGGGCCTACGACCGCCCCACACACGCCCGCTCCGGTTTCACCGAAGTAGCTGCGGGTGGTGATCTGGGCGACCTCGATGGCAGCCTCGTGGGCCTGGTTGAGCGGGCCGTCCTGCCCGAGGAGGTAGTCCGGGCGGATACAGGCGCTTGCCGCGAAGGCCGCGATGACCAGGGTTAGAAGGATCTCCCCGAGTCCGGTGCCGGCCTTCCCGCGCATGAACACGATGCCGCCGAAGATGAACGCCCAGCCCAGCAGGAGTTCCTTGAGACCCAGGGCATCGACGACGTGGGTGTTGTAGGTATCGGCAAGGTCTTGCGCGGGGGCAGCCAACAGACGCAGCAGGGGGAAGTCGAAGACGAAGTCGACCAGCCAGCAGCACAGTCCGACCAGCAGCCGTGCCAGCGAGAACAGTCCCCCCAGCACCAGGACCTGGAACTGGCCGGACACATTCAGGACAGGGCCCCCGTCGGCACCCAGTTCGTAGCCGTCCAGCGGGACACCCTCAGAGCTGGCCACGTTGAGTGGGGCCAGCAGCCCCCCACCGACGGTGCCGCCGCCGTCGGCCGCGGCGGCGACGGCCGTGTTCACCGTGAGGAAAACGACCGTCATCAGCGCGACGAACCCAGCCGCCCTCAGGGTTCCCCGGTCCAGGCGCAAGCGCGTGATCACAGCCGCCGTCCCGCGGTGGACACCAGAGCAATGGCGGCCGCAACAGCAATGGTGGAGAACAACAGCAGGCCGGTACGGGCGTCGAGCACGCCGGGCCACAATGCCGCCCGCTGAGGCACCGGCGCGGACGCCGCGGCGGCTGCCGGGGTGGTGTTCCGCGTGCAGGAGTCGTGGGCCCTGCCGATGATCCACCGGCAGGGCTCCCCTACAGCCGGCTCTGAGGCGGACACCGCGGCCCCTGGGGCAGTCGGGCGGGCGTGGGGCAGTGCCCAGGCCGCGACGGTGCAGGCGAGCAGGAGCAGGGTGACGGCCGTGACGAGCAGCAGTCGGACACCGTTCGTGCGGTTCATCGCTTCCCCCCGGAGGCCTCGGTCCGGCCTGCACGGCCGGGCGTGGTGTAGATGGATTCGCTGATGCGCGGTACCGGGGGGACGACCACTTTGATCCGGCCTACCTGCATACGCGGATCGCGCAGCAGCATTTCCCCCTCGCGCCCTGCCTGACCGACCGGTGACAGGCCGGTGGTGACCAGCCGGAGCAGGTCTTCGTCCGCGCCGTCCAGGCCAAGGAAGGCCAGTCCCTTGGCGGCGCGGGCCCGGTCGGTGGTGCGGGCGAGGAACCGGTAGGCGATCAGCGCGCGGTCCGGGCCGAGTTCCGCTTCGTCGTGGGCGCCCAGAAAGGCGCCGGCACCGTGCTTGCGGCCGTCGTGGAAGATCTCGTGGACCAGCGCGGCTCCCTCCGCCGAGGAGGTGAGCCAGTAGGCCTCATCCACCACGACGGAGCAGAAACGATCCGGCTGCGTGAACGCGGCCTGCCGGGCGATCGCCGCGATCAGGTACAGCACCGCCCGCCCGATCAGGGCCTCCAGCGGCTGCTGACGCAGCACCTCCGCATTGGCGAAGGCTTCCCTCGGGGGGAGCGTGAGGCCGGTGGTGGTGAAGACGACCAGGTCGGCGCCCAGGTCCCCGTCCAAGGTGACCGGCGGCAGGTCCGGGTCGAAGACCATCGCTGCGAGGGGGTTTCCACGCACGATCCGCAGCAGGTCGGCCATGGTCGCCGCCGTGTCCCCGCGGGTCGTGCCCCCACCGGTTTCGGCCAACGCGGACAAGACGTCCAGGACCTTGCCCATCGACGGCTCCGGCCCGGCCACGACTTCTTCGACCGCGTGGTGCAAGACGGCGCCCGCAGTGGTCATCGCCCCGACCCCCAGCTGCAGGGCCAGGTAGGACAGGGCGTAGTGGGCGCCGACCGGCCCGCCGAACACCCGCAACGGGTCGATGGAGATGCGGGCCTGGGCGGCGTCGATGACCTGGCAGCGCTCACCCATCGCCGACTGCCCGAAGGACGCCCATTCCCGGATGGGGGTGCGGTCGATGACGATGGCCCGACCGCCCCGGTCCACCACCGCACCGGTGACCAGCTTCTCCAGCACGCTCTTGCCGCCGCCCAGGTCCCCGACCACCGCGCTGGACGCGGACGCGTTGACCTGCGGGGCATCGGCCGGGTTCAGCAGGACGGGGCGGATGGTGCCGCTGTCCAGGTCGTGGCCGACCAGCATCCCCGCCGGATCACCCACCCGCGACAGCGTGAACGCGCCGCAGGCGGCCCAGTCCTCGGAGAGCTGGTGCTGCGTGAACTGCTGCAGTTTCGGCGCCCGTACCCCGCCCGGCAGACCCAGAGCGAACAGCTCCTCCTGCATCCCATACGGACGCACCAGCCGGTAGTCACCGCCGGCCAGGACCGCCGACAGCGTCCTCGCCCGCGCGTCGCAGGTCGCAGCGTCCGGCCCCCACACGGTGAGCACGGTCACGGACTGCACCTCGACCTCGACCGAGGTCCTCGCCATCCGCGCATCCTGCTCGGCAAGATCCCCGGCCGCCTCAGGCAGCGAATGCGGCATCCCGGTGGGCTGCGCACCGTACTGCCCGGACTGGTCCAGCAGTTCGCGCTTCTTGCACTGGACCTGCGCGCGGGCCTTCTTCGCCGCCACCACCCGCAGGTCCACCGCGACGTCCACCGGGAACGGCAGTCCTTCCAGCTGGGCCAGGACGTCGGCGTGCTGGACCGACACCGCCGGCGGGAGCTCCGCCAGGACCAGGTGCGCCTGATAGCCGGTCCCGGCCTCGGACTCGACCTGCAGCCACCGCCGGCCCACCGGCGAGGACATGCCAGCCGACCGCCACCACGGACCACTCGCCGTCTTGGTCTCCTTACGGGTGTCCTGGCCGCCCTCGGCCAGCCGGATCGCGCCCAGATCGGCGTACGAGGGGGAGTGCATTTTTCCCGCGCGGACCTGGCTGCCGTAGTGGGGGCTCTGCTCGGCGTCCGAGAGGAGCGGCTCCTGACCGAGCCCGCGGTGGACCGCGTGCTGCACCATCCACACGATTTCCGCCGCCGACGCAGGCCGCAGCCCCAGGCCGCCACCGAATGAGGTCTGGATCCGCTCGGCTTCCGCGAACGCCGCCTCCACCTCCACCTCGGAGACCGCAACCGGCGCAAGGTCCAGCGCCGCCGCCAGCTCCGCGTACAAGCCGGCGAGGGACGCCGTCACGGCTCCGCCCCGACTGGGCAGCGGCACAGCAAGCCACAGGGTCCGCTCGTGCATCTCCTCACCAGTCAGGAGATCAACGGCCGCGGCGCAGGTCTCCGCCCACCCTGCCAGCTCCCACCACTGCGTCCCCGCCGTCATCCGCTCGGCGACCTCACCGGGATCGGTGCGCGATGCGAGCACGAACAGGCGCGGCTCCATACCGGGCATGGAGCGCACCAGCGAGGTGATGCGCTCCAGCAGCTCCTGGTGAACCGCGGCAGGCAGGTAGCCCCCCGCCAGGGGCGTCACCCGCCACACCGCCCAGACCTTGGCCGTGGCCGACCACAGCAGGTGCCCGGCGACATGCCGAAACAGGGTCCGCATCACGCCGCCCTCCCCACAGGCCCGGCCGCATCCGCAAGCAGCCGCGACAGGCCCGATCCGGCCGCCGCACGGTCGCGTGCCGCGGCCCCTTCGGCCACGACGGCCGGTACGCCGGGCGGCACTTCGGGTGCCGCCTCGATCACGAACCGGCCCCGCACGTGGGAGGGCCGCCGGTCGCGGGCAACGTGCCCACCGATCCGCCCGGCCGGATGCCGCGCCAGCAGGGTCAGCACCCCGAGCAGCGCAGTGAACGGATTCTGCCCCGCGATCTGCGCGCCGCGCGCCGCCCACACCGCGACCAGCCACAGCACGATCGGCACCGGCCCCGCCCACGACCACCAGGCGTACGTCTTGACCAGCGTGACTGCGCCGCCGCCCATCACGACCAGCTGCGCCGGTGTGTAGGGGCCGAACCAGATCGTCCAGTCCCCGAGCTTGCCCAGCACCCACGGATGCCGACGCGCGCTCGTGTATACCCGCGCGACACGCGTCCGTGCAGCCGTGCTCACAGGGCACCCCCATGGCCGTCCGCTGTGGCGCGGGGGCTGACTTCGAGGGTGATGGATCCGGCACCGTTGGCCGGGTTTTTGACCTCGTCGGTGAACATGCCGGCGAGGTCGTTGCGGGAGGCGTAGAGACTCAGTACGACGATCAGCCCGAGGACCGCGCCGATCGCGGCCTTGATGGAGAACTGGCGGACGATGGCGGCGATAACGAGCACCACCAGGGCTACCTTCAGCCCCGCCTCGCCCCAGTCGCCCACCGTCCCGAGCAGGGAGTCGCCCAGCTCGTCGAGCTTGCCCGCCAGCATCACGGTGTTCGTCGCCTTCATCGGGCACCACCCGCGACAGCAGCAGAGGAACGAGACGCCGCGCCCGCGGGCGGCGCGGTGACGCCGGCCTCCAGCCCGCTGACTTCCCAGCGTCCGGCCCGAGCGGTCACCTCCAGCCGGTAGACCAGCGGCCACCGCACCCCCACCTGGTCCTCACCGATCACCCGGACCCGTACCCGCGCCCGAGCCCCGTCCGCAGGCACCGCAGCGCCGACGGCGGACTCCGCGTCCGCGACTACGTTCTCGACGCTCACCCGGACGTACGGAGCGGCCTTCGGTGCAGACACCGCCAGTCCCGGCGACAGGTACCGCTCCAGACCGGCCCCCTGACCGCCGAGGTAGGCGCGGACGAACTCGCCCAGCGACGTCGCCAACGCCCCCGCGGACGGGACGGAGTGGGTGAACCCGGAGTCCGGCACCGGCACAGCGTCCGGGGCGGCGATCTCAGCCGGCGAACCGCCGATCGTGACCGGGCCGCCGTCCTTGCCTCCGGTCCCGGACACCGCGAAGTACCTCACCAGCGCGCCACCGCCGGATGCAGGGCTGCTCGGCGCTGCGGGCACCGCCTCCTGGGCCCGGCCAGGGTATGCCGCGACCACTGCCGTCCACCCGCCGCCGGGCGCCCACGACGTCCGCACCGTGACCGCACGGACAGCCACCGGGGTGCCCGCATTGGAGCGGGGCCACTTGGGGAGCTCTGCCTGCGGGGCCAACGTTCGCACGGCCGCCGCCACACCGTTGTCCGGGGCGGCCGCGTCGGAGCGCAGCCACAGCTCCACGAACATCTCTGCCACACCGCCCGGTTCGGCCGGAGGCCGGACGCCGTCCGAGACGCGCGCGGTGGGCGCGGCCTGGGCCACCGTCGTCTCCGGCGAGGCCAGGGCGACGGCCAAGGCCAGGGGACCGGCCGCGAGCGCGGTCCAGATCCCGAACCGGGCGAACCGGGGCCCGCGGGAGACCGGGCGGCGGCCGGGAACGGTCTCGGGACGGGATCGGCGCAGAGACACAGCTGACGAGGCGGGTGTCCGCCGGGCCGTACGGCTCCGGCGTAGGGGAGTGGGACTCATGGCGACGCCTTCCGTGGGAGGGGAGTTGCTCTGCCCCACGAAACGGCGGCGTCCTCACCGGACCGCTCCCCACGGCAATCCCTCCGACATCACAGGTGAGATACAGCCGGAACGGTGACTTACCACGACCTCCCCACCGCAGGTCACAGCCCTACAGGCCCGCTTCTCACCGGGTGGCTGGGGACATCACTGGTTGGTCCCCCAGCAACTCACCGGCTCCAGTCGGGCGGATGGACGGCCTGGTGACCGAGGAGGGTGGCGCCATGGAGCCGAGATGGTCCCTGGTGTGCGGGGCGTCCAAGGGGGTGGTCGCGGTACGCGGCCCGGCCACGTCGGTGCGCGGACACTGACTGGTCCGTTGCACCGTGACTCCACCGGTCCCTCGCGGTTCCGGGTGAGCCGGGGCGCGGGGATCGGGACGCTGGCGGCACGGGCATGGCCCCCGAGCACGCCCCTGCCGGTGCAGGCCACGGAACCCGTCCCCACACCCTGGCGAAACGTCACGCGTGGCGGCGGATGTTCACGGGGGCGGGCGCGGGTCCGGTCGTCAAGTTGCCCGCCGGTCGTGCGTGGATCTACCGCAGTGGGTACCACTAGAGCGGCGTGGAACGATCTCCGGGGAGCGATGAATGACCGACATTCGTATGAGCGCCGATGTACGCGCCGTACTCGGGCCCGACGGTATCGCCCAGGCCGGGGCGGTCACCCTCGCCAACGCGGTGTGCGTCGGCTGCGAGACGAGGATCGATCCGGATGAGCCGGCCAACGTGGTCGTCCGGATCGGCGGCCACGTCGCCCACGTGCGATACGCGCACGCCCGCTGCCACGCCTCGGCCGTCGTCCGGGTTCCCGAAGCCCGCACCCCTCGCACCACGGCCGCGCCGGCGGCGCCGGACGAGGGGGTACCCATGCTGATGACCGCCTCTGCCGTCGAGCACGGCCGCTCTGTGCTCCCCACGCTCTTCGCAGAGATCGGGGCGCCGGTCTTCCTCCGCACGGGAACGGGATCCGAGCTCATGGACGTTCTGGCTTCCCGAGTCCTGGCTCGAGGCTTCTCTGCCGTGGGCCGTATGCGCCAGGCCCCGCCGCGCGCGGACCAGTGGCTGGCCGCCTACACCACACCGGGGCCGGACAACGTCTCGGAGCTGACGGTGATGGAGCCCGACGGAACGATCTTCTACACCGGCCCGATCCACCCTCCGGCCCAGTGGATTGCTGGCGTCGAGCAGTTCGGCTGGAGTCTCAATGACGGAGTCAAGCCGACTGTGTGATGGGCGGGGTGGAGGTGAATGTCCTTCCGTCACGCAGCAGCGCCCACAGCACGCTCGCCCTTCGGCGGGCCAGAGCGATGACTGCCTGAACATGCTTGCAGCCCTCGCCGCGCTTCTTGAGGTAGAAGTCCCGGTTCGGCCCCTCACGCATCATGCTGGTCTGCGCGGACATGTAGAACACCCGTCGCAGACGGCGGCTGTAGCGTTTGGGGCGGTGGAGGTTACCGGTGCGGCGACCGGAGTCACGCGGAACAGGCACCAGGCCGGCCGCGGATGCCAGGTGTCCAGCATCGGCGTAGGCTGACAGGTCACCGGCCGCCACGACGAACTCGGCGCCCAGTATCGGCCCCATGCCGGGCAGGGACTCGATGATCTCCGCCTGCGGATGACTGCGGAAGGTCTCGCGGATCTGCTGGTCGACACGCTTGAGCCGGTCGTCCAGGGCCAAGATCTGTGCGGCCAGGTCGGCGACGATCTGCCCGGCGACATGCTCGCCGGGCAGCACGGTCTGCTGGGCCCGGGCAGCCTCCAGCGCGGTAGCCGCGACTGTGTCAGCTCCCCGAACACTGCGGTTGGCCAGCCAGGCCGTCAGCCGGGCCCGCCCTCGGCGGCGGATGGCGGCCGGGGTCTGGTAGCCGGTCAGCAGCACCAGGGCACCCTTGTGAGCGGAGTAGTCGAAGGCCCGTTCCAGCGCGGGGAAGACACCGGTCAGTACGTCACGGAGCCGGTTGATCATCCGCACCCGGTCGGCCACCAGATCCGATCGGTGGGCGGTCAGCAGAGCCAGATCGGCAGTCAGCTGGGCCGGCACGTTGATCGTGGAGAAGTCGTTGTGGTGGCGGGCGGTCTCAGCGATGACATAGGCGTCGCGCGCGTCGGTCTTCGCCTCGCCCCGGTAGGCCCCGGACATGCGGTTGACCGTGCGGCCAGGTACGTACACAGCCTGCTGGCCATGGGCGGCGAGCAGGGCCAGCAGCAGTGCGGAGGACGTGCCGGAGATGTCCACCGCCCAACGAACCTCGTCGGCCAGCTCCAGGATCTCGCCCATGGCGGTCAAGATCACCGACTCGTCGTTGTCGACCTTCCGCGACCACAAGGTCGCACCCGTCCCGTCGACGACTGCCACCCAGTGATGGCCTTTGCCTGCATCGATGCCCACCCAGACTCGGGCCTGCCGCTTACTCACTTGCCCCTCCTCGTTCCGCGCAACTTGCCGTCGGCCCGAGGAACACCCCGCTGTCGTCTCCGTAATCAGCGACCGCACGAAGCGCGCACATCTCAATCAGCAGCCAGGGCGCCCCGAAGAGCCGGGCGGCCACTCCATCCAAGCCACTGAAGGCAGAGCGTCATCAGCCACACCCGGCCCTCCCGGGCCACCTAACAACTTACGGAGCGTCATGTACGTGGGGAAGGCAGGGATCAGCGACGTCCCCGCAGAGGATCAGCGTACGAAGACCCGCCTCATGCGCGAGGCCGCCGCAGCCGGACGATTCGTCGGCGCCCGCATCACCACCCACCACCTCGGATGACTGCGACCACCCTGCCGCCCCGGCTGCAGGCGCCCAGCGGGTCCAGCACCGGGTTGACTGCTCGAACCAGGTCTGGATCGAGTTGATGGAGCACGCCGAGGCGCAGGGGATCAGTGAGCGGCAGGTCACAGCTCTCCACGAGGTCGCGATGGTGGGCCGAGCGCGGCGTTCTCGCTACGAGCGGCAGGAAGCGATCAACACCCAGCAGGCAACCCGGTACCTGCAGGCGCTGACGAAGGCCGGCGTGCTGACCGCGATCGGGCAGACCAAGGGACGCCCCTACGCTGCACCCGGCTTCCCCCCCCGAACGTCATGGCGACCGCCCGCCGACCGCATCGCATCATCAACCCCTACGCCACCGCCTAACACCTCGACGCTGGGATTCCCGCCCGAAGGGCCCTGCGCGTGCGCGAGGTCTCCCGCCGCTTTCGACCGCGCGATGCCCCTCTTTCGCCCAGGTGGGGGCATCGTCGCGCCGACTGAAAGCCGCGCGGACTGGAGTTCGCCTTGTTGCTGCGTGGAAGCCGGGCGTGAAGGATGGCTCGGTGAGCTGGAGGGCCTCGCATCAGACTCGCCGGCGCCGAGGACAAACTTGCACAGCTCGACAACGAAGCGACTCGCCGGAGTCCGGCCGCCGACTTGGGCATGCCCTCGATCAGACAGGTCGCTGCCCGCAGCACCGAATCGTGCCGAGGGCTGCGGTTCGGCTGACAGCCCGGCGGCCGAACCCGCAGGAAGGCACTACCGGCTCCCGCGTGCCTCCATCCGGGCACCGGCGCCCGACTGCCGGGGCAACCCGCTGGACGTGCCGGTACCGGCCTCATTAGCAAGGGTCCTGCGGGCCACATCGGCGCGGGTGGCCGCGTCCGGCGGCGGGGCCAGGGTGATCCCCACGTCGGTGAGCATGCTCAGGTCCAGCGTCCACGTGATGCGGGATCGGGCCGTCCAAAGGTCGAATGCTGAAGCGATGTGTAGGTCGGCCTGGGCGCCGGTCATCTTGGTGACCTTCATCAGGTGGGCGCGGGCCTGGGGCGCGAGCCCGCGGATCTGGGCGAAGCCGAAGTGTGTGGCCGTGTGGCAATCGGTGCACAGGCAGATCAGCCGCTTCAGGGTCTGCACACGCGTGGCATCGTCATAGCTCCACCGTTCGTGCGCCTCCAACCAGCGCTTTGCCTCCCGGTTCGCGCCCGCGCCGCACGCCTCGCAGCGGTCGCCGGCGCGGCCATAGATCATGCGGCGGAGGTGGTCCCAGTCCTTCTGTGCGACGCAGGACCGCACGTTGGTGAACCAGCAACTGCTCGGCACGAGGTCGACGAACAACCCGCTGCCGAGCGAGCGGTCCTCGCCTGGCAAGAGCTCAGGGATGTCCACCCCGGGGGTCCAGCGCTCCAGGTCGGCCATCCCAGCACGCGGCGCATACCAGCGCCGGGCGGTCCCGTCCCATCGGGCTCCACCCGCCTTGGCCTCGTCCTTTTCCGCGAACGGAACATCCAGCCAGATCCGCTCAACTGCCATGCGATCGCTCCCTGTTGCTGGTAGGCCAGTTGGTGGACTTCACTCTAGAGACAACCACTGACAACACGTCAGACAATGGCGCAATCGTTCTAATTCGAAGCGATCTTCCAGCTCGACGTCGAGGCGGCCCTCCGGGTCAACGTGTGGCTGACCGAAGGCGCCTTCCTTCAGGCAGGTCGCCGCCCGCCTATCCGTTGATCAACCCCAGGCGGGCCCGGCGGACGGGTTACGGTTCAGCCGCGAGTGCGTCGGACGCAGCTGACAGCGAGGCCAGCCACGGCGTGGAATGCGAACGCGCCAGCGGCCACCAGTGCGGGAGTGCCCTCCGGCACATATCCAGCGACGGACGACACGACAGGCAGGGCCGTCAGGCTGCTCAACCCGCCGACAAAGCCCAGGCCAGCCACCGCGCGCTCATTGGCCTACAGGCTGGGCTGCTACGCCAGTGCGATGCAGGAATTGCCGGGCCCCACGGAGTGTGGTGCGCAGACCGCGCTGGGTGGCCTGGCTGTCGAGGCGTACGTCGAGGGCGCCGGGGAGGGTGCTTTCGGCCCGTCGACCGGTGGGGAGCCGCGAGGCGTCGAGCCGGTCCCGCTTGGCGATGAGGGTGCCGAGTTCGTGGCGGCTCACGGCGTCGGGGCCGGCGAGGTGGTGGATTCCGGTCGCGTCAGCGGTGGCCAGCTTGTTGAGCGACGCTGAAGATGAGCATGAGGGCGACGCGCTGGTTGTCGATGGGGAGGGATGAAACGACCCCGGCGGCCGTCAGGCCGCCGGGGTCGTCGTGAACACGGTGTCGGCTTCGTGCTCACTCTGTCGCGTGTGTCTCGGTGATGGCGGTGCGGGTGGAGGACTCGTCGACGATTCCCTTCTCCTCGGTGAAGGCGGCGATGAGGGACTGCCAGGCGATGTTGTTGACCGATCGCGGCAGGCCGCGGCTGGTGAGGTGAATGAGCTCGACGGCGTCGTCGGAGAACAGCGTGTCCTCGCGCCCGGCGATCGTGAGGTGGTGCTTGATGTAGCTGGCGGTCTCCTCCCTGCTCATCGTGGGCATCTGATAGCTGATCGAGATCCGCTGATCCAAGGCCGCCAGGACGCCGTGCTTCATCCGCTTGCGCAGGGTGGGCTGGCCGATCAGCAACACCGCGAACGGCGTCGTGGAGTCCATGTCGTAGTTGGTGAGCATGCGGATCGCGTCCAGCTCCTGGTGGTCGAGCAAGTGCGACTCGTCGATCACCACGGCCGGCGTCCTGCCCCGTTCGTCGACCTCCGCGGCCAGCGCGGCGGACGCCTGGGTGGCGAGAGCGGCCAGGTGGAACTTGGGGGTCCCGCCCAGGCTGGTGACGATGCGGTCATAGAGGCCGCGCATGCCGACCTCGGGATTGGGCTGGTAGATGACCGTGAACCGGGCCGGGTCGAGCGAGGCGACGGCGCCTTTGAGGGCGACGGTCTTGCCGGATCCGACTTCGCCGGTGACCACGCCGATCGCCCTGTTGTTGATGCACCACGCGATGCGGGCGGCGGCTTCCCGGTGGGAGTGGTGCTGGTGGAGCATGGACGGGGCCAGGTTGCGGCCAAAGGGGACGCGGGTGAAACCGAAGTACCCCTGAACGCGGTCGATCATCGCGGTCCCCGCCCGTCGTCCATCAGGGACGAGTAGTTGATGCCCTTCGCGGTGTTCGCTGTGTGTGTCTCGTCGAGGATCTTCAGGTAGTCGATTCCAGTCGGCGGGGCCGACTCCGGCGGTGTCTCCGGCCTCGCCTTCGGATGGGTGTGCCGGCCCACCCGATGCGGGACCGCCTTGCCCGCGCTCTTGCCCGAGGTCCTCACCTCGATCTCGGTCAGGTCGAACGGGTCGAAGACCAGCTCGACCTTCATCCCGACCAACATCGGATCGACCTCGTAGGTGTTGCCGTGCAGGCTGACCGTCGCGGTCTTCGTCACGGTCCGGAACTCCGACCACAGAAACGCCTCCCGAAGATCAGCGGGGCTGGGCAGCGGCAGTGGCCGGGGAATCGAACCCAGCCACCGTTCGATCGGAGGCTGCCCCGTCTCCGAGTGCACCGTGCGGTGATAGACCGTCTCGACCCACGCGGTGAAAAGCCTGTTCAGCTCGGTGAGATGCTCAATCTGACCGACACGTTCCTCATCGAGCTCGACCAGGAACTGATCACGGACGGTGCGGAAGAACCGTTCGATTTTCCCCCTGCCCTGAGGCCGTCCGGGCTTGGAGTGCGTGAGGCGGATGGCCAGGGAGGCGCATGCCCGCAAGAGCCACGTGTCCACGAACGCCGACCCGTTGTCGACGTAGATCGACTCCGGGACCCCGCGGGCAGACAGCGCCGGCCGCAGAGCGGCGGCCAGGCGGACGGTGTCCTCCGCGAACCCGAACCGGTGGCCCACGATCGCCCGGCTGTGATCGTCGATGAACGCGAACAAGTACGTCTTTCGCCCGCCGATCCTCGGTCCGTGGAGGGCATCCCCGGTCCACAGCTCGTTGCCGCGGGTGGCCTCGAACCGGCCGAACACGCTCTTCTCGCCGCCGGCGCCGGTCAGGCCGGCGTCAGCGAAGTGACGCTGCAGCGTCCGGTCGGTCGGCGACCAGCCCTGAGTCGTCCGCAGGATCCGCTGGATCTGCGCGGCCGTGCGGGCGGGGTTCTCCTTTTTCAGCGCGGCCGCCAGGTCCAGCACCTCGACCGGGGTCCGTGGGGTGACCTGCCGCTGGGCCGGCACCAGCGCGGGAAACCCACCCGCGCGGTAGTGACGGGCCCAGCGGTCCAGCGTGCCGCGGGCGACCCGAACCTGTCGGCCGAACGGGTCGGTGTGCTCCTTCGCGGCCAGTTCGCGGGCGAGCTTCCCGCGCTGGCGTGTCGTGAGCTTCGTGTCGATCAAATCCTGGATCAAGCCGTAACGGAACAGGCCCACCTGCCGGGCCCGCTCCGCCCGGCGACGGTCCTCGTCCTCACTCGGTGACATAGGCAACCCACCTCACGTCTCGAACAACGCCCGCCGCTCAGCCGGCGGACACGATCAAGACTTCCGGCACCCTCCGATCCCGCCCAGGGGCGGCCCGTGTTGATCAAATAGCGGAAGAAGACGAGGTCAGCAGCCTCCCGCCTATCGCCCTCCCGGCGAACTCCCACCGCGACACCGTGAGCATCCCCGGCCACTTCGTCGCAGCCGCCCGATGGGCGGCCGCGACCGCCGAGACCGCATCAGCGAGCGTCGAAGGCGCCGCATCCGGCATCACCGGGTCGTCCGCGAGCGCGACCAGAGCGACGGTGAAATGCCGGCGCACGTCCTCCGCCCGTTCGGCGAACGCCCGCAGCCAGCCACGGACCGTGCCCTCGGCCAAGCCCAAGTGGGCGGCGATTCGGCGGTGTCCCATGCCCAGGGCGGCTATCTCCAGCCCGGCCCCGATCACCACGGCAGCATCCGCCCGCCGCGGCCAGAGAACCTCCGCCAGCAGCACGTGCGTGACCTTGCAGCCCGAGCAACGCGTACGGCGCGGCCGCAGAAACAGCCGGGCCCCAAGATCACCCCGGATCGACCGCGGCCGGCCGTGACCCCACGGCGCGAGAACCGCCCCACATGCCGGACAATTCAGGCGACCCTGCCGAAGCTGACGCTCCACCAACAGCCCGTCCGAGTCGACAACCAGCACCGACACCTCCACCTGACCTGCAACGATCAGCCGGAACCTCTCCAAACGGACCACCGGTCATGCTCGACTTGCCCGATCACCTGTCTGCCCTGTTTGGCTTGCTGTGCTCCCACGGACCAGGTCGAGACCCAAATCGTTTCGTCTGGATGGTGCGAGCTCGGACAATGGAAGAGCTGGAAGTAGCGACTCTCCAAGATCGAAGCAGGTTGCTGAGGCAATGACTGAAACGCCATCCACCATGCAGATGGTCACCTTTGCTGCATGGCGGGACGATGCCCTTCACACGGGCGGCCCGGCTGATCGCCGCTACGTCACCCTGGCTGAGCTTCTGGTCCGACTAGTGCTCTGACCGCATAGGTTCACCGGGTTTCTGCCCGCGCTGAGGCTGGGGCCGATTGGATGGGGGCTGACATCCCGGTCAGCGTGTGGAGGCGTGGTGGCAGATCCGGTCAAGGTCCGCAGACTGACTGATCAGGAGGGGCAGCGGCTGCAGCAGATCGTGCGTCGGGGCAGCACCAGTTCGGTGCGCTACCGGCGGGCGATGATGCTGCTGGCCTCGGCCGGCGGGAACCGCGTGCCGGTGATCGCCCGGTTAGTGGCGGCCGACGAGGACACGGTGCGCGACGTCATTCACCGCTTCAACGAGATCGGCCTGGCCTGTCTGGACCCTCGATGGGCGGGAGGCCGTCCCCGCCAACTCAGTCTTGAGGACGAGGATTTCGTCGTTCAGACGGCCACCACCCGCCCGGTCAAGCTCGGCCAGCCCTTCACCCGCTGGTCGATCCGCAAGCTCGCCGCCTACGTCCGTAGGGTCCACGGCCGGGTGATCCGCCTCGGCCGCGAGGCCCTGCGCTGCCTGCTCGCCCGACGCGGCGTCACTTTCCAGCGGACCAAGACCTGGAAGGAGTCCACCGACCCCGACCGCGACGCCAAGCTGGACCGGATCGAGCACGTCCTGGACTGCTTCCCCGACCGCGTTTTCGCGTTCGACGAGTTCGGTCCGCTCGGCATACGCCCGACCGGCGGATCCTGCTGGGCCGAGCAAGGCCGGCCCGACCGGATCCCGGCGACCTACCACCGCACCCACGGCGTGACCTACTTCCACGGCTGCTACTCCATCGGCGACGACACCCTCTGGGGCGTCAACCACCGCCGCAAGGGCACCGCCAACAGCCTGGCCGCGCTCAAGTCCATCCGCGCCGCCCGCCCCGACGGCGCCCCGATCTACGTGATCATGGACAACCTCTCCGCCCACAAGGGTGCCAAGATCCGCCAGTGGGCCCGGAAGAACAAGATGGAGCTGTGCTTTACCCCGACCAACGCCTCCTGGGCCAACCCCATCGAGGCGCACTTCGGGCCGCTGCGGCAGTTCACCCTCGCCAACTCCCACCACCCCAACCACACGGTCCAGACCCGTGAACTGCACCGATACCTGCGCTGGCGCAACGCGAACGCCCGTCACCCCGACGTCCTGGCCGCGCAACGCCGCGAACGCTCCCGCATCCGCAGCGAGAAGGGCATCCGCTGGGGAGGCCGCCCCAGCACCGCCGCAGCCTGAGCGGACTGCGGCTGCCGACCGGGCAGCCGGGATCCGATCCAGCGATCAGCTGACGCGGGCGGCGATGGTTCGCGCACAGACCAGGGACTCGGTATGCGTCGTGTCCACCTCCAGGTCATAGATCACGGCCTCGTGCACCACATCCGCCTGCGACGCGGCCATCCCCTGGATGCGATCTCCTCGTGCGACCTCACGGCCTGCGGCGACCGCACTCTCACACCTGACGCCGACCCACAGCACGGCCAGTCCGCCAAGAGCCTTCTGCCACCGCTGCTGGGACCCTGCTCCGCCGAGGAAGACGTCATCGATGATGACCCTGGCGCCTGCACGGGCCATCGCCACGACGCCGTCCATCCAGGCAGCCTCCAGCGCCCGGAAGTCCGCCCCGACGCTCACCCCGCCGTCCACCGCGAACACGATCCCTCCGTCCGACGCCCGCATCTTCGCGGGCAAAGCGTCGACGAACGAGTCGCACCCGAACGCCAGCCACGGATCCGGCAGTACTGACTGCAGACACCGTACGATCCCGGACTTCCCCGAGCCGGAACCACCGTTGAGAATGATCATCTGAATCGTCACCGCGCCACGGTAAGGCGCGTAACCCACGGCACGAAACAAATATCGGCACACACTGCTCTGCTGCCACAACCCGGTGAACGTTCCCGGTCAGAGCACTAGGGAGTTACGGACTCGGGCTGACATGGAAGGCTCAGATGTTCGACGAGCAGCCACACCCGGCGTTCGCTCGGATGATGAAGGCATCAGCAGGCACCGGAATCCCCACCCTTCAGTTGCTGGCCATGGACGCGCCCTACCTGCAGGCGATCGACGGCGACTTCGAGGGCTACGCGGGCAACGAACTCGTATTGACCCTGAGGGAGTTCGACAGTTCCAGCTGGGATGTCCGCACAGCCGACGCCTGGGTGCTGAGTGAGATCCAACGGCGTTACCCCGACGCCAGGCCAATGACCTCAGACGAATGGGACTCCACGAACTGATCCTCCCGAGGATGGAGCCACGGAGCCACCGGTTGTGCACGAGCTCTTCGTGCACACGGTGTCGTCGCACACGAAGCAACCATCAGAACCCAGACACCGACACAGCCTGTGCCCAACAGGAGTGTCGCCGTCCCCCCGCTTCATCGCCACGCAGAGTGTCGTCCAACACCAGCCTCGCCGTGCCCCGCGCCGCACACACCACCCCGTACTGGACCTGGCGGTTCACCGGCGGCCTGGTGGTATCCCTCGCCGGTCAGTCATCGCCGATCCGGCCGGGCGTTTGATCTGGGCATCGGACGCGCTGCCGGGGGCCACTCACGACCTGACCGCGGCCCGGACCCATGGCATTCCCGCCGCTCTCGCCACCGACGGCGTCAAGTGCTGGGCGGACAAGGCCTACCAAGGTGCGGGTGCTGCCGTCCGCGTCCCGTTCCGGGGCAAGAACCTTCGCGGCTGGCGCCGACGTCACAACCGGGACCACGCCAAGATCCGCAGCCTCGGCGAACGCGCCATGGCGACCCTCAAGTGCTGGCGACTCCTGCGGAAGCTCCGCTGCAGCACCACCCGAATCACCGCAGTCGTCCGAGCCGTCGTCGCCCTCGAACTCGCCAACTGATCAAGATGGAAAAGGCTCAGTGCCCCACCGACTTCCAGCACGACGATCAAATGATCCCGGCACAGCGATTGAACACACCTTGTCACATTGTCAGGTTCCGCGATGGTGCCGTCGTCTGCCTGGAAAAGCAGGTGCAGTCCCCGCGCGTCTCGTGTGCGGTGAGGCAGAGTGTTCCATGATCGGGTATCGGGTGTGAGTTCTGCAAAGAATGGCAACAGCGATTGCGGTCGCCACGACTGCCTCACGCCCGTCTCAGGGCGTCACAACGTTAGCTGGAGGCAAAGGTTAAATGTCTAACATCGGACGTCTAGCGGCCAGGCTGAGTAGCCGAGCGATGACGTATGGAAGACGGACGTCCGGTAGGACTCTGAAATGGGTCGCGTACCTGTGTGCGCTATTTACTTTCATGCTCGCCCAGAGCCTTGCCCAGGCCGCCCCTCCGGGTACCTGGATCAGTACTAGCGCCATGGAGGAGATCCGCCTAAACCACACGGCAACGCTTCTCAACACCGGCAGAGTCCTTGCGACTGGTGGCATCAGCGCTGATGCGCCGGAACGTTACAACCCCACCGATGGGACCTGGAGCACGACCGGACCTCTGGGAACCAACCGCAGTTCTCACTCGGCAACGCTGCTGCCCGACGGCAGAGTCCTGGCGGCGGGCGGCTTTAGCAGTACCGGCGTTGCTTTGTCGTCGGCTGAGGTTTACAACCCGGCTAGCAATACATGGAGCGCCGCCAACTCCATGGCTGCATTCCGCTCGAATCACAGGGCGACACTCCTGCCCAACGGCAGAGTGCTCGTAACCGGCGGTTCGGGAGCTGACGGAGTTTCTCTCTCGTCGGCTGAGGTATACAACCCGGCTAGCAATACATGGAGCGCCGCCAACCCTATGGCTGCGGCCCGCTCGAATCACTCGGCAACGCTGCTGCCCGACGGCAGAGTCCTGGCAGCGGGCGGCCTTAGCAGTATCGGCGTTGCTTTGTCGTCGGCTGAGGTTTACAACCCGGCTAGCAATACATGGAGCGCCGCCAACTCCATGGCTGTACTCCGCTCGAATCACACGGCGACACTCCTGCCCAACGGCACAGTACTCGTGGCAGGGGGTCTTTCTGCATCGGCGGAGACCTACAACCCCACCAGCGATACGTGGAACGCCACCGGAGCTATGACAACCCCCCGGCGTCTCCACACAGCAACACTGCTGACCAACGGCACGGTACTCCTTGCAGGCGGCCGCGGCACTAGCGGGGTTGTCGTATCGTCGGCGGAGTTTTACGACCCCAGCGGACGTACGTGGAACGCCACCGGATTTATGACGGTTGCCCGCGCAGGGCATACGGCGACACTGCTGCCCAACGGAGACGTCCTCGCTGCTGGAGGTACATCAGCCAACCAACCGCTGTCGTCGGCAGAGCTGTATACCCAGCCGCTCTTGCTCTCCGCGACCGATCTCGTGTGTGCTCCGAACCCCTCGGCGTCCGGGCAGAACGTGACCTGCACCGCCACCGTGACGGGCGCAGGCAACCTTCCGGGCGGGCAGGTGGAGTTCAAGGACGGCAACACGGTTCTTGACACCGTCCCCCTCGCCAACGGCCAAGCACAGTTTGAGACCAGCACACTCACGTCCGGCATCCACACCATCACGGCCACTTACAACGGTGACCCCACCCACGCAGCCTCCAGCGACACCTTCACCCAAACCGTCAACCAATCCGCCACGACTACTGCCACGAATCTGGAGTGTGCTCCGAACCCCTCGGCGTCCGGGCAGAGCGTGACCTGCACCGCCACGGTGACAAACACGAGCTCGGGTACCACTCCGAGCGGGCAGGTGGAGTTCAAGGACGGCAACACGGTTCTTGACACCGTCCCCCTCGCCAACGGCCAAGCACAGTTTGAGACCAGCACACTCACGTCCGGCATCCACACCATCACGGCCACCTACAACGGTGACCCCACCCACGCAGCCTCCAGCGACACCTTCACCCAAACCGTCAACCAATTCGCCACCACAATCACGGATCTGGAGTGCACCCCTAACCCGTCAATTTTCGGGCAGAGCGTGACCTGCACCGCCACGGTGACAAACACGAGCTCGGGTACCACTCCGAGCGGGCAGGTGGAGTTCAAGGACGGCAACACGGTTCTTGACACCGTCCCCCTCGCCAACGGCCAAGCACAGTTTGCGACCAGCACTCTCACGTCCGGAACTCACACCATCACGGCCACTTACAACGGTGACCCCACCCACGCAGCCTCCAGCGACACCTTCACCCAAACCGTCAACCAGGCCACCACAATCACGGATCTGGAGTGCACCCCTAACCCGTCAATTTTCGGGCAGAGCGTGACCTGCACCGCCACGGTGACAAACACGAGCTCGGGTACCACTCCGAGCGGGCAGGTGGAGTTCAAGGACGGCAACACGGTTCTTGACACCGTCCCCCTCGCCAACGGCCAAGCACAGTTTGCGACCAGCACCCTTACGGTCGGAACCCACACCATCACTGCCACCTACAACGGCGACAGCGGACATCAGGGCTCCACCGGCCAGGTCACCCACACCGTAAATCAGCAGCCGACAACAACGGTCGTGGTATCCGCCCCGAACCCGTCGAACGAGGGGCAGGACGTTACGTTCACTGCCACTGTCTCCGATACCACCACCCCGACGGGCACGGTGGACTTCACCGACGGCTCCGTCATCCTGTGCGACAACGCGCAGCTGACGGAGACGAGTACGGGGTCAGCGACAGCGACCTGCACGACCAACACACTCACGGTCGGCGACCACCCGGTTACCGCCGCCTACTCCGGCGACACCACCCACGAGGCCTCGACCAGCACCCCCTACACCCACACAGTGAACGCCCTCACATGCGCCACCATCGACACCAACACCATCCCCGCCCGTTACACCCTCATTGAGGGCGGCAACCGCAGCGACATGCTCACCGGCACCGCCGGGCCCGACATCATTCTCGGCCACGGCGGCAACGACCAGATTAACGGCCAGGCCGGCGACGACCTCCTCTGCGGCGGAAACGGCAACGACACCATCCGCGGCGGCGACGGCAACGACCGTATCGAAGGAGAAGACGGCAGCGACGTCCTGCGCGGCGAAAACGGTGACGACACCGTCATCGGTGGAAACGGCAACGACGTCCTCTTCGGAGGCCCCGGCAACAACACCCTCGACGGCGGCCCCGGCAACAACGTCATCAACAACAACTAACCTCGCGTTTCCCTGAACGAGCTGTCCAAGCAGTAATCAGAACAACAGAAAGTGCCTCTGACAGGTAAAAAGTAAGGACCTTCCAGGCCCTTACTTCGCACCTGGCAGAGGCACTTTGGAGCGTGTCTGAAAGTTCGTGTAAGTCCGTGATGTGGAAGCCTGGCCCGGGGCTCGGCCTCGGGCCTGTGGGCCAGGCGGATCGGACGAGTCATGGCAGACAAAAACGGAGCGGCCGCGTCCGTGGCCGACGGCAAGACGGTTGACGAGGTGGTCGAGCGGCTGCTCGACAAGGCTGACTCCTCGGGGGCGGCTCTGCTCGGTGAGGGCGGGCTGCTGACGGAGATCACCAAGGCCGTTCTGGAGCGGGCCCTGGAAGCCGAGATGAGCGAACACCTCGGCTACGAACGCGGAGATTTGGCAGGTCACGGGTCGGGGAACTCCCGCAACGGGACCTCGTCCAAGACGGTGCTGACGGACGCCGGCGCGGTCACTTTGGCGGTGCCGCGGGATCGCAACGGCGACTTCGAACCGAGGCTGGTACCGAAGAACGCCCGCCGCCTGGCGGGGTTCAACGACCGGATCCTCTCCCTCTACGCCCGCGGCATGAGCGTGCGCGACATCCGCTCCCACCTCGCCCAGATCTACGGGGTCGAGGTCAGCCCGGACCTGATCAGCAAGGTCACCGACGCCGTGATCGACGAGCTCGTGACCTGGCAGAACCGGCCCTTGGACGCGGTCTGGCCGATCATCTACATCGACGCGTTGTGGGTGAAGATCCGCTCTGGCTCGGTGACCTCGAAGCCGGTCTATCTGGCCGTCGGCGTCGACATGGACGGCCGCAAAGACGTCCTGGGCTTGTGGGTCGGCTCCGAGGGTGAAGGCGCCACCACCTGGATGGCGGTCCTCTCCGAGCTACGAAATCGGGGCATCGAGGACGTCTGCATCGTGGTCTGTGACGGGTTGAAGGGCCTGCCCGACGCGGTCACCGCGACCTGGCCCAAAGCCACCGTCCAGACCTGCGTGATCCACCTGACGAGAGCCTCGCTCAGGCTTTCGTCGTCGCGGGACCACCCCAAGCTGGTCCCGGCCCTGAAGGCCATCTACACAGCCCCGACCGAGACCGCGGCCGAGCAGGCCCTCGATGCTTTCGAGGCCTCTCAGCTGGGAGAACGCTATCCCGCGATCGTCCGGACCTGGCGGTCGGCCTGGCCGGAGTTCACGCCCTACCTGGCGTTCCCGCCGGCCATAAGGACCGTGGTCTACTCCACGAACATGGTCGAATCCATGAACGCCCGGCTCCGCAAGGCCACTCGAAATCGAGGCCATTTCCCCTCGGAGCAGGCCGCGTTAAAGGTCCTCTACCTCGCGGTCCGCGAGCAGATCAACCCGAAAGCGCGCGACGCGAACCACGTCGCCGCACACTGGAAAGAGGCACTGAACCAGTTCTCACTCTTCTTCGAGGACCGGCTCAGCATCCAATAACACCAGACGACTTACACAAGATCGCTGACACACCCGCACTTTGTGCCCACACCAGGGGCCCGGGCTCCGGACCCCGGGCCCCTGGTGCCCTGGGTGGGGTTGCGGGGGGTGCCCCTATGGGTTTGGTCAAGGTGATGGGGCGGGTTGGGGTTCGTAGAAGGTGCCGTCTCTGAGCATGGCGAAGAGGACGTCGGCTCGTCGGCGGGCGAGGCAGAGGAGTGCTTGGGTGTGGTGCTTTCCCTGCGCGATCTTCTTGTCGTAGTAGGCCCGGGATACGGGGTCGGCGAGGGCGGCGAAGGCGGAGAGGAAGAAGGCCCGTTTGAGCTGCTTGTTTCCTCTCCTGGACGGCTGTTCGCCGCGGATCGACGACCCCGAGCTGCGGGTCGCGGGGGCCAGGCCGGCGTAGGCGGCGAGGTGGGCGGCGGACGGGAACGAGCTGCCGTCACCGACGTCGATGAGGATGCGGGCTCCGGTCCTGACGCCGATCCCCGGCATGGACGTCAGGACCTTGGAAAGAGGGTGGTTCTCCAGCAGTTCCTCGATTCGGGCGGCGAGGAGTTTGCGCTGGTCAAGCGCCGCTTGGAGAGAGCTGGCGAGGCTGGGAACGATCAATGCGGCCGCGTCGGTGCCCGGGACGACGACGGTCTGTTCGTCTAGCGCCGTGAAGATGTCCTCGACGAGCCGCTCGGCCATCCGGGGCGCCTTGGGACGTATCAAGGTCACGAGTCGGCGGCGTCCGGCCTTGCGGATCTGGGCCGGGGAACCGAACTGGTCGAGGAGCTTGAGCACGGCCGGGTGCTGCACTCGCGGGCCCAGGACCCGTTCCAGCGAGGGATGGATCTGCGTGAGCAAGCCCCGCAGGCGGTTGCTGATCCGGGTTGCCTCACCGGCGAGGTCGTCGTCGAAGCCGACGATCATCTCTAGTGCTGTGACCGGAAAGGTTCACCGGGTCGCGACGCCCGGCACGGCACCTCGCCGCGTTGTCGGACCACGCCGGTACGTCCAGTACGAGGCGCGGTCCTCCGCCTTGCGATGCACCGCACCGAACGCCGCGACCCGGTGAACCTTTCCGGCCACAGCACTAGCTCGGCGATGGTCTCTTCCTCGAGGTCGACCGAGCGGAGGGTGTGGGGCATGACGCGGGCGGCGTCCGCGATGACGAATGCGTCGCGGGCATCGGTCTTGGCCTCGCCTGGATAGAGATCGGCGATCCGTCTCATCGTCAGGCCCGGCAGATAGGCGACTGGGCAGCCCATGTCACGGGCCACCGCTAGCGGCAGGGCCCCGATCGAGGCCGGCTGGTCGACCACAACGAGCACGGTCCCGTGCTTGGCCTGCCGTTTCCCGAAGACCTCGCGGAGCCTGGGCTCGCTGTTGGGCAGCCGTTTATCGAAGGCCTTCTTCCCGGCCGGCGTGACGGCGGTGGCGTGGTGTTCGCCCTTGCCGACGTCCAGGCCGAGGAAGGCACCGATGCCGCTGATGTCGATCACGTGCGTCCTCCGCTCGTCCCCATCGCCCGGCCGTCCCACGGCACCGATCGCCACATCCACATTACGAAGAGCCTCCCGACCTGCAGAAAGGCCGGTGGTCATGCCCCTAATCAGCGGTCTGTCGATGCCTCCGGAGCCGGTGACACCACCCCCCAGGCCATGCGTTCGACAGGGGGAGAAAGTCATGCCAACTCCGGAGGCCGGGCGCCCCGTTGCGGGGCAACCAAAACGGTAATGGGGGGCCTGTACAAGGAGGCTTATTCAGGGGGGTTCGTAGCCCGATTTCCTTGATCATGAAGAGGGCTGTCTGTAAGCAGTTCTTTGGGCCCCACCGTGACAGTGGTTTCTGGCCCCATTGATGTACCAAGTTGATTTGGCTCCACCTGGGGTGTTCCAGTGACGCCCACGAAAGGGAGGACCCGCCCGCCCTGGCTACTTCGCGACCGGTGGCGTAGTTGAGCGACCCACGGCCGGAGCGGTTCGTGCTCGCGAGCGGGAGCTACACGGACATCGCCTGATCTTGCTGCGGTGTGTGGAGGCTCTTCAAGCTCGTGCGGTAGCCGAGGGCCATGGAGTAGGCCCTTGGCCACCGCTCGGGATGCCCGGTTGGGTTACCGGAGGTGCCCCCTGGCCGTTCCTGGTGTGGAATCCCAGAAGAAAGCGCGGACCTGCGATCCGTGCCGAGCGGAGGAGCACGCTATGTCGACGGCGACCAAGCCGAGCATTGTATTCGCGCACGGGCTGTGGGCCGATGGCTCCTGTTTCAGCAAGGTGATCCCCGTGCTGCAGCAGGAGGGGTACGAGGTGGTGTCCGCCCAGAACACCTTGGAGACATTGGAAGGCGACGTCGACGCGGTCTCCCGCGCGCTGGCGCGGGTCAGCAGCCCGGCCATCCTGGTGGGTCACTCGTGGGGCGGATTCGTCATCACCGCGGCCGGCACCGACGACCGCGTCGCCGGACTGGTCTACATCGCCGCACTGGGCCCGGACGCCGGCGAGACCCCGCAGGACCTGATCGCCAAGTACGACGCCCCGCCGCTGTTCTCCCACCTCGACGTTGAGGACGGGCGTATCTGGATTGCCCGGGACGGCATCTCGCACTTCTGCGGAGACCTGTCCGAGCAAGACCAGCAGCTCGTCTGGGCGACCCAGGGCGCGCCGCCCGCGGACCTTCTCTCCACCGCCAAGACCGACGATCCCGCCTGGAGGTCGAAGCCCAGCTGGTACATCGTCGCCAAGCAGGACCACGCCATCAACCCGGACCTGGAACGCTTCATGGCCAAGCGCATGGGTTCCACTACCGTCGAGGCCGACACCAGCCACGTCACGATGCTCTCCAACCCCGCACTGGTACTCGACACGATCCGAACCGCCGCGAAATCGGTGTAGGAAACCCCAGGGGCCGAGCCTCCCCCCGGCTCGGCTGGTCCGATTGGCGACGTCGCCACCAGGCCCGATCCCAGGCCAGCCGCTACAGCGCAAGCCGCTCAGGTATGAAGATCACGATCTACGACTGGAGTGACTAGGGCGGAACGGATCAGCGAGGCCCTGGAGCTGCACACAGAACGGTGCAGTGCGCAGGCCATCAGCCCGGACGCCGCGGCTTCGGCCCCGTTCGGCCCCGGGACAACCCCAGGGCGACGTGCCCACGTTGGAGTGAATGCTGTGGGCCGTCCGCCTCGCGACGACAGGGTGTGGTCCGTCGTTCACGGTCATGTCGGGGCCGTGTCGTTCGGGTACACGGTCATGTCGGGAGGCCGGGGTGGGTTCGTCGCGGGTCGAACTGTTTGCGAATATCCGCAGGGACAAGCGTCTTGATCCCTCGCTGTCACAGCGCGCGTTGGCGGAGAAGTACGGCACTGAAGTTTCCCCGTGATCCTGGACACTCGATGTTTACGCTGCGAGGGCGTGCTGGTGTCGCTGCCTGGTCTCGGCCGGGGTGAGGTAGCCGAGGGTCTTGTGTTTGCGCAGGCGGCGGCGGTTGTAGAAGGTTTCGATGAAGTTGAAGACGTCGGCGCGGGCTCTGGCCCGGTCGGGCCAGATGCGGGTGCCGATCTCTTCTTTGAGGAGGGCCCAGAAGCTTTCCGCGGCGGCGTTATCGAAGCAGGATCCGGTGCGTCCGCAGCTCTGCCGCAGGTTCAACTCCGCTATCTCACTGCGGAATTCGGCTGATGTGTATTCGCTGCCGCGGTCGCTGTGTATGACGCATCCGGGGCGGAGTTCAGCCCGCCCCTGGGCCATCTTCAGGGCGTCGGTGACGAGGGAGGCCCGGTGGTGGTCGGCCATGGCGTAGCCGACGATCTCGCGGGTGGCCAGGTCCAGCCAGCAGGCGAGGTAGAGCCAGCCCTCGGCGGTGGGCAGGCAGGTGATGTCCCCGACCAGCTTGGTACCAGGGGTCTCGGCGTGGAAGTCGCGGCCGATCAGGTCCGGGGCCGGCCGGGCCTTCTTGTCCGCTCGGGTCAGTGAACGCCGCTTGCGGCGGGTGACACCCTGGATGCCGGCCTGGCGCATGATCCGGGCGACACGCTTGCGGTTCACCCGCCGGCCCCCACGCCGCAGCTCGGCGTGGATCCGCGGCACCCCGTAAGTCTTGCGGGAGGCGATGTGCAGGACGGTGATCTCGTGGGCGAGAGCGTCGTCGGCTGCCCGGCGGGCCTGGCGGCCGGCTTCGCCCTCGCACCAGGCGTAGTAAGAGGAGCGGGCGATCTTCACCGTCCGGCACAGCAGGGTCACCGGATAGCAGGCCTTCTCCGTGTGGATGAACCGGTACAGCACGCTCACCGGTCGCTCTCCTTCACGAAGAAGGCCGTCGCTTTTTTCAGGATCTCGATCGTCTGCTGCTGCTCACGGTTCTGCCTGCGCAGGCGCTTGAGTTCCTCGCGTTCGGCGCTGGTCAGCCCGCCCGGGGCGCCCTCGCCACGGTCGGCCTGATCGCGGCGGACCCAGTTGCGCAGACTCTCCGGGCTGACCCCGAGCTCCCGGGCGACCTCGGTCACCGTCCTGCCGGAAGACCGGACGAGCGCGATCGCGTCCCGCCGGTACTCCGCCGAGTACCGCTTCGTGTACTTACTTCCCACCTGGCACTACTTCCTCTGGAACCACACGTCCCAGTCTCCAGGTGTCCAAGACCAAGGGGAAGCTTCACCCTCGACTGTGTCATCAACGACGACGTCGCCAAAGACCGCCAGTCCTTCATGGACGCCGTGGTGTCCGAGAACCTCGACCGCGAGAACTTCGACCCCATCGAGGAGGCGCTGGCCGTAGAGGCCCTCGTCGCCGCTTTCGGAACAGGCCGTGCGGTCGCACAGCACTACGAGCGCGTCGACGGTTGGGTGTCCCAGCGCAGGGTCCTTCTGGAACTCGCCCCCGCCGTTCAGAACCTCGTGAGAACGCGGGCCATGGCGTTGGAGCCGGCCCGCCGGCTCGGCAAGCTCACCCGGGACCAGAAGTGGGACGAGGCCAAGCAACTCGCGTGGTGGGAGCAGGAGCAGGGCGACCGGCAGACACAGGCTGAGGAGCGTAAGGCCAGGCGGAAGGCTTCAGCCGGCCACGCCAAGCAAGTCGCTTCGACCGCACCGTCGATGGGTTCCGCCGCTACCAGTGCTGCGGCGGAGGTTCCGCACCCGCGGGTGGATGCTGCGCCCGCGGGCGCCCCGGATTCGGACGACGACTGGATCCACATCGCCAAGGTCAAGCGAATGGACTGGAGCGATCCCGAGAAGATCGCCATGGTGATCATCGAGAAGATGGACGGAGCGCAGCGGGAGGCCGTCATCGACTGGCTCATTGCGGCTCGCGAGCATGCGCCCGTGAGCCGGGAGGAGGCGGTGTCCGGCGGTCCCTGTCTCTGATGCTGGGTCATGTGGGTGGGCCCCGCCCGGGTTTGGCGGGGCTCACCCACAGCGACCACCGATGATTTCTGTGGGGGGGCGTCACTTACAGAAGTGTTGCATCAGGCTGGCGCCGTACGGTAGATGCGTGCGGTGGTCACACGGACTTCTCGAGGGTGATGCGAACCGTTGCCCAGCGAGAGGCTGCTGGGGCATAAGCGGGCCTGCCCCGTCTGGTGCGTTCTGCGAGTCTGGCTCTGCACCCCTGATCCGGGCCGGTGGCCTGGTATCAGGTGAGCTGTGGGACGGGGTGCTCCTGAGCATCCCGTGAATGATCAAGGACTTCCGGCTTTCTGTCTTCTTTCGTCGGCCTCAGGAGCAGTTCACCTGATTTCTCCCAGGATGCCCTGGGCTTCAGCCTGGGGAGGAATGGGTCCTTGGGGCGGAGCCGCGGAGCGGCGGAGTTCTCTGCGCATCTGTTCTGACCTGCACTCTCTTCCGTTGTCAGTGGCGGGTGTTAGGTTCCGGTCGTGACGAGAGCAGCGATGGCCGAGCAGGTGACCGGGCGCGCCCGGTACACCTACCGGCTGCGCCTGTCGTCCACCGCCCGTACCACTCTGGAAGCGGAGTGGGGTCGGTGTCGTTGGGTGTGGAACGAGTGCGTGGCGATGTCCCGCAAGGTCCACAAACTCAACAAAGCCACCGAGACGAAGACGACGTGTGGTCCGGCGCAGCTCGGCAAGATGCTGACCGACGCGCGTCGTTCGATGTCCTGGCTGCGCGATGGCGCCTCGGTGCCTCAGCAGCAGTTCATCCGGGACTTCGTGAAGTCCCGTGCGAAGGCGCTGGGGGGCATCAAAGCGAAGATGCCGATGAGGCAGCGGGCCGGGATGCCCCGGATCAAGCGGAAGCGGGGCGCGGCGCCGTCGTTGAACTACACGCAGCGCGGCTTCCGGCTCAAGGGCGGTCGTCTGCACCTGGCCGGCGGGATCGTCTTGACGGTGGTGTGGTCGCGTGAGCTGCCCAAGCCGCCGTCCAGCGTCCGCGTGTACCGGGACAGCCTCGGCCACTGGCATGCCAGCTTCGTTGTCCCCACCGTGGCCGAGGCCCTGCCGGAGACCGGCGCCGCGATCGGCGTCGACTGGGGCGTGAAGGAGACCGCGACCACCACCAGCGACACCCACGACCTGCCCCACGCCCAGCACGGCAGGACTGCTGCTGCGAAGCTCGCGCACTACCAGCGGATGATGGCCCGGCGCCGCACCCCCAAGAACAAGCCCGACACCAAGGGTTACTGCAAGGCCCGCCGGGCAGCGGCGAAGGTGTCCAAGAAGATCGCCCGGCAGCGGCAGGACACCGGACGCAAGTGGGCCAAGTCCGTCGTCCGCGACTTCGAACACCTCGCCGTGGAGGACTTCCGCCCGAAGTTCCTCGCGAAGACCACAATGGCCCGCAAAGCGGCCGATGCCGCGATCGGCGCCACCAAGACGGCCCTGATCGAGATGGCCCGCAAGCACGAACGCACCGTGTACCTTGTCCACCCCGCGCACACCACCATGGACTGCGCACACTGCGGAGCGAGAGCCAAGCACCGCCTCCCCCTCGCCGAGAGAACATATGCGTGCACCGCCTGCGGAACCGTGTCCCCCAGGGACAAGAACTCCGCCCGCGTGGTGCTCGTCCGGGCTGGTCTCAACCCGGCTAGTGCTGATCTTGTAAGCCCTGCCACCTGCCACCTGCTAGGTGTCAGGCGAAGTGAGCTAGGAATCCCCTTCCTTTAGGGAGGGGAGGGGTCAATACGCCCCCTCGCTGAATGCTTCCGCGAACTTCTCGTTTCAGCCGGCCGGGGGTTGGCTTGTGGCTTTGAGGTTCAGGGGCGGGCGGGCGGTCAGGTCAGAACGGATACTGTTCCGCCGGCGCCGGCGCCGGCGCCGGGGTGCCGGGTTGTACGGCGAGCCTGCCGGTGGCGGGTCCGCGGACAGGCCGGAATTTTTTGGTGACGGTGGCTTTCGCGTAGGTGAGGGACGGGGCGGCTTCCTCGGCGTCGATCTCGACGACGGTGCGCTGTTGTCCTTCTTTGTCGTTATAGGTGTGCTGCTTGAGGCGTCCGGTGACGATGACGCGCATGCCGCGGGTCAGGGTTTCGGCGGCGTTTTCTGCTGCCTGCCGCCATAGCGTGCATCGCAGGAACAGGGGTTCGCCGTCGGTGAACGCGCTGCGGTCACGGTCGTAGACGCGTGGAGTGGATGCGACTGTAAAGTCGGCGACCGCAATGCCGGAGGCGGTGAACCTCAGCTCTGGATCGGCGGTCAGGTTGCCCACGACCGTGACTGCGGTTTCGCCCGCCATGATGCCACCCCTCAACGCTCCCGAGTACATGCAAGACCACCGTACTGGGCCCGTATTGTTGGCCGCGGCGAGCTGTCAGGGCTGGCGGCGGCACCGTGCGACTGGCCGGGTAGTGGACACCGCGCAGTGGAAGACATGCGGCGATCCATGCCTTCGGCCGATACCTCATTGGCAAGCGGAGCGAGCTCGGAACTGGCTCAGTCATACCGGAGCTCCGCATTCCCGAGACGTCTTCAAGGTTGGTGACTGGGCGGAATTCGGTGGTGTGGCTGTGAGGGTGCCCCCGAGGCCATGTGTGAACGCGGCCAAGCGAATGGTCTCGGGGGGTGGAGGACCATTGGCCCGCTGTTTCCACTGGTCCCCGGGGGTTTCCCTGCTCCATGATTGTATGTGATCTTGGAGGGCAGGGCGCGGGGTCCTTAGTCCTTACCTGGAGAGTCTTTGGTCCTGAGGCTTTCCTTCGGGCTTCATGCGACGGGCACCGGTTTCCCCGGAGCAGGGCGGGGCAGGCCCCGGCCCAGGTGACAGGACTGCTCGACGCATCCGCGCGTGGGGGCGAGCCTGTCCTCCGGGACCTTTCATCGCCTCGTTCACCTGTTACCGGTGGCGCGGGGCGGAGAAGGAGCCGTGCGAGCGGCGCCGCCGGGACGTCGAGCTGACGGACCGGTGGGCGCCTCGGGGGTGAGGCGGCTGGTCAATGGCCGTGCGGGACGGGTCGTTGCTGACGGTATGGAAGGTGTGTTGGTTCTTCCTGGGTGCCGCCCGGGGCACCCAGCCCCAGGTCTCTCGGGCGGCATGTGGAGCCGGTCCCGCCCGAACGGATGGGACGGTGCGGGGCCGGTCCGATGCGCAGCCTCGGGAGGGGCTACATGTCAATAAATACCTGATTTGTTTTGTATGTCCGGTGATTGGTGGTGGTGTGTCCGAGGTGAGCGGTCACCGGGGGCGGTCACACCGGGCCGGGCGGGGCACCTCACGGTGGCAGTGTTGTTTCCGCCGCAGATGAGGTCGTTGCCGCCCATGCCGTTGACGATGTCGTTTCGGGTGAGGGTGAGGGCGAAGATGATGTTGTTGCCGTTGGTGCCCCTCAGGATCTTCGCAGCGAGGGTCCGTATAGACCTGCGCCCCGGCACCTTGTGTGCGGGTGCCGGGGCATAGCCGGGGTGCTGGTGGGTGGGTTTGTTAGCAGCTGATGCGGGTGTCGATGGTGTCGGTGTTGCAGGTGTCGGTGCCTGTGCCGCCGTTGGCGGTGTCGGTTTGGCCGTCGATGGTGTTGAGGGTGTCGTTGCCGTTGTTTCCGTTGGCGGTGTCGTTGTCGGGTCCGGCGTTGATGGTGTCGTTGCCGTTTTGGCCGTTGATGGTGTCGTTGCCGGTGCCGGCGTAGATGAGGTCGTCGCCGTTGGCGGCGTTGATGGTGTCGTTTCCGCCGAGGGAGCAGATGACGTCGTTTTGGTTGGTGCCGGTGAGGTTGTCGTTGCCGGTGGTT